>WOUQ01000006.1 GCA_009772925.1 bacterium
GACCCGGCGGCGCGCCTCTTGTGCGGACTAGCCGGGCGCGGCGCGCGCGCGGTGGATGCCGCGCCTGCCGACACCGACGCCGCTCGCCCCGCAGGTGGCAGTGAAGTAAATGTCGCCGACAGAACCGCCGGCGCGCCCACCGCCGCGCCGGCCGATGAGGCCGTCTGGACCGACGCCAGCACGCGCCGCGCCGCCGCGGGCAGCCGGTGGACCAGCCGTTTCGACGCGCGCCTCGCCGGGCAGCCGCTTGGCCTGCGCGCCGGACTGCAGTGCCTGGCCTTCCCCGGCATCGGCTGCTACGTGATGCGCGGACAGCGCCTCTACTTGGCGATCCGCTGCGGCGAGATCGGCCTTGCCGGCCTCGGCGCGCACGCGCACTGCGACCAGTTGGCGATCGAGCTGGTCATCGACGGCGAAACGCGCGTGCGCGACCCCGGCACCTACCTCTATACGGCCCTCCCCGAGCGCCGCAACGCCTACCGCTCGGTCGCCGCCCACCACGCGCCGCGCGTCGCGGGGCGCGAGCCGGCCGACCTGAGTCGCCACCTGTTCGACCTGCGCGGCGCCGCCGAAGGGCAGTGCCTGTACTTCGGGCCGCGCGGCTTCGTCGGCCGCCACGCCGGCTACGGGCCTTTCGTTTATCGCATGATCGAGATCGCCGACGACGCGGTCGTCGTGCACGATTTCGCCGACGGCGGCCTGGTGCTGACCGACCCGACCCCGGAACCCCTCCCCTTCTCGCCGGCCTACGGGCGCCTGGTCGAGTCCCTGCCGCGATGAGGCTGTTGATCGTCAGCTACTCCTACACGCCCGCGCTGACGCCACGCGCCTTCCGCTGGGCTGCCGTCGCTGCGGAACTGGTGCGCCGCGGCCACGACGTGCACGTGCTGTGCGCGGCGGCCGGCGCCGCCGGCCGCGACGCCGACGGCGTCGTCGTGCATCGTGTGCGCGACTGGCTGCTCGACGGCGCGTCGCGCGTTACCGCCGGCACGCCGGCCGCCGCCGCGGCACCCGCGGGCGGCTGGCGCACGCGGCTGCGCGGCGGCGTGCGCGCGCTTTGGCGGGCGCTGTACTGGCCAGACTTCGCCTGCGGCTGGGTGATCCCGGCGACGCGCGCGGCGCGCGCGCTCGCGGCCGAAAAGCGCTTCGACTGGATCGTCTCGGTGTCGCACCCGTTCACGGGCCACCTCGTCGGCCTGCTCTCCGATGCTCACGCGCGCGGCACGAGATGGTTCGTCGACATCGGCGACCCCTTCCACCTGATGCACGAACCGTCGCCGAACAACCACCGGCTCTACGGCTGGCTGAACCGCGCGGTCGAGGCGCGCGTCGTCGCTGGCGCCGATGCACTGAGCGTCACCACCGCATCGACGCAGCAGCTCTACGCGGCTCACTTCGGCCTGCCGGCGGAACGCATCGACGTCATTCCGCCGCTCCTGTCGTTGCCGCCAGCGCCGCCACCGACGCCGCGCACGGGCGACGAGCCGCTGCGGCTGGTGTTCGTCGGCACGCTCTACCGCCGGCTGCGCAGCCCGCGCTTCCTGCTCGCCTGCCTCGCCGCGCTGCAGGAGGCGCTGTCCGAATCTCACCCGCATCGCCGCGTCGAGCTGCACTTCTACGGCACGCTCAACGATTGCGCGGACGAGTTCGCCGCCTGCCCGCCGGCCGTGCGCGACGCGCTGGTGACGCACGGCATGGTCGGCCGCGCCGAGGTACTGCAGGCGATGGTCGATGCGGACGTGCTGGTCAATATCGGCAATGATTCGGAAGCGCAACTGGCGAGCAAGGTGATCGAATACATGGCCGTCGGCAAACCCATCCTCAACCTGGTCAGCTTCGCGCGCGACACCTCGGTGGCGGCGCTCGCCGCCTACCCGGCGGCGCTGACGCTGGCGCGCGATGCGGGCCTGTCGCCGGCGACGGTGGCGGCGCTGCGCGAATTCGTGCTGGCCCCGCCGGCGGTGCCGCCGGCCGTCGCCGCAGCGGTGCGCGAGCGCTACTCGGCGGCCCAAGTCGCGTGTCACTATGAATCTATCTTTGACTCGACGAGCTTGCGATCATGAACGACGACATCGTTGCCCGGCGCTATACGAACGGCGAATACGCAGAGAACAACCCCGACTGGGACGCCAACGATTCGCCCTGGAAGGCGGAACGTGTCGCCGAGCTTCTGGCTGTGCACGATTTGCGACCGGCTTCGATCGTGGAAATCGGCTGCGGCGCTGGGTGGGTGCTGGCCAACCTTAAAGCGTGCTATCCCGGGGCCACCCTTGCCGGATACGACATCGCCCACGGTCTGCCGAAACTCTGGGAGAAGCACGGGGATTCTGGAATTCATTTCGTTCTCGGCAACTATCTGGAGCAATCCGAGGCGGTGCCCGACCTTGTGCTGGTTCTGGATGTAATCGAGCACTTGGGCAACCCCTTCGACTTCCTTGCCACCCTAAGTGGGCGCTGCCGGCATGCAGTTTTTCACTTCCCGCTGGATCTGTCAGCGGTCAGCGTACTGCGCGAGGCACCTTTGCTGCATGTGCGCCGAAAGGTCGGCCACCTCCATTTTTTTACCCGGGGACTGGTTCTCGCCCTGCTGGAAGAATGCGGGTTCGAAGTGATCGAAGCACGTTACACCGGTGCCGCGTATTCCGCGCCGAACCGTTCGCTCCGCACTCGGCTGGCCGGTTTGTTGCGCCGGATGACCAACACTCTGCTTGGCGACGCAGGCGTACGCCTGTTGGGCGGAGAGACGCTCATGGTTTTGGCGCGGCCAAGGGCCACCTCATGAAGCTGATCCTGCACGCGCCGAACATCCATCAGGGCGGAGGGAAAACCCTGTTACTGGCGCTGCTCGCCGAAATGGGTGGGTATCCCTGCACGGCTTTGCTGGACGAACGGCTAGAGCTTCCGAAATCGCTGTCCTCAGATGTTCTGGTTATCCGGGTTGCTCCGTCCGTTCCCCGCAGGTTCGCAGCCGAATGGACCTTGCGGAAACTGGTGAGTGCCGACGACGTCGTGTTGTGCCTCGGCAACTTGCCACCGTTGTTTGCGATGGCTTGCAGGGTCAAGGTGTTCGTGCAGAACCGGTACCTCTTGGCCCGGCGCAGCCTTGCGGGAATGCGCTGGCAGGCGCGATTGCGAATTGCTATCGAGCGAGTCTGGTTAAGGGCATTTTTGCGTCGAGCGGAGATTTTGGTTCAGACGCCGTCAATGCAACGCGAGGTAGCGGAAACCCTGCAGGCTGCCGCACGCGTCGAGCCTTTTTTCCAACCGGTTGATGCGCCCCGAAAGTCGGACGCCACAACTCGGCGCTTCGACTTTCTTTACGTCGCCAGCGGAGAACCACACAAGAATCATCGTGCCCTCGTCGAAGCATGGTGTCTCTTGGCAACTGAGCGAATTTTTCCTTCGCTGTGTTTGACGCTTGATCCACTCGCAGATCACAGGTTGCTCGAAGAAATCCAGTCCAAGGTAGTCTTTCACCGGCTGCGCATCCAAAACCTTGGAACCCTGACCAGCGTGGAAATCGGTGCGCTGTACGCGGACTCCGGCGCACTGGTCTATCCCTCGCTGTTCGAGTCTTTCGGCTTACCCCTCATCGAGGCAAAGCGTGCTGGCCTGACGGTGGTCGCGGCCGAGCTGGACTATGTGCGTGATGTGATCGTCCCGGAACAGACTTTTGATCCGCACTCACCGGTCTCGATTGCTCGATCGGTTCGGCGTCTGCTTCGGCACGGCGAACCACCGGTGTGCCCTCTTGCTCCGGGCGACTTTCTTCGCCGAGTTGTTCAGCTGTAAGGGATGCAGCAAGTGGTCACGCGATGAAAGTCCTGCTCGTCAGCCAGTACTTCTGGCCGGAGACCTTCGGCATCAACGCGTTGTCGCTGGCGTTCGCCGAGCGCGGCGTCGAACTCACCGTGCTCACCGGAAAGCCGAACTACCCGGACGGCGAGGTCTTCGCCGGTCATTCGGCCTGGGGCTGCCGCCGTGAGGACTGGCGGGGCATCGAGGTCGTCCGCGTGCCGCTCTTTCCGCGCGGGCGGAAGTCGGGCTGGCGGCTGGCGCTCAACTACCTGTCCTTCGTCGCCGCCGGGTTGTCCTTCGGCCCCTGGCTGCTGCGCGGCCGCCGCTTCGACGCGGTATTCGTCTATGCGCCGTCGCCGATCCTGCAGACGCTGCCGGCGATCTTCCTCGCCCGGCAAAAGCGCGCGCCGCTGGCGCTGTGGGTGCAGGACCTGTGGCCGGAGAGCCTGGCGGCAACCGGCTTCGTCAGGAACGGCAAGGTGCTGGCACTGGTGGCGCGCGTAGTGCGCTTCATCTACCGCCACACCGACCGCCTGCTGGTGCCGTCCGAGGGCTTCCGCGCACCGATCGCGGCGCTCACCGACGATGCGCGCAAGATCCGCTACTACCCGAACGCCTGGGTCGACGAGACCGGGCCGGCGGCCGCCGACGCGCCGGTCGCCGCGCTCGCCGAGAAGATCGCCGCCGGCTTCTCGGTGGTCTTCGCCGGCAACCTCGGCACCGCGCAGGCGCTCCACACGGTGATCGACGCCGCCGAGCGGCTGCAGCGCGAGGGCTCGTCGGTGCGCTTCTTCCTGATCGGCAGCGGCAGCGTGTCGGGCTGGCTGGCGACCGAGGTCGCGCGCCGCGGGCTGACCAACGTCGAATTGCCCGGACGCTTCCCGCCGGCCGCGATGCCGCACTGCTACGCCGCCGCCTCGGCCCTGCTGGTTTCGCTGCGCGACGAGCCGATCTTCGCGCAGACGATCCCGAGCAAGGTGCAGGGCTATCTGGCCGCCGGTCGCCCGGTGATCGCTGCGTTGAACGGCGAGGGCGCGCGGGTGGTTGTCGAGGCCGGTGCCGGACTCGCCTGCCCGGCCGGCGACGCCGCCGCGCTGGCAGCTGCCGTTGCACGGCTGGCCGCGCTGGATGCGGACGCACGCCGCAAAATGGGCGAAAATGCCCGCCGCTACGCGTTCGAGCATTTCTCGCTCGACCGTCTGGCAGACGATCTGGCCGCGCAGTTGGCAGAACTCGCGGCTACTCACCGGAGGAAGATGACGTGAAGATTCTAGTGCTCGGCGCGTCCGGCATGCTCGGCAATGCGATGCTGCGCATACTCGCCGAAGGCGACGCGCACGATGTCTATGGCACCGCGCGTTCGGCCGGCGTCAGGCGTCATTTCGCCGCGCAGCTCGCAGGGCGGATCGTGAGCGGCGTCGACGTCGAGAACGCCGACGCGCTGGCGCGCCTGTTCGACGAGGTGCGTCCGCAGGTGGTGATCAACTGCATCGGGCTAGTCAAGCAGCTCGCCGCCGCCGCCGATCCGTTGCAGGCGCTGCCGATCAACGCGCTGCTGCCGCATCGCCTCGCGCGGCTGTGTGCGCTGGTCGGCGCGCGTCTGGTGCATGTGAGCACCGACTGCGTGTTCGATGGGCGCAAGGGCAACTACCGCGAGACCGATCCCTCCGACGCCGAGGATCTTTACGGCAAGTCGAAGTACCTGGGCGAGGTCGCCTACCCGCACACGATCACGCTGCGCACGTCGATCATCGGCCGCGAACTCGATGGCGCGCACGCGTTGGTCGGCTGGTTCCTCGCGCAGGACGGCAAGGTCCGCGGCTACCGAAAAGCGGTGTTCTCCGGGCTGCCGACCATCGAGCTGTCAAGCGTCGTGCGCGACGTGGTGCTGCCGCGCCCCGACCTGTCCGGCCTCTACCACGTCGCCGCGGCGCCGATCGCCAAGTACGAGTTGCTCAAGCTCGTCGCCGCCGTGTACGGCAAGGCGATCGAGATCGAACCCGACGACAGCGTGGTCATTGACCGCTCCCTCGACACCACTCGCTTCCGCGAGGCAACCGGCTACGTCGCGCCGCCGTGGCCAGAACTGGTTGCCCGCATGCGCGACTTTAACTGAAGGACAGTTCGATGTTCGATGGTAAAACCCTGATGATCACCGGCGGTACTGGCTCCTTCGGCAACGCCGTGCTGTCCCGCTTCCTCGACACCGGCGTGCGCGAGATCCGCATCTTTAGCCGCGACGAGAAGAAGCAGGAGGACATGCGCATCGCGCTGAACAACGCCAAGCTCAAGTTCTACATCGGCGACGTGCGCAACTACGACAGCGTCTATCAGGCGATGAACGGTGTCGATTACGTGTTCCATGCGGCGGCTTTGAAACAAGTGCCGTCGTGCGAGTTCTACCCGATGGAGGCGGTGCGCACCAACGTGCTCGGCGCCGAGAACGTGATGAACGCGGCAATCGCCTGCGGTGTAGAGCGCGTTGTCGTGCTGTCGACCGATAAGGCCGTCTATCCGGTGAACGCGATGGGCATCTCAAAGGCGATGATGGAAAAGCTGATGGTCGCCAAGGCGCGTATGCGCAACCCTGGCGAGACGGTGCTATGCGCGACGCGCTACGGTAACGTGATGGCCTCACGCGGCTCGGTCATTCCGCTTTTCATCGAGCAGATAAAGGCTGGCAAGCCTCTGACGGTTACCGACCCGAACATGACACGTTTCCTGATGTCGCTCGATGATTCGGTCGATCTGGTGCTGCATGCTTATGAGCACGCGGTGCAGGGCGATATCTTCGTGCAGAAGGCGCCGGCATCGACGGTGGGTGATCTGGCGCAAGCCCTGCGGGATTTGTTTTCCAGCCAGAGCGAAGTTCGCATCATCGGAACACGCCACGGCGAGAAGCTTTATGAATCTCTGCTTTCGCGCGAGGAGATGGCGCGCGCCGATGACACGGACCGCTACTACCGCGTGCCGGCCGACAGCCGCGACCTCAACTACGCGAAGTACTTCGTCGAGGGCGAGACGCGCGTCTCGACCTTCGAGGACTACACCTCGCATAACACCGAGCGCCTGAACGTCGAGCAGGTCAAGGCGCTGCTTATGAAGCTCGACATCATCCGCGAGGCGCTCGATGCCTGAAACGACGACGTTGGAGACGGCGGCAGCAGCGTCCGCGCCGATGCTCAAGGTGATGACCATCTTTGGCACGCGGCCGGAGATCATCCGTCTGTCGCGCGTTATCGACCGCCTCGACCGCTTCGCCGATCATTTGCTGGTGCACACCGGGCAGAACTACGATTACGAGTTGAACCAGATTTTTTTTGAGGAGCTCGGCATCCGCCGACCGGATCACTTCCTCGAAGCTGTCGGCGATACGCTGGCGGCGACAATAGGCAACATCATCGCCAAGATCGACCCGCTGTTGGAGCGCGAGGCGCCCGAAGCGGTGCTCATCCTCGGCGACACCAACAGCAGCCTGGTGGCGATCCCGGCCAGGCGCCGGCACATCCCGATCTTCCACATGGAGGCCGGCAATCGCTGCTTCGACGCGCGCGTGCCGGAAGAGACCAACCGCAAGATCGTCGACCACATCGCTGACATCAACCTGCCTTATAGCGAGCTGGCTAGGCAGAACCTGATGCGCGAGGGTCTGCCGACCGACCGTGTGATTACCACCGGCAGCCCGATGGCCGAGGTGCTCGCGCACTACCGGGCGTCGATCGACGCGTCGGACGTGCTGGATCGCCTGGGACTTGCCGCCGGCTGCTACTTCGTCGTCAGCGCACACCGCGAGGAGAACGTCGACGCGCCAGAGCGTCTGGATCTGCTCGGTGAGCTGCTGAATAACCTGGCCGCCGAGTTCGACTGCCCGGTGGTGATGTCGTTGCATCCGCGCACGCGCAAGCGGCTGGAGGCCACTGGCATCGCCGTCGACCCGCGCGTGCAGCTCCTGAAGCCGCTCGGCTTCTTCGACTATGTGCAGCTGCAGATGCACGCGCGCGTGACGCTCTCCGACAGCGGCACGATCAGCGAGGAATCGTCGATCCTCGACTTCCCGGCGCTCAACCTGCGCGAGACGCACGAACGCCTCGAAGGCATGGAGGAAGGCGCGGTGATGATGGTTGGCCTATCCTGGGCGCGTGTCAGGCAGGCAATCGCCATCCTCGACGCACAACCACGGGGTGAGGCACGGCTACTGCGTCCGGTCGCTGACTACTTGGCGCCTAACGTCTCCGACAAGGTGCTGCGCATCGTGCTGAGCTACACCGACTACGTGAATCGCGTGGTGTGGCAGAAATAAGGTGGCAGAAGAATGGACCGTTCTCGTCACCGGCGCGACCGGCTTCGTCGGGCGGGCACTGTGCGATCACCTTTTGCAGAAGTGGCATGGCTGCATCCCGGCCGTGCGACTGGCAAGCGGCCTGCCGCATGAGTGCGTGGTCGGCGACATGGGTCGGGAAACCGATTGGCGCATGGCGCTGTCGGGATGCGACGCCGTCGTCCACCTCGCCGCGCGCGTCCATGTGATGCACGACACCGCCTCCGACTCGCTGGCGCTCTACCGGGCGACCAACACCGACGCCACGCTCAACCTCGCCCACCAGGCGGCGCAGGCCGGCGTAAAACGCTTCGTGTTCGTCAGCAGCATCAAGGTCAATGGTGAGGGGCGCGATGCGCCGTATCGCGAGACCGATGCGCCGGCGCCGGAGGATCCGTATGCGATCTCCAAGTGGGAAGCGGAGCATGGGTTGCGCGAGATTGAGTCGGCGACGGGAATGGAAGTGGTGATTCTGCGCCCCCCGCTGGTCTACGGGCCGGGGGTGAAGGCGAATTTCCGGCGTCTGCTCGACATGGTCGCACGCGGCTGGCCGTTGCCGCTGGGGGCGATCGAAAACCGGCGCAGTCTGCTGTACCTGGGGAATTTCGTCGACGCCATCCGGGTCTGCGTCGAGCACCCGGCTGCGGCCGGGCAGACGTTCCTGATCGACGACGGCCAGCCGGTGTCGACGCCGGAACTGGTGCGCGCAGTGGCGCGGGCTATGGGACGGCCGGCGCGCCTGCTGCCGGTGCCTGTGGGCATGCTCGAATTCGCTGGTACGCTGCTCGGCAAGCGGGCGGCGGTGGCGCGGTTGACCGGCTCGTTGTGGGTGGACAGTTCGCTGATCCGCGCTCGCCTGGGCTGGGCGCCGCCGTATTCAATGGCAGTCGGGTTGGCGGAGACGGTCGCTGGATGATGATTGCTTTCGCTGTCCTGGCGGCCTTCGCAGTTTGTTGGCTGACGCTCGCTTGGCTGCTGCGTCGCGGGGGGCGCATGCCGATGGATCATCCCAACGAGCGCTCGCTGCACGCGACGCCGACGCCGCGTATCGGTGGGGTCGGCATCATGGCGGGCGTCGCCGTGGCGAGCCTGGTGCTGGCCGACGCGGGCCTGTTCCCGGTCATGCTGGGCGCCTTCGCCTTGGCCGGGGTGTCGCTCGCCGACGATGTGCGCGGCCTGCCGGTGCGGGTGCGCTTCCTAGCCCACTTCGTCGCGGCGGCGGGCTGTCTTTTTGTCTTGGGGTTGACCGGGTGGGCGCTGCTGGCGGGCACCCTGGCGGTGGTATGGATGACCAATCTCTACAACTTCATGGACGGCTCGGACGGGCTGGCGGGCGGCATGGCGGCCATTGGCTTCGGTGCGCTGGCGGGCGCGGCATGGCTGGGCGGCGCGCCGGGACTGGCCGCCTTCAGCGCGGCGATCGCGGCGGCGGCACTGGCTTTTCTGCGCTACAACTTCCCGCCGGCGCGGCTGTTCATGGGCGATGCCGGCTCGATCCCCCTCGGTTTTCTCGCTGCCGCGCTGGGCATTCTCGGGATACAACAAGGTGTGTGGCACTGGTCCGTGCCGCTGCTGGCCTTCTCACCCTTCATCGTCGACGCTACCGTTACACTGGCGCAGCGCGTACTGCGTGGTGAGAGGGTGTGGCAGGCACACCGCAGCCATTATTATCAGCGCCTGGTGCGCATGGGATACAGTCACCGCCGTCTTGCCGGAGTGGCCTATGGCGTGATGGGTATGGCCGCCATTTCCGGCTTGCTGATGGAGGTCCGACCGGATGCGCGCTGGAGCATCCTGGTGGGTTGGGTCATTTTCTATACGTGGGCGATGCATGCCATCGATCGTCGCTGGGAGGCGCACATCCATGCGGATTAACCCGCGCACAACTCTGGTCATCCTGCACGACCTGCTGGCGGCAGTGGCGGCCTGGGTTGGCGCCTACCTGTTGCGCTTCAACCTAGGTCTGCCCGACGAATACCTCTCGGCCGCCCTGGCCACCCTGCTCTGGGTGGTGCCTCTGCAGGCCGTATTGTTCTGGTATTTCGGCCTCTATCGTGGCATCTGGCGCTTCGCCAGCCTGCCCGACCTGAAGCGCATCCTGATGGCGGTTGCCGTTTCGGCGGTGGCGGTGCCGTCCATTCTGATCATGTTCCGGGTCGAGGCGGTGGTGCCGCGCTCGGTGCTGATCCTGGATCCCATCCTGCTGCTGCTCATCATGGGCGGCAGCCGCATGGCCTACCGTGCCTGGAAGGAGCACCGCATCGCCGCCCTGCTGCATCCGGAAACGCGTCCCGTGCTGGTGCTGGGGGCGGGTTCGGCGGCGGACTTCCTGCTGCGGGAACTGGCCCGCAATCCTTCGGGCTACCGGGTGGTCGGCCTGCTGGACGACGATCCGGCCAAGATCGGTCGGCGCATCCAGGACGTGCCGGTGCTGGGGGCCTTGCGGGAGCTGGAACATTGGGCGCGGCGCATGGAGGTGAGCGACGTGATCCTGGCCTTGCCGTCGGCCCATCATGCGCTGCGCAAGCAGCTCACCGAGCTTTGCGGGGCGGGCGGCTTGAAGGTGATGACCGTTCCCTCCCTGGAGGATCTCATGGATGGGCGCGTGTCGGTCTCCGCCCTGCGCCCCATCCAGCTCGACGATCTGCTCGGCCGGGACCCGGTTGAACTCGACAGTGCGGGACTGCATCGTCTGCTGACCGAACGCGTGGTGCTGGTGACCGGCGCGGGCGGGTCCATCGGTTCCGAGCTGTGCCGGCAGATTGCCCGCTTCCATCCGGCCCGTCTGGTGCTGGTGGAGATGGGGGAATACGTCCTGTATCAGGTGGAACAGGAGTTCCGCGCGAGCCATCCCGATCTGGCCATCGCCTGCGTCATCGGCGACGTCAAGGATGCTTTCCGCATGGGCGAGGTGATGGCTTCGCACCGGCCCGATGTGGTGTTCCACGCCGCCGCCTACAAGCACGTCCCCCTGATGGAGGAGAACGCCCTGCAGGCGATGCGCAACAACGTGCTGGGCACCTACGTCACAGCGCACGCCGCGCGCGCGGCGGGGGTGGGGAAGTTTGTCATGATTTCCACCGACAAGGCGGTCAACCCCACCAACGTGATGGGCGCCTCCAAACGGCTCGCCGAGATGGTTTGCCAGGCCTTGCAAGCGCCGGATGGAACCCGGTTCATCTCGGTCCGTTTCGGCAACGTGCTGGGCTCCTCCGGCAGCGTCATCCCCAAGTTCCGGCAGCAGATCGAGGCTGGCGGCCCCGTCACCGTGACCCATCCGGAGATCACCCGCTTCTTCATGTCCATTCCCGAGGCGGCCCAGCTGGTGCTGCAGGCCGGCCTGATGGGGCAGGGTGGCGAGATCTTCGTGCTGGACATGGGCGAGCCGGTGCGCATCGCCGAACTGGCGCGGCTCATGATCCGCTTGTCGGGCAAGACCGAGGACGAGATTCGCATTGAATACACCGGCCTGCGCCCCGGCGAGAAACTCTTCGAGGAACTCCTGGTGGACGCCGAAACCACCCTGCCCACACCCCATGCCAAGCTGCGCGTGGCACGGGCACGGGAAGCCCAAGCGGAGGAGGTCGACGCCATCCTGGCCTGGATAGGTAATGCCGAGACCGAGCCGGACGAGACGGTGCGGGAGCGCTTACGAGGCTGGATTCCGGAATACCGTCCGGCCGCGAATTGATCACGCCGCGCGCCGGTCCCGCTCGATCGCCCGCGCCGCCGCCAGGCCCTGGGCGATGGCGGTGGGCACCGAGGGCTGGGCCGATTCGGTGAGGTCGCCGGCGGCGTAGAGGCCGGGCACCGAGGTGCGCTGCCAGGCGTCGACGCGCACATGGCTGCCGGCGGTCAGAGCGGGCCGCAGTGCCGGCGGGAAGCGTTCCAGCACGTCGACATTGGGCCGGTAGCCATACATCACCAGCAGCCAGTCGAAATCCCGCTCCTCGTCGGACCAGCGCACGCGCAAGCCGTCGTTCCGGGGCAGGATGGCCTGCGGGCGGCATTGCGCGCGCAGGGTGATGCCGGCCTGATCCCGGCAGGCGGCGAGGAAGGCGGCCCGCGCCGAGAATCCGGCGCGGGTGCACACGGTTACCCGGTTGTCGCGCTCGCGCAGGAACAGGGCATGGTCCAGGGCATTGTCGCCGCCGCCCAGGATGAGCACTTCGCGGCCGTGGATGCCATCGCGGATGGTGGGGGAGAGCGGGCCGACGATGACCCGCGCGCAGGCGCGGGCCAGGGCTGCCAGTTCGGCGCTGGCCTGGGGCCGCATGCCTGTGGCGAGCACGATGGCGTCGGCGCGCAGGCTGGCGGGGGCGCCGTCCGGCCCGCCGGCAAGTTGCAGACGGAAGCGGCCACCTTCCATCTCGACCCCGGTCACTTCGCAGCGAAAACGCGTGGGCACGGCCAGGGTGGCGAAATGATCGGCCATGCGCCGGCTCATCTCCTCCCCCGTTTCGCCGGGGGATCCCAGCATCCACAGGTTGGGGTGGAAGTTGGCGCGCTGGGCGCCGCCCGCGTGATCGTCGCGTTCGATGACCACCGGCGCGAGGCCGAAGGACAGGCAGGCGTTGGCGCAGGACATGCCGGCGGGCCCGGCGCCGAGGATGGCGACCACGGGTGGAGTGGGGGGCGGCTCCGTTATCATGCCTACAACCTAGCACAGCCATCATGCCCGCTCCATCTTCCCCGTCTTCCCTGCCCGCGCCGGACGCGGCAGCCCTGGCCCACAGCGAAAGGCTCGTCCGGCGTATCCGCGACGAGATCGAAGGGGCCGGCGGCTGGATTCCCTTCGTCCGCTACATGGATCTGGCCCTGTATGCCCCGGGCCTGGGGTATTACGCCGGCGGCGCGGCCAAGTTCGGTGGCGCGGGAGATTTTGTCACCGCGCCGGAACTCACGCCCCTGTTCGGCCGTACCCTGGCCCGCGTGGTGGCCCAGGTCCTCGCCCGGAGCGGCGGCGACCTGCTGGAACTGGGCGCGGGCAGCGGCCGCCTGGCGGTGGATATGCTGCTGGAACTGGAACGGCTGGCATGCCTGCCGGAGCGCTATCTGATCCTGGAGGTGAGCCCGGATTTACGGGCACGCCAGCGGCAGTTGCTGGCGGAACAGGCCTCCCATCTGTTGCCGCGGGTGGCCTGGCTCGATGCCCTGCCGGACCGGCTGCGCGGCGTCATCCTGGGCAACGAGGTGCTGGATGCCCTGCCGGCGCACTTGCTGCATGGGTCGGCGGAGGGGGTGCTGGAACGGGGTGTGGTGTGGACGCAAGCGGGCTTCGCCTGGGCCGACCGGCCGGTGGCTTCGCCAGACCTGGCCGAGGCCGTGGCCCGGCTACCCCTTGCGACCTTGGCGCTCGACGGTCATTCCGGCGCAAGCCGGAATCCAGAAACCAGCGCTGAGGGGACAGCTGCATACGCCGGTGTGACGGGGTCTTTCTCGTATCTTTGCGAAATCAACCTTGCGGCCCCCGCTCTCATCGCCAGCCTGGCGGACCGCCTGGAATGCGGCCTGCTGCTGTTCCTGGATTACGGCTATCCGCGCGCCGAGTACTACCACCCGCAGCGCCACATGGGCACCTTGCGCGCGCATTACCGCCAGCATGCGCTGGACGATCCCTTCTTCCTGCCGGGTCTGGCCGACCTCACCGCGCACGTCGATTTCAGCGCCGTGGCACGCGCGGGCCAGGAGGCCGGACTCGATCTGCTGGGCTACACCAGCCAGGCCAATTTCCTCATGGACGCCGGCATCCTCGAGCTGATGCTGGAAATGGAACCGATGACGCCGCCTTATCTGCGTGCTGCCACCGCCGTCCAGCGCTTGCTGCAACCCTCGGAAATGGGGGAACTGTTCAAGGCCATTGCGCTGGGGCGCGGGGTGGCGGGGGAGTTGCCCGGATTCCGGCGGGGAGACCGGCGCGCGGCATTGTGAGCAGGTTTTGTAGGAGCCGGCTTGCCCGCGATATACCGGCCAATCGCCGGCAAGCCGGCTCCTACCGGGAACCGACACACGTTCCGACCAGGTTCACCGATCCCGCCGCCTGCGCGGCTCGTAGTGGGCGACGGCGCGCATGATGGCGGAGTAGGGGAAACGCTCGACATCGCCGAACTTCGCGATGCCTTCGCGCATCAGCGCCGCCACGTCGGCCTCGATCTCGGCGCCCTGTTCGAGGGCGTCCAGCAGCCCCAGCACGCCGCCGCACTGGGCGCGGATCTCCTTGCCGAAAGGCCAGGGTTGCGCGGGGTCCATGTGCAGGGCGAAGCGGGCATTGCGGTGCAGGGCTTCGTGGAAGGCCTTGCAGGCGGCGTTGGCCTCGCGTTCCGAGCAGGCGATGGCCTCGCGTTCCGCCAGCAGCAGCTTGCGCGCCTTGAAGCAGGCGACACAGCGGGACAGCAGCGCCCGCTCGAAGGGGCAGGGCAGGTCGATCGCGGTTTGCCGCGCCTGCCGGTAGGCGTCCTCGTTGTAGCCGCTCATGGATGGGGGGTGAGGAGGGAAGGGTGAGGGGTGGGGACGATTTTCCTACTTCCTACCACCCAGAACCCACGCCCCGATCAGTAATCGTCCCCGGCCAGGGAAGCATCCAGTTCCCGGGGTTGCGACAAGGTGTCCTCGGCGGCGAGTTCGTTGTCCGCGAAGATCATCTTGATGGCCTGGCCGGCTTTGGGGTCCAGCTGCTTGCGCAGCTCGTTGGCGACGGCCTTGGCTTCCTTGAAGCTTTCGGCCTGGCCCTGCTTCTCCAGGATGTTCAGCGGGCCGATCTTGTAGATGTAGTAGGGCATGGGCGGGATGAATAGTTGACTGTCACGCTAGGTTATACAAGCGGGCGCCTCCCGGCAAGGAAGCTTTTCACCCATTCCCCGTCGGGGAGTGGGTGAAAAGCCTCAGGCCAGCTTGCCGTGGCAGTGCTTGTATTTCTTGCCCGAGCCGCAGGGACAGGGGTCGTTGCGACCCACCTTGGCGTGATCTCGATGGATGGGCTGCTGGACTGCGGCCGCGTCGTCGTCGGCAGCCAGGGCCTCGTCGTAGTCGGCGTGCTGGTATTTGACGTTGCTGACCGGCGCCTCCTGGGGCTCCACCGCTTCCACATCCGCCTCGCTGCGGATCTGCACGGTCAGGGTGACCTGGGTGACCTCCCGCGAGATGGTGGCCAGCATGCGCTCGAACAGCTCGAAGGCCTCGCGCTTGTATTCCTGCTTCGGGTTCTTGGCCGCGTAGCCGCGCAGGTGGATGCCCTGGCGCAGGTGGTCCATGGCGGCGAGATGCTCGCGCCAGTGGTTGTCCAGGCTCTGCAGCAGCATGGCGCGCTCGAAGTTGCGCAGGTTCTCGGTGCCGGCCAGCGCTTCCTTGGCGGCGTAGCTCTGGTCCGCGGTGTCGACGATGCGCTCGCGCACGCCCTGCTCGTCCAGGCGTTCGTCCGCGTCCAGCCACTGCTGCACCGGGCATTCGAGCAGGAATTCGGCGGCCAGGACCTGGGTCAGACCGGCCACGTCCCACTGCTCGGCCATGCTGCCCGGCGGCATGTGTTCGTTGATGGTGTCGTGCAGCACCTGCGCGCGCATGCCGACGATGCCCTCGCGGACGTCCTGGGTCTCCAGCAGTTCGTTGCGCTGCGAGTAGATGACCTTGCGCTGGTCGTTGGCGACGTCGTCGTATTCGAGCAGTTGCTTGCGGATGTCGAAGTTGCGCTGCTCCACCTTGCGCTGCGCCGATTCCAGCGAGCGGTTGACCATGGCGTGCTCGATGGCCTCGCCCTCGGGCATCTTCAGCTTGTCCATGATCATCTTCAGGCGCTCGCCGCCGAAGATGCGCAGCAGGGGGTCTTCCAGCGACAGATAGAAGCGCGACGAGCCGGGATCGCCCTGGCGGCCGGAACGGCCGCGCAACTGGTTGTCCACCCGGCGCGACTCGTGCCGCTCGGTGCCGATGATGTGCAGGCCGCCGGCGTCGATGACCGTCTGGTGGCGCGGCGCCCAGTCCGCCTTGAGCGCGGCGACGCGGGCGGCCTTGTCCTCGGCGTTCAGGCGGTCGTCCGCCTGGATGGCATCGATCTCCTTGGCGATGCTGCCGCCCAGGACGATGTCGGTGCCGCGGCCGGCCATGTTGGTGGCGATGGTGATGCCGCCCGGCAGGCCCGCCTGCGCCACCACCTGGGCTTCCCTTTCGTGCTGCTTGGCGTTGAGCACCTGGTGCGGCAGCTTTTCCTTGGTGAGCAGGTCGGACAGGAACTCGTTCACCTCGATCGAGGTGGTGCCCACCAGCACCGGCTGACCGCGCTTGTGGCAGTCGCGGATGTCGGCGATGACTGCCTGCCACTTTTCGTCGGCGGTGCGGTAGACCAGGTCGTTCATGTCCTTGCGGATCATCGGCCGGTTGGTCGGGATGATCACCGTCTCCAGGCCGTAGATCTGCTGGAATTCGTAGGCTTCCGTGTCGGCCGTGCCGGTCATGCCGGCCAGCTTCTGGTACATGCGGAAGTAGTTCTGGAAGGTGATCGAGGCCAGTGTCTGGTTCTCGCGCTGGATGGTGGCGCCTTCCTTGGCTTCCACGGCCTGGTGCAAACCATCGGACCAGCGCCGGCCAGTCATCAGGCGGCCGGTGAACTCGTCGACGATCACCACTTCGCCGTTCTGCACCACGTAGTGCTGGTCCTTGTGGTACAGCACGTGCGCGCGCAGCGCGGCATAGACGTGGTGGATCAGCGAGATGTTGGCGGCGTCGTAGAGGCTGGTGCCCGGGGCCAGCACGCCCAGTTCGGTGAGGATGGCTTCGACCTTCTCGTGGCCGACCTCGGACAGCAGCACCTGGTGCGCCTTCTCGTCCACCGAGTAGTCGCCGGGCGGCGGCGGCTCGTCCGGCTTGGGCTCGTGCGCCATGCGCGTGAGACGCGGCGGCACCTGGTTCATCATCTGGTACATGGCGACGTTGTCGTCGGCCTGGCCGGAGATGATCAGCGGGGTCCTCGCCTCGTCGATGAGGATCGAGTCCACCTCGTCGACGATGGCGTAGTTGAGCGGCCGCTGCACCCGCTGCTGCGGGGTGAACACCATGTTGTCGCGCAGGTAGTCGAAGCCGTATTCGTTGTTGGTGCCGTAGGTGATGTCGGCGGCGTAGGCGGCCTGCTTCTCCTCGTTGGGCTGCTGCGACACGATCACGCCGACGCTGAGCTCCAGGAAGCGGTAGATCTTGCCCATCCAGTCGGCGTCGCGGCTGGCCAGGTAGTCGTTCACCGTCACCACGTGCACGCCCTTGCCGGTCAGGGCGTTCAGGTAGACCGCCAGGGTGGCCATCAGGGTCTTGCCCTCGCCGGTGCGCATCTCGGAAATCTTGCCCTGGTGCAGGGCCATGGCGCCGACGATCTGCACGTCGTAGTGGCGCATGCCCAGCGTCCGCTTGGCGGCCTCGCGCACGGTGGCGAAGGCTTCCGGCAGCAGGGCGTCGAGGCTCTCGCCGCCCTCCAGGCGGGTGCGGAATTCGGCGGTCTTGCCGCGCAACGCGTCGTCGGAGAGTTTTTCGAAGGCGGCCTCGAGGGCGTTGACCTTGGCGACGGTGCTCCGGTACTGCTTCAGCAGGCGGTCGTTACGGCTGCCGAAGACTTTCTTGAGAAGGTTGGAAATCATGAAAAATGAAGGAGATACGAGGGATGGGCGGAATCGGCGAATGCTACCATACCCTCGCTTCCCCCTCTGCGCACTACGCTACCCGTAAAGCCTTGGCCTCGCGTCCCTTTCCCCTAGTGCGCCTGCGCGGTTTGCTGCAGGCCGATCGCTCGCTGGCCGTGGCCCTGCCCGAAGCGGAATGGCTGGCCGCCCTCAATCGCCGTTTCGCCGGCGTGGTGCCCAAGGCGGTGGCGCGCGCCTGCCGCGTGGCGGCCATCCAGGGCGACACCGCCCTGGTGTTCTGCGCCAACGGCGCCGCCGCCAGCCGCGTGCGCGCCCAGGCCGGCGGCGTGGCGCGCGCGCTGGTCGCGGCCGGCGCCGCGGTGGCGACGGTGAAGGTCAAGGTGCGCGCCGACTGGTCCTTTCCCGCGCCACCGGAAAAGCAGGACCTGCCGGCGGCGGCCCTGGCCTCCTTCCGCGACCTCGAGGACCACCTGCCCGAGGGCGGCCTGCGCGACGCCGTGGAAAGGCTGCTGGCCCGCCGTCGCCCAGGCTGACGGTTACAATCCCGCCATGATCCCGAGCTGCAACATTTTTCTGGTCGGCCTCATGGGTGCCGGCAAGACCACCATTGGCAAACTGCTGGCCCGGCAGCGCGGTCTGGAGTTCATCGATTCGGACCAGGAAATCGTCGCCCGTTGCGGGGTGAGCATTCCCACCATCTTCGAGATCGAGGGCGAGGCCGGCTTCCGCAAGCGCGAGGCGGCCATGATCGACGAACTCAGTCGGCGCGACGGCATCGTCCTCGCCACTGGCGGCGGCGCCGTGCTGCTGGAGGAAAACCGCGCCGCCCTGAAGGCGCGCGGCACCGTGGTCTATCTGCGCTGCCAGCCGCAGGAGTTGTACCTGCGCACGCGCCACGACAAGAACCGTCCCCTGTTGCAGACCGACGATCCCCTGCGCAAGCTCAAGGATCTCTATGGCCTGCGCCATCCGCTTTACATGCAGGTGGCCGACATGGTGCTGGAGTCCGGCCGGCAAAGCGCCGCGCAACTGGTGAAACGCCTGGAGAACAGCCTGGATCTGGCTTCGGTGGGGGCGAGGCAGCCATGCGCCCGGCAAGCCGCGCTACCCTGATCCTGCTGCTGGCCGGTCTGGCCGGCGCCGGGTGGGCGGCGGACTACCACGCCGGCCCCGAGGATTACCGCGCCCTGCTCACCCGCCTCGACGCCGGCGACCGCCTGCTGTTGCGCGCGGGGGACTACTCCCGCGGCCTGCCGCTGCGCAATCTGCAAGGCCGCGCGGATGCGCCCATCGTCATCGAGGGGCCCGCCGAGGGGCCGCGCGCGCGTTTCGTCGCCCGTTCCGGCGCCAACACCGTGAGCCTGACGGACGTGCGCCACGTGGTCATCCGCAACCTCGAACTGGACGGCCGCAACCTGCCGGTGGACGCGGTCAAGGCCGAGGGCCACGCGCGCTTCGCCCACTTTGTCACCCTGGAAAACCTCCATATCCACAGCCACGCCGCCAGCCAGCAAAACGTCGGCATTTCCAGCAAATGTCCCGCCCATGGCTGGGTGGTGCGCGGCAACCGCATCGAGCGGGTGGGCACCGGCATGTATTTCGGCGACTCCGACGGCTCCGACCCCTTCGTCGCCGGCCTCATCGAAGGCAACCACGTCAGCGACACCCTCGGCTACAGCTTGCAGATCAAGCACCAGAAGGCGCGCCCCGCCGACCTGCCGGAGGCGGAGGCCCGCCACGACACGGTGATCCGCCGCAACCTCTTCGCCAAGCCCGGCCCCGCGCCGGCGCCGGGCGAGAAGTTGCCCAACGCCCGCCCCAACGTCCTGCTCGGCCATTTCCCGACCAGCGGCGCGGGCAGCGGCGACCGCTATCTGGTGTACGCCAACCTGTTCCTGTACAACCCCGGCGAGTCCCTGCTGCAGGGCGAGGGCAACCTCGCCGTGTACAACAACCTGTTCATCACCGACGGCCCCGACGCCATCCGCATCCAGCCGCACAACGACGTGCCGCGTGAGGTGCGCGTGCTGTTCAACAGCGTGCTCGCCGCCGGCAACGGCATCACCGTGCTAGAGCCGGAGCCCAACCCGCACATCCAGTTGGTCGCCGGCAACCTGGTGTTTGCCGCGCGTCCGCTGCGCGGCGGCGCGCAGCATGAAAACCTGACCGGGAATCGCGCCGCCGCGGCGCGTCATCTCACCCAGGCGGACGCTTACCCCGCCACGCCCGAAGCGGCGGCGCGCGACCTCGCCCCGCGCGGCGCCGCGCCCACCCGGCGCCTGGACCCGGCCTGGTCGGCCGACCTGCCGGACATCGACCGGGATTTCGCCGGCCAGGTCCGTCCCGCGAACGCGATCGGCGCCCTGGCCGGCCCGCGCCCACGCCCATGACCCGCCCCGCCTCCGCCCGCGCGCCCCTGTTGCTGCTCGGCATCGGCTACCTGGTGTTCGTGGTGTACGGCAGCCTGGTGCCCCTGGATTTCCGCGCCCTGCCCTGGGACGAGGCGGTGGCGCGCTTCAGCGCCATTCCCTTCCTGGACCTGGGCATCGGTTCCCGCGCCGACTGGGTCGCCAACCTGCTGTTGTTCATTCCCCTCGCCTTTTTCTGGACCGGCATCCTGGCGCAGGGGCGCGGCTGGCTGGTGGGCGCGCTGGCCTCGGGTTTCGTGCTGGCCGCCGCCGTCGCCCTCAGCGTCGGCATCGAGTTCACCCAGTTGTTCTTCCCCCAGCGCACGGTGTCCCAGAACGACATCTTCGCCGAGGCCCTGGGCGGGCTACTCGGGGTCATCGCCTGGTGGGGAGTCGGCGCCCGCGTGCTCGCCTGGCACGCGGGCTGGAGCCGGGCGCGCGCCCCCGCTGACCTCGCCGGGCGCCTGGCCTGGGCCTATCTGGTCGGGGTCTATGCCTACAACCTGCTGCCCCTGGACCTCACCATCAGCGTGGTGGAAATCTTCCACAAGTGGGGCGAGGGCAAGCTAGTCCTTCTCCCCTTCTCCTCCTTGCCGGCGGACCCCGCCCTGGCCGTCTACGAGGTGGTCACCGACGCCCTCATCTGGACCCCCCTGGCCCTGCTCTGGCAGGCCCGCCCCGGGCGCGGGCGCTGGCGCGCCTGGCGCATGGTCTTCCTCACCGCCGCTCTGCTGGAGTTCCTGCAACTGTTCGTCTATTCCCGCGTCAGCGACAGCACTGACCTGTTCACTGCCGCCCTGGGCGCGGGCCTGGGCGCCTGGCTGGGGGCGCGCTGGTTTCCCGCCCGCGCCGGCGCCGCGGCCGCCACTGCCCGGCAGCGCCCGGCGCCACCCTGGCTGCCCCTGCTGCTGGCCCTGGGCTGGATCGGCGCCCTCATGCTGGTGTTCTGGTACCCCTTCGATTTCCGCGTCGAGCGGGCCTTCATAGAACCGCGACTGGAATTTTTCACGCGCGTCCCCTTCATCACCTATTACTACGGCACCGAATTCCGTGCCGTCACCTCGGTGTTCCAGAAGGTCCTCTTCTTCGCTCCCCTGGGCGCCCTGCTGGCCTGGTTCGTTTCCGGCCTGCCCTGGCTGTGGCGCGCCTGGGCCGCCAGCGCCGCCTTCCTGCTCATTCCCGCCGTCGCCCTGGGCATCGAACTGGGCCAGGTGCTGCTGCCGGAGAAATTTCCCGACACCACCGACTGGTTCCTGGAGAGCCTGGGCGGCTACCTCGGATATGCCCTGTTCCGCATGTTCCGCGTGCGCGCGACGGCCACAAGGCGCGCCGATGCGGGGCGGCGGCAGCGTTCATCCAGATTGGCGGGGTGACCCAGGCTGTCTGCCATGGACGGGATCGCCTTGGATAGGCGGCAGGAACCATGGCGTTGCGCGAGCCTAAACAATGTAGCAACATACAAACCTCATGGAATGAAAGCGAGATGCCCCATGGCCATCACCACCCTATCCAGCCGCGAGTTCAATCACGATGCGGGTGGCGCCAAGAGAGCGGCCAGGAACGGCCCCGTGTTCATCACCGACCGTGGCCGGCCGGCGCATGTGCTGCTGACCATCGAGGAGTACCAGAAGCTGACCAGTGGGCCGGCCAGCATCATCGACATGCTGGCGATGCCGGGCATCGAAGAGGTTGAATTCGAACCCGTGCGAGCCGCCGGTCTCTACCGTCCGGCCGATCTGTCCTGATGTTCCTCCTCGACACCAATGTCGTTTCCGAATTGCGCAAGGCGAAGGCCGGCAAGGCCGACAGTAACGTGACTGCATGGGCGGCCAGTGTGCCCGCTGGAAGCCTGTTCCTGTCGGTCATCGCTATCCTGGAGTTGGAAACAGGCATCTTGCTGATGGAGCGTCGTGACCCGACGCAAGGCGCCATGCTGCGGACTTGGTTGGATCAGCACGTCCTACGGGCTTTTGCCGGACGCATACTGGCTGTCGATATCGCCGTTGCGCGACGTTGCGCGTGCCTTCATGTGCCCGATCCCCGCGCCGACCGCGATGCTCTGATTGCCGCCACCGCTCTGGTGCATGGCATGACAGTCGTAACGCGGAATGTGGACGACTTCGAGCCGACTGGCGTTGCGGTGCTGAATCCCTGGCATTTCGGGGCGGAGTCCTGACCCGGCATCATCCTCGGTTGGGCAAGGGGGCTGGTGGTTGTGACCTCCAATCCCGGCGAGTTCCGGCGCGTGGCTGGCTTGCAACTGGAGAACTGGCGCTGAATCCTCGAAGAATTCATGGAATCCATCCGGCCGAGCAACCATGTTCCGACAAGAACACCCCGCCAGTAAGTGTTCCCCGCCACCCTGCCATCAAACCGCAAGCCGCGGATCTCCACGCGACTTCCCGCGGGGGGGCGACCCGGATGCCACGATGGCCGGTGCGCCACGCACGCGACTCGCCTGGCGCGCGCTCGGCGTGACATAGAATGACCGCCTCGAACGTCCGGCCGCAACGGGAACCAGGAACATGGCAGCGCATCCACGTATCGATCCCGAAACCGAACAGGCCCCGCGCCTGATCCCGACCCGTCTGGCGGGCCGCTTCCACCTCGCCGGCGCCATCCTTCACGGCATCCGGGCGCGGCGGGATCACCGCCAGGACAGCATGCAACCGGGGTCTGGCCCCCATGGTGCCAAGTTAAACCAGCAAGTCGTGCACTGGCGCTGCTCGCTCCCTCTCCCGCAAGCGGGAGAGGGTTGGGGTGAGGGTGATTGCATCCGCTCAGCGCCATCCACCCCCCTCATCCCTGGCCCTTCTACCCCTTCGGGGCACCGAGGTCCCGCCTGCGGGAGAAGGGTAAACAGCCTCGTCGGCCTTAACTTGGCGCCATTCGCCTCCGGCCCCGATTCCTCCCCCTATCGCAACGCCCCCCACGGACGACAGGCGTGAGAGACCTCGGCCTCCTCGTCATCGTCCTCTCCCTCTGCGGCATGGCGCTGGCGCGGCCCTGGCTGGGCGTGCTGGGCCTGGCGGTGCTCGGATTCATGCAGCCGCAGGGCTACGCCGTGGGCTTCATGCGCGAGGCTCCGGTGTATCTGATCCTGTTCGCGGTCACCGTCCTGAGCCTGGCCTACCACGGCTGGCGCGACCGCGATCGATTCGCGTTGCCCTGGCGGCGGCTGCTGGCCTGGCAGGTCTGGGGACTTCTCGCGCTCTGGCTGTGGTTCGCGGTCACCAGCCATTTCGGCGCGCTGCCCTGGGAAGCCTGGGAGAAATATCCGCAGGTGCTGAAAATCCTGCCGCCGCTACTGCTCACGCTGTGGCTCATCGACACCCGCGAGAAGCTGCTTTACCTCGTCGCCACACTTGCCCTGTGCATCCTGCTGCCCGCCCTCAAGGGCGGCTACTGGGCGGTGATGAGCGGCTTCCAGGACCGCGTCTATGGCCCGCCCGGCAGCCCCTGGTACGAGAACAACGCCTTCGCCGTCGCCGTGAGCATGGCCATTCCCCTGTTGGTGCTGTGGTGGCGGCAGACGCGCGAGCGCCTCACCCGTCTGCTGCTGCTGGGCGGCATCGTCCTCTGCTTCGGCTCGGCATTGTCCTCCTGGTCGCGCGGCGGCATGCTCGCCCTCGCCGCGGTCACCCTGCTGCTGGTCTGGCACAGCAAGCGCAAGCTGCTCGTCCTCCCCCTGCTGCTGCTCATGGGCGCGGCGTTCTTCGTGCAATTGCCGGAGCAGTGGTTCGGGCGCATGGAAACCCTGACGGCCTACCAGGCCGACGCTTCCGCGCAAAGCCGGCTCGCGGTCTGGCGCATCGGCCTCGACGCGGCTTCGCGCGACCCCATCACCGGCGCCGGCTTCAACGCCTGGCCCGTGCTCACCCTGGGCACCGGCGGCTCCCTGGACTGGCACAGCACCTATGTGGAAATGCTGGCGGAGCACGGCTTCGTCGGCCTGGGCCTGTGGGTGGTCTTGTTCCTGGGCACCCTGGGCGGCCTCGGGGTGCTCGCCTGGCGGCATGGCCGCGGCGAAAGCGCCTGGATCGGCGACTACGCCGCCATGCTGCAAGCCGCCATGGTGGCCTACGCCGTCGGTGGCATCACCCTGGGCATCGCCTATTGGGCCATGCCGTATCACTTGTTGGTCATCGCCGTGATTCTTGCCGGCCTGGCGCCGCAAGAGGTACGCCGAGCGTCAGGCGGAAACAGGCGTGAGGCGCGGGTGTAGGGAGTGTCGGGCTTTTTTACACATTGCTCACGGATCGGCTCGAAATCACGCTAACCCACTGATTCTTATATGTTGGCTTGAATCTTGCTTAATATCTATAAAGGCCGGTACTTTTCATGCCGGCATGCTTATCCGGAGAAGCATCATGCACAAGACCCGATTGCTCGCTTTCTGTTCGCTGGCCCTCCTGGCCCAGGGCGCATCCGCGACGACCCTCTGGCTGAAGGACAACGGCGGCAATGTCTGCCGCAACAGCGCCAGCACCAATCCCGGACAGGTCATCGGCCTGGCCAGTGTCACCTCGGGCGGCGCGCTGACGCTGACCATCAACAACCCCGCCAATGGCACCGTGACACCCAACAGCGCGCCCTGCACGAACCTACCCAAGGCGCCGGCCAACAATCCCCTCGTGCTCAGCGGCAACGTGACGCCGCGCATCGTCCAGGTCAACATGACCAAGCCCGGCACCAACGGCGCGCTCGAATGCCTGAAGCAGGGCAACAATTTCTCGGGTGTGAGCGGCGCGTTCGATTCTGGCCAGGGCATCGTCTACACGGCGACCTGGGGTTTTTCCTACCAGGACGGTTGCGGCGCCAACAACAACGGCCAGCCGGCATTCTCTCGGACCTTGATGCTCCGCGCCAATGGTGTGGAAAGGCCGGTTTTCAGCGGCTCCTATCACATCTTCAATGAAGCCAACCCGGTGCCGGAACCCGGCAGCCTGGCCCTGCTCGTTGCCGGCGCCTCCGGCCTCCTGTTGCTCGCCCTGCGCAACCGGAGGCTCCGCGGCATGCGGGCGTGAAGCGCTCCTTGGAGAATTGAAGCTCCGGCCAAGGACGGGGTCGTGGGTAAACAGGCGGCCCCGACATTGATCTCTACGGCGCTCATGGGCTGATTTCCGGTGTCCCGGAAGCGCCTGCAGGCTGAGCGGCTGTGGCTCGCTGATGCGAGAAGTGATTCTCTCCGCTGCCAAACAGTATGAGGCCGATTTATCCCGGTTTTGGTACGGCCTCCTGCTGACGGTGCAGGCCGGTATCCCCACCTCCCTCTATCCCCGGCTTCCGCTGCTGATCCGCTGTCCGTCGGACTGCGCATGCATGGCCTACGCGCCCTGGCGCAGCAGATCTACCTGTGGGCATCTCGTCCGCCATGCTGGGGGTGCCGTTGTGCGCCCTGATGGGACACGCTTCGCCGCCTCCAGGGGGGCGAAGCCTCCACGTTGGCCGGCACGCCAGCGTTAAGGGGCGCGCGCGCGCAATCGGGGCTGACGGCGTCTACCCACAGGCTTGGCGCGAAGTTTGGGGATTTGGATACTGTGGAAACAGTTCTAGGGCCTGCGGCCAGCGGCTCTGTGGTCGTGGGCCAAGTGGACCTGGTGGCGGCATACATGCCGATGTTCAGGGAGATGACCAATCAGAGCTTGACGAAGCCGAGGTTAATGAGATTTCTTCTGGTTTCGTGGACATCTTTGACAGGCCACGATAATCGTGGACAGTCCAAATCTTCGACACGGACGGCAATTTCTAGCGGCCCAGTCAGAGATCGAGTTCAAGAGTCGCCGACACCCATAAAAAAACGGCGGCCTCAATGGCCGCCGTCGAGTGTCAGATTATCCGACAGAGGGGGGGTTCAGGCCTTGCGGCGCATGAAGCCGAGGCCGAGCAGGCCGAGGCCGAGCAGGGCCAGGGTGGCGGGCTCGGGCACGCCGTTGGGAGGCAGGCTGCCCTGGTCCAACAGGGCGTACTTGACTTGTCCACCGGCCACCAGGAACTCGCCGGAACCGTTGCCCCAGAACGTGACCGAGGTGAAGTCACCGGTATCGTCGAAGGCGGCTACAAAGATCTCGTGAACCCGGTTTCCGGCGGCATTGGCGAACTGGCCGTCGGTTACATCATCAGCGCTGGCGACCAGGATGGGCGCGCCACCATCAAAGGAGATGAACAGATCGGTGGTGGGGTTGAAACAGCAGGTGGCCCAGTCGCCCACCTCGAAACCGATGGCGTTCACCGGGGTCTTGAAGGTGAAAGTGATGCCGCCGTCTACGGTGCCGTTCTGACCAGGGAAAGTGCCGTCCGGGCTGATCCCGATTACATCGCCGGACATGTCGCCGTAGCCAGTAGCAGATACGGAACCGCCATCGTTCCTGGTGACGGTGTAATCGGTCCGCATGCCGTTGCCCAGGGTGGTCCAGACATCGGTGTTCACAATGCCGCCAGCGCCGATGACGGTGGTGTCGAAGGCAGCGGAACCCGCCGGGATGCCGTCAAAGACGGTGACGATGGTGGCATTGGCGGCGCCGGCGGCCAGGAGGGACGCGACGGCCAGGATGTTCAAGGTCTTGTTCATGGTGAAACTCCTGTTTGGTGATCGGGAGGAAATTCAAGGCTTGGGGCCTGGATTGCATAAAGCATTATCCATGCCAAGAATCGAACAACTGTCTATGCCATTGTTTTGTCTAGTTATTTGTTATTGCTTGATGGTTTATTCCAGCGTCTGGGTGGAAAAGTGTAAAAAAACCCGACGGCAGGGAAACGCGTGCAGGAGGAAACGGGGTCAGACACCAATGGCGCTTCCTCAGGAAACGGGGTCAGACACGATAACCCCTGGATCCCGGCCTGCGCCGGGATGACGGTAGCAAGAGGGAACGGGGTCAGAAACGATAAATACACAGCCGGGTTGCCTGAGGCGACGGGTACCGCCAACCCGTGTTGCCGAGCCGCTTCCCTAAGCTGGCCGGAACTTTCTTGCGGATGCAAAAAAATGGCCCCGACTCGCGTCGGGGCCATCTGACTGAAGCGCGAATGCCTACAAGGGCGATCGCGTGTTCAGACCTTGCGGAAGCGGCGGGCGAAGCCCAGGCTGACCAGACCGAAGCCAAGCAGGGCCAGCATGCCGGGTTCCGGTACGCCGTTGGGCGGGGGCGGGCAGTTCGGCTGGCAGCTTCCCGCTGTGGCGTCGATGTGCAGGTAGGAATCCAGGACCTGGTCCTTGTCGTTGGTGGTCACGAAGGCGAGCGCACCATGAAACGGGGTCAGACACGATAACCCCTGGATCCCGGCCTGCGCCGGGATGACGGTAGCAACGGAAAAGGGGCCAGGCACGGCGATTGACCTGCCTTTCGCTATGGGCGGCGCTTCCCTATCCTTGCGGATTTATCGAGTGAACAGCATTGGGGGCGTCCCCCAATTACGTGTCAGATACCGTTTCGCTCGAAGGGTATGGTTGTCGCGAAATCAACACAATGCCGACATGGACGAAAAGCAGGCGGCTTATTCCCCGAGGGATTGGCACGCTGCGTCGATGACCTTGTCGGCGATGAAGTAGCCGGCAGCTCGTAATTCCAGCAATTGGGGCCGCACAGCCGAGATCAACCCCCGCCGACGTGCTTCGACGAGTATACCGGCGGTTCCCTTAACGGGCAGGTTGTACACCTGCCGCGCAATGCGCCGGCCACGGCGCTCGTCGATGAGGGCGACGCAAGGTACTAGTTGTCGAGACAGGCTGATGACCTCGGCTTCTCCGGCGTCCAGTTCCATCACCAGCAGCGGGTCGGGTATTGGGCTTGGCCGTACACGTGCTTGCCAGTCGGCGGTGTGCAAGGCCTTCGCGCCGGGCTTGTCGATGTCCGCGAGCGCTACTTCGTTGAACACCGCCTGCGGTATCCAGCATTCGGTGAACAGTACCGACAATAGATCAAGCCGATCGAGTAGCGAGAGTGCGACCAGTGGGCCAGCGTTGATCACCGCCCGGTCAAGCATCTGCGTCAAACTCGGCGCTTAACTCGTCGTCGTCCAGAGCCACTACCGGAACACCTGCGCGTCCGGCGGCAAGAAGAAATTCAACTCGCCCCATGTCGCAAAGTTTGCCGGCCATGCCAGAACTGAGTCGGCCCACTTCGAACAACTTCAGCGCGAGCATGAACTTGGCCTCGCTGGCGAGCGATTCCGGCGATGCGCCGGGTGAACCGAGGACATCAAGAGGGAGTTCAAGCAATATGGCATTCATCCGCACCCCCTTTGGCAGGGTTGCTCTAGGTGTGCGTGATTATCCATACTTTGTTGAATTCTCGCTCCCTGGAGTGGATGGTCACATGATACGGGGTCAAGAGGAAACGGGGTCAGACACCAATTGCACGGTCGGGGAAACGGGTCGGGGAAACGGGTCGGGGAAACGGGTCGGGGAAACGGGTCGGGGAAACGGGTCGGGGAAACGGGGTCAGACACCATTGGCGTCCTTGTACACGAAACCGCTCATCGCACTGTTGGGAACGTACGTCAATATTCCTCCCCTCCGCAAACCGGAAGGCAATCGCATGCCATCCTTGGGTAGACTTCCTTTCGCTACAATGGAGTAAATCACGAGAGGAGTTGCCGCCATGCATCAATTCAATGCGGTCATTGAACGTTGCCCCCAGACCGGGTTGTTCGTGGGCTATGTCCCTGGCTTTCCGGGGGCCCATGCTCAAGGAGAGACCCTGGATGAGCTCCGTCGGGACATGCTCGAAGTCATCGAGATGCTTCTTGAAGACGGGGAGCCGTGCCTCGAAACCGAATTCGTCGGTGTCCAGACCCTTGCCGTCGCCTGAACATGGGCAAGTTGCCCGCATGAAACGCATGAAACGGGGTCAGACACGATAAATCCCTGCTGTCTTGGTTGTCATTGCGAGGAGCGCAGCGACGCGGCAATCCGGGAGCAGAAGACGCCTTGTGAAGATCGCCACGCTGCGCTCGCGATGACAACGCACCAGGAAAAGGGACGCAATCGGGGACACGATTATTTCCCAGGGGAAACCGAATACCAAGAAAGAGGCTCAGGCGCGACCGAAACCGGCTTGCCAGTATTGCGAAGTATGAAAAACCGCCAGGATGCGCACCCGTCTTTCCAGGATGCGATAGATCACCACAGGTAGGGGAAGTGGTCGATCACCAATTCACGGGTGCCCGTGATTTCACCAGGCCTGCCGATCAACGGGTTGTCCATCAGCAATAGGGCGGACTGGCGAATGGAGCGGATCACCCGCGCCGCGGCGACCGGATTTTCCTTGGCGATGAAGGTCTTGATGCCGCGCAAATCTTCACCGGCCGCGTTAGACCACTCAACCTGCATGGTCGATTTCTTGTTCCAGTTCGGCAAACAAGGCATCCGTTTCCAACTCGCTCAGTACGCCGGAAGCATCGGCATTGGCGATCTTGTCTTGCAGCCACTTGCGACGGCGGATGTAGGCCTCCAGAGCGGCGCCGGCAATATAGGATCTCGATCGGTGCGCTCCCTGGGCAATTTCATCCAGTGCGGCCTTGGTGGATTCATCAATTCGGATGGTCAGAGTGGCGCTCATGGCGATTCCTCGATATGTACACATCCGCATGTTAGCGCTTGAGACGGTCCCGCGTCATCTTCCGAGGAAACGGGGTCAGACACCATACGCGTGATACGGGGTCAGACACGATAGCTCCTTGACCGGCCGAGTTCTTGAAGCTGGCGGTAGCGGACAACACCAGCACCGGGCGGTTCTTGACCCGGGAAATCTCAGCCAAAGGAAAACGGATTGGCCACGGTCATTCGCCCGTCGATCACCAGCCCATCCTGCATATCCTCCGAATAGAGGATATCGCAGCCAGCCAGGAGGGCTGCGGCAAGGATCAGGCAATCCCAGTAGTTCAAGCCGTACCGCGCCTCTATGACCATCGCTTGTTCGACCACCGCGGTGTTTACGTTGACCACATCGCAGCCAGCTATCATTTCCATGGCCAGGCGGTGGCGGGTGGCCACATCGATGTTTAGCTTGACGCGGCAGACGTTTAGAAATTCGTTGATGACCTGGGTGCTGATGGTTGGATGGCCTGCCAATAGTGCCCTGGCCTTGACCTTCTTCGCGGCATCCTCACCAAAGGCGTGGACAACAATATTGGTGTCAACGAAGACAGGCACGATCGTACAATTCTTCGCGATTGAGTTTGCCGATGTAAGTGACCTCGACCTGGTCGAAAATGCTGAAGTCGATGTCGCGACTGGCGCGAGTGATCAGCGTGCCGCGCTCCTTCACGTACTCGGCGAAGTCGAGCACTTCTGCCGCCTTGTCGAGGGGCATGGCCAAGACCAGTTCATATAAGCGTTCTGCAAGCCCCATGGCGACCTCCTGATCACTGTGTGGTCAGTGAAGTTTAACGGATGAAGCCGATCTTGAAGGTGTAGAGCCCCGAAAATTCAGACGTGGCAGGTAACGGGATCAGACCCGAATGGCACTTACTCAGGTAACGGGGTCAGACACAGGTAACGGGGTCAGACACCATTGACGGGATTGTTTCGAGGATCCAACGGTAGCGCTTGCCAATCGAGCGGCTCCAGGCATATGCTGTGACATATGCATCATTGAAGCGAGGTGGCGCCATGTTCCCGGAACGTCATGTCAGGTTGTTTCGCAACGGACGAAATCAGGCAGTGCGTATTCCTCGCGAGTTCGAGCTGGATGCGCAGGAGGTGATCATGCGGCGAGAGGAGGATCGCCTGGTGATCGAACCCGTGCGCGGCAAAGGTTTGTTGGCCACGCTGGCAAGCTTAAGGCCGCTCGATGAGGATTTTCCGGATGTAGACACTGGCTTGTTGGCGTTGGATGACCTTGAGCTATGAGCTTGCCCCGCTATCTGCTGGACACGAACATCCTTTCGGATCTGGTTCGTCATCCGCAAGGCAGGGTGGCCGAACGGATCGCGGCGGTGGGTGAATCGGCGGTGTGCACGTCGATCATCGTGGCTGCCGAGTTACGCTACGGTGCGGCGAAGCGGAATGCACCGCGACTGACGAAGCAGGTGGAGGCGATTCTGTCGGCGGTGGAGGTCTTGCCGCTCGACGCCCCGGCGGATCGTTCCTATGCGCAACTGCGTTGGGCGCTGGAGCAATCCGGCCGGCTCATCGGCCCCAACGACATGCTGATTGCCGCGCAGGCCTTGGCATGCGAGTGCGTTATGGTGACGGCCAATGTGGATGAATTCTCGCGAGTTGCGTCTTTGCCGATCGAGAATTGGCTTGATGCCTCCGTTGCGCCGTAGGCGTCAGGTATGGGAGAAGCAACTCCACTCGGGTCACCCTGACCCGTCTCCCGGCGCGGGGTAAACTGGCGCCCCGTCCACCTGCCGCGCGCGACTGCACCGTTCCCGCCCATGCCCGTCCGCCGTTCCCACACGGTCAAGCCCATCCCTGAGCGCGCGTCGCCGTTCTGGTATGCGCTGCTGCTGGCCGCTCTGGCCGGCGTGCTGGTGCCCCTGGATGCGCGCGCGCCCCTGTTCGCGCCGGCGCTGGTCGAGTTCGATCTTGCCGGCTATGGCCGCGCGGTGGCGCAGCAGGTGTACCTGGGCATCAAGGCGGCCATGTTGTGGGTGCCGCTGGGTTTTCTCGCCAGCCTGGCCGGCTGGGATCGCGCCCTGCGACGCTGGGCGCCGGCCGCCGTGGTGCTGCTGGCGGTGGGCTTGCCGGCGCTGCCCGAGGTGCGCGTCGGCGACGCCCTGGAATTGCTGTTCGCGCTGCCGGGCCTGGCCCTGGGGCTGTGGCTGGGACGGGCCACGCGCGATGGCGGTGGGCTGCGGAGTACAGTCAGCCCGCGGGCGGAGGATGCTAGCGCGCGGGCCGGTCGTCTCACCGGTCCGGAGCACGCCACCGCCCCCGCCGGGGAAGAAAGCGTGCCATCCATGCAGGCGCGGGAGACCGTCGCAGACGCCGCCGCGGTTGCCCACGCCGGCCACCTGCGCCTGCTGGCCGGCTTCGCCGTGCTGCTGGCGGTCGCCGCCGGCCTGTGGGATTTTCCGCGCTGGCCGGTGCTGCTGGGCCTGGGGCTGACGCTTTACGCCGCACTGCTCTGGTTCCGTCCCCACGCCTGGCTGGTGGCGGTGCCCGCCGCGCTGCCGCTGCTCGACCTGGCGCCGTGGAGCGGACGTTACTTCCTCGACGAGTTCGATCTGCTCATGGCGGTGACCCTCGCGGTCCTGCTGCTGCGCCGCCCGGCCGCGGCGCCACGGCCGCCGCCCCTGTCGCGCCTGGCGCTGATGGGACTGTTCGGCCTGTCGGTGCTGGTCGCGCTCGCGGTTGGCTTGCTGCCGCTCGCGCCGCTGGACGCGAACGCCTTCTCCAGCTACTGGAGTTCCTACAACGCCCTGCGCGTGGCCAAGGGGTTTGCCTGGGGTGTGTTGCTCTACCTGTGGATCCGCCGGGCGGGCGTCGATCGCCAGGCACTCGGCCGCCTGCTGGCCCTGGGCATGGGCCTGGGCTTGCTGGGGGTGGGCCTGGTGGGGGCCTGGGAACACCACCTGTTCGTGGACTTCGCCCGCCGGCTGGAGAACTACCGCATCGTTTCCACCTTTTCCAGCATGCACACCGGCGGCGGCCACATCGAGGCCTACCTGGTGGCGGCGCTGCCCTTCCTCTGGCTGGCCACGCAGCGGGCGCGCGATGCCCTGTTCACCCTGCCGCTCATGCTGCTCACCGCCTACGTCATGGTCTACACGGTTTCGCGCGGCGGCGTCCTGGCGGCGGCGGTGGTGGTGGCGATCCTGGCGGTCGCCAGCCTGCGCGCATGGCGCAGCGGCCGACCTGGTAGCCGTGGCAGCCTGCTGGCGCCGCTGTCCGCCCTGCTGTTGGTGGGCCTGGTGGTGGCGGCGGGCGTGGGCGGCGGACACTTCCAGCAGCGCTTCGCCGACACCGCGCGCGACTGGGGCATCCGCATGGACCACTGGGGCAGCGCCCTGGCCCTGGCCGACGAGGGTTGGCGCGCCGGCCTGTTCGGCTCCGGCCTGGGCAGCTTCCCGCGCAAGTACCTGGAACGCGGGCCACGCGATGCACAGCCGGCCACCTACGGCTTCGCCCGCGAGGGCGACAACACCTACCTGCGCCTGGGCAGCGGCGCCACCATGTACCACGCACAGCGTATCGACTTCGCGGCGGGGCGCGCCTACCGGCTGGAACTCGACGTGCGTTCGCGCGAGGGCCAGGCCCGCCTGGACACGCCGGTCTGCGAAAAGCAGATGCTGAACTCGCGGCAGTGCGAATGGATGGCCTTCGACGTGCCGGGCGACGGGCAATGGCACCGGCTGAGCCGGCAGTTTTCTAGCGCCGAGGTGGGCAAGGCGGCGTGGTGGGCGCGGCCGCCGGTGGAGTTGTCCCTGTACAAGCCGGGGTCGGGCGGCGTCGTCGAAGTGGATAACCTGCGCCTCGTCGATGCCGACGGCCGCGATCTGCTGTGCAACGGTGATTTCCGCTCCGGCGGCGATTGCTGGTTCTTCAAGACCCACAGCCACCTGCCCTGGCACATCAAGAACGTCTGGGTACACGTGCTGTTCGAGATGGGCTGGCTGGGCCTGATCGGCTTCGTCGGCCTCAGCCTGCTCGCCTTCCGGCGCCTGGCCCGTGCCGCCTGGCATGGCCACCGCCTGGCCTGGACCTGGCTGGCCTCGCTCGCGGGCCTGCTCACCGTCGGTCTGTTCGACAGCCTGCTCGACGCCCCCCGCTTGGCCACCCTGCTGGTGGCCCTGCTGCTGCTCGGCGCGGGTTATGAGTGGCGCGCGTCCGCGCGTGGCGGGGCGGAGAGGGCGCGACGATCCAGCCAGACCGCCGCCAGCACCGCGATCGCCAGATAGGGCCAGAACGACGCCGCCGCCTTGGCCAGGCCGACCAGGTTGAACACGCTGGCGATGGGCCACAGCAGGTAGTCGGCCTGCCATCCGCGCAGCGCCAGGATGGCGACGAGCAGGGCGAGGGCGACGGCGCGGCGCTGCCTGGATACAACGGGCACCAGCAGGAACCAGAAGGCGAGCAGGAAGGCGGCCAGGCTTTCCAGGGAGAGCACGCCCCCCACCGCGCGCAGTTTCAGCAGCAGGGTGGCGGCCAGCAGTTTCATGGCGAAGCCGGCAACGAACAGCAGCAGCATGGCCGGCACGTAGCGCCCCGGTTTCAGCAGGCAGGCGGTGAAGGCGCCGACGGCGGCCATCTCCAGGAACACCGCCGCGAACCACGCCAGGTTGATCTGGCCGATATCGGCAAGGGGCAGGTCGAAGGGGCGCAGGTGCAGGCTCAGCCAGCCGGCGCCGGGGTAGGGCAGCAGGGAAAACTGCGCGAAGCCCCACAGCAGCAGCAGCCCCAGCCCGGCGCCCGCCCACCATTCAGCCCGGAACCAGCGTCGGCGCCAGCGCCCGAGGGCGCTTCCCGCGCGGCGCCAGCGGTTGTGGTGCAGGGTGAGCAGGGCGCCGGCCAGGGTGCCGAGGACATTCAGCGAGATATCCAGATTCGAGGCGATGCGGTCGGAGAGCAGGCCCTGCAGGCTTTCCAGCAGCACGCTCAGGGCCAGACCGCCGAGCGTGGCGAGGACGACGGCGCGGCGCCGTCGCTGCGGCCTGGCCAGGGTCAGGGCGAGCAGATAACCGAAAGGGGTGTAGGCCAGCAGATTGGTGGTGATGTCGGTGCGCGTGATGTAGGGCGGCAGCGGCTCGAACAGGTAGGCGAGCGACCATTCCCCCAGGTCGTGCGGCAACTCGGCCGAATACAGGCTGCCGAAGGCGATCAGCAGCGTGTACAGGGCGAGGTAGAGGCTGGCGCGGGGCGGAGAGGGGGGCATGGAGAGGCAGTTGGGTCTTGCGCGTCATGCTGGCACGCCGATGGCCGCGGCTCAAGGCGTGTCGGCGCGATCCGACTATTGTGCGGACGAGGCCTGGGCAGGTTTCGCCTGGGCAGGTGTCGTCTGGGCAGGTGTCGTCTGGGCAGGTGTCGTCTGGGCGGGGGCGTCGGCTTGCGCAGGTGCGGCTTCCGCCGGCGCGACCGCCGACTTGACGAAGCGGCGCAGCGCTTCCTCGCTCGACGCCTGGGCGCGCAGCAGCTCTTCGCCGTTCATCACCGCCGCCAGACGGTCGCGCATCACCAGGGCATCCGCATGGCCGCGCGCGGCGGCCAGGTTGAACCAGAGATAGGCGGTTTCCTTGCTGGCGGTGGTGGCCAGGCCGTCGCGGTGGAAGATGCCGAGCTGGTATTGGGCGTCGAGCTGGCCGTGCTCGGCGGCCTTGGTGAACTGTTCCAGCGCGGCGCGGTAGTTCTGCACCGTGCCGCGCCCCTGCAGGTGGGCCATGCCCAGCAGGTATTCGGCCTCGGCGTGCTCGCGGCCGGCGGCGGCATACAGCCAGGGCAGGGCCTCGGGGTATTCGGCGCGCTGCCAGCGGATGCGGCCGAGTTCGGACTGCGCCTCCAGGTCGCCCCGCTTGGCGGCGACCTCGAAATTTTTCAGCCGCTCCTGGTCGTCCGCGCTGATATGGCCTGCGCCACTGGCGCCCGCCGGAGGATCATCCGGATCCAGCAGCCCGAACACCACGGCGACCAGCACGGCGCCGGCCACCGCCAGGCCGGTCAGCAGTTTCTTGTGGTCTTTCGCCGCCGCCACCCGGAAGTGGCGCTTGCAGGTGCGGCAGCGGTAGGTGACGTGCCCGGCATGGCTGGCGTGGCGGTGCGAGACGCGCACGTCCTCGCTGCCGCAATGGGGACAGCGCGTTCCCGCCGGGGACGCACCGGCGGAGGCATCATCGCCCGGCAGATCGGCGTCTTCCTCCAGGGCCGGGAGTCGGTCGCTATCGGGAGCAGTGGCCATGCGAAGTTACAGGCGGTCTAAGGCTGTGGGGATGGCGCCGGGCATTGCCGGGTCGGGCGCGCATTGTAATTCAGGACGCCGGCTTGCGCCCGAGCAGCAGCGAACCCAGCAGCATGCCGGCGAAGGACATCAGGAAGCCGGCGAACTGCGGCGGCAGCGCGGCCTCGGGGGCGAGGAATTCCATGGCCAGCCAGGTGAACAGTCCCAAAACGATGGACAGGCCGGCGCCGGCGTTGTTGGCGCGCTTCCAGAACAGGCCCGCGACCAGCGGCACGAAGGCGGTGGCCAGGGTGATCTTGTAGGCGTTCTCCACCATGCTGTGGATGCTGGTTTCGTGTTGCAGGGACCACAGCGAATAGAGCACCACGCCGAGGGTGAACACCACCACGACGCCGCGGGTGATGGCCAGGAAGTGGCGATCCTCCAGGTTGCGCTCGGACAGGAAGCCCTTGAGGATGTTCTCGGAAATGGTCACCGAGGGCGCCAGCAGGGTGCCCGAGGCGGTGGACATGATCACCGACAGCAGGGCGCCGAAGAAGACGATCTGCGCCGCCGGCGGCAGGTGGGCGGCGACGAAGCCGGGCAGCACGCGTTGCGCGTCCTCTTGCAGCAGGGAGCCGGTCAGCGCCGGGTCCACCAGGGTGGCGGCGTAGGTGAGATAGAGCGGCACGGCGGCGAACAGCAGGTAGGCGACGCCGCCGATCACCGTGCCCCACACCGCCACGCGCTCGTTCTTCGAGCTGTTGGCGCGCTGGAACACGTCCTGCTGCGGCACCGAGCCGAAGCCCATGGTGAGCAGGCCGGCGACGAAGGTGACGATGGCCACCCATTCCAGCTCCGGCCAGAACTCGAACTTGCCCGCCGCCGCCGCGTGCTCGATGACCGGCGCCACGCCGTTCACCTCCGGCATGGCGCCGACCAGCCAGGCGATCCACAACAGGCCGACGACGATCACCGTCATCTGCAGGAAGGTGGTGAGCGCCACCGACCACATGCCGCCGAACAAGGTGTAGAGCAGCACCACCGAGGCGCCGATGAGGATGCCCTGGGCCTGGGTGATCTCGCCGGCGGAAAGCACGTTGAACACCAGGCCCAGGGCCACCACCTGCGCTGACACCCAGCCCAGGTAGGACAGCGCGATGGCCAGCGACATCGCCACCTCCACCGGCCGGTTGTAGCGCCGGCGGTAGAAGTCGCCGATGGTCAGCAGGCGCATGCGATAGAGCGGCCGCGCGATGAACAGGCCGAACAGGATCAGCGCCAGCGAGGCGCCGAAGGGATCGGAGATGGTGCCGCCCAGGTTCTCTTCCATGAAGGTGGCGGGAATGCCCAGCACCGTCTCGGCGCCGAACCAGGTGGCGAACACCATGGCGACGACGATGAACATGGGCAGCGAGCGGCCCGCCGAGAAATAGTCCTCGGTGTTCTTCACGCGCGTGGCGGCATACATGCCGACGCCGATGGAGAGGATCAGATAGAGGATGACGAAGCCGAGCAGCATGGGAGGGTGTCGTTGTCCGTTGAAGCGGGCGGCCTGAAAAACGGCGCGATTATCGCTTATTTACTGTCGTCTGCTGTCATCTGAAGCCAGGGGCCGGCCGCCGGCACAGCCGAAAAAAACGGCGGCCCGGAGGCCGCCGCTGCTGTCAGGAATTCCGACAGTGGATCGTCCTTCAGGCCTTGCGGCGGCGCATGGCGCCCAGACCCAGCAGGCCGAGACCCAGCAGGGCCAGTGTGGCCGGCTCGGGCACCTGGCCGGTCACGACGCGCAGCTTGTTGCCGATGGCGGCGGCATAGGCAGTGGCGTTGGGCACGGCGATGTAGAAGCCCTGGGACGGGAAGTTGTAGGGCGAGGTGGTGTCGCAGGGGCCGGGATAGCAGATGCTGCCTTGCAGGTAAGAGGCATCGACACCAGTACCGATGGCCTCGATGCTGATGTTGTCCACGCCAGCATTCGTGATCATGTTGTTGCGGGCCGTAGTGGCAGCGGTGGTGCTGTTGGGCACACCGTCGGTCGCAAGATTCACATAGCCGAAATCGATCTGGCGGTTCGTGCCAGCCAAGGTGCTGGACATCAAATTGAATGCCAGATCCATAGCGGTGCCGCCGCCCGAGAAACCAATGCCTGCGATCGTGTTGGCGACAGAGGTGCGCGTAGCGGCATCCGTGATCAAGACACGGGAAACATCCGCTGTCGCGCTACTACCGAAGGACACGACGGAAATTTCATATTGATTGGGGCCCGTGATAGGAATCAGGGTATCGATCGCAGACGATAGTCCGTTGACGATGGTGGTCCAGTTGCCGGAACCGATACTGCCGGAACGGTCCAGGATGAAGCCGAGCTGAATGACGCCGGCGCTGACCGGGGCGGCGGCGGTCACGGCCAACGCGGTGGCGGCGACGAGAGTCTTGAGTTTCATGATGTTCTCCAATAAAGGGTTGAAGACTGGGGTCCTGCTTTCGCCGACCCGAGGCCAGCTGGCAAGGGATCAGCACATCCCGTGTCAGAAAATAAATCTATATAAAACATGTGCTTATAGACTTGGCTCGGCGGCTTGCGCGACGAGTGTAAAGCCAGCCGACACTGGCGGCGGTCCCCGTCGCGCCAGCGCCGACCCGCTTGCCAGCCCCGGGCGCAGGCCGGACGGCACGCTTCAACCGGGCGTGGGTGGGGTCCGGCTTGTGGATTTCGCCGCAATGGCAACATCATCCTGTCCCGCCCAGCCGCGCAAGCCCTGAACCGAATGGCACTGACTTCAGCGAAAACGATGGAAACTATCCCGCCCGTCATTCCCGCGAAGGCGAGAATCCAGTGGTTTTAACCCCGCCTGGATTCCCGCCTTCGCGGGAATGACGGTGGGCTTTGGCTTATGTAAGTGCCATTCAGCCCTGAACCCTTTCACCGCGTCCCGCGCGTTCATACGCCCATCCATGTCCGACCCCCGCACCGACGAAGCCCTCATGCTCGCCTACCGCGACGGTGACGCCGCGGCGTTCGAGGCCTTGTACGCGCGCTGGCGCGGCCGCTTGTACCGCTACCTGGCGCACCAGGCGCGGGACGTCGCCGACGAGCTGTTCCAGGACGTGTGGTTGCGTGTGGTGAAGGCGCGGACGCATTACGAAGTGGCGGCGAAGTTTTCCACCTGGCTGTTCCGCATTGCCCACAACCGGCTCATGGATCACTACCGCGCGCGGGGGCGGGGCATTGTCAAACTTTTTGACACTCCGTTGGAGGAGGACGCGCTTGCCGCCGACGATCCGCCGGCTCCGGCCTGGGAAACGCCCCCGGCCATGCTGGATCGGCGGCGGGCGGCGCAGCGCATCCTCGACTGCCTGGAGGCCCTGCCGCCGCCGCAGCGGGAAGCCTTTCTCCTGGCGGAGGAAAGCGGCCTGAGCCTGCAGGAGATCGCCCGCGCCAGCGGGGTGGGGCGGGAAACCGCGAAAAGCCGGCTGCGCTACGCCCTGGCCCGGCTGCGCCGCTGCCTGGGCGACTTGAGAGGGTTGGAGGGCTGAGATGGACGAACACGATCCCCGATTGAGCGCAGTCTACCGCGCCGCCACGCATCCCGAGCCGCCGCCGCGACTGGACGCCGCCATCCTCGACGCCGCCCGCCGCGCCGTGGCCCCGGCCCGCCGCCGCCGGTTCGCCTGGGCCGTGCCCATGGCCACCACCGCCGTGCTGGTGCTGGGCATCTCCCTGCTGTTCACCCTGCAACGGGACGCGCCGGAAACCCTGCGCGAGGCGGCGCCCCTGCCGCCGCAAGCCCGCAGCGAAGCCGCGCCGCCTTCGCCACCCGCCGCCCTCGCCGACGCGGTGGAGCAGGCAGCGCCGGCAGAACGGGCGAAACCTGGCGACAAAGCTGAGCAGCCGCAGGCGGATAGACGCGGGGTGGTCGAACCCGCGCCCACAGCCGTGCCAGCCCCTCCTGCCCGGGCAGCCGTTTCCCGGGAAGCTTCAGCCCCGGCGGGCGCCGCCCCCGAACCGCGCCCTTTCCCGGCCGAGTCAGCCTCCGTTCCCCAACCTGTAGCGGTTAGCCCGCCCCCCGCGGCGGCAAAGGCCGCCGCCGATCAGGCTGAACGGCTGGAAGCGGCCGCCCCCGCCACGGCAAGAACCCCCGCCCCCGCCTTCAGCCCGGGCATGGCCCGGCTCAAGGCCGCGAGCCCGGCGGCCGATGCGCCGGAGTCCTGGCTGGAGCGCATCCGCCAGTTGTTGCGGGAGGGGCGAATGGAGGAGGCGCGGAAGTCCCTGGAGGAACTACGCAAACGCCATCCGGACTTCCCGGTGCCGGAGGATTTGCGGGGAGCGCTGGTTCCTCGTGGAGCGCAATAAACCTGGAAAACGCACCTGGTGGAGCCGTTGTCTATAGCTGCCGGCAACAGGATTGCCCACCACACCGGCGCAGGCCGATGTCCAGTGCACGTTGATTTGCATGCCTCGGCTGGGCGTGGCGGTTTCGTAGCGACGCTCCCGCACCCGCCGCTTCGTTTCGGCCAGAGGCAAAAGTACGCCGAGCCGTGTCGTTGCTTAGCGTGAAACACCGCCTTGGGCGTCATTGCGAGGAGCGCAGCGACGCGGCAATCCAGCTTCGGCGGGGATGCCAGTTATGTCCGATCCACGTTTCATCGTCTGGGGTGGCGAGCCGCCATGAACGTTAACCCCATTCCCCAGCCAACGTCGTTTACGCGGATGTCCTTCCCACCACACAGGAGATCATCATGCTGAAACGACTGCTTGCCCTCACCCTGCTCGCCGCCAGCCTGCCCGCGCAGGCGGGGCGTCTGTTGGATATGGAAATTGTCGACCGGGCCACCGGCCAGGCCCTGGAAACCTACCGCCATCGTGGCCAGCACTGGGTCGCGGGCCATCCCGGCGAACGCTACGCGGTGCGCTTGGTGAACCGCAGCGGCGAGCGGGTGCTGGTGGTGTTGTCGGTGGACGGGGTCAACGCGGTGAGCGGCGAGACGGCGTCGCCCGACCAGTCCGGCTACGTGCTGGATGCCTGGGCGAGCGCGGAGATCGCGGGCTGGCGCAAGAGTCTGAGCGACGTGGCCCAGTTCTACTTCACCGCCCTGCCGGATTCCTACGCCGCCCGTACCGGGCGGCCGGACCACGTGGGGGTCATCGGCGCGGCGGTGTTCCGCGAGAAGACGCGGCCGCGTCCAGTCAAGCCGTATCTCGGTCGCGAGGCGCCCGCGGCGGGCGCCGAGAGTCGGGCGGCGGAGGCCGCCGATGCCAGCGCTACCACCCCGGCGCCGGCGGCGAAGGCCCTGCGTCAGGCGGAACGGCTGGGCACCGGCCATGGTGAGCGGGAACACGCGCCCACCCGCTACACCGACTTCGAGCGCGCCACCAATTCGCCCGCCGAGGTGCTGAGCCTGCGCTACGACAGCCGGGACAACCTGGCGGCGCGAGGCATCCTGCCCCGGCCGCAACCCGCCTGGCCGGAACCCCGGCCCTTCCCCGGCGGCTTCGTGCCGGACCCCAGGAGCTGAGGCTGGCGTTACCGTGAAAGTCGCGAAGCGACTTCTCGAAGCTCCCCTCTCTCGCGGGCGGGAGAGGGGATGGGGGTGAGGGGAACGGACATGACTTTCATGCCGCGGAGTGTCTTCTCAAAGTCATGTTCGTTAGCGCAGGCCGGGCAGGTTGAGCAGGGCCAGCACCGCCAGCAGCGCGGCAATGGCCAGCAGCCGGCGGTTGCGCACCTGCTGCAGGCGCAGCAGGTCGGCGAGACCGTCCTCGATCTTCTCCAGGCGGTCGGCGCGCAGCGCGCGGTGCGCCAGGCGCGGCAACTGGGGCAGCACGGTGCCCCAGTAGGGCGCCTCTTCCCGGAAGGTGCGCAGCCAGCCGCGCCAGCCGATCTGCTCGCTCATCCAGCGTTCCAGATAAGGCTTGGCGGTGGACCACAGGTCGAGTTCCGGGTCGAGCTGGCGGCCCAGGCCCTCGATGTTGAGCAGGGTCTTCTGCAGCATCACCAGTTGCGGCTGGATCTCCATGCCGAAGCGGCGCGAGGTCTGGAACAGGCGCAGCAACACCTTGCCGAAGGCGATTTCCTTGAGGGGCCGGTCGAATACCGGCTCGCACACCGAGCGGATGGCGGCCTCGAATTCGTCGGCGCGGGTTTCCGGCGGCACCCAGCCGGCGTCCAGGTGGGCCTGCGCCACCTTCTTGTAGTCGCGCCGGAAGAAGGCGAGGAAGTTCTGCGCCAGGTAGTTCTTGTCACCCTCGTTGAGGGTGCCCATGATGCCGAAGTCGAGGGCGATGTACTCGCCGTCGTCGGTGACGAGGACGTTGCCCGGGTGCATGTCGGCGTGGAAGAAACCGTCGCGGAACACCTGGGTGAAGAAGATTTCCACCCCTGACCGGGCCAGGCGCGGGATGTCGACGCCGCGTCGGCGCAATTCATCGAGCTGGGAGATGGGCGTGCCGTCCATCCAGGTCATGACCATGACCTCCGACGTGCAGTAGTCCCAGAACACCTCCGGCACCTGGAGCGCGCCCGAGCCGGCGAAGTTGCGGTGCAACTGCGAGCAGTTGGCCGCTTCCCGCACCAGATCCAGCTCGTCGTCGAGATGCTTGGCGAATTCCTTCACCACCTCCCGCGGCTTCAGCCGCTTGCCGTCCCACCAGAGGCGCTCGATGAGGCCGGCGATGGCGTACAGGATCTGGACGTCATGGCCGATCACCGCCTGGATGCCGGGGCGCAGCACCTTCACCGCCACCGCCTCGCCGCTGACCAGCCGGGCGCGGTGCACCTGGGCGACGGAGGCCGAGGCCACCGGCACCGGCTCGAATTCGGCGAACACCTCCGCGGCCTCGCGGCCATAGGCGCGGCGAATGACCGCCAGGGCCTGGTCGCCGGCGATGGGCGGCACGCGGTCCTGCAGGCGGGCCAGTTCGTCGGCGATATCGGCGGCAATCATGTCGCGCCGGGTGGACAGCATCTGGCCGAACTTGACGAAGATGGGCCCCAGCGATTCCAGGGCCAGGCGCAGGCGCTCGCCGCGCGGCCGCGACAGATCGCGCCAGAAGAACAGCGCCGACACCGCGATGCGCACCAGGCGCACGCGCTCGTGGCCGAGGAAGAACTCGTCCAGACCGAAGCGCGCGGCGGTGAGCAGGATGCGCAGGAGGCGGAAGAGGTACATCTCGTCAGGCCGCGAAGCGCTGGATTTCCACCTCCACGCGGCGGGCGAAGCTTTGCTCGGCGTCCGCGTAAACACGGCGGGCCGTCAGCTCATCGAGGAAATACTCGCCACAGTCCTCGCAGATTTCCGCGGGCACATCGCGAATGACCACCACACTGTCGCCGCGCTGCAGGGTCACCGTGGTCTTGCCGGGGTGGGTCTGGCCGGTCTTGCACAAGGCGCATTTCATGTTTGTTTCCTCTGCCGTGGGTAGGTGGCAATGATCCGAAATTCCTGGGCTGGGCTGGGAGTTCTTGCAACTGCGCTCCCTCACCCGCCGCTCCGCGTCGGCCTCTCCCGGAGGGAGAGGCGAGAAGAATCCCTCTCCCTCCGGGAGAGGGGTAGGGGCGAGGGAACGCCGCACGGCATGGCCGGGACGGGTCGGGTCATGTCCGACCCGCGTTTTCCAGCAGACGCAGACGGGCCTCCAGCCGGTCGGCGGCTTCGCGCAGGGTGTCCACTTCGGCGACGAAGGCGCGGATGGCATGGGGGTCGGCCAGCAGGCCGGCCTCATGTACCGCGTATTCCGCCAGGTTGCGGCCGGCGGAGGTCATCGCCTGCTCACGCCAGGGACCCAGGGCGCGCAGGAAGCCGTCCACCCGGCTGGCGGCGATGTCGCCCAGCCAGGGACGCAGGGCCAGCACCCAGTCGAAATCGGCCAGGGCCCGCGCCAGGTCGGCGGCCAGCACGCCGTCGCCCTCGGCGCGGAACAGTTCGTTCAGCGTGCCGCCGCCGAGCCAGCGCGGCAGGGCGGTGGGGTCGGGGGTGAGCCGCAGGGCGGCTTCGCCTTCCGCAGGCGCGGCCGTGAAGCCACCCTCCGCATCCACGCCCAGGTCCAGGTTCACGCCGGGCAGGACGAGGCGGAGCACCTTGCCGGCGTGCCCGGACAGTCGCGCCCGCGCCGCGGGCTGGGTGACCAGTAGGGCGTTGAGGGCGGCGAGCAGGGGAGCGGGCGGGGGGACGGCGGGCATGGTCGGATTGTATTGCAAGGCCGATAATCCGGCCGCATCGCCGCCACCCGGAACCCATACATGCTCGTCGAAGGGACCCCCACCCGCAGCATCCGCCCCCTGCTCGAGGCCGGCGCCCGCCGGGTGGAAATCATCGACCAGACCCGCCTGCCGCATGCCTTCGTGGCGCGCATACTGACCACGCCGGAAGACGCGGCGGAGGCGATCGCCGTCATGCGCGTGCGCGGCGCGCCGCTGATCGGCGCCACGGCGGCCTACGGCATGGCCCTGGCGGCGGATCGGGACGCCTCCGACGCGGGGCTGCGGCGGATGGGCGATTTCCTCGTCGCCACGCGTCCCACCGCGGTCAATCTGCGCTGGGCGGTGGAGCGCATGCGCAAGCATCTGCTGGCCCGCCCGGTGAGCGAGCGCTCACCGGCGGCCTGGGCCGAGGCGGCGGCGATCTGCGAGGAAGACGTCGAGCAGAACCGCGCCATCGGCCGCCACGGCCTGGAACTGATCCGCGCCGCCTTGAAGGATGGACCGGTGCATGTGCTCACCCACTGCAACGCCGGCTGGCTCGCCACCGTCGACTGGGGTACCGCCCTGGCGCCCGTCTTCGCCGCGGCCGAGGCCGGCATTCCGCTGCACGTCTGGGTGGACGAGACGCGGCCGCGCAACCAGGGCGCCAGCCTCACCGCCTGGGAACTGGCACAGGCCGGCATTCCGCATACGGTCATCGCCGACAACGCCGGCGGCCACCTGATGCAGCACGGCCGCGTCGACCTGTGCATCGTCGGCACCGACCGGGTCGCGGCCAACGGCGACGTCGCCAACAAGATCGGCACCTATCTCAAGGCCCTCGCCGCCTTCGACAACGGCGTGCCGTTCTACGTCGCCGCGCCGGGACCCAGCATCGACTTCCGCCTGGCCAAGGGCGGGGACATTCCCATCGAGGAGCGCGACGCCGAGGAGGTGGCCTGCATCCAGGGCCTGGCGCCCGACGGCAGCCTGCTCAGCGTTCGCCTGATCCCCGCCGGCAGCGCCTGCGCCAATCCGGCCTTCGACGTCACCCCCGCCCGCCTGGTTAGCGGCCTCATCACCGAGCGGGGGGTGTGCGCCGCCAGCCGGCAAGCCCTGGCGGCCCTTTTCCCGGAGCGCTCATGACGCCGAATCCCTCCGATCTGCCCGCCCTGGTCGCGGCGTATGCCCGCCGCAGCGTGGCGGCGGGCCTCAACCAGGGCGCTTCCGGCAATGTGAGCACCCGCTCACCCGGCGGCTTCCTGATCACGCCCTCGGGACGTGACATGAGCGCGCTGGCCGCCGCCGACATGGTGCCGGTGGACATGGACGGTGCCGCGCCGGAAGGCATGAAGCCTTCCAGCGAATGGCGCTTCCACCGCGACGTCTATGCCGCCTTTGCCGAGGCCGGCGCCATCGTCCACGCCCATTCCCCCTTCGCCGTGGCCCTGGCCTGCCTGCGTCGCGACATCCCCGCTTTCCACTACATGGTGGCGATGGCGGGCGGCGCCGACATCCGCTGTGCCCGCTACGCCACCTTCGGCACCCAGGCGCTGTCCGACGCCGTGCTGGAGGCGCTGCGCGACCGGCGCGCCTGCCTCATGGCCAACCACGGCCTGCTTGCCTGGGGCGGCAACCTGGCCGACGCCCTGGCCCTGGCGGTGGAGGTGGAGGCCCTCAGCGGCCAGTACCTGCGTTGCCTGCAGGCGGGTGGGCCGGTGCTGCTGAGCGGCACGGAAATGGACGAGGCGATCGAGCGTTTCCGGGATTACGGCCGCCGTTCGTGATGCGCCGTCTGGCCCTGTTCGCCCTGACGGCGCTGGGGCTCGCCGCCTTGCTCTGGCTGCTGGCGACGGATGCCGCGCCGGAATTGCCGCGCGCCGCCGCCTTGAGCCCCGCCGACCTCGCCCAGGGCCGGGCGCTGCTTGCGTCCCTGGGCCCGCGCCGCCCGCGCGAAGGCGAAACCCGCGAGCTGGTCCTGCGCGCGGCCGACCTGCAACGCGGCGCCCAGGTTCTGGCGGACCGCTTCGGCGGCCGCGCGGCCGTGCGCATCGAGGGCGGCGAGCTGAAACTGCGCGCCAGCCTGCCTGTGCCCGGCCTGCCACGCCATCTCAACCTGCGCGTGCGCCTGGTCCAGCGCGGGGCGATGCTGGCGCCGACGAGCGCGCGGCTGGGCGCGCTGCCCCTGCCGGGGGCCCTGTCCGGACGACTGCTGGATTTCATCCTGGCCCGTTCGCCCTATGCCGAGACGCTCGCTGCCGCCCGTGCGCTGCTGGACGGCGCGCGGTTGCAGGGGGACAGCCTGGTCCTGCGCTTTACCTGGCGGGCGGAACAGGTGCAGCGGGCCATGGCGGGCGCGGCCGAGCATGGCCTGGAGCCCGCCGCGCTGGACGCCTACCGGGCGCATCTGGCGAAATCCGGCAACAGGGATCTCGCCGTCCTTCTTGGCGAGGCCTTTTCCCTCGCGCAACGGCGTTCGCGCGAAAACGACCCGGTGCGGGAAAACCGTGCCGCTTTCGCTGCCCTGGCCGAGCGGGCCCTGGGCATGCGGCTACCGCCGCGACCCGACGCATTGCGGAAAATTCGTGGTGGCGGCGCGCGTCTGGCGGGGCGGGTGGACCTTGCCCAGCATTTCGCGCTGTCGGCCTACCTTGCCGCCACCGGCGGCTCGGACCTGGCGGATGCCGCCGGGGTCTACAAGGAGTTGCGCGACAGCCAGGGCGGCAGCGGGTTTTCCTTCGCCGATCTCGCCGCCGACCTGGCCGGAACCCGCCTCGGCGAGCGGGCGACCCGCTCCGCCTCAGCGGCCGCCGAGGTGCAGGCGCGGCTGGCGGGCCGGCGCGATGCCCGCCTGTTCTTCCCGGAGGTGACGGACTTGCCGGAGGCGCTGGGCGAGGAGGAATTCCGGCGCCGCTACGGCGGGGTGGAGGCGCCGGCCTACCGGCGGCAGGTGCGGGAAATCGAAGGCCGCATCGACGCCCTGCCGCTCTATAAGGAGTAGCCCGACGCGTCCGGCGTGGCTTACGCTGCGGCGGTGTCCAGCATTGCCGCCCGCGCGGCGCCGCGCAGGCCGATGTCGGCGTCCAGCACCACCGCCACCGGCAGGCTCCGCGTCCACTCGGCGAAGCGTCCTTTGGCGTGAAATCCGTGCAGGAAGTCGCCGTTGCGCAGCGTCGGCAGGACTTGCGGGGCGATGCCGCCGGCCAGAAAGACACCGCCTTCGGCGCGTGCCGCCAGGGCCAGATCGCCGGCGGTCTGGCCGAGGATTTGCGCGAACAGGCGCAAGCCCTGTGCGGCGGCCGCGTCGTCTCCGGCCAGGCCGGCGGCGGTGATGGCCGGGGCGGGATGCGCCTCGCGCAGCAGGGGCGAATCGGCGCGGCCGGCTTCCGCCAGACAGAAGCGGTACAGCTCGACGATGCCCGGCCCGGACAGGATGCGCTCCACCGAAACGCGTCCGTGCGCGCGGCGCAGATGGGCGAGCAGCCGGTCCTGCGTGGCGTCGAGCGGGGCGAAGCCGATGTGGCCGCCTTCCGAGGCGAGCGGGCGATAGCCGCCGTCCCGCCAGACGCAGAGGCAGACGCCCAGGCCGGTGCCGGCCCCCAGGGCGAGCCGCGGCGCGTTGGCGACGGCATCGCCGGCCTGCAGCGGCGCGAGCTGCTCCGCGCGGAGGCCGGCGAGACCCCAGCCGACGGCGGCGAAGTCGTTGACCAGGAGGGCGTTGCGGAAGCCGAAGCGGGCCGCCAGGGCGGACGCGTCGACGTTCCAGTCGAGGTTGGTGAAGCGCGCGCGGAGGCCATCGGTGGGGCCGGCCACGGCCAGGCAGCAGGCTTCCGGCACGGTTTCCGCGCCCAGGAAGTCGGTGAGGATGGCTTCCAGGTCGGCATGCCCGCGGCTGGCATAGCGCGCCGCGCGCAGGATGTCGATGCCGTCCCGATCGGCCTCGGCGATGGCCAGGCGACAGTGGGTACCGCCGATGTCGCCGGCGAGCACCCTCATGACCAGAGGCGGCGTTCGGTGCGCAGGTAATGCGCGCGCAGCCAATGGTCGAGACTGAGCTTGCCGGGGCCGGCGAGGATCAGGGGCAGGAACAGGACGAGATAGATGAGCGGCAGTTTCCAGCCGCCCTCGCTGATGGTGTAGCCGAGGCCGGCGTGCACCGAGTAGATGGCCACCAGGGTGAGGATGGACAGGGAAACGGCGAAGAAGCGGGTGGCCAGCCCCAGCACCAGGGCGACGGCGCCGAGCAGCTCGAACCAGGTGGCGAGTTGCCAGCTCAGTTCGACCGGCACAAGGTTGAAGGGGAAGGGAAAGTTGTCCCGAATGTCGCCGAACCAGTTCTGACCATGGAATTTATCCACGCCCGCGTCCCAGAATTCCTTGGCCAGCAGCAGGCGCAAGGCCAGCGGCGCGAGCCAGGGGGACGCCGCGTCGAGGGCTGCGAGCAGGTCCTTCAGACGTTGCAGGATGTGTTCCATGGTCACTCTCCGTTTGCGTGCACGACGATGGCGTTGCGCCCGCTTTGCTTGGCTTTGTAGCAGGCGGCGTCGGCGGCCGCCAGGCATTCGTCGAGCGAGGCCCAGTGCGGCGGCACGTGCACCACACCGATGCTCGCGCCCACCTGGTGGCTGTGGCCGTTCCAGTCCAGGCGCAGGGCGGCGATGCCATCGCGCAGGCTGGCGGCGATGCGCTCCGCCATGTCGTGGGGACAGGCCGTAAGCAGCAGGCCGAATTCGTCGCCGCCCATGCGGGCGAGGAAGTCGCTCTCGCGGATGCGGCACAGCATGAGCGCGGCGATGCGGCGCAACAGTTCGTCGCCGGCGGCGTGGCCGGCGCTGTCGTTGACGTTCTTGAAGTAGTCGAGGTCGATGAACAGCAGGGATAAAGGCAGGTCGCCGGCGCGGCGGCTGACGAGGATGCGCGACACGCGTTCCTCGAAGGCGCGCCGGTTCTGCAGGCCGGTGAGCGCGTCGTGTTCCGCCTGCCAGGCGAGCTTGCGGCTCAGTTCGCGCTGTTCGCTGACGTCGCGCAGCACCAGCACGCCGCCGCCGATTTTGCCGCGGTCGTCGCGGATCGGCGAACAACGGCCCGCCACTTCGTGCTCCAGGCCGAAGCCGCAGGTCAGCACGGCCGCCTCCGGCAGATCGAAGCCGCTGCCTTGCAGGGTTTCCGCCATCAGGCGGGCGGCGAGATCCACCCGCGTGCCGCGTTCCGACAGGTGCAGGACCTGGGTGAAGGGCTTGCCCTGGGATGTCTCGGCATCGACGCCGAGCAGATGTCCCATCGCCGGGTTGAGATAGCGCAGCACGCCATCCCGGTCGAAGCGCAGCACGCCGTCGCCAATGGCGCGCAGGGTGACCTGGGCGCGCTCCTTGGCCTCGAACAGGTCCTTCTCCAGGCGCCGGCTGAGACGCACCACGAATACCGCAATGCTGATCCCCACCAGCATGGCGGCGGCGGACAGGGCCATGGCCAGGCTCTTGGAGCGGTCGCGGGCGGCCACGGCGTCGCGCAGGGCGGCCTCGTTTTTCGCGCGCTGCATGTCCAGCAGCGCCTTCCAGCCCCGCATCATGCTTTCCTGGCGGGGACGCAGCACCGTGTGGATGCGATCGCGGGCGGCTTGCAGGGCATCGCGCCGCAGCAGGTCGATGATCTCCCCGGAGATCTCCTCGACCTTGCGCAAGTCGTCACGGGTGTTCTGCCAGAGGTTCAGTTCCTCAGCATCCAGGGGCAGGGCGAGAAACTGGTCGCGGACCTGGATGAAGGCGCCCGCCATCTGCGCAAAACGCATCAACTCCTCGTCACGCGCAAAGGGGTCTTCCAGATTCGCGGCCAGCAGCAGGGATTGGTGGCGGGCCTGATGCAGGCCGTGCATGCCGGTCGCGAAGGAGGCCTTCTGGTTGCGCTCGGAGACGATGGCGGTGAGTTGGTCGCTGAGGCGGTGGATATGGGTGACGCCGATGGCGGCGACCGACAGCAGCAACAGCAGTATGACGCCGAAACCGGCGACCACGGGGACTAGGGCGGAGGGTGTTTTCACGCGCTGGCGCTGGCGCGGGCGGCGGGTTGGACCGCTCGTGCCCGTCCCGGGCAGGAGCGGACAGGCTGGACCGAGCCGTGATGTCGCTCACTCGATGTTGCGGATTGCGCGCCGGCGCGCATCGCGGGTCTCCTCGCGCGTGGTTTGCCGCGTATGCTGCGATGCAACGGCGCGCGCGTCAATCGATCAGATCAAGTTCCAGCAATTCATCGCTGAGACCGCTGCGATCGTCGTTGAGCACATGCACCACGCGGTTTTCGCGGCCGTATTCCCAGGGCTGGCCATGCTGGTCGACCAAAAGGGTGGCGGCGGATTCCGGTTCGAGTACCAGGGCGGGTGGCGATTCCAGCACCTCCACCACCACGCAGACCTCACCCCGGTGGCGCACGCGCAGCCCGATCAGGCTACGCAGGTGGGGCAGGGAGATGGCCATTTCGTTCATGCGCGCAGGCCCCGCAACCAGTGCGCGTAGAGCCCTTCGGCGCAACGCTGCAGGGCGGGCAGGTGGGTGGCCGCAAGGCTTTGCATCCGCTCCGCGCTTTGCACGGCCGGGCCGCGCGCGGCGGCGAGTTCGTCGGCGCCCACCACGCACCATTCCTGGATCATGGCCTCGGTCATCTCCACGTGGCATTGCAGCCCTAAGTGCTTGCCCAGGGCATAGGCCTGGTTGGCGCAGTGCGGGCTGGACAGCAGGTGGACCGCGCCGGGCGGCAGGGAGAAGGTTTCACCGTGCCAGTGAAAAGCCTGGAAGGAAGGCATGTCGCCGAACCAGGCGCGCGCCTCGGGCGAGTCGGCCACGCGCACCTCGCCCCAGCCGATCTCCTGCACCGGGTTGCGGCCGACCACACCGCCCAGGGCCTTGGCGATGAGCTGTCCGCCGAGGCAGTGGCCGAGTACCGGGATGTCGCGCGCCACCGCCGCGCGGATCAGTTCCAGCAGCGGCGGGATCCATGGCAGAGGGTCGTTCACGCTCATCGGTCCGCCCATGAACACCAGCCCGGAGAAGCCATCGGGCCTGGCGGGCACGGCATCGCCGGCGTCGATGGCGATGAGCCGCCATGGCAACTGGCGGGCTTCGATGACCCGGGCGAAATGCCCCGGGCCTTCACTGGCGGCGTGGCGGAAGATGGCGATGGGCTTCATGCGGCACGGTCTGGCGTGGGATATGCCGCGCATTATGCGCCTGATGCCAGAGCCAGGCGGGGGCCCAGGTTGGCGGGGATGCGCGCCCGGAGAAGACGAAATTCTGGTCGCCGCTCAGGCCTGCGGGGACTTGTCGTTCTCGATCAACGCGTAGGCGGAGTGGTTGTGGATGGACTCGAAATTCTCCGCTTCCACCACATACGCATCGATGCGCTCATCCCGGTTCAGCGCGGCGGCGACGTCGCGCACCAGATCCTCGACGAACTTGGGGTTCTCGTAGGCGCGTTCGGTGACGAACTTCTCGTCGGGACGCTTGAGCAGGCCATAGAGCTGGCTGGAGGCATTGTCCTCGGCGATCTTGATGATGTCCTCGATCCACACGAAGGCATTGGTGCGCACGGTGATGGTGACGTGCGAGCGCTGGTTGTGGGCGCCGTACTCGGAAATCTTCTTGGAGCAGGGGCACAGGCTGGTACAGGGCACCAGCACCTTCATGGTTTGCAGGTACTCGCCGTTCTTGATTTCGCCGATGAAGGTGACGTCGTAGTCCATCAGGCTCTGCACCCCGGACACGGGAGCCTTCTTGTTGACGAAGTAGGGGAAGTTCATCTCGATGTGGCCGGACTCCGCCTCCAGCTTCTTCACCATCAGGCGCAGCACGTCCTCGAAGGATTCCACCGAGAATTCCCGCTCGTTGCCGTTGAGGATCTCGATGAAGCGGGACATGTGGGTGCCCTTGAAGTGATGCGGCAGATAGACATACATGCCGAAGCTGGCGATGGTGTGCTGGGCGCCGCCGGTCTTGTCGAGTACCCGCACCGGGTGGCGGATGGCCTTGATGCCCACCTTGTCGATGGCGATCTGGCGCGAGTCGGGATAATTCTGCACGTCGGCGATGGCCGGAGTGGGGCAGGGGTTGGCGGTATTGCAGACCGCTTCGCAGGTGCTCATGGCGAATTCCTGAATGGAGTTGGACGCAGTATAAACCGCGGCAATAGTTGAGTAAATAGATCAGGTAATCACGAACGCGCGGATGGCGGCTTCCACGCCGGCGGCGTCCAGGCCGCAGCGCCGCAGCAGTTCGGCCGGATCGCCATGCTCGACGAAACGGTCGGGCAGGCCCAGGTGCAGGATGGGGCGAACCACGCCCATCTCGGCCAGGGCTTCGGCGACGGCGGCGCCGGCGCCGCCCATGACCACGTTCTCCTCGACGGTCACCAAATGACTGTGGGTTTCGGCGAGCCGGTGCAGCAAATCGCGATCCAGCGGTTTGACGAAGCGCATGTCGGCGACGCTGGCGTCCAGCTTGTCGGCCGCCGCCAGGGCGGGTGCCAGCATGCTGCCGAAAGCCAGGATGGCGATATCGCGGCCCTCGCGGCGCGGCACGCCGCGGCCGATGGGCAGCGTCTCCAGGCCGGGATCGATGCTGGCACCTGGCCCGGTGCCGCGCGGATAGCGCACCGCGCTGGGGCCGTCGTGCTGGAACGCGGTGCTGAGCAGACGGCGGCATTCGTCCTCGTCGGAGGGCGTGGCGATGAGCAGATTGGGCACACAGCGCAGGAAGGAGAGATCGAAGGCGCCCGCGTGTGTGGGACCATCGGCGCCGACCAGGCCGGCGCGGTCGATGGCGAGCAGCACCGGCAGCTTCTGCAGGGCGATGTCGTGGATGAGCTGGTCGTAGGCGCGCTGCAGGAAGGTGGAATAGATCGCCACCACCGGTTTGCGGCCCTCGCAGGCGAGGCCCGCGGCGAAGGTGAGGGCGTGCTGTTCGGCGATGCCGACGTCGAAGTAGCGATCGGGGAAGCGCTGGGCGAAATCGTTGAGTCCGGAACCCTCGCACATGGCCGGGGTGATGCCCACCAGACGCTCGTCGGCCGCCGCCATGTCGGACAGCCACTGGCCGAACACCTCGGTGTAGCTGGGCTTGCTGGCGGCCTTGGCTTCGACGCCCACTTCGATCTTGAACTTGCCGACGCCGTGGTACAGGCAGGGATTGGCCTCGGCCGGGTTATAGCCGCGCCCCTTCTGCGTGATGATGTGCAGGAATTGCGGGCCCTTGAGCTGGCGGATGTTGGCCAGTGTCGGAATCAGCGCGTCCAGGTCGTGGCCGTCGATCGGCCCCAGGTAATTGAAGCCGAACTCCTCGAACAGGGTGCTGGGGGTCACCATGCCCTTCAGGTGTTCCTCGGCGCGCCGCGCCAGTTCGTGGATGGGCGGCAGATTCGAGAGCAGGCGCTCGCCGGTGCTGCGCAGGTTGTTGTAGAGGCGACCGGACATCAGCTTGGTCAGGTAGGCGTTGAGCGCGCCGACGTTGGCGCTGATCGACATGTCGTTGTCGTTGAGGATCACCAGCAGGTTGGCATCCATGGCGCCGGCGTTGTTGAGGGCCTCGAAGGCCATGCCGGCGGTCATGGCGCCGTCGCCGATGACCGCCACCACGCGACGCTCCTCGCCTTTCAGCCGGGCGGCGACGGCCATGCCGAGGGCGGCGGAGATCGAGGTGCTGGAGTGGCCGGCGACGAAGGCGTCGTACTCGCTTTCCTCGCGCTTGGGGAAGCCCGACAGGCCATCGGTCTGGCGCAGGGTGTGCATGCGCTCGCGACGTCCGGTGAGGATCTTGTGCACGTAGGTCTGATGGCCGACGTCCCAGACGATGCGATCCTCGGGGGTGTCAAAGACATGATGCAGGGCCAGGGTGAGCTCCACCACGCCCAGGTTGGAAGCCAGATGGCCTCCGGTCCTGGAGACGCTGTCGATGACGAAGGCGCGCAATTCGCCGGCCAGGGACTTCAGGTCGGCGCGAGCCATGGCCTTCAGGTCGGCGGGGCTGTGCAGGTTTTCCAGCAGGCTCATGGGGACTTTCGCATCAGTAGCGGCGCTCGACGATGAAACGCGCGATCTCGGACAGACGGCGGGCGGCCGGTCCGAAGGGCTCGATGGCGCGTTCGGCGTCGGCGATCAGTTCGGCCGAGTAGCCGCGGGCAGCGCGGGCCGACATCAGGGTGAGATAGGTGGCCTTGCCCTGAGCGGCATCCTTGCCGGCGGTCTTGCCCAGGGTGGCGGTATCGGTTTCCATGTCCAGCACGTCATCCATGACCTGGAAGGCCAGGCCGACGCAGCGGGCATAACGTTCCAGCCCGGCCCGGGCGGCCGGGTCCAGCGGCCCGGCGGAGAGGGCGCCGAGCAGGACCGCGGCCTGGATCAGCGCCCCGGTCTTGTGGATGTGCATGAATTCCAGTTCGGCCAGATCCAGGGTCTTGCCGGTGCTTTCGAGGTCCACCGCCTGGCCGCCGGCCATGCCGCGGGAACCGGAGGCGCGCGCCAGCAGGCCGAGCATTTCCACGCGCGTTTCGCCATCCAGCCCGGGTAGCGGCCGTGCCAGCACGTCGAAAGCGAGGCTTTGCAGGGCATCACCCACCAGCAGGGCGGTGGCCTCGTCGAAGCGCACATGGCAGGTGGGCTTGCCCCGGCGCAGATCGTCATCGTCCATGCAGGGCAGGTCGTCGTGGGTCAGTGAATAGACATGGATCAGTTCCACCGCGCAGGCCGCCGGCTCGACGCGGTCGGCATCGGCGCCGGCCGCTTCACCGGCGGCGAAGGCCAGCATGGGCCGCACCCGCTTGCCGCCGCCCAGCGCGACATAGCGCATGGCGGCGTGCAGTCTTTGCGGGGCCAGGGATTCCGCCGGCAGCGCCCGATCCAGGGCGCTTTCCATGCGCGTCTGCACGGCGCGGGACCAGGCGGCGAAATCAGCCATCCCGGTTTTCCGGATCGAAATCCTTCAGCACGCCGTTCTCCAGAATCTTCACCTGCTGTTCGGCTTCGTCGAGGGTACGTTGACAGTATTGCGAGAGCAGCATGCCGCGCTTGTAGCCGGCCAGAGATTCCTCGAGGGAAAGTTGACCGGCCTCCAGCTTCTCGACGAGCTGTTCCAGCTCGCGCATGGCCCCCTCGAAATCCTTGGGCGCGTTCTCCGCCGGGAAAAGCTCCTGATTGGCGGAAGTGGGTTTCGTGGTCTTCGGCATGGCGGTGGGGGGATTGGTGGGCCCGCAGGGACTTGAACCCTGGACCAAAGGATTATGAGTCCTCTGCTCTGACCAACTGAGCTACAGGCCCGGCGGGGCGGACTGGCCTCCCCATGCAACGGTCAATCGAGAAAGCTGCGCAGGCGCTCGGAACGGGACGGGTGGCGCAGCTTGCGCAGGGCCTTGGCCTCGATCTGGCGGATGCGTTCGCGGGTGACGTCGAACTGCTTGCCCACTTCCTCCAGGGTATGGTCGGTGTTCATCTCGATGCCGAAACGCATGCGCAGGACCTTGGCCTCGCGCGGCGTCAGGCTGTCGAGAATTTCCTGGGTGACGAATTGCAGGCTGGAGTAGAGGGCGGATTCGGCCGGGGACAGGGTGGACTGGTCCTCGATGAAATCGCCCAGATGGGAATCCTCGTCGTCGCCGATGGGGGTCTCCATGGAGATGGGCTCCTTGGAGATCTTCATGATCTTGCGGATCTTGTCCTCGGGCATCTCCATCTTTTCCGCCAGCGTGGCCGGATCCGGTTCCAGGCCGGTTTCCTGCAGGATCTGCCGGCTGATCCGGTTCATCTTGTTGATGGTCTCGATCATGTGCACCGGGATGCGGATGGTGCGCGCCTGATCGGCGATGGAACGGGTGATGGCCTGGCGGATCCACCAGGTGGCGTAGGTCGAGAACTTGTAGCCGCGGCGGTATTCGAACTTGTCCACCGCCTTCATCAGACCGATGTTGCCTTCCTGGATCAGATCGAGGAACTGCAGGCCGCGGTTGGTGTACTTCTTGGCGATGGAAATGACCAGTCGCAGATTGGCCTCGATCATTTCCCGCTTGGCGCGGCGGGCCTTGGCTTCGCCGGTGGACATCTTCTTGTTGATGTCCTTGAGCGCCTTGACCGGGATGCCGGCCTTTTCCTGCAAGGATCTGAGCTTGTCCTGGCGCTCCATGATGGTGTACTGGTGGCGCGCCAGTTGCTCGACATAGGGCGCCTTGCCGGCCAGTTCCTGGGTCAGCCAGGCCGCATCGCCCTCGAGGCCGGGGAAGGTCTTGATGAAGTGGGCGCGCGGCATGCCGGACTTGTTCACGGACATGTCCATGATGGCGCGCTCGTGCCCGCGCACTTCCTCGACGATGCCGCGCACGCTGTCGCACAGGGCGTCCACCTGGCGGGCGGTGAAGCGGATGCCCAGCAGCATGCTGGAGACGTCGTCGAGCAGCTTCTGGTATTGCTTGCTGGCGAAGCCGTATTTGTTCAGGGCCGGCCTCATCTTGTCATGGCACTTGCGGATGGCGGTGAAGCGCTCCAGTGCGTCGGCCTTGAGCTGGGCCAGGTTGGCGGCGGTGATGGCGGCGCTGGCGGCTTCGTCCTCCTCCTCGTCGTCGCCTTCGGGTTCTTCGGCGGCGCTCTCCATGACGATGTCCTCGCCGGAACTGTCCATGAGGCCGTCCACCAGGTCGTCGATCTTGAGTTCGTCGCGTTCGACCTTGCTAGCCAATTCGAGGATCTGGGTGATGGTGAGCGGGCAGGCGGATATGGCCTGCACCATGTGCTTGAGGCCTTCCTCGATGCGCTTGGCGATTTCGATCTCGCCCTCGCGCGTGAGCAGGTCCTTGGTGCCCATCTCGCGCATGTACATGCGCACCGGGTCGGTGGTGCGGCCGAATTCGGCGTCGACGCTGGACAGGGCGGCTTCCGCTTCCTCGGCGGCGTCCTCGTCGGCCACCGGCGCCGGGGTCTCCGACATCAGCAGTTCCTCGGCGGCGGGCGCCTGATCGAAGACCTGGATGCCCATGTCGTTGATCATGCTGATGACGCTCTCGATCTGCTCAGCGTCCAGCATCTCGTCGGGCAGGTGGTCGTTCACCTCGGCATAGGTCAGGTAGCCCCGTTCCTTGCCCAGCATGATGAGGTTCTTCAGGCGGGTGCGGCGCGCCTCCACGTCGAGCTTGCTGTCCTGCTGGGTGATCGCCTGGGCGAGCAGGGCGGCCTTGCCGGCGGCATCCTTTTTCTTGCCGGGCGGACGGCCTGGGGCCTTGCCGGGGCTTTTGTCAGCCGGGGCGCTCTGCTTGGGAGTCTTGGTCGCCATTGTTGGAGTCACTCCGTGAGAAACTGCGGAAAAACGCAATATTATACATGAACTTGGGTGCCCGGTCTGGGGCTGGTGCAAAGTTGGACCCGCTTTGCTCAGGCAGGTTTCCGGTTTTTCAGGGAAGCCAGCAGGCGGGCTTTTTCCTGCGCGCTGAGTTGACTGGGTTTGCGCGCCGACAATTCGCGCACCGTGCTGCCGCCGGCCTGTGCCAGCAGGGATTTCAGGGCGCCCTGGAAATCGGCTTCCACATCTTCCTCCGCCCCCCAGTTCATGGTTGCGGAATTGGCGGATTCAAGAGGGGCCTGTTCGGGTTTTCCGCGAAAATGCTCGAGCAGGGCGGGCCGGCTGAGTTCCGGATGTTCACGCAGCAGGGCGGCCACGGAGGCCAGCGCCTGGGCGTCGATATCCCCGCTTTCGGGCAGATCGGACAGGCGCGCGGCGCGCGACGGGTCGTCCAGGAGGGCTTGTAGCAGGACCCGCCACAGGCTGGGCTGCACGGCTGCCCTGCCGGCCGGCTGCGCGCGTCCAGCCGGCTTGCCGGAAAATCCGGTGGCGCGGGCCGGGCCTGGGGTGTCGAGCCCGCTCAGTTCGCCCAGCCGCCGGAGCAGCGCCCTCGCCAGCAGGGGGGCCTGGGTGAGCTTGGCAAGATGCGGCTTGGCCAGGGTGGCGAGGCGCACCTTGCCTTCCTGGGAGGACAGGTCGGTCTGGGCGGTGAGTTCGGCGAACAGGAAATCCGAGAGGGGCGTGGCCTTGTCGCACAGCTTGCGGAAGGCCTCCGCCCCCTGGGTCTGGACGAAGCTGTCCGGATCCTCGCCCTCGGGCAGGAACAGGAAGCTGAGCAGCTTGCCGTCCCGGACCTGCGGCAGGCTGTTCTCCAGGGCGCGCCAGGCGGCCTTGCGGCCGGCGTTGTCGCCGTCGAAGGCGAAGACGATCTCGTCCACCAGGCGCAGGAGGCGGGTGAGGTGATCCGGGGTGATGGCGGTGCCCAGGGTGGCCACCGCGTTCTGCACCCCGTATTGGTCCAGCATCACCACGTCCATGTAGCCCTCCACCACCAGCACCCGGTTCTCGCCCTGGATGGCGCGGCGGTGCTCGTGCAGGCCGTAGAGTTCGCGACCCTTGTGGAACAGTGGGGTTTCCGGCGAATTGAGGTACTTGGGTTCGCCCGCGCCCATGACCCGGCCACCGAAGGCGATGACCTTGCCGCGCTCGTTGCGGATGGGAAACATGACGCGGTCGCGGAAGCGGTCGTAGCGCTTGCCCTCGTTGGCGATGACCAGGCCGGCTTCCACCAGCAGCGGGTCCTGGTAGTCGGCGAAGGCGGCGGCGAGCGGCTGCCAGTCGTCGGCGGCGTAGCCCAGGGCGAAGCGGGCGGCGGTCTCGCCGGTGACGCCGCGCTTCTTCAGGTAGGCGATGGCCGGCTCGGCGGTCTTCAGGGCCTGGCGGTAGTGGCGGCCGGCGACTTCCATGCGCTCGTAGAGCTTGTCGCGCCGGGTTTCCTCCTCCGGCGCCTGCCGGCTGCCGTCGTCGGGTACCTGCAAGCCGACCTGCCCCGCGAGTTCCTTCACCGCCTCGACGAAGCCGTAGCCGGCGTGTTCCATGAGGAAGGTGATGGCGGTACCGTGCGCGCCGCAGCCGAAGCAGTGGTAGAACTGCTTGGTGGGGCTCACCGAGAAGGAGGGGGATTTCTCGTTGTGGAAGGGGCAGCGGGCCTGGTAGTTGGCGCCGGCCTTCTTGAGGGGGACGTAACGCTCGACGACCGCGACGATGTCGGTGCGGTCGAGCAGTTGCTGGATGAAATCCTGGGGGATCATGCCCAGGATTCTAGTCGGTGGATCAGCCCAGGACGGCCTTGACTTGGCCGGAGACGCTGGTCATGTCGGCACGGCCGGCAAGCCGGGGCTTCAGCCAGGCCATGACCTTGCCCATGTCCCTGGCGGAGGCGGCACCGGTTTCCGCCACCGCCTGCTTCACCAGGGCGGCCACTTCCTCGGCGGACAAGGGCTGGGGCATGTAGGCGGAGAGCACGCCGATCTCGAATTTCTCCTGGTCCGCCAGGTCCATGCGGTTCGCGGCCTCGTACTGGGTGGCGGAATCCTTGCGCTGCTTCAGGAGTTTCTCGATGACAGCGGTGACGGCGGCGTCGTCCAACTGGATGCGCTCGTCCACCTCCCGCTGCTTGATGGCGGCGAGCAGCAGGCGCACGGCGGACAGGCGGGCCGAATCCTTGGCGCGCATGGCGGTCTTCATGTCTTCGGTGATGCGTTCCTTGAGCGTCATGGCGATTCCGGATCGAAAGACAGCAATGCATGGCAAAAAAGCAAACGGGCCTGTTGTACAGGCCCGTGGCTTGAAGCGGCTGAAGCAGCCGATCAGTACATCTTGGGCGGCAGGGTCTGGCTGCGCAGGCGCTTGTGATGACGCTTCACGGCGGCGGCCAGCTTGCGCTTGCGTTCTTGGGTCGGCTTCTCGTAGAACTCGCGAGCACGCAGTTCGGTCAGCAGACCGGTTTTCTCGATGGTGCGCTTGAAGCGGCGCATGGCGACTTCAAACGGCTCGTTTTCCTTGACTCGAACGCTGGGCATGTCTCGTTCCTGCTACCTGTGAATGTGGGAGGGACCAAAAAAGGTGGCGGATTCTATACCGGGACCGCGTGTCGTTTCAATACAATTCAGACCTTTACCCGTAACCCCGCGCCAAAAGGCGCATGCAAGCTCATGAAAATCCTCGGCGTCGAGTCCTCCTGCGATGAAACCGGCCTCGCCGTGTTCGATACCGAGGCGGGCCTGCTGGCCCATGCCGTCCACTCGCAGGTGGCCATGCACGCCGAGTACGGCGGCGTGGTGCCGGAACTGGCCTCCCGCGACCACATCCGCCGCGTCATCCCCCTCACCCGGGCCGTGCTGAAACAGGCGGGACTGGTCCTGGCCGACCTGGATGCCGTCGCCTACACCCAGGGACCGGGCCTGGCCGGCGCCCTGCTGGTGGGTGCGGGTTTCGCCAACGCCCTGGCGGCGGCGCTGCGCATTCCCGCCCTCGGCATCCACCATCTGGAAGGCCATCTGCTCTCGCCCCTGCTGGCGAATCCCCGGCCCGAGTTCCCCTTCGTCGCCCTGCTGGTGTCCGGCGGCCATACCCAGCTCATGCGGGTGGACGGGGTGGGGCGCTACGCGCTGCTGGGCGAGACGGTCGACGACGCCGCCGGCGAGGCCTTCGACAAGACCGCGCAACTGCTCGGCCTGGGCTATCCCGGTGGCCCCGCCCTCTCCAGACTGGCCGATACCGGTCATCCCTACCGCTTCGACCTACCCCGGCCCATGCTGCATTCCGGCGACCTGGAGTTCAGCTTTTCCGGCCTGAAGACCGCGGTGCTGACCCTGGTGAAGAAGGCGGGACTGGACAACCAGGCGGACATCGCCGCCGGCTTTCAGGCCGCGGTGGTGGACGTGCTGGCGGGCAAATGCCTGGCGGCACTGAAGAAGACCGGCCTGCAGCGGCTGGTGGTGGCGGGCGGGGTAGGGGCCAACCGGGCCCTGCGCGCCCGCCTCGACGCCGAGACGGCGCAACGTCATCTCAGCGTGTTCTATCCGCCCCTGGATCTGTGCACCGACAATGGCGCCATGATCGCCTTCGCCGGTGGCTTGCGTCTGGCCGCCGGCCTGCCGGCCGCGGACGGCCGTTTTGCCGTGCGGCCGCGCTGGGATCTGGCCGAGCTGGTGGCGATCGCCGTCTAACCTCTTAGGGTTTGAGACGGAGGTCGAACCTGAGGTCGAACTGCTGTTCCAGCAGGTCCAGCACGAAATCCGGGAAGGCCAGAGCCAGTCCGAGCGCGCCGAGGAGGAGCAGCACCAGCAGGGTGGAAAACACGCTGGCGGGGCGCAGCCAGCCCCAGTAACGGGCGGCGAGGAACACCATGTCCTTGCGGTGCTCGGTCATGCGCAGCCAGTCGCGCAGCAGCGACAGGGCCAGCCAGACGGCGTAGCCGCCGGCCAGGGAGGCCAGCACCACGCGGAACACGGTGAGCAGGTCCCAATCCTGGATACCCTTGTAGAACAGGGAGACCGCCCCGACACCCAGGGCGGCAAGGGTGGCCAGCACAATGTTGAGCAGCAGACGGCGCCGTTCACGGGCGAGGTCCTGCTGGCGCTTGATGAAGAAGCTGTCGATCTCGGCCTTGAAGTACTCCGTCTTCTCCTCCACCAGGCCGGCGATCTCCCGGCGCATGGCGGCGATACGGTCATCCAGCACCACGGTCAGGCGCTCGGCGGCGTAGTCCACCATCTCGCGCACGTCATCCTTGGTCATGCTGCGCTGGTTGTGCAACTCCTGGGAAATCTTGTCCAGCTTCTCGTCGATGGCCTGGCTGGCGTTGTCCACCACCTGACCGAGGCGGTCGCCGGCCCGGTCCACCGCCGCCTCGGAAGCGGCGATCAGGCTTTCGCGCGCATAGTCGATGGTTTTTTCAAACATGCTCAAGGTTTCTTGAACGCCTTTTCCTCGCCGGACAGCAGTTTGCGGATGTTGCGGTGGTGTCGCGCCAGCACCAGCAGGGAGAGCGCGGCCAGGATCACGGTCGGGTAGGTGCCATCCCCGCTTGCGCGCAATATGTAGTAACCATAGACCGGCGCCAGGCTGGCCGCCACCAGCGCCGACAGCGAGGAGACACGGGTGACGGCGAACACCGCGAGCCAGGTCGCCAACACCAGGCCGCCCAGGCCGGCATCCAGGGCCAGCAGCACGCCCAGCGCGGTGGCCACGCCCTTGCCGCCGCGGAAACCGTGGAACACCGGGAACAGATGGCCGATGAAGGCGGCGAGGGCGGCCAGATAGGGGGTCGGCGCTGGCAGGCCGTAGTGCGCGGTGGCCCACTGCGCCAGCAGCACGGCGCAGTAACCTTTCAAGGCGTCGCCGAACAGGGTGAGGGCGGCGGCGGACTTCCTGCCGGTGCGCAGCATGTTGGTGGCGCCCGGATTGCCGGAGCCATGGCTGCGCGGGTCGGGCAGACCGTAGATGCGGGCGACCAGGATGGCGAAGGAAATCGAGCCCAACAGGTAGGCGGCGAGCAATGTCAGAGCGGTGGCGAGCATGAGTGAGGAGTGTTTGCGTACAATCGCGGCCTTTTCAGCGGTCGGTCGAACGGATTGCGATGGATATCTTGTTTCTGCGGGACTTCCGCCTGGAGATGATTATCGGGCTGTACGAGTGGGAGCGCAAAGCGCCACAGCCGGTCATGATCGATCTGGAGATCGGCCTCTATGACCACAAGGCCGGGCATACCGACAACGTCGCCGATACCATCGACTACGGCCAGGTGGCGGCGCGCATCCGGGAGGTGGTGGGCGGACGCGAGATTCGGCTGGTGGAAACCCTGGGCGAACTCATCGCCGATATCGTGCGCAACGAATTCGGCGCGCCCTGGGTGCGCGTGGCCGTGCGCAAGCTGGCCATCCTGCGCGGCGTCAAGGAACTCGGCATCGTCGTCGAGCGCGGTTCGCGGCTTTGATCAGCCGGCGCGTCGCGCCAGCATCAGGAACACCGGGTAGGCCCTGGCGCCCTGTTCCGTTTCCTTGACGATTTCGAACACCGTTTCGAAGAGGGGCCGCGCAAAGCCTACCCGGGTGGTTTTATCCGCCAACAGCTCGCGCCCGAAGCCGTGATGCACCTCCACCTCGATGCCGTGGAAGCTGCCGTCCTCCTTGTCCAGGTCGGCGATGCACAGCCAGCCACCGGGGTTGAGCAGGGTGTGGAAGGTCTTCAGGATGGCCTCCGTATCTGGAATGTGGTGCAGCGTCATCGACGAGTAGATCAGGTCATAGCGCTCGTCCGGCAATGGGTCGGCGGTGAGATCGGCCTGCCGCGTGACCATGTTGGCGACACCCTGGGCCGCGATTTTCTCCTCCGCCACCGCCAGCATGCCGGCCGAGGTGTCCTTCAGGGTGATGTGGCCCAACTCGTCCTTGAGCGGGAAGCTCAGCAGGCCGGAGCCGCTGCCGTAGTCGAGGGCGGCCATGGACCTGGAAAGCGGCACGGCGGCGCGGATGCCCGCCGCGATTTTTTCGGCCCGTTCCCGGAATACCGGATTTTCGTCCCACTGACGCGCCTTGCTGTCGAAATGGGCGGCGTTGAGAACGACTTTGTCCACGCTCACCGACGCCCACCCAGCAGCGAGCCGAGCACACCGCGGATGATGGCCCGGCCCACCTGGCTGCCGACCGAACGCGCCGCGCTCTTGGCCAGGGCTTCGACCACGCCTTCCCGGCGCCGGCCGCCGGCGCCGGCAGCGCCGCCCAGCAGGTCGCCGAGCACGCCGCCCAGTCCACCGCCACCGGCCGGAGCCTGGGCTTCCGCCTTGCGCGCGGCGGTTTCTGCCTGGGCCTGCTCGGCGCGGGCCTTGAGCACCTCGTAGGCCGACTCGCGATCGATGACTTTCTCGTAGACCCCGGCCACCAGCGAGGACTGCATGATCTGCTGGCGCCGGTTGGCGTCGATGGGCCCGATCTGGCCACGCGGCGGCACCACGAAGGCGCGCTCGACGATGCCGGGGCGGCCTTTCTCGTCCAGGCAGGAGACCAGGGCTTCGCCGACGCCCAGTTCGGTGATGGCCGCCTCCTCGTCGAGGTTGGCGTTGTCGCGCATGGTTTGCGCGGCCGCGCGCACTGCCTTCTGATCGCGCGCCGAGAAGGCGCGCAGGGCATGCTGCACGCGGTTGCCGAGTTGGCCCAGCACCTTGTCCGGCACGTCGGCCGGGTTCTGCGTGACGAAGTAGACCCCCACGCCCTTGGAGCGGATCAGGCGCACCACCTGCTCGATCTTGTCCACCAGGGCGTCGGGCGCGTCGGCGAACAGCAGATGGGCCTCGTCGAAGAAGAACACCAGCTTGGGCTTGTCCAGGTCGCCCGCCTCCGGCAGGTTCTCGTAGAGTTCCGAGAGCAGCCAGAGCAGCAGGGTGGCGTACATCTTGGGGGACTGCATGAGCTTGTCGGCGGCCAGGATGTTGATGACGCCCTTGCCGCGGTCGGTCTGCATCAGGTCGGCGATGTCGAGCATGGGCTCGCCGAAGATCCTCTCGCCACCCTGGCTTTCCAGGGCCAGCAGGCCGCGCTGGATGGCGCCGACGCTGGCGGCCGAGATGTTGCCGTACTCGGTGGTGAACTGCTTGGCGTTATCGCCGACGAACTGCAGCATCGCGCGCAGATCCTTCAGGTCCAGCAGCAGCAGGCCGGCGTCGTCGGCCACCTTGAACACCAGGTTGAGCACCCCCGCCTGGGTTTCGTTGAGTTCCAGCATGCGGGCGAGCAGCAGGGGCCCCATGTCGGACACGTTGGCGCGCACCGGGTGACCCAGTTCGCCGAAGGCATCCCAGAAGGTGACCGGGAAGCCCTGGTAGGCGTGGTCCGTCAGGCCGAGTTTCTCGACACGCTCGGCGACTTTGGCATTGCCGCCGCCGGCTTGGGAAATACCGGAGAGATCGCCCTTCACGTCAGACATGAAGCAGGGCACGCCGATGGCGGAAAACTGTTCCGCCAGGGTTTGCAGGGTCACCGTCTTGCCGGTACCGGTGGCGCCGGTGATCAGCCCGTGCCGGTTGGCCATCTGTGGCAGCAGATGCAGTTCCATGGTGTCGTTCTTGCCGATGAGCAGGGGCGCGATCATGATGTCTCCTCGAAAAATTCCGCTCATTCTAGGAGACCGCCGCGCACCGCGACAGTGCGGCGGGGCACAGCACGGGTCGGCCAATGCGGCCGAGTATTCGGTGCCGGCGGGGCGGGGGAGAGCCGCATGGCTTCTCGCGCCGGTCCGTCGTTTGGTGATAAAACCCGCTTCCACTGCCGCACCGAGGATATGCCATGCGCCGCAACATCCTGGTCTACGCCGGAAGCACCCGGCGCGATGCCCTCCGTCGCCGCCTTGCCCGTGCCGCCGCCGGGGCCATGTGGGCGGCGGGCGATAGGCGGGCCAGGGCGAAACGCCTGGCCTGAACGCATGCCGCAACGATGCCCCCGCCGGACACCCGGCTCCCGCGAGCCGTGGGCCGCGCCCTGATGCAAGCCCTGCTGCTGCTGGGCGTCGGTTATGGCGCCCTGGTTCTGGCCGTATTTCTCGGACAGTCGTCGCTGCTCTACCTGCCTTCCCGCGAACTGCTGGCCTCACCCCGCGACATCGGCTTCGATTACGAGGAGGTACGCCCGCAAACCGAGGATGGCGTCACCCTGCACGGCTGGTACGTGCCGGCGCCCGAGCCGCGCGGCACGCTGCTGTTTCTGCATGGCAACGCCGGCAACATTTCCCACCGCCTGGATTCCTTGCGCATCTTCAACCGCCTGGGCCTGTCGGTGCTGATCATCGATTACCGCGGCTACGGCCTCAGCCAGGGCAGTCCGAGCGAGGCGGGCCTGCAACGGGATGCCGCGGCGGCCTGGCGGTATCTCGTGCGCACGCGCGGCGAGGCGCCGCACCGCATCGTCCTCTTCGGCCGTTCTCTGGGCGCCTCGCTGGCCGCCTGGCTGGCGGCGCGCGAGCCGGCCGGGGCCTTGATCCTGGAATCCGCCTTCATCTCGGTGCCCGAGCTGGCCGCGGAGCTCTACGCCTGGCTGCCCGCGCGCCAGCTGGCGCGCCTGCGCCACGACACCCTCGCCGAACTTACGCGGGCACGGCTGCCCGTGCTGGTGATTCACAGCCCACAGGACGAGATCATTCCCTATAGGCACGGCCTCGCGCTCTACGAGGCGGCACATCCTCCCAAGGACTTTCTGCGATTGCGCGGCGATCACAACAGCGGTTTCCTGCTCAGTGGAGAGGACTATGTGCGCGGCCTGGAGCGATTTCTCGCCGCGCATCTTCCCGCCCGCGAGGTCGTCCGGCCCTGACGCTCCGACGCAGGCCACATGTAGCCGGCGGCGGTCCCGCCCCGGTGTAAAATCCCAACATTTTTCAGCGGGTAACGAGCATGGCAGGACATAGCAAATGGGCGAACATCCAGCACCGCAAGGGGCGTCAGGATGAAAAACGCGGCAAGATTTTTTCCCGCTACGCCAAGGAAATCACCGTGGCGGCGAAGATGGGCGGCGGCGATCCTAGTTTCAACCCGCGCCTGCGCCTGGCCATCGACAAGGCCAAGGGCGAGAACATGCCGAACGACAACATCGATCGGGCCATCAAGAAGGGCACCGGCGAGCTGGAAGGCGTGAACTACGAGGAAATCCGTTACGAGGGTTACGGCCCCGGCGGTACCGCCGTGATCGTCGATTGCCTCACCGACAACCGTGTGCGTACCGTCGCCGACGTGCGCCACGCCATGTCCAAGCACGGTGGCAACCTGGGCACCGATGGTTGCGTGGCCTTCCAGTTCAAGCACTGCGGCCAGATCGTCCTGGCGCCCGGCGCGTCCGAGGATCAGGTCATGGAAGTGGCCCTGGAGGCGGGGGCCGAGGACGTGATCGCCAACGACGACGGCTCCATCGAGGTACTCACCGCGCCCACCGGCGACCTCACCCTGGTCAAGGAGGCCCTGGAAAAGGCCGGTTTCAAGCCCGTGGTCGCGGAAATCACCATGAAGGCCCTGAACGAGACCGACGTCGGCGGTGACGACGCCGTGAAGTTCCAGAAGATGCTGGACATGCTGGACGACCTGGACGACGTGCAGGACGTCTACACCTCGGCGATCCTGCCCGAGTGAGACTCCTTGGCCTCGACCCCGGCCTGCGCGTTACCGGCTACGGTGTCATCGACAAGGATGGCCAGAAGCTGAGTTACGTGGCGAGCGGCGTGGTGCGCACGGAAACCGGGGAACTGCCGGCGCGCATCAAGATCATCTTCGACGGCGTGCTGGAGGTGCTGGAGCAGTTCAAGCCCGATGCCGCCGCCATCGAAAAGGTGTTCGTCAACGTGAATCCCCAATCCACCCTGCTGCTGGGCCAGGCCCGGGGCGCGGCCATCGCGGCGCTGACCGCCGCCGGCCAGCCGGTGTTCGAATATACGGCCCTGCAGGTCAAGCAGGCGGTGGTGGGCAATGGCCACGCCGACAAGCAGCAGGTCATGCACATGGTGAAGCGCCTGCTCAACCTGCCCGCCGAGCCCCGGTCCGATTCCGCCGACGCCCTGGCCTGCGCCATCTGCCATGCGCACGGTGGCATGGGCCTGGGCGGGCTGACCACCGCCACCCGCCGCCGGCGGGCCGGGAGAATGCTGTGAGCAAGACCGCCGCCACCCCCCTCGAACCCACCCGGGACAGGCTGTCCAACCCGGTCCTGCGCTACCTGCTGGCGACCCGGCCGGCCTTTCTCAGCATCGCTCTGGCCGGCTGCCTGCTGGGCTTCGCCACCGCCCTGGATGCCGCCTTTTCCTGGCCCCTGGCCCTGCTCAGCGTGCTGCTGGCGGTGGCGACCCAGGCCGGCGTCAACGTCTTCAACGACTACTACGATCACCTCAACGGTACCGACGTGGTCAACGTGGATCGGCTGTTTCCCTTCACCGGCGGTTCCCGCTTCATCCAGAACGCGGTCATGTCGCCGCGCCAGATGCTGGCCTGGGCGCTGGCGCTGTTCGGCGGCGTCATCGCCGGCGGGCTGTGGCTCATCGAGACGCGGGGCGCCGGCTTGTTCTGGATCGGCCTGGCCGGCCTGCTCATCGGCTGGGCCTATTCGGCGCCACCGCTCAAGCTCAACAGCCGCGGCCTGGGGGAAGTCTGCGTGGCGGCGGGTTTCCTGCTCATCGTCGCCGGCGCCGATTTCGTCCAGCGCGGCGCCCCGTCCGCCAAGCCCTGGCTGCTGGGCCTGCCTTATGCCCTGCTGGTGACCAACATCCTCTATATCAACCAGTTCCCCGACCGGGCGGCGGACATCCAGGCCGGCAAGCGCCACTGGGTGGCGCGCCTGGAACCCGCCGTCGCGGCGCGCGGCTACTGGCTCATCCTGTTGCTAGCCGCCACGTCCCTGGCCGGCCTGGTGGCCACCGGCTGGCTGCCCACCCTGGCGTTGCTGTCCCTGCTGGCGGTCTTGCCCGCGCTGAAAGCGGGCCGCATCCTGTCCGCGCATGCCCACGAGCCGCCCAAACTGTTGCCCGCCCTGCAGCTGACCATCGGCGCCGCCCATCTGCAACCCGTGATCCTGGCCGCCGTGCTGGCCTGGGGAGCCTGGGCGTGATCGGGCGGCTCACCGGCATCCTGCTGGAAAAGCAGCCGCCCCAGGTGCTGCTGGACGTGGCCGGCGTCGGCTACGAAGTGGACGTGCCCATGAGCAGCTTTTACAACCTGCCCGCCAGCGGCGAGCGGGTCAGCCTGTTCACCCATTTCGTGGTGCGCGAGGATGCCCAGCAGTTGTTCGGCTTCCTCACCCACAAGGAGCGCGAGGCCTTCCGCGCCCTCATCCGCATTTCCGGGGTCGGCCCCAAGCTGGCCCTGGCGGTGCTCTCCGGCTTGTCCGTGGACGACCTGGCCCAGTGCGTGGTGATGCAGGACGCCGGCCGGCTGACCCGGGTGCCGGGCATCGGCAAGAAGACGGCGGAGCGGTTGCTGCTGGAACTCAAGGGCAAGCTGGCGGATGCCCTGCCGACCGGGCCGGGGGGGGCGCCCACCGCTGCCGGGGTCGCGGCCGACGCCCTCAACGCCTTGCTGGCCCTGGGCTACTCCGACAAGGAGGCCGTGCCCGCGATCAAGCAGTTGCCCGAGGATCTGAGCCTGGAGGAATCCATCCGCCAGGCCCTGAAACTGCTGGCGAAGAAATAGAGGGAGCTGAAGCGCCATGCTGGAACCCGATCGCCTCATCGCCCCCGCCCCGGCCTCCAAGGAAGAGGAGGCCCTGGAGCGGGCCCTGCGGCCCCAGCGCCTGTCGGAATACGTCGGCCAGGCGCGGGCCCGCGAGCAACTGGAAATCTTCATCCAGGCGGCGAAGAACCGGGGCGAGGCCCTCGACCACGTGCTGCTGTTCGGCCCGCCCGGCCTGGGCAAGACCACCCTGGCCCACATCATCTCGCGGGAGATGGGGGTCAATTTGCGTCTGACCTCCGGACCGGTGCTGGAGCGGGCGGGCGACCTGGCCGCTCTGCTCACCAACCTGGAACCCAACGACGTCCTCTTCATCGACGAAATCCACCGTCTCTCGCCGGTGGTGGAGGAGATCCTCTATCCGGCCCTGGAGGACTTCCAGCTCGACATCATGATCGGCGAGGGGCCGGCGGCCCGCTCGGTGAAACTGGACCTGCCGCCCTTCACCCTGGTGGGCGCCACCACCCGCGCCGGCATGCTCACCAACCCTCTGCGCGACCGCTTCGGCATCGTCGCCCGCCTGGAGTTCTATTCGCCGGAGGAACTGGCCACCATCGTCGCCCGCTCGGCCCGGCTGCTGGGGGTGGACGCCAGCCAGGAAGGTTCGGTGGAGATCGCCCGCCGTTCCCGGGGCACGCCGCGCATCGCCAACCGCCTGCTGCGCCGGGTGCGCGACTATGCCGAGGTGAAGGCGGGCGGCAAGGTGGATAGCGTCGTCGCCGACGCCGCCCTGAAGATGCTGGAGGTGGACCATGCCGGCCTCGACGTGATGGACCGCAAGCTGCTCAGCGCCATGCTGGAGAAGTTCGCCGGCGGCCCGGTGGGCCTGGAGAACCTGGCGGCGGCCATCGGCGAGGCGGCGGACACCATCGAGGATGTGCTGGAGCCCTACCTCATCCAGCAGGGTTTCCTCGCCCGCACGCCGCGCGGCCGCGTCGCCCAGCCGCTGGCCTGGAGGCACTTCGGCCTGATGCGGCCCGGCGGGGAAGACGGATTGTTCGAATGATTCGACCCAGGTGGGCCAACCCGGTTGGTCGTCGATAGCCTTCGCGCTGCCGACATTTGCGGACATGAGCGAGACTCCGACCCCCACCCCGACCTTTGCCTGGCCGGTGCGCGTCTACTGGGAAGACACCGACGCCGGTGGCGTGGTGTATTACGCGAACTACCTGAAGTTCCTCGAACGCGCCCGCACCGAATGGCTCTCCGCTCTGGGCCTCGAGCAGGACAGGCTGGCGGAGGAGGCGGGGGTGGTGTTCGTGGTGCGCCGGGTGGAGGCGGACTATCTGCGACCGGCCCGCTTCAACGACCGGCTGCAAGTGGAATGCCGCCTGACGGCGCTCAATCGCGCCAGTCTGGAAATGGCCCAGCGCGTCACGCGCGATGACGAAATCCTGCTGGAGGCGGTGGTGCGCGTGGCCTGCGTCGAGCGGGTGACATTCCGGCCGGCTAGAATCCCGGCATTCGTGACTCTCGCCTTCGGGAAACTCCGCTGATGGAACTCGCCCTCGCCCAGGATATGACCTTCGTCGCCCTCATCGCCCAGGCCAGCTGGGTGGTGAAGGCGGTCATGCTGCTGCTGCTGTTCGCCTCCGTGGTGTCCTGGTGGCTGATCTTCGAGAAGTGGTTCCTGTTGCGCCGGGAGTGGCAGCAGACGCACCAGTTCGAGCGCGAGTTCTGGGGCGGTGGCCACGCGGAAATCGTTCGCCGCAGTGGCGAGGAAGACCGGCGTGGCAGCCTGGAGGAGGTGTTCCGCGCCGGCCTGCGCGAATTCCGCGGCAAGCGCCAGCTCACCGTGGCGCCGCAGGCCATGGTGGAAAGCGCGCGGCGGGCGATGCGCGCCGCCTATCAGCGGGAAATGGACCAGATCGAGGCGCACCTGCCCTTCCTGGCCACCGTCGGCTCGGTGTCACCCTACGTCGGCCTGTTCGGCACGGTCTGGGGCATCATGAATGCCTTCATCGGCCTGTCCAACGTCGCCCAGGCCACCCTGGCGCAGGTGGCGCCGGGCATCGCCGAGGCCCTCATCGCCACCGCCATCGGCCTGTTCGCGGCGATCCCGGCGGTCATCGCCTACAACCGCTTCACGCACGACATCGACCGGCTGGCGAACCGCCATGATGTGTTCATGGAAGAGTTCTCCAACCTGCTGCAGCAGGAGGCAGCGCGCAAATGATCCCGCGTCGCTCGCGCCGGGCGGTCAGTCAGATCAACGTCGTGCCGTACATCGACGTGATGCTGGTGCTGCTGGTGATCTTCATGGTCACCGCGCCCTTCATCAGTCCGACCCAGGTCGAATTGCCCAGCGTCGGCAAGAGCACCCCCGCCCCCGTCGCGCCCCTGGAGGTGGTAGTGCGCGCCGACGGCAGCCTGCTGCTGCGTGATCGTGGCGCCAACGAAGTCGGCGAAACGGTATCGGGCGCGGGCCTGGAGGCCGCCGTGCGCGCCCGCGCGCAAGCGCAACCGGGGCAGCCCGTGGTGATTTCCGCCGACCGCAACGTGCAATATGAACGCGTCATGCAGGTGATGGATACCCTGCAAACCCTGGGTGTTGCGCGCGTCGGCCTTCTGGTGAAGCCTGCCCAGCCGTGACCGACGCCGGCCGCTTCCAGCACGTTTCCTCGGGTGGTCTGTCGTTGCTGGTGCACGGGCTGTTCCTGCTGGGCCTGATCTTCAGCGTGTCCTGGAACAACCCACCGCTGATTCCGGTGCAGGCCGATCTGTGGGCGGAATTGCCGGAACCGCCGCCTGCCGCGCCCATCCTCGATCCGCCGCCAGCGCCCGAGCCCCTGCCTGCGCCGGAACCGCCGCCGCCGGTACAGGCTGCGCCTGAGCAGGTCGATATCGCCCTGGAGAAAGCCGAGCGGAAGAAGCGCGAGGAGGCACGCCGGCTGGAGGAAGCGCGTTTGCGCGAGGAACGCCAGGCCGAGCTGAAACGCCAGGAGGAACTGCGGCAGCAGGAAGAATTGAAGCGTCAGGAGGAAACCCGGAAACAGGAAGAGCTGCGTCGCCAGCAGGACAGGGAACGCCAGGAAAAGGAAAAACGGGAGCAGGCCCGCAGGCAGGTGGAACAGGACCTCGCCCGGCAGATGCGGGAGGATCTGGAGGCCGAACGGGCCCAGTTGAACGCCCTGCAGGAGCGTTCCCGCGCCAGCCGGCATGCGCGTGTGGTCGACGATTTCAAGCTCCGCATCCAGAGCAAGATCCAGGCCTACGTGCGCCTGCCGCACAGGCTGACCGGCAATCCCGAGGCGGTGTTCGAGGTCAGCCTGCTGCCCAATGGCGAGGTGGTCCGCGCGGTCCTGGTGAAAAGCAGCGGCCAGCCGGCCTACGACACCGAGGTGGAACGCGCCATCCTGAAGGCCTCCCCCCTGCCGTTGCCGCCCGAGCGCGAGGCCGCACAGGTGTTCCGTGAGGGGCTGATCCTCAAATTCCGACCCTCCGCCGAGGCGGGCGGGGGCGCCTGAACAAAGCTGATAAACTGTCCGCGAGCCGATTTGAACCGACCATGATGCATCGACTGCTTCTCGTAGTGCTGCTGGCCCTGGCCAGCCCCCTGTGCATGGCCGCCATGACCATCGAGATCGTGGGCGGCGCCCTCAACCGTGTTCCGGTGGCGATCCTGCCTTTCTCCCTGAGCGCCCCGGGCGCGACGGACCCGGCCGTGGTGGTGTCCGGCGACCTCGGCCGCAGCGGATATTTCCGGCTGGTGGACTCCCAGGGCGTGGTCTCCCCGGCCTCGCCGCAGGGGCTCTCCCTGCCGACCTGGAAGTCGCGCGGGGCCGACGCGGTCCTCATGGGCCAGGCCCTGCCAGCTGCCAACGGCCGCATCGAGGTGCGCTTCTGGTTGTTTGATGCGGTGCGGCAAAGCCAACTCGCCGCCCTGTCCTACACCACCACTCCGGCCGGCCTGCGCGGCGTGGCGCATCGCATCGCCGACGTGGTGCACGAGAAGCTGCTGGGTGAACCGGGCAGCTATTCGGGCCGCATCGCCTACATCCTCAAGCGGCCCGGCCGCTACGAACTGCAGGTCGCCGACGCCGACAGCGAGAACGCCATCACCGTGGCGTCCTCGCCCGAACCCCTCATCTCTCCCGCCTGGTCGCCGGATGGCAGCAAGCTGGCCTACGTGTCCTTCGAGGACAAGAAGCCGGTGGTCTACGTGCAACATCTGGCCGATGGCGGCCGTCGCGCGGTGGCCCGCTTTCGTGGGTCCAATTCGGCGCCGGCTTGGTTTCCGGACGGCAGGCGTCTGGCCGTCACCCTGTCCAAGGATGAAACTTCGCAGATCTATTTCATGAATCCGGATACCGGCGAACTCACCCGTTTTTCCCGAGGCGGCGCCCTGGATACCGAACCGGTGTTCAGTCCGAACGGGCGCTGGATGTATTTCACTTCCGACCGCGGCGGTTCGCCGCAGATCTACCGGGCCGAGTTGCCCGGCGGGCAGGTGAGCCGCGTCACCTTCGAAGGCGGGTACAATGTTTCCCCGGCGCTGTCCCCGGATGGCAACAACCTGGCTTTCGTGCATCGCCGCAATGGCAAATTCCAGATCGCCGTGATGGACCTGAACACCCGCCAGATGCAGGTGTTGACCGATACCGCCCTGGACGAGTCGCCCAGTTTCACCAGCAACGGACGCATGATCCTCTACGCCACGCTGGTCAACGGCCGCGGGGTACTGGCCACCGTCAGCGTCGACGGCGCCGTGAGGCAGCGTCTGTCGCAAAGCGGTGACCTGCGCGAGCCGGTCTGGGGGCCTTGAATGGGATTTGAACGATAAGGAGCTGTCATGAAATCTTTGATCTCTGCGCTGGTACTCGCCGGCTTGTTGGCTGGTTGTGCGGATACCGCGACGGTGGCCAGCATCGAGGACCGGGCGGTGCCCAGCAAGGATGCGGCGAAGCCCTCCGCCACGTCGACCACTAGCGCGACCACCGCTCCGGGGGCCGCGACCACCGCCGCGGATGCCGCGAAACCAGCCGGCAAGCCCACGTCCATCGTGGAAACTCGACCCATGGTGGAACCGGATACCAAGGTGGCCAGCCTGGGTGCTAGCCAGGGGGTGGCCATCGGCCCCGATGGCAAGCCGCTTGCAGCCGCCGGACAGGCCGGCACAGCCGGGCCGGGTGCCGCGCCCGTGCTGGACCCGAAAAATCCCGCCAGTCCGCTGGCGCAGCGTGTCCTCCGCTTCGAGTACGACAGTGCCGCCATCCGCGATGAATATCGCGCTCTGCTGGAGGCGCATGCGCAGTACCTGAAACAGGAAAAGGCGACCAAGACCATCCTGCAGGGCCATGCCGACGAACGCGGCAGCCGCGAGTACAACCTGGCCCTCGGCCAGCGCCGCGCCGAAAGCGTGTACAAGGCCCTCAGCCTGTTGGGCGTGGCGGATGCGCAGATGGAGGCGGTTTCATTCGGCGAGGAAAAACCGGTGGCGGAAGGACATGACGAGGAGGCCTGGCAGCAGAACCGCCGTGTCGAGATCGTCTACGAAGGCGAATGATCCCCCGCGCCCTTTCATTCACCCGCCTGTGCGCGCTGGCCTGCGCCGCCTCGCTGCCGTGCGCGCCCGCCTGGGCGGGGCCGGCCGAGGATGCCCTGGCCCAGGCCACGGAACTGCGCAGGATGTTGATCAGCCAGGATGAGCGCCTCGCCCGCCTGGAAAAACAGCTGCACAGCCAGGGTCTCCTGAATCTGCTCAATCAGGTGGAAACCTTGAAGGCCGAGGTGGCCCGCCTGCGCGGCAGCCAGGAAGAACAGACCTATCGCCTGGATAACGCCGACAAGCGCGCGCGCGAGCTGTTCGCGGACTTCGACGGACGCATCAAGGAACTGGCCAGCCGTCCCGCGGCGGCGCCGGCCGACGCCATCCGCCTGCAGGTTTCCCAGTCCCTGGCGCCGACTGCCACGCCTCTTGCCGTCACTCCACCCGCTGCCACGGCGCCCGCTGCGGCGCTCACCCCGGTGACGGCGACACCCGCGACGCAGGATGGCGAGGCGGAGACGCGCGCCTACACCAGCGCCCATGCCCTGGTTAGATCAGGCAAGTACAAGGATGCGGTGGCCGCCTTCCAGACCTTCCTGAAACAGTATCCCGAGGGTTCGCTCGCGGCCAATGCCTTGTACTGGACCGGGGTCTCCTACGCCGCACTGTCGGATTTCGCTAGCGCCCTGACCAGTTATCAGCGTTTGCTGAAGGATTTCCCCTCGGATCCCAAGGTGCCCGACACCATGCTGTCCCTGGCGCGCGCGCAAGTGCAACTCAACCAGCCCGAACAGGCGCGTGCCACGCTGGAGCAGCTCATCGGCGCGCATCCCCAGAGCCGTGCGGCGGAAGGGGGCAAGAGGCTTCTGGCGACGCTGAAGTGATGTCTCCGCCGGACACGCGGCTGCGCATCACGGAAATCTTCCTGTCGCTGCAGGGTGAGGCCAGTCGGGTGGGATTGCCGACGGTGTTCATCCGCCTGACCGGCTGCCCCCTGCGTTGCGGGTATTGCGATACCGAGTACGCCTTCCAGGGCGGCGAATGGATGGATGTCACTGCCATCCTCGGGCGCGTGCGCGCGCATCGCACCCGCCATGTCACCGTTACCGGTGGCGAGCCCCTGGCGCAGAAGCCCTGTTGCGACCTGCTGCGCGTCCTCTGCGACGCGGGGCTGGAGGTCTCTCTGGAAACCAGCGGTGCCCTCGACATCTCCGGCGTCGATGCACGGGTCGCGCGCATCATCGATGTGAAGACGCCGGGCTCGGGGGAGGTGGCGCGTAATCACTGGGCCAATATCGAGTGGCTGACTCCACGCGACGAGGTGAAATTCGTGCTGACGGACGAGGCGGACTATGCGTGGGCGCGCGAACGCCTGGCCGAACACGGCCTCGCGGCGCGCTGTCCGGTGCTGTTCTCCCCGGCCTGGGGCAGGCTGGATGCCGCGCGGCTCGCGGAATGGGTGCTGCGGGATGGTCTGGACGTGCGCGTGCAGGTGCAATTGCACAAGCTGTTGTGGGGGCAGGAGCCGGGGCGATGAGGCCGCGCGCGGTGGTGCTGCTGTCGGGCGGCCTGGATTCGGCCACGACCCTCGCCATTGCCCGCCGCGACGATTACGACTGCCATGCCCTCAGCCTGGATTATGGCCAGCGCCACCACGCCGAGCTGGACGCGGCCCGCACCGTCGCCGCCCAACTGGGGGCGGTGGAGCATCGCATCATGCGCCTGGACATGGGGCCTTACACGGGGTCCGCCCTGACCGATCCCGGTATCGCAGTGCCGGAGACGTCCGCGCCGGGCATTCCCGTCACCTACGTGCCGGCGCGCAACACCATCATGCTGGCTCTGGCCCTGGGCTGGGCCGAGGTGCTGGACGCGGAGGCCATTCACATCGGTGTCAACGCGCTTGATTACTCCGGCTATCCTGACTGCCGTCCGGCTTTCATCGACGCCTTCCAGAACCTGGCGGATGTTGCCACGCGGCGGGCCGTGGAGGGGCGCCGCATCGAAATCCGGGCGCCGCTGATCCACCTGTCGAAGGCGCAGATCATCCGCCTGGGCGCGGGGCTGGGGGTGGATTACGGCCTCACCGTGTCGTGCTACCAGGCCAGCGCCTCCGGCCTGGCCTGCGGACGCTGCGATTCCTGCCGCCTGCGCCGCCAGGGTTTCGAGCAGGCGGGCATCCCGGATCCCACCCGTTACCTCGTCTGAGCGGCTCATGATGACCCTGAATTTGGCTCATAATCCCGCCCCAGGCATCGTCCCACCCACAGGAGACCAAGGATGAATTACGTGGAAAACCCCGCAGTGCTCGTTGCCTGGCTGGGATTCTTTCTGGCCCTTGTATTCGGCTATGTGGCGAACAAGACCAGCTTCTGCACCATGGGCGCTGTTTCCGACGTGGTGAACATGGGGGACTGGGGCCGCATGCGGGCCTGGCTCTTGGGTATCGCGGTGGCTCTCCTGGGTGCCAATCTGCTGGCCTTCTTCGGTTACCTCGATCTCGGTCAAACCATCTACACCCGCGGCACGGTGCACTGGATGGCGGCCTTGGTCGGCGGACTGACCTTCGGTGTGGGCATGACCCTGGCCGGCGGCTGCGGGCAGCGCACCCTGGTCCGACTGGGCGGGGGGAATCTGAAATCCGTGGTGGTGTTCATGTTCTTGGGTTACACCGCCCTGGTGACCATGAACGGTATCCTGCGCCATGTGGTGGACGGCACCCTGCGCGCTGAACCCTTCACTATCCATCTGGACGGGCTGCAGACGCTCCCCGCGGTACTGGGACTGGCGGACAAGGTCTCGCAGCTGTCCGTCGGGGTGATTCTTGCGCTGGCGATCCTGGCCTTCGTATTCGCCAGCCGCGAGTTCCGCGAGAACCGCGACAACATCCTCGCCGGCATCGTGGTCGGTCTGGTGGTCGCCGCCGGCTGGTATGTCACCGGCCATCTCGGATTCTCGGAAAACGAATTCATGGAGCGCGCCTACGTCGGCACGGATTCGAAGCTGGCCGAATCGATGACTTTCGTCGGTCCCCTGGCCTATACCATGGACCTCTGGGCCTACTGGCGCGACAAGCACGTCACCTTCGCGGTGGCCTGCGTATTCGGCGTGGTGGTGGGGTCCTTCCTCTACTCCGTGTTCAATCACAGCTTCCGCTGGGAGTACTTCAATTCGCCCCAGGACATGTTCCGGCATCTGGTCGGCGCCGTGCTCATGGGCTTCGGTGGCATCACCGCCATGGGGTGCACCATCGGCCAGGCGGTCACCGGAGTGTCGACTTTATCCATCAGTTCGTTCATTGTTTTCTTCGGCATCGTCGCCGGCGCGGCTCTCACCATGAAAATTCAGTATTATTTGATGATGCGTGAAGCCTGATCCGAATGTCCTATTCAAGGGGTCTGGAGCACTGCCGATAATCAATACGGGTGTGCGCGCGGTGAGATGGAAAGGAACATGAATGCATAAGTTGCTGGGTGTGTGGCTGATCGGCTTCGCATCGCTGCTGTCCGGTCCGGCGCTGGCCTCCGAGGAGCCGACCAAGGCCATCAATTTCGAGTTTACCGACGTCGAGGGCAACAGCTTCAAGCTTTCCGACTTCAAGGGAAAATGGGTCCTGGTGAATTTCTGGGCGCCCTGGTGCCCGTTGTGCTGGGTCGAAGTGCCGACCCTCAACGAGTTGAACAAGCGCAAGGACTTCGTGGTGATCGGCGTGGGCCTCGACTACGGTCCCGACGCCAACGTGGTCAAGGAAACCGCCAAACGCCACAACATCGATTTCCACGCCATCGTCGCCGGTGGCGCCCGCCGCAATCCCGACAGCCCGTTCCGACAGGTGGGCCCGGTGGACTTCTACCCCACCTCCTACGTCTACGATCCAGACGGCGAAATCGTCATGTTCATTCCCGGCCAGGTGCGCATGAACAGGATTCTTGCCTTCATGGATGACTACAGGAACAAGCAAACCAAGCTTGCCGCCGGCAAGGCGGAACCGCGTCAGGGTCCGTCGCCCATCCAGGAAGTCAGCCACAGCAAGCCGCAGCCCAAGACCACCGCGCCGCGTAGCGATAAACCCGCCGCGAAGCCGCAGGCGCCTGCGCCGGCGCCGGCAGGCAAGCCGAGAACCGTCACCTATTGATGCATTTTCGGTTTGACCGGATCGGCGCGGGTCTGGAATAATCGCGCTCCTTTTATGGGTCGGTAGCTCAGTTGGTAGAGCAGCGGACTTTTAATCCGTTGGTCGCGAGTTCGAGTCTCGCCCGACCTACCATTCGGGTTGTTAGCTCAGTTGGTAGAGCAGCGGACTCTTAATCCGTAGGTCCACAGTTCGAATCTGTGACAACCCACCAGCAACCAAGGGTTTGGCTCGCGCCAAACCCTTTTCATTTCAGGGCCACAAGCTTCTCGGCTTGACCCGGCGAGGCGCAATCGCTAGTGTTTCAGCCTTTTCTGATAAACAAGAATTGCTCGCCATGGCCGACATGGAATTGACCGGAGCGGAGATCGTGGTCCGCTGCTTGCGCGACGAAGGCGTCAGGCACATCTTTGGGTACCCGGGTGGCGCGGTACTCAATATCTACGACGAGATCTACAAGCAGAAGGACTTCCAGCACATTCTCGTGCGCCATGAGCAGGCCGCCGTGCATGCCGCCGACGCCTATGCGCGCTGCACCGGCCAGGTCGGTGTGGCCCTGGTGACCTCCGGGCCGGGTGCGACGAATGCGGTGACCGGCATCGCCACCGCCTACATGGACTCCATTCCCATGGTGGTGATCACCGGCCAGGTACCCACCGCCGCCATCGGCCAGGATGCCTTCCAGGAAGTCGATACCGTCGGCATCACCCGGCCCTGCGTGAAGCACAACTTCCTGGTCAAGGACGTGAAGGAACTGGCTTCCACCATCAAGAAGGCTTTCTACATCGCCGCGACCGGCCGTCCCGGCCCGGTGGTGGTGGACGTCCCCAAGGACGTCACCCAGCACAAGTGCGCGTATGCCTATCCGAAGAGCGTGACCATGCGCTCCTACAACCCCACCAGCAAGGGGCACGCGGGCCAGATCAAGAAGGCCGCGCAGATGCTGCTGGAAGCCAAGCGGCCCATCCTCTACACGGGCGGTGGTGTGGTGCTGGGCAACGCTGCGGAGCAGGTCACCGAACTGGCCCGCCTGCTGGGCTATCCGGTCACCAACACCCTGATGGGCCTGGGTGGCTATCCCTCGCCCGATCCCCTGTTCCTGGGCATGCTGGGCATGCATGGCACCATCGAGGCCAACATGGCCATGCAGCACTGCGACGTGCTGCTGGCGGTGGGCGCCCGCTTCGACGACCGCGTGGTGGGCAATCCCAAGCACTTCGCCAAGGAGGCCCACCGCATCATCCACATCGACGTGGATCCGTCCTCCATCTCCAAGCGCGTGCGGGTGGACGTGCCCATCGTCGGCGAGGTCGGCCAGGTGCTAGACGAGATCATCAAGCTCATCAAGGCCGGCAAGGAGAAGCCCGATCAGCAGGCGCTCAAGGCCTGGTGGGCGCAGATCGAGCTGTGGCGTTCCCAGGACTGCCTCAAGTACGACCGCTCCGCTCCCGTCATCAAGCCCCAGTTCGTGGTGGAGAAGCTCTACGAGGTGACGGGCGGCGACGCCTACGTCACCTCCGACGTCGGCCAGCACCAGATGTGGGCGGCGCAGTACTACAAGTTCGCCAAGCCGCGCCGCTGGATCAACTCCGGCGGCCTCGGCACCATGGGCTTCGGCCTGCCCGCCGCCATGGGTGTGCAGAAGGCCCATCCCGACGCGGTGGTGGCCTGCATCACCGGCGAAGGCAGCATCCAGATGAACATCCAGGAACTGTCCACCTGCAAGGAATTCAATCTGCCCCTCAAGATCATCCTGCTCAACAACGGTTACCTGGGTATGGTGCGCCAGTGGCAGGAGTTCTTCTACGAGGAGCGTTACGCCGAGTCCTACATGACCTCCCTGCCAGACTTCGTCAAGCTGGCCGAGGCCTACGGCCATGTTGGCATGACCATCGAGAAGCCCGAGGACGTGGAGCCCGCCCTGCGCGAAGCCTTCGGCAAATACAAGGACCGCCTGGTGTTCCTCAACTTCCTCACCGACCCCCGCGAGAACGTGTTTCCCATGATTCCCGCCGGCAAGGGCCTGTCCGAGATGATCCTGGTGTAAGGGAAGAATCATGCGACATATCATTTCCCTGCTGATGGAAAACGAATCCGGCGCGCTTTCCCGGGTTTCCGGCCTGTTCTCGGCGCGCGGCTACAACATCGAGTCCCTCACCGTGGCGCCCACCGAGGACGCCACCCTGTCGCGCATGACCATCGTCACGCGGGGCTCCGACGATGTCATCGAGCAGATCACCAAACAGCTCAACAAGCTCATCGACATCGTCAAGGTGCAGGACCTGACCGATGGTAGCCACATTGAGCGCGAGCTCATGCTGGTGAAGGTGCGCGCCAGCGGCGAGATGCGCGAGGAATTGAAGCGCATGGCCGACATCTTCCGCGGCCATATCCTCGACGTGTCGGACAAGACCTACACCATCGAACTGACCGGCCCAGGGACCAAGCTGGACGCCTTCCTCGCCGCCATCGATCCCGCCGCCATCCTGGAAACCGTGCGCACTGGCGCCTCCGGCATCGGTCGCGGCGACCGCATCATGAAGATTTGAATAGCCGGGAAAAGGGAAAAGAGAAACGGGAAACGCGCGCTGCGGCCCTGATGTTCTCGTTGCCCATTTCCCGTTTCCCATTTCCCGAATTGCGAAGAAAGGAAACGCCATGAAGGTTTACTACGAAAAAGATTGCGACCTCTCCCTGATCAAGAAGAAGAAGGTCGCCATCGTCGGCTACGGCTCCCAGGGCCACGCCCACGCCAACAACCTGAAGGATTCCGGCGTCAAGGTCACCGTTGGCCTGCGCAAGGACGGCGCGTCCTGGAACAAGGCCAAGAACGCCGGCCTGAGCGTCAAGGAAGTCGGCGCCGCCGTGAAGGATGCCGACGTGGTCATGATCCTGGTGCCGGACGAGCAGCAGCCCGGGATCTACTACAAGGAAATCGAGCCCAACATCAAGAAGGGCGCCACCCTCTGCTTCGCCCACGGCTTCAACATCCACTACAACCAGATCGTGCCGCGCGCCGACCTCGACGTGATCATGATCGCCCCCAAGGGTCCCGGCCACACCGTGCGTTCCACTTACCTGGCAGGCGGTGGCGTGCCCTCTCTGATCGCCATTTACCAGGACAAGACCGGCAAGGCCAAGGACATTGCCCTGGCCTATGCGGCCGCCAACGGCGGTGCCCGTGCCGGCGTCATCGAGACCAACTTCCGTGAAGAGACCGAGACCGACCTGTTCGGCGAGCAGGCCGTGCTGTGCGGCGGCGCGGTGGAACTGGTGAAGATGGGCTTCGAGACCCTGACCGAGGCCGGCTACGCACCCGAGATGGCCTACTTCGAGTGCCTGCACGAGCTGAAGCTGATCGTCGACCTGATCTACGAAGGCGGCATCGCCAACATGAACTACTCCATCTCCAACAACGCCGAGTATGGCGAGTACGTGACCGGCCCCAAGGTTATCAACGAGACCTCTCGCGCCGCCATGCGCGAGGCCCTGAAGAACATCCAGAACGGCGACTACGCCAAGCGCTTCATCCTCGAAGGCAAGACCAACTATCCCGAGATGACCGCCCGCCGCCGCCTCAACGCCGAGCACCCGATCGAGGTGGTGGGCGAGAAGTTGCGCGACATGATGCCCTGGATCAAGGCCAACAAGCTGGTGGACAAGAGCCGGAACTAAGCGGGTGGCTCGTGGCCTGTAGCTTGTAGCTGAATTTCAGCGCGCCGAAGGCGCGGAAGAATAAGCTACCCGCTACGAGCTACCGTCTACCAGCTACCTTTGACCATGCACCCCACCAAAGCCCCCTGGCCCCATCCCCTCATCGCCCGCGAGGGCTGGCCGTTCCTGGTCGGCGCCCTGCTCGCGGCCCTGGTTGTCACCTGGCTCGCCGGCTGGGCCTGGGCGGCGCCGTTGTGGATCATCGCGGTTTTCGTTCTCCAGTTCTTCCGCGATCCGGCTCGGGTAGTGCCCATTGGTGAAGATCTGGTGCTGTCCCCCGCCGACGGCCGCATCGTCGCGGTGGAGGAGACCGACGACCCCTGGCTGAAGCGCCGGGCCCTGAAGATCAGCGTGTTCATGAACGTGTTCAACGTGCATTCCAACCGGGCGCCGGTGGATGGCGAGGTCAAGGGACGCTGGTACAACCCGGGCAAGTTCGTCAATGCCGACCTGGCCAAGGCCTCCACCGAGAACGAGCGCAACGCGGTGTGGTTCCGCACGCCGGCCGGCAAGGACGTCACCAGCGTCCAGGTCGCCGGCCTGATCGCCCGCCGCATTCTCTGCTACGTGGAACCGGGCGCCCAGCTCAAGCGCGGCGAGCGCTACGGCTTCATCCGCTTCGGTTCGCGGGTCGACGTCTACCTGCCCACCGACGCGAAGCCCCGTGTGGCCCTGGGCGACAAGGTTCGGGCTGCCAGCGACGTGCTCGCCCAGTTCTGAGCATGCACGACATGACGCCCGGTCCCGATCGGGAACCGGATCCCGGTGAAGAAGGCCTGAGCGCCAAACCGCGCCGTCGCGGCATCTTCCTGCTGCCTAACCTGTTCACCACCGGTGCCCTGTTCGCCGGCTTCTTCGCCATCGTGCAGGGCATGAACGGCCGCTTCGAAATGGCCGCCGTGGCGATCTTCATCGCCATGATCCTGGACGGCCTGGATGGCCGGGTGGCGCGCATGACCAACACCCAGTCCGCCTTCGGCGCCGAATACGACTCCCTGTCCGACATGGTCTCCTTCGGCGTCGCCCCGGCCCTGGTCATGTACAGCTTCGCCCTGCAGGACATGGGCAAGCTGGGCTGGATCGCCGCCTTTGTCTATTGCGTCGGCGCCGCCCTGCGCCTGGCCCGCTTCAACACCATGTTGGCGGTACAGGACAAGCGCTGGTTCATGGGCCTGCCCAGCCCGGCGGCGGCGACTCTGGTGGCCGGCTTCGTCTGGGTCATGGCGGACAACCGCGTGCAGGGTGACGAGGTAAGCTGGCTGGCCTGGGGGCTGACCCTGTTCGCCGGTCTCACCATGATCACCAGCCTGCGCTTCTACAGCGGCAAGGACATCAACCTGAAGAAGAGCGTGCCCTTCGTGATCATCGTCCTGGTTGCGCTGGGTTTCGGTCTTGTCTCGGTGGACCCGCCCATCGTGCTGTTCCTGCTGCTGCTGGCTTATGGCCTGTCGGGCTATATCTACTGGCTGAAACGTCGTCTTACCCGGAAACGCCCGGATGCCTTGCCGAGCGAGAAATAGCTGTTTATATTCGGCTCCATGCGCGACGCCATCCCCAACGGCCATTTCTTCTGTCTCGTGCGGCTTGCCACCCGGCTGCTGCTGCCCCCGCGCGGGCACTGATCACACCTCCCCCCGGCAGTACCGCAACGGTTATTCCTGACCGCCCCAGGCATGGGCGGGCAAGCTATTTGGAGTTTGTCATGTCAGACAGATTGATCATATTCGACACCACCCTGCGCGACGGCGAGCAGAGTCCCGGCGCCGCCATGACCAAGGACGAGAAGATCCGCATCGCTCGGCAGTTGGAGCGCCTCGGCGTGGACGTCATCGAGGCGGGTTTCGCCGCCGCCAGTCCGGGCGACGCCGAAGCCATCAAGGCCATCGCCGGCGTCATCAAGAACTCGACGGTGTGTTCGCTGGCCCGCGCCAACGAACGCGACGTGCGCGCCGCCGGCGAGGCCATCAAGCCGGCCGCCTCGGGCCGCATCCACACCTTCATCGCCACCAGCCCCATCCACATGGAGAAGAAGCTGCGCATGCAGCCCGACCAGGTGGTGGATGCTGCGGTCAAGGCGGTGAAGATGGCTCTGGAATACACGGACAACGTGGAGTTCTCCGCCGAGGACGCGGTGCGTTCGGAGATGGATTTCCTCTGCCGCGTGTTCGAGGCGGTGATCCAGGCCGGCGCCAAGACCCTGAATGTGCCCGACACCGTGGGTTACAGCATTCCCGCCTTGTGGGGCGAGCGCATTCGCCAGCTCATCGAGCGGGTGCCCAACTCGGACAAGGTGGTGTGGTCCACTCACTGCCACAACGACTTGGGCATGGCGGTGGCCAACTCCCTCGCCGCCGTGATGAACGGCGCGCGCCAGGTCGAGTGCACCATCAATGGCCTGGGCGAGCGCGCCGGCAATGCCTCGCTTGAAGAGATCGTCATGGCCGTGAAGACCCGTCGCGACGTGTTCGGTTGCGATTCCCGCATCGACACCACCCAGATCGTGCCCACCTCCCGGCTGGTGTCCCAGATCACCGGCTACCCGGTGCAGCCCAACAAGGCCATCGTCGGCGCCAATGCCTTCTCCCATGAGTCCGGCATTCATCAGGACGGCGTCCTCAAGCACCGCGAGACCTACGAGATCATGCGCGCCGAGGACGTGGGCTGGAGCCACAACAAGCTCACCCTGGGCAAGTTGTCGGGGCGCAACGCCTTCCGCACCCGCCTGCAGGAACTGGGCATCGTTCTGGAGAGCGAGGAGGCGCTCAACGCCGCGTTCGCGCGTTTCAAGGAACTGGCCGACAAGAAGCGGGAGATCTTCGACGAGGACCTGCAGGCCCTGGTGGCCAACGAAAGCGGTCTCGACGCCTGCGACCGCTTCAAGCTGGTTTCCCTCAAGGTCTGTTCCGAAACCGGCGAAACGCCGCATGCCTTCGTGGTGCTCTCGGACGGTGGCGGCGAGATTCGCGCCGACGAGTTCGGCGGCGGGCCGGTGGACGCTTCCTTCCGCGCCATCGAGAAGAGGGTCGAGAGCGGCTCCACCCTGCTGCTCTACTCGGTCAACAACATCACCACCGGCACCGACGCCCAGGGCGAGGTGACCGTGCGCCTGGCCCGCAATGGCCGCATCGTCAACGGTCAGGGTGCCGACACCGACATCGTCATCGCTTCCGCCAAGGCCTACCTGAACGCGTTGAACAAGCTGTTTGGCGCCGAGGAACGCGCGCATCCGCAGGTCTGAGAGGTACGCGCCCAGATAAAACGGCGGCCCGCGGGCCGCCGTTTGCATGCTGCATGCGCCAGTTCAGTGGCGCAGCCGGCTCAGCGCATGGGCTGGCTGGCGTAGTACTCAGCGATGGTCTGGATGTCGGCGTCGTTGAGCGGGGCCCCCATGGCGTGCATGGCGGACTGGGCGCGCTTGCCTTCGCGGTAATCCTTCAACGCCTTCACCAGATAGCCCACCGGCTGGCCTTCCAGGTGAGGTGCGGCCATGGTGTTGTCTTGTGCGGCCGGGCCATGGCACTTGTCGCAGCGTTCGGCCCATTGCGCGCCCGCGGTGGGCTTGCCGATCACCGTCTTGGCGGGGCTCTGCACGCTGTAGAAGGCGGCGATGTGCTCCAGATCCTTGTCCTTGACTCCGGCGAGCATGGTCTTCATTTCGGGATGTCCGCGCATGCCGGCGAGATACTGCTTCATGGTCGTGAACAGGTAACGGGCATCCTGGCCCGCCAGGCTGGGCGTCTTGGCGTCGGCGCTTTGGCCTTGCTGGCCATGGCAGCCACCGCACTTGCCGGAGAGCGGCTCGCCCAGGGTGGCATCGCCGACCCCCGACTTCTCCCGCGTGGCGGCGGGTTGCGCGGCGAAATACAGGGCGATGCCTTCCACCGCGACCATGTCCAGCTTGTCCACGTGAGCGGCCATCACGGCATCCTTGCGGTTGCCGCCATCCTTGTAGGCCAGGATGGCGGTCTTGAGGTAGCCGGGGTGCTGGCCCGCCAGGCTGGGCGTGCCCTTGATGCGGCTGTTGCCGTCCTCGCCGTGACAGGCGAAGCATGGGGCGGCGGCCACCTTGCCGGCGGCCAGGGCGTCACCGCCTCCCATGGCGGCGGGCATGGCCGCTTTCTGGCTGGCGTAGTAGGCGCTGAGGTTGGCGACGTCGGCTTCACTCAGTTCCGTCGAAAGTTGCTGCAGGGCGACGTGCTGGCGGGCGCCGGTGCGGTAACCGTTGAGGGCGTTGAGCAGATACGCTTCCTTCTGGCCACCCAGGTTGGGGATGTCCGGGCCGGTGCCCTTGCCGTCGAGGCCATGGCAGCTGGCGCACTTGGCCTCGGCGACCGCCTTGCCGGCGGCCAGGTCGCTCTGCGGAGCGGGGGTTTCGGCGGGTTGTTCGCGCGAGCAGGCGGCGAGCAACAGGGAAGCAAGAAGCAGCGAGGGAAGATGTTTCATGATGGCCTCGGTCGTAGTCGTAGGTCGAAGGATCGGTAACTGGGTGGTTCAGCGCTGGATGCAGGGAACCCTGCCATCTTCTTCGGTGATCGCCAGAGGCGGCTTGAAGAACCACATTTGCCACATCGAGATCAGCCACATGGCGGCGAAGGACAGGCCCATGAAGGCGCCGGAGATGATCACCACCCAGGCGAAGCCGGTCCACACCTTGGTCAGATACCAGGAGGCCACGTCGGTGATCAGCACCAGGAAGGGGGTGGCGATGAGCACGCATTTCAGCCAGGTCGGGCGCACGTAGGCGTGCGAGAAGATGTAGCCGACGATGAAGAAGATGAAGGTGATGGAGAACAGGTGGATGTGGGACACGCGGACCAGGGTATGCAGGTTCATGCCCTCATCCTTGGCGGTGACCTTGGACACCCCCTCGAAGTTGGTGAAATTGGGCAGATGCGGGTTGGCCTCGGGTGTGTGGCACATCACGCAGTGTTCCTGCAGGATGGGATTGATCTTGCCCTCGAATTCCTCCTGCTTCGCGCCCGCGTGCAGCCAGTCGAAGATGACCTGGCGCTTTTCCGCCGGCAGCATGTCCGCCATGGAGGCGCGCAGGGCGGATTCCATCTTGGTGCCTTCCGGGTTGCCGCTGTAGGAGATCATCAGATCCTTCGCGGTGAGCATCGGCTTACCGTCCTTGCCCGCGTGGTTTTCCCACACCTGGATCATCGCCATCAGATAACCGATGCCGAAGACGATCAGCACCATGCTGAACAGCACGCGCATCGAAAGGGGCAGAAACTGGAAGTGGATGGATTTCACGGTGGTCATGACGATACCCTTGAGGCTGAAGTGGAATATCAGAAATTGCTAATGCGTGGAATGATATCCGGACCTCGAACTCGCGCATTGATATGGATCAACGGCGGTCGGGTTAGAGCCGTTCAGGGTTGCGGGTGTACAACGCGGCGGCGGCGAAAAACACGAGGGCGAGGAGGACTTCGAGCATGCCCAGGGTGGCCGCGAGACCCATGTCGGACCAGGCCCGCACCACGCCCTCGGTGAAGTAGAGCCAGATCAGCAGGGTGGACCAGCGGTAGGTGTAGACACGGCCGTGCAGGATGCCGAACAGGGGCAGCAGCAGGGGCAGCACCTTCAGCACCAGCCAGGAACCGCCCGGGCGCAGCGGCGCCAGCCAGAGCTCCCAGGCCACGCCGAGAAAGATCAGGGCGATCAGGCTGGCCGAGGCGGCGTAACGGTAGTACGCGGGATTGATGCCCTTCAGGGTATGCATGCCCGTCAGGCTGTTCCAGCGCGCGCCGCCCGCGCCAGCGCCACCAGGGCCTGGCGCGCCGCCTGGGGGTCGGCGACGGGCGTCTCGAAGGCGAAGCGCAGCATGTCCGCATCGCCACGCACATCGAAGCCGTCCGCATCGATGCCGATCATCTCCGCGTTCGCGGTCTCGATGCCGTGCACGTGCCGGCAATAGGCCCGCAGGCTGTCCGTGTGGTCGGCGTTCATGTGGGCCAGGATGTCCTCTTCCTGCTCGGCCAGGGGGGAGGGGGGCAGCAGGTACTGTTCCGGCTCCACCCAATGGATGCGGCCGAACCCGCCGATCCAGCGCACGCGTACCGGCTCGATGCGGTAGAAGCTGAAGTCGTGCATGGCGAAGTAGTCCGCCGCCTGGGGGTGGAAGCGCAGGTAGCGGGGGCCGAGTGCCGACTTGTCCGCCAGCTTCTCCGCCCGGCCCAATATGGTGACCCGGCCGGTTACCTGCATGTCCGGCGCGTAGGGCTGGACGATGAGGGAGACGTGGGGGTCGGCATCGATATTCTTGGTGTGCTCGGCCAGGGTGGAGATGAGGATCACCGGCCGGCCCGCGTGGTCCAGGATGAAGGGAGCCACCGAGCCGAAAGGGAAGCCTGCCACCCGCTTGGAAATCGTCGACAGCACGCCGCTGTGCTGGGCGCGGGCGAAGCGGCGGGCATCGCCGCCGTTGTCGCGGACGTTGTCGCTGGCGGGGTTCACTGGACCAGTCTCGCGGCAATCTCCGCCAAACGCCTGCCCTGGGCGAAGGCCAGCTTGCGCTCCTCCTCGGTGATGGGCTCGCGGCCATCCGGGCCGGCCCAGTGGCTGGCGCCGTAGGGGGTGCCGCCGGAGCGGGTCTTGTTCAGTTCCGGGTTGGTGTAGGGCAGGCCGACGATGAGCATGCCGTGGTGCAGGAGGGGCGTCATCATGGACAGCAGCGTGGCTTCCTGGCCGCCATGCAGGCTGGCCGTCGAGGTGAAGACGCAGGCCGGCTTGTCCACCAGGTCGCCGTTGAGCCACAGCCCCGAGGTGCCGTCCCAGAAGTGCTTCATCGCCGCCGCCATGTTGCCAAAGCGGGTGGGCGAGCCCAGCGCCAGCCCCACGCACTCGCGCAGGTCGTCGTGGCTGGCGAAGGGGGCGCCGGCGTCGGGCACCAGCCTGGCGGGCGCATCGCTTTCCGTCATCACCTTGGGCACCGTGCGCAGCCGCGCGGACATGCCGGGTACCGACGCGACGCCATGGGCGAGGTGCCGTGCCAGTTGCTGCACGGAACCGTGCAGGCTGTAGTAGAGAACCAGGATTTCCTTCATGGGGGGCCTTTCAAGAACCCGTTGATGATACCGCGCGGCTTCTTCTGGCGACGACGCCGGCTTTGCCGGAAAATGCCGTTTTCCCGTGAACGCAGGTGTTCTTCCATGAATCTTCATGAATACCAGGCCAAGGCCGTGCTGCGCGACTATGGCATTCCCACGCCGCGCGGCGTGGTGGTGAGCGAGGCCGGCCAGTGTGCAGCGGCCGTCGCCGAACTGGGGGGTGCCGCCTGGGTGGCCAAGGCCCAGATCCATGCCGGCGGGCGCGGCAAGGCCGGTGGCGTCAAGCTGGTCCGCTCGCTGGACGAACTTGCCGCCGCCGCCGGCCGGTTGCTGGGCACGCGCCTGACCACCTATCAGAACGCCCCCGACGGCCAGCCGGTGAACCAGCTCCTCATCGAGGAAACCCTGCCCATCGCCCGCGAGCTGTATCTGTCGATCACCGTCGATCGCGCCGCCGAGCGCATCGGCTTCGTCGCCTCCGCCGCCGGCGGCATGGACATCGAGGAAGTGGCCCGTTCTTCGCCTGAGAAGATCCTCAAGGAATGGGTCAACCCGGTCACCGGCTTCATGGACTACCAGGGCCGCAACCTGGCCTTCGACCTTGGCCTGGAGGGCGAGCAGGTTGGCGCCTTCGTGAAACTGGCGAAGACCCTTTACCGGGTATTTCTGGAGAAGGATCTGGCCCTGCTGGAGATCAACCCCCTCATCGTCACCACCGAGGGCAAGCTGCTGCCGCTCGACTGCAAGATGGGCGTCGAGGACAACGCCCTCTACCGGCAGAAGGCCCTGGCGGCCATCGCCGACGCAAGCCAGATCGATGCCAAGGAAGCCGAGGCCCACGCCCACGAGGTGAACTACATCGCCCTGAATGGAAACATCGGTTGCATGGTGAACGGCGCCGGCCTGGCCATGGCCACCATGGACTTGATCAAGCTCTCCGGCGGCATGCCCGCCAACTTCCTGGACGTGGGCGGCGGCGCCACGGCGGCCACCGTGGCGCGGGCCTTCAAGATCATCCTCGCCGACCGCAATGTGAAGGCGGTGCTCATCAACATCTTCGGCGGCATCATGCGCTGCGACGTCATCGCCCAGGGGGTGATCGACGCGGTGAAGGAGGTGGGCGTGACCATCCCCGTGGTGGTGCGGCTGGAGGGCACCAACGTGGAACTGGGGCGCAGGATGCTGGCGGAGGCGGTGGCCACCTCGGGCCTCCCCATCCAGGCCAGCGACGACTTGAACGCGGCGGCGAAGATGGCCGTGACCGCCGTGGGAGGACACTGACATGAGCATCCTGGTCAACAAGGACACCCGCGTCATCTGCCAGGGTTTCACCGGCAAGCAGGGCACCTTCCATTCCGAGCAGGCGATCGCCTATGGCACCCGCATGGTGGGTGGCGTCACCCCCGGCAAGGGCGGCCAGTCCCACCTGAACCTGCCGGTGTTCAACACGGTGAAGGACGCGGTGCGCGACACCGGCGCCGACGCCAGCGTCATCTACGTACCCGCGGCTTTCGCCGCCGACGGCATCCTGGAAGCGGCGGAGGCGGGCATCAAGGTGGTGGTGTGCATCACGGAGGGCATCCCGGTGCTCGACATGATCAACGTGAAGGCGGCCATCCGCGCCAACGGCACGGTCCTGATCGGCCCCAACTGCCCGGGGCTGATCACCCCGGACGAATGCAAGATCGGCATCATGCCCGGCTTCATCCACCGGAAAGGCAAGGTGGGCATCGTCTCCCGCTCCGGCACCCTGACCTACGAGGCGGTCTATCAGACCAGCAAACTGGGCCTGGGCCAGAGCACCTGCGTGGGCATCGGCGGCGACCCCATCAAAGGCCTGGATTTCATCGACTGCCTGGAGATGTTCCAGGCCGATGCGGACACGGAGGCGATCATCCTGGTGGGCGAGATCGGCGGTACCCGGGAAGAGGAGGCGGCCGAGTTCATCAAGGCGAAGGTGACCAAGCCGGTGGCCGGCTACATCGCCGGCGTCACCGCCCCCCCCGGCAAGCGCATGGGCCACGCCGGCGCCATCATCGCCGGCGGCAAGGGCACGGCGGCAGAGAAGATCGCCGCGCTGGAGGCGGCCGGGGTGGTGGTGGCGCAGAGTCCGGCGGGCCTGGGCGAGGCCTGCGCCGAGGCGATCGTCCGGCGACGCTGAATGCGGATACGCCGGCCATGGCTGGCGTGCCGGACGTAATGGCACTAACCTTGGCGCCAACGTGTGACATGCCGCACCGCCGATGACCCGCATCGATTTCTACTTCAACGCTCCGGCCAAGGCCGAGGTTGCCCGCCGGCTCGCCGCGAAAACCTTCCAGGCCGGCCAGCGGGCGCTGGTGTACAGCCGGCAGCCGGCGCGCTGCGAGGAGCTGGACGGCCTGTTCTGGACCGCCCAGCAACTCTCCTTCCTGCCGCACGTGCGTTGCGGCCATGCCCTGGCCGCTGAGACGCCCATCCTCATCGGCGACGATCCGGACCAGTTGGCCAGCGCCGACGTGCTCATCAACCTGGAGGACGAGACGCCGGCTTTCTTCGGCCGCTTCGAGCGGGTGATGGAGATCGTCACCACCGACCCCGCCGACCGCGAACGCGCGCGCGCCCGGCTGCGCTTCTTCCGCGAGCGCGGCTACGCGGTGGATACCCACGATCTGGCGGCGGCGAAATGAGCGAACAGAAGGGCGACCTGTTTGGCAAGATCGATGCCCTGCTCGACCGGCGTGCCCCCGATGCGCTGCTGGACAAGAGCCTCGAATTCGAGGATTTCCCCCTGCTCACCGAGGTGGTCGACGCGGCCGTGGTGGACGATGCGGAACAGAATGAGCGCCGTCACGGCGATCGGCGCGCCCTCGACCGGCGGCTGGGTGACCGCCGCCAGTCCGGACGCCGCGCCGGCGACCGCCAGGCCACTCCGCCGCCACCCCTGCCGGCGGACATGAGCGCGGAGATGGAGCGTCTGGTGGTGGCCATGGAGCAACGGCTGACCGACATGTTCATCCGCCAGCAACTGCGCATGGAGGAATCGGTGCGCAAGGCCATCCGCGACGAAATGCAGCGGCCACGCGACGAGGAAAGCTGATCTCCGCGAGCGGGCCGGGGCTGCCCGTATAATTTCGACCCTTCATTCATCCGAGGCGCGGCCCATTCCGCGCCTCGCGCTTTTCAGGACCGCAGCATGGAACTCGCCAAATCCTTCGAACCCCACGACATCGAAAAGCGCTGGTACGCCCACTGGGAAGGCGCCGGCTACTACGGCATGGGCCGGGAGGAGAACAGGCCCTTCTACTGCATCCTGCTGCCGCCGCCCAACGTCACCGGCACCCTGCACATGGGCCACGCCTTCCAGCATGGCCTCATGGACGCGCTGACCCGTTACCACCGCATGCGTGGCGACAACACCCTGTGGCAGCCGGGCACCGACCACGCCGGCATCGCCACCCAGATCGTGGTGGAACGGCAGTTGGACGCGCATAAGGTGAGCCGCCACGACCTGGGTCGCGAGAAATTCCTGGAGAAGGTGTGGGAGTGGAAGGAGCACTCCGGCTCCACCATCACCCGGCAGATGCGCCGGCTGGGCACCTCACCCGATTGGTCCCGCGAGCGCTTCACCATGGATGAGGGCCTGTCCCGCGCCGTCACCGAGGTCTTCGTGCGCCTCTACAACGAGGGCCTGATCTATCGTGGCAAGCGCCTGGTGAACTGGGACCCGGTGCTGCAGACCGCGGTGTCCGACCTGGAAGTGGTGAGCGAGGAGGAAGACGGCTTCATCTGGGAGATCCGCTACCCGCTGGAAGACGGCTCGGGTCATCTCACCGTCGCCACCACCCGCCCGGAAACCCTGCTGGGCGACACCGCCGTGGCCGTGAATCCGGCCGACGAGCGCTACACCCACCTCATCGGCAAGGCCGTGCGCCTGCCGGTGGCGGAACGGACCATCCCCATCATCGCCGACGACTACGTGGACCGGGAGTTCGGCACCGGCGTGGTGAAGATCACCCCCGCCCACGATTTCAACGACTGGCAGGTGGGCCAGCGCCACAAGCTTGCCGCCATCAACGTGCTGACCCTGGACGCGAAGATGAACGACCTCGCGCCCGCCGAATACCAGGGCCTGGACCGCTACGTCGCGCGCCAGAAGATCCTGGACGAACTGCAGGCCAAGGGCCTGCTGGTTTCCGCCAAGCCCCACAAGCTCCAGATTCCGCGCGGCGACCGTACCCACGCGGTCATCGAGCCCATGCTTACCGACCAGTGGTTCATGAGCATGGAAGGCCTGGCCAAGCAGGCACTGGGCGTGGTGGATTCCGGCGAACTGCGTTTCGTGCCGGAGAACTGGACCACCACCTACCGCCAGTGGCTGGAGAACATCCAGGACTGGTGCGTCTCCCGCCAGCTCTGGTGGGGTCACCGCATTCCCGCCTGGTACGACGAGGACGGCAACGTGTACGTCGGGCGCAATGAAGCGGAGATACGCGCCAACCCGGCCTACGCCTCACGCCTCAGCCCTCACTCCTCACTGAAGCAGGACGAGGACGTGCTCGACACCTGGTTCTCCTCCGCCCTGTGGCCCTTCTCCACCCTGGGCTGGCCCGACGACACCTGGGAGCTGAAGCACTGCCTGCCCACCAGCGTGCTGGTCACCGGCTTCGACATCATTTTCTTCTGGGTGGCGCGCATGGTCATGCTGACCCTGCACTTCACCGGCAAGGTGCCCTTCCGCGACGTCTACGTCACCGGCCTGGTGCGGGATTCCCACGGCAACAAGATGTCCAAGTCCAAGGGCAACGTGCTGGACCCCATCGACCTGATCGACGGCATCAGCCTCGACGAGCTGGTGCAGAAGCGTACCTCGGGCCTCATGAACCCCAAGCAGGCGGCCGGCATCGAGAAGGCCACGCGCAAGGAATTCGCCGACGGCATTCCCAGCTTCGGCACCGACGCCCTGCGCTTCACCTTCGCCTCACTCGCCACGCATGGCCGCGACATCAAGTTCGACATGGCCCGCTGCGAGGGCTACCGCAACTTCTGCAACAAGCTGTGGAACGCCAGCCGCTTCGTGCTGATGAATGTGGGGAACGGGGAAACGGGAAACGGGAAACGGGAAATGCAAGTGCCCGCTCACGTTTCCCCTGAGCCGCGAAGCGGCGAGTCCCGTTTCCCTTTTCCCGCGAATCTCTCCTTCGTCGACCGCTGGATCCTGGCCCGCCTGGATCAGGCCGTGGCCGAGGTACGGGCCGGCTTCGACCAGTATCGTTTCGACATGGCGGCCCGGGCGGTCTACGAGTTCGTCTGGGACGAGTACTGCGACTGGTACCTGGAACTGGCCAAGGTGCAGATCGCCCGCGGCGGCGCCGAGGCGGCCAGCACGCGGCACACCTTGCTTACCGTGCTGGAAACCCTGTTGCGGCTGGCCCATCCCATCATCCCCTTCGTCACCGAGGAACTCTGGCAGGCGGTGGCGCCCCTGGCGGGAAAACAGGGCGAAAGCATCATGCTGGCCCCCTATCCAGACACCGAGCGGTTCCGCGCCGATCCCGCCGACCAGGCGGAGATGGCCGAACTCAAGGAACTGGTCAACGCCGTGCGCAACCTGCGTGGCGAGATGAGCCTGTCCCCGGCCCAGAAAGTGCCGCTCTACCTGGAAGGCGACGCCGGCCGGGCCGCCGCCTACGCGCCCTACATCGCCGCCCTGGGGCGCCTGTCCGGGGTGGAGGCGGTGGCCGCCCTGCCCGAGGGCGATGCTCCCGTTTCCGTGCTGGGCGACTGGCGTGTCATGCTGCACGTGGAAGTCGACCGCGAAGCGGAAAAGGCCCGCCTGGACAAGGAGATCGCCCGCCTGCAAGGGGAGATCACCAAGGCCGAGGGCAAGCTTGCCAACGCCAGCTTCGTCGACAAGGCACCCGCCGCGGTGGTGGAGCAGGAGCGCAAGCGCCTCGCCGATTTCGGCGCCACCCTCGACAAGTTGCGGACGCAGCGGCTGCGGATGGACTGAAAGCAGCGGGGACGTGTATCGGGCAAGACCCCGGCTTGTTCTCGGATTTACCCAGTCTATTCGTTCATAAGAACATTCGATTACACCTGTCTCGCGGGGGGTGGGTCTTTGCGGGTAACATTCGCGCCTATTTGGCCGGGCCGTTTCAGCCTGTCCGGTCTCGCGAAATTCCTGCAGTCTTCACCCATCGGAGGCGAACCATGACGTCCATCGTTGCGACCAACCAGACCATCCTGGTCGTGGGCGGCGGCATCTCCGGCATGACGGCGGCGCTCGAAGCGGCCGAAACCGGAAAGCAAGTCGTGCTGGTGGAGAAGAACCCGTACCTGGGCGGCCGCACCGTCCAGCTCTACCGGTACTTCCCCAAGATGTGCCACCCCACCTGCGGCCTGGAAATCAACCTGCGCCGCCTCAAGGCCAATCCCCGCATCCAGGTGCTGACCCTGGCGGAAGTGACTGGCATCACCGGCAGCAAGGGCGCCTACAGCGTCTCCGTCAAGCTGAAGCCGCGCTACGTGAATACCAACTGCACTGCTTGCGGCGAGTGCGGCAAGGCGGTGCAGACCGAGATCGCCGACGCGTTCAACTACAACCTGGGCAAGATCAAGGCGGCTTATCTGCCGTCCAGCATGGCCTATCCCCAGCGTTACGTGATCGACCCGTCGATCATCGGCACGCCCGACGCCGAGCGCGCCAAGGCCGCCTGCAAGTACGACGCGGTGAACCTGGACGACCAGGAAGAAGTCATCAGCCTGAACGCCGGCGCCATCGTCTGGGCCACCGGCTGGCAGCCCTACGACGCTTCCAAGATCGTCTACTACGGCTACGACCGCTTCGCCAACGTCATCAGCAACGTCGAATTCGAGCGCCTGGCCGATCCGCATGGCCCCACCGGCGGCAGGATCCTGCGTCCCTCAGACGGCAAGGAAGCGAAGAACATCGCCTTCATCCAGTGTGCCGGCTCCCGCGACGAGAACCACCTGCGTCACTGTTCCCGCTTCTGCTGCATGGGCTCGCTGAAGCAGACCCACTACGTGCAGGAGAAGTACGGCGACGCGGGCAAATCGACCATCTACTACATCGACATCCGCGCCATCGACCGCTTCGAGGACTTCTACCAGAAGGTGAAGGCCAACCCCAACGTCAGCTTCGTCAAGTCGAAGGTGGCGCGCATCACCGAGGACAAGGACGGCAACCCCGTCTGCAACGGCGTCGACACCGAGGGCTACGTGCGCTACGCCAACGCCCATGACCTGGTGGTGCTGGCCCTGGGCATGGAGCCGTCGGTGAAGGGTGTGGAAATCCCCGCCGAGGTGATGTCGGACTCCTCCGGCTTCATCATGGCTGATCCGGCCAACGCCGGCATCTTCGGCGCCGGCTGCGCCACCAACGCGCTGGATGTGAACCGCGCCGTGCAAAGCGCCACCGCGGCCGCGCTGCGGGCCATCCAGGTCGTCAACAAAGTCGCCCGCGCGGAGGCTTGAGAAAAATGGCTGATACGAAAACTGCTGCTTATATCTGCAAGGGCTGCGAGATCGACAAACGCGTCGATGTCTCCGCCCTCGTCAAGACCGCCACCAAGTCCGGCAAGATGAACCTCGTGCGCGAGCACGACTTCCTCTGCTCCGCCGAAGGCGTGGCGATGATCCAGAACGACATCGACAACGAAGGCGTGACCCACGCCGCCATCTGCGCCTGCTCCCGCCGGGCGAAGACCGAGGCGTTCAACTTCCCGACCATCGCCATGAGCCGGGGCAACCTGCGCGAAGGCGTGATCTGGATTCGTCCCGACACCGAGGACGCCCGCGAGACCACCCAGGAGATGGCCGAGGACTACGTGCGCATGGCCTGCGCCGAGGTGAAGGCCATGCAGGTGCCGCCCGGCAACCAGAAGACCGGCACCGTCAAGACCCTGCTGGTGGTCGGTGGCGGCATGTCCGGCATGACCTCCGCCCTGGAAGCCTCCAAGGCCGGCTACAAGGTGGTCCTGGTCGAGAAGACCGGCGCCCTGGGCGGCTGGGCCGGCAAGCTCTACCGCCGCGTGCCCACCCGCGAACCGTTCAAGGCCCCCGAGGACAACGGCGTCGCCGACATGGTCGCGCGCATCGAGGCCGATTCGAACATCAAGGTGTATCTCAACGCCACCATCGCCAAGACCGACGGCGCCCCCGGCCGCTTCAAGGTGGAGATCGCCATCGAATCCGGCGGCATCGCCCAGGAAGACATCGGCGCCATCGTCCAGGCCACCGGCTTCAGCCTCTACGACGCCAACAAGCTGCCCGAATTCGGCTACGGCAAGACCCCCAACGTGGTCGATCAGGCCGGCCTGGAGGCTTTGGCCCGCGAAGCCGCCGCCGCCGGCAAGCCGATCTGCCGGCCCTTCGACGGCCAGCCGGTGAAATCCGTGGTGTTCGTGCAATGCGCCGGCCAGCGCGACGCTTCCGGTACCCACTTGCAGTACTGCTCCGGCTTCTGCTGCAACACCAGCATCAAGCAGGCCATGTACTTCAAGGACGCCAACCCGGACATCGACACCGTGGTGCTGTTCACCGACCTGCGCACTCCCGGCAACGGCGAGGACTTCTACCGCGCCGCCCAGAACAAGGGCGTGATCTTCTCCAAGGGCGTCGTTTCCAGCGTCACCCCCAGCGGCAATGCCTGCGCGGTGAAGTTCAAGGACCTGATCCTGAATGAGGACACCGAGGCGCAGGCCGACCTGGTCGTGCTGGCCACCGGCATGGTGCCCAACAGCGGTCCCGACCTCGACCAGTTGTCCGAGGCCAACCGCCAAGCCGAGGGTGGCGACGAGGCCGCCAAGGAGCAGGTGGTGCAACTGATGTCCAAGTCCGTGCTCAACCTGACCTACCGTCAGGGCCCGGACATGCCCCAGTTCAAGCACGGCTTCAACGACAGCCACTTCATCTGCTTCCCCTACGAAACCCGCCGTACCGCCATCTACACGGCCGGCCCGGTGCGCCGCCCGATGGACATCCTGCAGGCCCAGGAAGACGCCACCGGCGCCGCCATGAAGGCGATCCAGGCCTTGGAAAACGCCGGTCTGGGCAAGGCCGCCCACCCGCGCGCCGGCGACCTGTCCTTCCCCACCGTGCGTCTGGAAGGCTGCACCCAGTGCAAGCGCTGCACGGTGGAATGCCCGTTCGGCGCCATCGACGAAGACGAGAAGCGCTTCCCGCTGTTCAACGAGTCGCGCTGCCGCCGCTGCGGCACCTGCATGGGCGCCTGCCCGGTGCGGGTGATCTCCTTCGAGAATTACTCGGTGAACACCGTGGGCAGCCAGATCAAGGCCGTGGACGTGCCGGACGAGTTCTCCGAGAAGCCGCGCATCCTCATCCTGGCCTGCGAGAACGACGCCTACCCGGCGCTCGACATGGCCGGCATGAACCGCCACGAGTACGACCCCTACGTGCGCGTCATCCCGATCCGCTGCCTGGGTTCGGTGAACACCATCTGGATCACCGATGCGCTCAACGGGGGCTACGACGGCGTCATGCTGATGGGCTGCAAGCACGGCGAGGAATACCAGTGCCACTTCGTCAAGGGTTCCGAACTGGGCCGCTACCGCCTGTCCAAGGTGGGCGACACCCTCAAGGGCATGAACCTGGAAACCGAGCGGGTCATGGACCTGGAAGTGGCGATCACCGACATCGCCACCCTGCCCCAGAAGATCAACGACTACGCGGCGCTGATCAAGTCCTTCCCGCCGTCCCCGTTCAAGGGCTTCTAAGGAGATTGTGATGAGCGACCTGAATCAAGAGATGGCCGAGCGCTACAAGAACAATTTCCTCAAGGAGATTGAAGAGCAGGCCGAGATGGGCGAGTGGGTGAAGATGTGCATGCAGTGCGGCCTGTGCTCCGGCTCCTGCCCCACCAACTTCCATTCCGGCTGGGATCATCCGCCGCAGGAGATCTTCATGCTGATTCGCGCCGGCAAGCGCGAAGAGGTGCTGAACTCCGAAGGCATGTACATGTGCACGTCCTGCTACAACTGCTACGTGCGCTGCCCGCGCAAGGTGCCGGTGACCCACGTCATGCACGGCATCGCCGAATACGCCTACCGCATCGGCCGCGCGCCCAAGGCGCAGCCCACCCTGCACCTGTCGAAGACCTTCTGGAGCAACGCCACCAAGTACGGCCGCGTCAACGAGGTGCAGCTCACCCAGAGCCTGTACTTCAAGGACGGCGTTGGCGCCGGCATCAAGAAGGGCCTGGAGATGAAGGACGTCGCCCTGGGCCTGGTCAAGGCTGGCCGCCTCAACCCGCTGGAAGCGCTGGGCATGGGCCACAAGTGCAAGGACATCAAGGGCATCCACGCCATGCTGGCCAAGGCTGAAGAGCTGGAAGCCAGGAACAAGGCCGCGAAGGGTAAGGAGTAATCAGACATGGCACGCAAGGAATACGCTTTCTACCCCGGCTGCTCGTCCCAGAAGGGCGCCTCGGCCTCCAACTACCTGGTTTCCGTCGAGTCCATGTGCAAGACCCTGGACATCAAGATGACCGAGATCCCCGACTGGAACTGCTGCGGCGCCTCCATCAGCTACGCCGAAGCCGGCGAACTGCCGCGGCACGTGATGAACGCCCGCAACTTCGCGCTGGCCGAAACCAACCTGCCCGGCCAGGACATCGTCGCCACCTGTGCCGCCTGCTGGCTGGGCGCGCGGGAATCGAAGGAGCGCCTGGAACACAGTTCCGGCCTCATGGCCGACACCCAGACCGCGCTGAAGGAAGCTGGCCTCGCCATCAAGGTCATCCCCGAAGTGCGTCACATGGTCGAGGTGCTGATCGAGGACCTGGGCTACGACGAACTGAAGAAGCCGGTGAAGAAGCCCCTGCAGGGCATGAAGTTCGCCGGCTACGTCGGCTGCCAGACCAACCGCCCCTTCGGTATCGCCGGCGAATCCTTCGAGAACCCCATGTATCTCGACAAGCTGATCGAGACCGTGGGCGGCGAAGCGGTCAAGTACGACCAGAAGGTGACCTGCTGCGGCGGGGCGCTAGCCTTCTCCGAGCCGGAAAAGGCGCAGGGCCAGATCAAGGACATCATCGAGGCCGCCTATGACGGTGGCGCCGAGATGATCGTCACCCCCTGCCCGCTGTGCCAGGCCAACGTCGAGGTCTACCAGGGCCAGATCAACAAGCGCTACGGCACCAAGTTCGACATTCCGGTGCTCTACTACTCCCAGTTGATGACCCTGGCCTACGGCGGCTCCGCCAAGGACGCCGGCCTCAACGGCAACGTGGTGCGGGCGAGGAAGCTGGAAGAGTTCGCGGGCAAGTGACATAGGAGCGGCCTTGGCCGCGATCCAAAGCGAAACGGGCGCCGCGGCGCTCGTTTCGCTTGCTTAAGTTGGCACAACCACTCTGGGAGACAGATTCAGCCGCTGGGCGCGGCGCGCGAAGCGCTTGTCGTCGAACGAAGCCATCTCGGCGCAGTCACGATAGGCCGCTAGATGCAACGCATCGGCGAAATCCAACCCTGCCGACATATGGGACAGCGCCTGTGCGACGCCGGCCCGGTCTTCCATGTGGACTTGCTCAAGGCACAGCAGGTGGCTGAAAGCACCGGCTATTTCCTCCGCATCGAAGCCGTAGTAACCGCGCATGACCCATTCCAGTTCCAGCAGCACGGTCTTGCAGACCATCAAGGGCGCGCCGGATTCGATCAGGCTCCGCGCCGCCTCATGTTGGCGCCGCGCCTCGGCATCGGCGTCATCCTGGATGTAGTAGCGCGCCAGGATGTTGGTATCCAGGCCGATCATGGCTTCAGCAGGCTGGCGGGATCGAAGTCCGCGGGAACCGCCGCGCGACGGCTCTTGAGCAGGCCGAACCCGCTGCCCGAAGGCGCGGTGGGCGTATGCAACACGCGCATTTCCAGGTGATCGTCGACCAGTACGAACTCGATTCGGCTGCCCTGGCGAATGCCCAACTCCCGCCGCAGCGCTTGCGGGATGGTGACCTGACCCTTGCTGGTGACGGTGGTCGCTTCCATGTGGCTTTCTCGCTGGTATTACTTGGTAAGAATCGTAATGCTCGCCAAGCATACAGGCAAGTCAAGTCAAGCCTTGGGCCTCGGGTCGGCAGAGTGCCTGCGCGCAGCTCCCAGTGAGCTTGTCACCCGCCACTTCGTTTACAGCGCAACACGCCGTGGATGAAAGAGGTTCAGGGCGCGCGTCGACGTCAGCCGTTGCCAGCCAGCGGCAACACCCCATTCGCCCGCGCCAGGGCGATGATGACCTCGCGCGCCACCTTGCGTTGCGGCACGGGCAGTTTGAGGAACAGTTCGAAAATTTCCCGTTCCTGGTAACCGATACCCTCGTCCCAGCGTTTGCGCCGTTCGCGCACCGCTTCGGGTATTTCGTCTCCGTAGCGCAGGGTTGCCGGCTCCACGCCCAGCCATTCGGCCAGGCAGAGCAGACGATCATGGGTAGGCATCGTCTCCCCACGCAACCACAGTCGCGCCGCATGCAGGGTAATCGGCTTGCCCCAGTAGCGCTGATTGAACTCGCGCTCGATCACGGTGGGTTTGGCCGGCACGCCCGCGCGATCGAGCGCGGCGAGCAGGCGCTGCGAAAACTCGACTTTGGCTTTGTTCATGCCAAATACTCACGTTCGCAGCGTAATTACCACTCGTGTAATGATGCTAATCGAATTATTATTCGAGTTACGCTCGATATCGGACCGCGCGGCCGTCGAGGCGATGGTAACGATCAATAACGGGGTATTCCCGCCGTTCTGGCGGGCGGGGAAGGATGGCACAACCGGATGTCACATTTTGGCGAACACGTTACCTATGATGGCTATGGCGGCGCCTACGCCGCACTCGATGACTGCGTGACCGTTACCCAGGCGCTGACGGATCTCGTCGCCGAATTGGGCATGACCGTACTGGGCGGTCCCGAGGTGTATCGCGCGATGGCCAACGACAAGAAAGACCCCGGCGGCTGGACCGGCATGGTCGTCCTGCAGGAAAGCCACATCAGCATCCACACCTTCCCGGCGCGCGGTTTCCTGTCCGCCGATGTTTATACCTGCCAGAACGGCCTCGACGTGGCGGTCATCCAGAGGTTTCTCCGGATCCGCTTCGGCATCGCCGACGAGGAAGTGCACTTCCTCAAGCGCGGCACGCGCTATCCATCCCACGACATCCATCCACAGTCGCCATGACTTCATCCGCCAGCCAGTTGCCGATCCTGGAATTCATCCTCAGGTCCTACCACCACTTCAACGCGGCGGCGCTGAAGAACGCCTTGCGCGACTACCACGCCCACCTGCAAAACGGCGGCAAGATGTTCTGGACCCTGGCCGGGGCGATGTCGAGCGCGCGCCTGGGCATCCATCTCGCCCCGGCCATCCGAAAAGGGTTGATCCACGGGTTGTCCGTGACCGGCGCCAACCTAGAAGAGTCGCTATTCCGCCTCGTCGCCCACCACCACTTCGCGAATTTCTACGATTACCGCTATCTGCGTAAGGAGGATGACGCGGCCATCCTCGCCAGGCAGCAGCGCCGTGTCACTGACACCAGCATTCCCGAGGACGAGGCCTTCCGCAAGGTCGAGCAATTGATCGTGCCCATGTGGCAGCGCGCCCATGCCCAAGGCGAGCGGCGTTTCTGGCATGAGTATTTCTACGAGTTGATCACCGATCCGGCGCTTGAGGCAGCCTACGAAGGCAGGCCGGAGGAATGCTGGCTGCTCGCCGCCGCCGAGATGAAGCTGCCGCTGATCGTCGGCGGCTATGCCGATTCCACCTTCGGCAACATCTTCGCCAGCTACTGCCATACCGGAGAGGTCTCCGTCGGCATCGCCAAGTCCGACATCGAATACATGAGCGCCTTCTACGACATTTACCAGAAGGTGCTGTCACCCGGCGCGGGTGTCGGCTTCTTCCAGATCGGCGGCGGCATCGCCGGCGACTTCCCGATCTGCGTCGTGCCCAGCATCAAGTACGACCTGCGGGAAAGCGTCAAGCCCTGGGCCTACTTCTGCCAGATCAGCGATTCCGTCACCTCCTATGGTTCCTATTCTGGTGCCACGCCGAACGAGAAGATCACCTGGGACAAGCTGACCCAGGACACGCCCATGCACGTAATCGAGAGCGATGCCACCATCGTCGCGCCGTTGATCCTGCAAGCCCTGCTTGAAGCGCGACGCCATCCGGAGGCGGCGGCTCGCTTGATGGCGGAAGCGTATTGATCCCCGGGCGGGCGCATGGCCGGTTTTCACCTGAGCTGGACCCATCCAAAGTTGGCCAAACACCGCTTCGGCGGCGCCCGGGGAACGGGCGTGATCGCGCTGGCGCCGATCCGGCGTGGGGAGCTGCTCTCCCGCTTCGGTGGCTATGTCATGACCTTCGAGGAATTTCTGCGGCTGCCGCCGGCCTTGCAAGAGATCCCTTACCAGATTGCCGATGACCTGCTGTTTGGGCCGATATCGCGGCAAGGCCTGACGGTGAGCGAGTATTACAACCACAGTTGCGATCCCAATGCCGGCTTCAGGGATTCCATGACGCTGGTCGCCATGCGTACTATCCGGCCCGGCGAGGAAGTGGCTTTCGACTACTGCATGTGTGTATCCACCTGTTTGTTCGACTTCAATTGCAGCTGCGGAACACCAGCCTGCCGCAAGCGTGTTCGCGGCGATGACTGGAAGAATCAGGCCTTGCAGGCATCCTACCAGGGCTATTTCGTGCCCTACCTGCAAGACAAGATCGCACGGCTGAAATGATGGACGGAATGCGGGTGGCCGGCCTGGGCGATAAGCTCGCCCCCTACGGGACACGCCTGCGGATCATGGCCGTGGGCCACACCGGCAATGCCTGCATCGGGATCGGCTTCGATTACGTCATCTACGGGCTGGCCATTGCCACTCTGGGACCGCTCAAGGGAGGCTTGTTGATGATTGCCGTCTCCTTCCTGATCGACTTGGCGTTGATCCGCTTCTACGACTGGTCCAGAACCGACTGGTTGGGCATCGAAATGCTCAAGGACGTCCGCGACAACCCCGTCCGTTCGCGGCCGCAGAGGCTGCTGCAATGGCTGCTGCGCAAGGGGGACGCGGTCGCCCTGGTGGCGCTGTCGTTCAAGCTCAACCCCTTCAATGTGATGCTTTACCTGCGCCGGGGCGCCTATCTCTACAACGGCATGGCGCGGCGGGACTGGCTGGTGCTCATCGCCTCCACCCTGATCGGCAACCTCTACTGGATCCTGGTGATGTGGGGGGCGACATCCGGGCTGATGCACCTGTGGGAGACCTGGATTGGGTGAGACCGCACCGACCACGCTGTTGCCAACAGCCATGCAGGACGCACACATGACGACCATCGTCCAGCCCTATTTCGCCATGACTGATGGTGTCTTCGACTGCATGATCGACATCGAGCGCACCGAGGCCTTCGCGCGGGCGATCGCGGCGACGGTGCGGCGCGGCGACGTGGTGGTCGACATGGGTACAGGTTCGGGAGTCCTCGCTTTGCTCGCGGCGCGGGTGGGCGCCGGAAAGGTCTATGCGGTGGAACTCGATGCGAACAACATCGCCACGCTGGAGGTCGTCTTCCGCGCCAACGGCTTGTCGAAGCACATCGTGCTGGTGCAGGGAGACGTGCGCACGGTGGAACTGCCGGAAAAAGTCGACGTCATCATCGGCGAAATGATCGCCACGGCGCTGATCGATGAATTGCAGGTGCCGGCCATGAACCACATGCTGCGCTACGCCAAACCAGATGCACGCGTGCTGCTGAGCCGCTACCGGACCTTTGCCGACCTGGTCGACAACCCGGCGAACTATTACGGTTTCGAATTTCCGCTGGTGCGCTACGAATACCCGGACCTGCGGCGCCTGCGTTCCAGGGCACTTACCGACAAACAGTTGATCCTGGACGCAGACTTCACGCGGCCGGTGACCGCCACACGGGTGGACAGTCGTCTGAGTCTGACCGCGCAACGGCGCGGCCGCGTCAACGGCCTGCGCCTGTCGAGCGAAACGACCTTCTGGGATGGCTCGACGCTGGGCGCGACCTACGCCTACAGCTATCCCATCATCCTGCCCGTTGACCCCATCGAGATCGCCAAGGGCGAAGTGATCGAGGCGCGGGTCGGCTACACGATCTGCGGTGGGATGGGGACGTTGAAGTGGGCGGTGGGGTAATGGTGATTGAAACAGCGTCAGGCTGAGTCTGTCGCTTTCTTGCCGCTGAGTGGGACCGCCATGCCGATTCAGGCGGGCGACTTGCGGGGGGCAATGATTCATGGAATGAAAACAGGGGCCGCGGCCCCTGTTTTCGTTGGCGCGGTCCCGGTCTACTTGCAGCCCATCGCGGCGCGCATTTTACCCATGCGCTGGGCCTGGATGCCGGTGCCGATGGCCTTGGCGTCGGCGTTCTTGCCGGCGTAGATCAGGGGCACGATCTCGCCGTCACGGGTGGCCTTGAATTCTTCCCAGGTCGGTTTGAAGGCGGCGGCCTTCGCCGCGTCGTCGGCGTTGTAGCTCTTCGCCATGGCGGCCAGGGTGGCGTCGACCTTGGCGGTGGCTGCGGCGATGTTGGCCTTGAGGCCATCGTTGGTGGCCTTGTCGGTGGAGTCGAGCATCTTGACCAGGTTGCCACGCGCGTCCATCAAGGCGGCGCAGGCGTCGTCGGCCGGGGCGGCCAGGGCGGCGCCGCTGGAGAAGACGGCCAGGGAAGCGATCATGAGCAGAGATTTCTTGTACATGGCGGGGTCCTTTGCGAAACATTGCGGGAACGGCGACGAATGCCCGCCGCGCCAACCTGCGGAGATGAGGGATTGCGGAGGCACGGGGGCTGACATCTTGCTGAAAGACCCCGCTTGGTTCATTGATACCAATCAACTCCTGTGCACGCCATGCCTCCTCGCGCACAGGCGCGGGCAGGGGACGGCTCGTGTATCGTTACGGCTGGTCACAACCCAAGGCGACTGAACGAGCATGAAAGGCCCGAAAACCTACGACGAATACGTGGATCTGGTGCACCAGGCGGTGTACGAAATCGACGAGATGCGCGCCGGCATCGACTACGATCCGGAGAACGCGGAGCGCTGGTCCAACATGCTGGACCATCTGGATGGCGTGCTGCGCAAGCTCTACGACGACATGATCGCGGACAATTACCAGTTTCCCACCGGCAAGGATCTGCCCTACATGCAGTTCCTCAACCGCTGGGGCCGGGAAATTCCCTTCAAGCAACTGCTGGTGGTGATCAACCAGGCGCACAAGGACGGGCTGTCGCGTGGGTAAGCTCATCACCCTCATCCTGCTGGTTCTGCTCGGCGTCTATCTCTACCGTCGCATGACGCGGAAGCGCGATGCCGCCGCCGCCGCCGATGCCCGCGAAGTCCCGGCGGCGGAAGACATGGTGCGCTGCAAGACCTGCGGGGTGAACCTGCCCCGCTCGGAGGCCATCCTCAGCGCGGGGCGTTTCTACTGTTGCGATGAACATCGCCGCGCCGATTCCTGATGTTCCCGCCGCCGGTTATCCGGACGGTTTCTGGCGGTCCCTGGTCCATCTCAATCATTTCCGGCTGTTCCTGGCCTGCGCGCTGGGGCTGACGGGGCTGCTGTCCGGCCAGCCTTTTACCCGGCTGGACCATCCCGTTCTCTTCACCCTGACCTGCGCCGCCTATTTCCTCAGCGCCCTGCTGTTCCGCAGGCCGCTGCTCAGGCGCGAAGAAGCCTTCGAACGCCAGGTGGTGCGCCAGGTCATCGCCGACCTCGCCTGCCTGGGCCTGCTCATGTATCTATCCGGCGGCAACGCCAGCGGCATGGGTCTGCTGCTCATCGTCACCGTGGCGGCGGTGGGCATGCTGCCGGAGACCCGCGCCGTGTTGTTCTGGGCGGCGGTGGCCTCCCTGGTGGTGCTTGGCGAGCAGACCCTGCAGCTGATCCGCTTCGAATCCGGCGTGGGCGGCTTCGTCCGCGCCGGGCTGCTGTCCCTCGGGTTTTTCGGCGTGGCCCTGCTATCCCACGCCCTGGCCCGCGGCGCCCTGGCCGCCGCCGCCCTGGCGCGGGAAAAGTCGCGCCAGGCGGAGAGCCTCGCGCGCATCAATGAACGCGTCATCCAGGAGTTGCCCTATGCGGTACTGGCGGTCAACGGCGAGGGCGAGGTGCTGCAGTACAATGCGCGCGCCGAGAGCCTGCTGGCGACGCGCTTCCATGCCGGCTGTGGCCTCGCCCGCTGCGCGCCCCCGCTCGCCGGCCTGTGGGCGGCCTGGCGGCAGAACCGGGCGCTGCCGGAGCATCCCTTCCAGGTGGACGAGGACGGCCACCGCCTGCGCGCCCGCTTCATCGAGCTGGAGCCGACGCGCCGCGAGGGCGCGGTGGTGGTGCTGGAGGACATGACCGAACTGGAAGCGCAGGCGCAGAAGATGAAGCTGGCCTCCCTGGGCATGCTGACCGCCAATCTGGCGCACGAAATCCGCAATCCCCTGTCCGCCATCAGCCACGCCGCCGGACTGCTCAAGGAGGACGCGCGCGACGGCATCGCGCCCAAGCTGACGCGCATCATCGAGGACCACGTGCGCCGCCTCAACGGCCTGGTGGAGGACGTGCTGTCGCTCAACCGCCGCGACCGGCTGCGGCGAGAGCCTGTGGACCTGGAGGAATTCCTGCCGGCCTTCGTGCAGCATTTCTCGCAGCGCGAGTCGGTGGGGTCGGGCGTCGTCCACGTGCACATGTCGAGGCAGAGCGCGGTCTGCATGGATCGCGGCCATCTCGAACAGATCCTGTGGAACCTGATGCGTAACGCCTGGCGCTATTGCAGCCGCCGGCCCGGCAGCATCCGCATCCGCGTCGCCGCCGCCGAGGGTCGCACCGAGATCGAGGTGGGCAACGACGGGCCGCCGATCACCCCGGAGGTACGCACCCATCTGTTCGAGCCGTTCTACACCACGGACAAGCAGGGCACCGGACTGGGGCTGTACATCGCGAGGGAACTGGCCGAGGCCAACCGGGCGGTACTCCGCTATGTCGAAGGCCAGGAAGGCGCCGTGTTCCGGTTGACCTGCCAGGCGCCACCCTGTTGAGGAATCAAGGATGATGAAGAAACCGCGTGTATTGCTGGTCGACGACGAGCCCGACCTGCTCGACCTGCTGGAAATGGACATGCTGCGCATGGGCCTCGACAGCGCGCGCGCCAAGACCGTGGCCGAGGCCATGGCGCAACTGGGCAAGGGGGGCTTCGACCTGTGCCTGACGGACATGCGCCTGCCGGACGGGGAGGGCATCGCCATCGTCCGCCACATCGCCGAGCAGCTGCCGCAACTGCCGGTGGCGGTCATCACCGCCTTCGGTTCGGCGGAGAACGCGGTGGCTGCCCTCAAGGCCGGCGCCTTCGATTACGTGGAGAAGCCGGTCACGCCGGAAAAGGTGCGCAGTCTGGTGCGCTCGGCCATCAAGGTGCCCGACACCTCGCCGCCGCCGGTGGGCGACCGCCCCCTGGTCGGCCGTTCCGCCGCCATGGAGCAGGTGCGCGTCCTCATCGACAAGGTGGCGCGCAGCCAGGCCCCGGTCTTCATCACCGGCGAGACCGGCACCGGCAAGGAAGTGGCGGCGCGCCTGATCCACGCCAGCGGAACCCGCGCCGAGGGGCCCTTCATCGCGGTGAACTGCGGCGCCATCCCGGAGAACCTGATGGAGAGCGAGTTCTTCGGCTGCCGCAAGGGCGCCTTCACCGGCGCCGACACCGACCGCGAAGGCTTTTTCCAGGCGGCGCGGGGCGGCACCCTGTTCCTCGACGAAATGGTCGAGCTGCCGCTCGCCATGCAGGTCAAGCTGCTGCGCGCCATCCAGGAAAAATGCGTGCGCCGGGTCGGCGGCGTGGCGGAGGAATCCGTAGATGCGCGGCTTATCAGCGCCTCGCACCAGGATTTGCAGGCGGCGGTGAATCAGGGCCGCTTCCGCCACGATCTCTACTACCGGCTCAACGTCATCGCCCTGCGCATGCCGTCCTTGCGCGAGCGGCGCGAGGATCTTCCGGAACTGACCAGCCACGTCCTCGCTCGCCTTTGCGCGGCCTCGCGCCGTTCGGCGCCGGAGGTGGAGGCCGCTGCCCTGGAGGCGCTGTCGCGTTACGACTTTCCCGGCAACGTGCGCGAATTGGAGAACATCCTGGAGCGCGCCCTGGCGCTGTCGGACGGTGCCCGCATCGGCCGCGACGACCTCTTGCTGGCGCCCATGGAAGAGGCGGGGGAGGGAGGGGGCGAGGGCCAGCCCGAGGGTGGTTTGCAGGCCTTCCTGGACGCCACCGAGCGCAAGGCGATCCTCGACGCCCTGGCCAGGACCGGGCGCAACAAGACGGCGGCGGCCCGCCTGCTGGGGGTAACCTTCCGCTCCCTGCGTTACCGGCTGGAACGCCTGGGCATGGAGTAGCCGGCGCGGCCTCAGTCGCCGTGCTTCTCGCGCACCATCCGGTCGATGACGGCCATGACTTCCTTGCTGGCTTCCTCGGTTTCCCGCATTTTTTCGTACATTTCTTGCTGCATGCCCAGGTTCTTCTCCCAGCCCCGGTCGAGGTAAGGCAGCATGGCATGCACGCTGGCGTGTACGCGGGCATGCGGCTGCACCAGGGCCTGGTAGGCGGGGAGGTTGCCGAACAGTTCCCGACCCTGTCCCTCGTACCATTTGCCCAGCCGGCAGTTATGGTGATCGACGCGTACCGCGTCGGCGTAGCCGCGATCCTGGGAGTTCAGGGACATGTAGGCGCGCTGCTTGAAGATGACGTGGTCCACCTTCACCAGCGAGGCAAAGCTCATGTCCTGGACGCGTACCGCGTGGCCCTGGGTGTCGCGCGCGGAGCCCGCGAACTGCGCGAAACGCCCCTCCATTTCACCGATGACCTGGCGTGAACCGGACGCCAGATCGCGCATCGCGTGGGAATCGTCGAGCATCTGCGCGGCCTCGCCGTTGAGGGTGTCCATGACGCGGCCGATCGACTCGGAGGCATTCTTGGTGTTCTCCGCCAGCTTGCGTACCTCGTCCGCCACCACCGCGAAGCCGCGCCCGGCCTCGCCGGCGCGCGCCGCCTCGATGGCGGCGTTGAGGGCGAGCAGATTGGTCTGGTTGGCAATGGCGGTGATGAGCTTCACCGCGTCGGTGATTTCGTGGCTGTGGTTGTTGAGTTCGACGATGGCATCGGCCATGTGGTCGATGCGCGCGCTGATGTCGTTGAGCCGCTCCACCACCAGATTCACCGCGCCGCGGCTTTCCTCAGCGTCGGCGCTGGTGCGCGTGGCGAGATCCACCAACTGCTTCATGGTGGCGGTGATGCTCATCAGGTCGGTCTGGTTCGACGCCAGGTTATCCAGCAGATTGCCGGTGTTGAGCTCCTGCACCATGCCCAGCAAATGGTTGCGCATCTGCCCCTGGGTCTGTTCGGCCATGGCGTCGAGCAGCACGTTGTGGCTTTCCAGGCCACGCCGGAATCCGCCATGCAAACCCACCGGCAGGGACTTGCGGAAAAAGTGGCCGTCCAGGTGCGAACGGAAGGTGGTGCTCTCCTCGCGGAAATAGGTTTCAAGCTGGTCCAGCATGTCGTTGATGTGCCAGCACAGGCGACCGACTTCCGCGGACTCGGTGACGCCGGTGATGCGTCCGCTGAAGCGCCCCTGACTGATTTCGCCGACCAGCGCGTCGAGCTTGGTGATGGGTGCCAGCCAGGCACGGATCATTGCCTGCCCCCAGGTCGCCAGGGCGATGCCGGCGAGCAGGAAGATCAGCATCGGCCATTGCGGGCCGTGCGCCGCCCAGGCCGCCAGGATGCCGAGCAGGATGAGTGCCAGGAACGCCCAGAGCAGGGCGCGCAGCCTAGATTGCAAGGACCAGTTCGTCATAGCTCATGCCCTTCTCGGCCAGCAGGTCGGTGAGAATCTTGGTGGAGGCGGCGATGGCATCGCGAGCGCCGGCTTGCTGTTCTGCCTCCAGCATCGCGCGGTAAAGGTCGCCGGCGGTTTTCACGCCGGATGCGCGTGGCTTGCGGCGCACCGAAAAGTAGCCGATGACATGGCCGTCGCGGTCGAAGCTGGGGGTGACGTTGGCGAACACCCAGTAGAAGCTGCCATCCTTCGCCAGGTTCTTCACGTAGGCGTTGCATTCCCGCTTGTTCTGGATGCTGTCCCAGAGCAGCTTGAACACCGCCCTGGGCATGTCCGGGTGGCGAATGATGTTGTGCTGGGCGCCAACCAGCTCGCGTTCCTCGTAGCCGGAAAACTCGATGAAGATGCGGTTACCGTAGGTGATGCGGCCCTTCAGGTCGGTTTTCGAGACGATGAAATCGTCCTCGCGCATCACCTTTTCCACCTTGGTGGGTGTGACGGGATTCTTCATGCGGGCTCTCTCCAAATGGCGGCGGGTACCGCTCTCTAGTGGTTGCGCATGGATTATCGGAGGATGCGGGGAAAAATTGAGGCACGGGCGGCCGCGGCGCATCGCCGGCGGAGCGTTCCAGGCCGCCGTCGAATCGCGCAGAATGCCGGCATGCACGAAGCCGCCCTGCCCGCGCTCGACGAGGCCAGCTACCACCCCCGCCTGGCGGCGACGCCCGGCGTCGCCCTGGTGCTGTTCGGCTCGCCCGAATGCGGCGGTTGCCGCGTCGCGGAACGTCGCCTGCCGAGCGCGGTGCCGCCCGGCACCTCGCTGTTCAAGGTGGATGTGCGGCAGGCCACGGGCCTGGCGCGGGCCCTCGACATCTTCCATCTGCCCGAGTTGCTGCTCTACCGCGATGGCCACTTCCACGCCCGCCTGCGTTGCGAGATCAGCGCCGCCGCGCTGGCGTCCGCCCTGCATGCGGCCTTGTCGCGCCCGGCCGAGGAGGAGCCATGAGTCGGACCGGGGTGCCGGGCGGCCTGCCGCGCCTGGATCGGGAAGGCTGGCTTGAGGGCGCGCGGCGGGTGCCTTCCGCCAATTGCGACGCGCGCCCGGAGGGCGAGGACATCCGCCTGGTGGTGATCCACAACATCAGTCTGCCGCCCGGTGAGTTCGGCGGTTCCGGCGTCGAAGAGCTGTTCACCAACCGTCTCGATGCCGACGCACACCCCTATTATGCGGCGATCCACGACCTGCGCGTGTCGGCCCACTTCTTCATCCGCCGCGACGGCGAACTGGTGCAGTTCGTGCCCTGCGCCCTGCGCGCCTGGCATGCCGGCGCATCCAGTTGGCGGGGGCGTCAGCGCTGCAACGACTTCTCCATCGGCGTCGAGCTGGAAGGCACCGACGAGCAGCCGTTCACCGATGCCCAGTATGCTGTCCTGAACCGTTTGCTGGCGGTTCTCGCCGGGCACTATGCCATCGAGGGACTGGCCGGCCACGCGGACATCGCGCCCGGACGCAAGACCGATCCCGGGCCGCATTTCGACTGGAAACGGGTAGCTTCGCCGCCCGGGCGGTCGTCCTGAGTCCCGCCGCCGGGTGGCCGGCTGCGGTAGAAGCCGACGTGGGGTGGTTCAGGCCGCTTGCGCGGGAATCTGGGCGCCGACGCGCTTGACGCGGTTCTTCTCGTCCACGTACACCAGGGTAGGCTCGAACTGGGCCAACTCGATCTCGTTGTAGGTGGCGTAGCTGGCGATGATGAGGATGTCGCCGACCGCCGCCTTGCGCGCGGCGGCGCCGTTCACCGAGATCATGCCGGAGCCGCGCTGGCCGCGGATCGCATAGGTGGCGAAGCGCTCGCCGTTGTTGACGTTGTAGATCTCGATGCGCTCGTATTCCCGGATGTCCGCGGCGTCGAGCAGGTTCTCGTCGATGGCGCAGGAGCCCTCGTATTCCAGCTCGGAAGCGGTGACACGAACGCGGTGCAGCTTGGACTTGAGCAGAGTGCGTTGCATGGCGATGACGGCATACGGACGAACGGGTGGCGATTATAGCTCGATTTTGCAGTGCACAAGAAAATGCGGGCGGGGTATGAATGACCTAGTCGGACGCCGGTCTGGCGGGCTGCCGAGCAGTGACTCAACACTCGATGTTGTCGATGAGCCGGGTTGTGCCCAGGCGGGCGGCGGCGAGGATGACCAGGCCGCGTTCGTCCGGCCGCGGCGGCAGCAGGCTGGCGCGGCTGCGCACGGCGACGTAATCCACCACCCAGCCGTGACGGGTCAGTGCCTGCGCGGTCTCCGCCTCGATCCCGGCGAAGTCGCGCGCGCCGGCGCCGACGCCTTCGGCGGCGGCGCGCAACAGGCGGTAGAGGCGCGGCGCCTCGGCGCGCTCCGCCGCCGACAGATAGCCGTTGCGGGAGGACAAGGCGAGGCCGTCGGCGGCCCGTTCGGTTTCCGCTTCCAGCATGACGATGGGCAGATTGAACTGGCGCACCATGCCCTTGAGGATGAAGAGCTGCTGGTAATCCTTCTTGCCGAACACCGCGTAGCGGGGCTGGACCATGTTGAACAGCTTCAGCACCACGGTGGCCACGCCCTCGAAATGGCCGGGCCGGTGGGCGCCGCAGAGTTGGTCGGCGAGCGGCGGACGCACCGTGAAGGTCTGGGGTTCCGCGTACATTTCAGCGAGGTCCGGCGCGAAGACGATGTCGGTGCCCACGGTCTCCAGTTGTTCGCAGTCGGCCTGCAAAGTGCGGGGATAGCGCGCGAAGTCCTCGCCGGCGCCGAATTGCAGCGGATTGACGAAGACGCTGGCCACCAGCGGACGGCCATGGCGCGCGGCGATCTCGGCCAGGGCCACGTGGCCCGCGTGCAGGTTGCCCATGGTTGGCACGAAGGCGGTTTCGCGCTCGCCGGCGAGGGCCTCGCGCAGTTCGGCGACGCTATGGATCAGGCGCATCAGAAGGCGTGTTCCGGACCCGGAAATTCACCGGTTCTTACCGCCGCCACGTAGGCGCGGATGGCGGCGGCGATGTCGCCGGCGCCGCGCATGAAGTCGCGGGCGAAGCGCGGCGGCTTCGCGGTCAGGCCGAGCAGGTCCTGCAACACCAGCACCTGGCCGTCGCAGCCGGGACCGGCGCCGATGCCGATGGTGGGCATCGCGAGTTGCCGGCTGACCGCCTCGGCCAGGGCGGAGGGGATCGATTCCAGCACCAGCATGCCGGCGCCGGCGGCTTCCAGGTCGGCGGCGTCGCGCGACAGTTGCGCGGCGGCGCCGGCCTCCCGCGCCTGGGCGCGGTAGCCGGTGGCGTTGACGGACTGCGGCAGCAGGCCGAGATGACCGCACACCGGGATGCCGCGCTGGGTCAGGAAGCGCACCGTTTCCAGCATGACCGCGCCTCCTTCCAGCTTGACCATGTTGGCACCGGCGGCCATCAGCCGGGCGGCCGCGTCGAAGGCCTGGGCGGGGCTTTTCTGGTAGGCGCCGAAGGGCAGGTCGGCCACCACGAAGGCCTTGCCGGCGACGCCGCGCGCCACCGCCTCGGTGTGGTAGGCCATCTGCTCCAGGGTGACGGGCAGGGTCGTGGCATGGCCCTGCACGGTCATGCCCAGCGAATCGCCCACCAGCAGCACGTCGATGCCGTTGTCGACGAGGACGCGGGCAAAGCTGGCGTCGTAACAGGTCAGCACACAGAGCTTTTCGCCCTGTTCGGCGCGGGCCAGGAGTTGGGGAAGGAACATGCGGGCCTCCTCGTTTCAGCTACCCATGTTGAAGAATTCCCGCGCGCCGCGCATGTCCTGGATGCGTTGCGCGAGCAGTGCGAAATCCGCGTCCCGCTCGGCGAAGTTCAGGTGCTCGCTGTTGACGGTGAGCAGCGGCGCGCCCTCGTAATGATAGAAGAAGTCGCTGTAGGCCCTGGCCAGATCGGCGAGATAGGCCTCGCCCAGCTGGCGCTCGTAGGCGCGGCCGCGTTTCTTCACGCGCTCCATGAGGACGGCGGGAGCGGCCTGCAGATAGACCACCAGATCGGGCGACGCGGCCTGGGGACTGAGGCCTTCGTAAAGCTGGCGGTAGAGACGGTATTCGGCGTCGTCGAGGTTGAGACGGGCGAACAGGGGATCCTTCTCCAGCATGAAATCCGCCACCGTCGATGGCGAGAACAGCTCGCCCTGGCTGAGGCGCCGCGCCTGCTCGACGCGCGAGACCAGAAAGAACAGTTGCGCGGGCAGGGCGTGGCGTCGACGGTCCTCGTAGAAGCGGGCCAGGAAGGGGTTCTCATCGGGATTCTCCAGCACCAGTTCCGCCCCCATGTGGGCCGCCAGCCGGCGCGCCAGGCTGGTCTTGCCGGCGCCGATGGGGCCCTCCACGACGATGTGGCGGAAGCGGCCGAGCATCCTGTCTCCTACTGGAATAGGCGGTCAGCGCGCGGCCCGCAGGCCTTCGGCGGGCAGGCGTTCGACGCCGTCCAGGGACAGGCCGGCGAGGCAGTCGGCGGCACGGCCGCAGCCGGGCACGAGGACATCCGGCGCGATTTCGGCCAGCGGGGCGATGACGAAGGCGCGTGCGGCCATGCGTGGATGCGGCAGGGTGAGGCCGGGTTCGTGCATGACGAGGCCGTCATACAGCAGCAGGTCGAGATCCAGGGTGCGCGGCGCGTTCTTGAACACGCGGTCGCGGCCGTGGCGGGTCTCGATTTCCAGCAGGGCAGACATCAGCGCGCGCGGCGAGAGGCGGGTGCGCAGGCCGGCGACGGCGTTGATGAAGTCGGGTTGTTCGACGTAGCCCACCGGCGTCGAACGGTACAGCGCGGAACGTGTGAACAGGCGGCTGTCCGGCAGGCGGCCCAGTTCGGCCATGGCCAGTTCCACCTGCTCGACGGGGTTGTCCAGATTGGCGCCCAGCGCCACGTAGGCTGCGATGTCAGGCAAGCTTGACCTCGACCGCGTCGTCCTTCTTGGCGCCCGGGCGACGTCGGCGCCGGCGCTTGCCCTCGCCGGCGGTGGCCGGCAGCAGCATGCCGGCCTGGGTGTCCTTGTCGGCGTCCTGGAAACGCGTCCACCAGTCCGCCAGTTCAGGCTCGGCGTCGCCGCCGCGCGCGCGGATGAGGAGGAAGTCGAAGCCGGCGCGGAAGCGGGGATGATCGAGCAGGCGGTAGGGGCGCGCGCCGCTGCGCTGCTCGAAGCGCGCTTGCAGCGCCCAGATCTCCTTGATCGTGCCGTCGAAACGGCGCGGAAAGGCGAGCGCGTCGCGCTGCCGCTCCAGTACCGCGTCCATGGCGTCATACAGGGCAGGTTGCGCGCTCTGGCCGGTTTCCTTGTTGCGGCGCCATTCCGCGCGCATGTCGAACCAGAGCAGGCAGGCCAGCATGAAGGCGGGCGAGGCCGACTGGCCGTGGCGCACGCGTTCGTCGGTGTCGTGCAGGGCGGCGTGCAGGAAGGCCTGCCGCTCGGCATCGTCGAGGATGGTGTCGAGCATGGGCAGGATGCCGTGATGCAGGCCCTCGGCGCGCAGTTGCCGCACGCCGCGCTCGGCATGGCCGGAGAGCAGCAGCTTCATCATCTCGTCGAACAGGCGCGAGGCGGGAATGCGTTCCAGCATCGGCGCCAGTTCGGCGATGGGCGCGCGCGTCGCGGGGTCGATGCGGAAATCCAGCCTGGCGGCGAAGCGGGCGGCGCGCAACATGCGCACCGGGTCCTCGCGGAACCTGCGGGCGGGGTCGCCGATCATGCGCAGCACCTTGCGGCGGGCGTCCTCGACGCCGCCGTGCCAATCCCAGACCTCCTGCCGCTCCGGGTCGTAATACAGGGCGTTGATGGTGAAGTCGCGGCGGGCGGCGTCCTCCTCCTGGCTGCCGAAGACGTTGTCGCGCAGCAGCATGCCATCCTCGGCGGTGACGCGGGACTCGTCCTCCTCGTCCTCGACCTGGGGACTGGCGGCGCGGAAGGTGGTGACTTCGATGAGGTCGGCACCGCAATAGACGTGCACGATCTGGAAGCGGCGGCCGATCAGGCGGGCGCGGCGGAACACCCGCTTGACCTCCTCCGGCCTGGCGTCGGTGGCAACGTCGAAATCCTTGGGCTCGCGTCCCAGCAGCAGGTCGCGCACCGCGCCACCGACCACGAAGGCGGTGTAGCCGGCCTCGCGCAACGCGCGGGTGGTGCGCAGGGCGCAGGAGGGCACCTGCTCGCGCCGGATGCCGTGGTCCTCAAGGGGAAGGATGCGCGGACCCGGCGCCGTTTTCCTGCCGAGTACCTTGTCGATGAGCCGGCGGATCATGGCTGCCGGCGCGGGGGAGCGGTCATGGGGGTGGGAAGGTTCTCCGAAGCGGCGGGCATTATACACGCAGGGGCATGGTCTTTCGGCTTGCCCGCGGGGACCGCAGGGGCTACAGTACCGCGAGTTTTCAGCGCAAGGGGATATAGGGAGTGTTAGCCCTCATCGAAGCAGCGGGATGGCCCATCTGGCCCTTGATCATTGCGTCAATCCTGGCCCTGGCCATCATCTTCGAGCGTCTCTATACCCTGCGCCGCACCCAGGTGATCCCCGAAGGCTTGCTCGAACAGGCCCTGAACAACCTGCGCCAGCATGGACCCAACCCCGACCTGTTGCGCGGCCTCGCCGAGGGCTCGCCGCTTGGGCGCATCCTCGCCGTGGGCATCCGCAACCTGCACAACTCGCGCGAGGTGATGAAGGAATCGCTGGAGGAGGCCGGCCGCGCCGTGGCCCACGATCTCGAGCGCTTCCTGCTGTCCCTCGGCACCATCGCCACCGTCGCGCCATTGCTCGGCCTGCTGGGCACGGTGGTGGGCATGATCGAGATATTCGGCGCGCAGTCGCCCACCGGCGGCAACCCCGCAGCCCTCGCGCACGGCATCTCGGTGGCCCTGTACAACACCGCCTTCGGCATCATCGTGGCCATTCCCAGCATGATCTTTTACCGCTTCTTCCGCGGGCGGGTCGACGCCTACCTGGTGGAGATGGAGCAGCACGCCGTGCGTCTGGTGGAGATCCTGCACGGCGAGCGCAAGTAATGCATTTTCGCCACCTGCGCCGTGACGAGCCGGAGATCAACCTCATTCCGTTGATCGACGTGCTGCTGGTGATCCTGATCTTTCTGGCGGTCACCACCACCTACGCGCGCTTCGCCGAGTTGCAGATCAACCTGCCCGAGGCCGAGGGCGAAAGCCCCAAGGAAGTGCCCACCCAGATCAACGTCGGCGTCGACCAGCAGGGTGGTTACAACATAGCCGGCGCGCCGGTGCCGGCCGGCGGCGTGGAAGCCCTGGTCGACGCGCTGAAAGCGGCGGCCGGCGGGCAGGCGGACCCGGTCATCGTCATCGCCGCCGATGCCCACGCCACGCACCAGGCGGTGATACGGGTGATGGATGCCGCGCGCCGCGCCGGTTACCCGCGGGTGACCTTCGTCACCCATATCTCTCCCGCCGAACAGCCTTGAGCCAGGCGCTCACGCGCGCGTGGCACGGCCAGGGCTCGAGGTGGGTGCGTACGCTGCTACTCGGCCTGTATCCCCTGAGTCTGCTTTTCGGGGCGCTGGTGGCGCTGCGGCGCCGGTTCTACCACCTCGGCCTGCTCAAGGTCACGCGCCTGCCGGTACCCGTCATCGTCGTCGGCAACCTCACCGTCGGCGGCGCCGGCAAGACCCCCCTGGTGCTGGCCCTGGTGGACTGGCTGCGGCGGGCCGGATACCGGCCCGGCCTGATCAGCCGGGGGTATGGCGGCGCCGCGCGTGAACCCATGCCGGTATCCGCCGACAGCGATCCCGCCCTGGTGGGGGATGAGCCCGTGCTGCTGGCGCGCCGCGCCGCCTGTCCGGTCTGGGTGGGGCGCGCCCGGGGCGAGGCCGGGCGGCGATTGCTGGCCCGGCATCCAGAAGTGGATGTGCTGCTGGCCGATGACGGCCTGCAGCATCTGGCCCTGGCGCGCGACATGGAAATCGTCGTCGTCGATGGTCGACGTGCCTTCGGCAACGCTCGTCTGTTGCCCGCCGGTCCCCTGCGCGAACCGCTTGCCCGCCTGGCCGAAGTGGATGCGGTGGTGGTCAACGGCGGCGGCATGAGCGGCTTGCCCGTACCCACTTTCGCCATGGCGCTGCACGGCACCGATTTCGTCAATCTCGCCGATCCCGCGCGGGTGGTCGACGCCGCCCATTTCGGCGGGCGCAAGCTGCACGCGCTGGCCGGCATCGGCGATCCCGCGCGTTTCTTCGAGCGCCTTCGCGAACTCGGCCTGCACATCGAGGCGCATGCCTTTCCCGATCATCATTCCTATTCCGCCGCCGATTTGCCCGCCGGCACGCTGCTGATGACGGAAAAGGACGCGGTGAAATGCGCCGCCTTTGCCCGGCCGGATGACTGGTTTCTTTCGGTTGACGCCGAGGTGGAGGCGGGACTAAATACCCTGCTGTCGAATGTCATGAAAGTCCGCCATGGATCCCAAGCTGCTTGAAATCCTCGTCTGCCCCGTCTGCAAGGGGCCACTGGTGTATCACAAGGAGGCGCGGGAACTGATCTGCAAGGCGGATCGTCTGGCTTTCCCCATCCGTGACGGCATCCCGGTCATGCTGGAGGAAGATGCCCGGCGTCTGCAGGAAACCGAGGAAGTCGCCTGATCGGCGGCGCCACCAGCCCGACGGCGGTCGCCGCATGGCCCAGCCTTTCCCGCTGCAATCCCTGCTTGATCACGCCCGCCATCGCATGGATGCGGGCGAACGCCTGCTGCGCATCCTGAAGCGCCGGGTGGAGGTCGCGCAGCAGCGTTTGCTTGAGTTGCGCGAATACAAACTGGACTATCAGCAGCGCCTCACCGGCGGCGGCGCGCGGGGCATGGACATCCATCTGCTGCGGGATTTTCACGTCTTTCTCGGCAAACTGGACACCGCCATCGCGCATCAGGCCGGCGAGGTGGAGAAAGCCGAGGGCAATTGGCGCGCCGCCCACGACAACTGGCTCGCCCTGCGACGCAAGGTGAAAGCTTACGAAACCCTGGCCAATCGCCATCAGCAGCGGGAAAACGCGCGCCAGGAAAAACGCGAGCAGCGCCTGACCGACGAAACCGCCCTGCGCCGGCACCTGCATCGGGACGGCGGTTCCATGATCTGAGGCGGCACGATGCTTGCTTAAGCTTCCTCAAAGTGGCACGGAGGAAGACATGGTCGATGTTTCGACGGTATTGGATGCGGCCGCCGGTGTGGCGGCCGGCAAGGTCGATCCCGGTGTGGCGGGGCAGGGCGGCAAGGCCGCCGCTTCGTTCTTTGCCGTGCTTGCGGCGCGCATGGCGCCTGCGGGTGATGCGAACGGGGTGGAGGCCGCGCTGCCGCTGGGCGTCGGCGTGGAGCCCGTGGCCGGAGGGAATGCGTTGTCCGCGAAGGAGACCGCCAACGGCCTGCCGGCCCAGGAAGTGGCCAGCGAGGTGGCCGCCGATGGCGTCCTCGATCCCGCCGCCTATCCCGCCTTGGCGGCGGCCATGAACGGTCAGCCGGTGGCGGCGGCGTCCGGGCAAGCGCCGGCCGCATCGTCCACCGGTCCGGTTTCCGCTACTCCCGGGGCGGCCGTGCCGCAGTCCGCAAGCCTGCAGGGTACTTCGGCGCGCGCATCCGCGCAGATGGCCGCAGAGGACACGCCACCGCAGTCCGCGCCAGCGCCGGCCACTGGTCTGCCAGAAACCGCGAAGACCCGGGCTGATCTGTCACGCTACCCCGCCGATGGCCTGGCCAGGGCGGCAAACCCTGCCGCCGATGCGGCCATGAAAGGGCAAGCCTTGCCGCAATCGCTGGCCGCCAATGTGGCGTCCCAGTCCGCGGCGGGGGCTGCGCTCGCGCGCGAGGGTATCGTCGATGCCTTGGCCGCCGTTTCGGCAAGCACCACCACCGGCCCGGGCGGAACCGCTGCCCTCGTCCCGACGACGGGGAGCGTGCTGACAGATCCCGCCATGTCGAGGTTGTTCGATGTCCTTCCCCGGCAGATCGAAGGTCGCCTGAATGTCGCCATCGAGGCGCCATTCCGCTCCCCGGCCTTCGCGAGTGAACTGGGTGAGAAGATCGTCTGGCTGGCCGGACGTCATGCGCAATTCGCCGAACTCAGCCTCAACCCGCCTCATCTAGGGGCCTTGGAGGTGCGCCTCAGCGTGTCCGGCGGCGAGGCTGTGGCCCAGTTCTTCTCCGCCAATGCCGGGGTGCGCGATGCCCTGGAAACCGCCATGCCGCGCCTGCGCGAACTCATGGCCCAGGCTGGCATCAATCTCGGCGAGGCTCAGGTGCGCGACGAGGCCTTCGCGCGTGACGAAGCCGCGCGAGGTGAACTTCGCACTTCCGCGGGCGCCTCCACGCAAGCTTCCGAGGAGATGGCTGCGCGCGCGCTGCCGATGCGTGGCATGGGGCTGGTGGATCTCTACGTCTGAGTCGCGCGGGCCTGGCATGCGCAGCCCGCATGCGCCGGGGCTTGCCTATTGTCTTGTTATGACGTAATAAAGAACATAAGCTTCGTGAAGAAACATTCTGTTTTTGCGCGATATTTTCTGGCAAGGGTTTTTCCATAGGGGGCGATGTGGCGAAAGAGGAAGCGCCGGCTGCGGAAGCGGAAGCGCAAGTACCCAAGAAAAAGGGCAAGCTGATCCTCATCCTGGCGGTGGTGGCGGTGCTCGTGCTGGGCGGCGGTGTCGCCGCCTTCCTGCTGCTGTCGCAGCCGGATGCGGAACAGACCGAGGTGGCCGAGGCGGAAGTGGAAGACAAGACTCCGCCGGTGTACGAGCGCCTGGAAACCTTCACCGTCAACCTGTCGGATCAGCAAAGCTACCTGCAGACCGACATCCAGCTTCTGCTTGGGAATGCCGAGGTCCAGGCGAAGATCAAGCAACGCATGCCCGAGGTGCGCGATGCCCTGATCCGCCTGTTGTCGGGCAAGACGACCGACGAGTTGACCCAGCAGGAAGGCAAGGATGCGCTGGCCACCGAGATCGCCCAGTCGGTGAATGCCGTGCTGAAGGTCGAGGACGAGGCGGAGGGAGTCAAGAAAGTGTTGTTCGCTTCCTTCATCATCCAGGGCTGACTGGAACAACGTGGCCGACGACATCCTTTCCCAGGAAGAGGTCGATGCCCTGCTCAGGGGGGTGACCGGGGAATCGGAGGAATCCGGAGCCGAGGAGGCTGGGGGGAGTGTCCGCGTCTATGACATTGGCCGCCAGGAACGCATCGTGCGCGGGCGCATGCCCACGCTGGAAATCATCAACGAACGCTTCGCGCGCAATTTCCGCATCGGCCTGTTCAACCTGATCCGCCGCACTGCGGAAATCTCGGTGGGTCCGGTGACAGTCATCAAATACAGCGAATTCGTGCGCAACCTGGTGGTGCCCACCAACCTGAACATGGTGCACATGAACCCGCTGCGCGGCACCGCGCTGTTCGTGTTCGATCCGAACCTGGTGTTCCTGGTCATCGACAACCTGTTCGGCGGCGACGGCCGCTACCACATGCGCGTCGAGGGGCGTGACTTCACGCCCACCGAACAGCGCATCATCAAGAAGATGCTGGAAGTGGTGTTCGAGGAAATGCGCAAGGCCTGGGAAGCGATCTTTCCCATCCGTTTCGAATACGTGCGCTCGGAAATGAACACCCAGTTCGCCAACATTGCCACGCCCACGGAAGTGGTGGTGGTGAACACCTTCAACATCGAGTTGGGCTCGGGCGGTGGCGATTTCCATGTCTGCATGCCCTACAGCATGATCGAGCCGATCCGCGACCAGCTCACCAGCTCCATGCAGGCCGACCGCGCCGAAGCCGACGAGCGCTGGATTTCGCAGATGCGCCTGCAGGTGCAGGACGCGGAGGTGGAACTGGTGGCGAACCTGGGACATACTTCGGTCACCCTGCGGCAGATCGTCGATCTCAAGGTGGGCGACGTGATTTCCTTGGAAGTGCCGGATGCCGTGGTCGCCCACGTCGACGGCGTGCCCCTGTTCCGCTGCCAATATGGCCAGCGCAGCGGGCAACTGGCCCTCAAGGTCGAGCAGGTCCTGCAGGGCCAGGATCAACTGTCCTGTGCCGGGAGCCTATGATGAGCGAAGACGCGCAACAGCAGGACGACATTTCCGCCGACGACTGGGCAGCCGCCCTGGCCGAGCAGGAAAGCGCCGCCCCCGCCGCCGGGGGTGGAGGGGACGACTGGGCCGCCGCCCTGGCCGAACAGGAACAGGCGGATAAGGCCGCGGCCGAAGTGCAGCCGCAGAAGGCGCAGATCTTTCAGAATCTCTCCCCGGAGGCCTTGCAGCCGGCGGCCAACAACCTCGACCTGATCCTCGACATCCCGGTTCAACTGAACGTCGAGCTGGGCCGCACCAAGATCGCCATCCGCAACCTGCTGCAACTGGCGCAGGGCTCGGTGGTGGAACTGGACGGCCTCGCCGGCCAGCCCATGGACGTGCTGGTGAACGGCTGCCTGATCGCTCAGGGCGAGGTGGTGGTGGTCAACGACAAGTTCGGCATCCGCCTGACCGACATCATCAGTCCCGCCGAGCGGCTGCGCCGCATCAATCGATGAGGCTTCCCGGGCTATCCGGTTTCCTCGCAGGTCTTGCCCTGGCTTTCCCGGCCTGGGGTGCGGAGCCGACTCCGCCAGTCTCGACGGGCGGCGCCCTGTTCCAGGGACTGGTCGGCCTGCTCATCGTGCTCGCCACGCTGGCGGTTTTTTTCTGGTTTCTGCGCCGCTTTTCTCCCGGACAGACCGGCGCCCAGGGCGCGGTGAAGGTGGTCGGTGGCGTCATGCTGGGCCCGCGCGAGCGCCTGGTCGTGGTGGAGGTGGGCGAAACCTGGCTGTTGCTCGGTGTTGGCGGTGGTCAGGTCAATATCCTGCATACCCTGCCGAGACCGGCCGGCTTCGTGCCTTCCCCGCACAATCCGATGCCCGGCTTTGCCGACAAGCTGAAGGAACTGATTTCCAAGCGTCAGCCCTGACGAAGTCGGCTTGACCCGGCATGGGTCGGCACTAAGTCCGTTAGAATCCGCGCATCATGGCGCGCGCCCTCGCACTCCTCTTCCTGTTCTTCCCGGTTCTCGCCTGGGCGGCGCCGGGTATTCCCGCCTTCTCCAGTTCGCCGGGGGCGGGGGGCGCCACCAATTACACGCTCAGCATCGAAACCCTGCTGCTGCTCACGGCGCTGACCTTCCTGCCGGCGCTTTTGCTGATGATGACCGCCTTCACGCGCATCGTCATCGTCCTCGCACTGCTGCGCCAGGCCATGGGCACCATGAACTCGCCGCCCAACCAGGTGATCGTCGGCCTGTCGCTGTTCCTGACCTTTTTCATCATGGCCCCGGTCTTCGACAAGATTCACGAGACGGCGTGGAAGCCCTTTTCGGAAGACAAGATCAGCCTGGTCCAGGCGGCCGACCTGGGCTCCCGTCCGCTCAAGGATTTCATGCTGAAGCAGACACGCCAGGAGGATCTGGCCCTGTTCGTGCGCCTGGCCAAGGTGCCGCCGCTGAACACGCCGGAGGAAACCCCCCTGCGCGTGCTGGTGCCCGCCTTCGTCATCAGTGAGTTGAAGACCGCCTTCCAGATCGGCTTCATCGTCTTCATCCCCTTCCTCATCATCGACATGGTGGTGGCCAGCGTGCTCATGTCCATGGGCATGATGATGCTTTCGCCCATGCTGGTCTCGCTGCCCTTCAAGATCATGCTGTTCGTCATGGCGGACGGCTGGAACCTGCTCATCGCCTCCCTTGTGCAGACTTTCCACATATGACGCCCGACACCGTCATCGCCCTCATGCGCCAGGCCGTGGAGATCGCCTTACTGGTGGCCGGGCCGACCCTGCTGGCCTCCCTCGGCATGGGCCTGCTGGTGTCCATCTTCCAGGCGGCGACGCAGATCAACGAGATGACGCTGACCTTCATCCCCAAGCTCATCCTCATGTTCATCGTGCTGGTCATCACCGGTCCCTGGGCCCTGCAACTGCTTGTGGACTACGTGGTCAGGCTGCTAGGTAGCATTCCCACTCTGGTGGGCTGAGCCCATGCTCACCCTGTCGTCCGTCGACCTGGAGGGCATGCTGGCGCTGTTTCTGTTTCCGCTGGTGCGCATTCTTGCCTGGCTGTCCTTCGATCCCCTGCTCGGCAACCGCTCCGCGCCGGCGCGGGTGCGCCTGACCCTGGGCGTTGCCCTGGCCGTCGCCATCGTTCCGGTGCTGCCGCCCGTCGAGCCGGTGCCGCTGATGTCCGCCGACGGCATCCTGGTCCTGTTGCAGCAGATCGCCATCGGCGCCGCCCTCGGCTTCACCCTGCGCATCGTCTTCGCCGCCGTCGAACTGGCGGGTCAGTTCATCGGCCTGCAGATGGGCCTGTCCTTCGCCACCCTGTTCGATCCGATCAACGGCGCGCAGACCCCGGTGATCGCCCAGTTCCTGGTGCTTACCAGTGCCCTGGTACTGTTCGCCTTCAACGGCCATCACCTGGTCATCGGCGCCCTGGTGCAGAGCTTTTACGACATTCCCGTGTCGGCCAGCCTGAGCGGCGCTGGTTTCGCCATGGTGGCGAACTGGGCGGCAGCCCTGTTCAGCACCGCCCTGCATATCGCGCTGCCGATCACCGCCGCCTTGCTTGCGACGAATCTCGCCATCGGCATGATGACCCGTGCCTCGCCGCAACTGAACATCTTCGCCATCGGCTTCCCGTTGACCCTGGGTGCCGGCTTCGTGGTGCTGTATTTCACCCTCGCCTATATGCCGGCGCTGCTCGACCAGCTCTGGCTCAAGGCCGTGCAGATCGGCGCTGGCGCCATGCTCGGGGTGGCGGGGCGATGAATCCCTCCACTTGGGTGGCGCGCTGGGCCAGTCTCATCCCGGCCGGGCGCCCCGTCCTCGACCTGGCCTGCGGCAACGGCCGTCACGCCGCGCACCTGGCCGCGCTAGGCCATCCGGTCGCGGCGGTGGACATCGACCTCGGCCTAATCGGGCCAATGCACGGCACGCCCGGCATCGACTGGCTGCAAGCGGATCTGGAGAACGGCCCCTGGCCTTACCCGGGGCGCCGCTTCGGTGGCGTCGTGGTCACGCATTATCTGCACCGTCCCCTGTTCGACGTGCTCATCGACAGCCTGGAGGCGGGGGGCCTGCTGATCTACGAAACCTTTGCCCTGGGCCAGGCCAAATATGGCCGCCCACGCAATCCGCTGCATCTGTTGTTGCCGGGCGAGTTGCTGGAAACCGTGCATGGCCGCCTGCGCGTGCTTGCCTACGAGGACGTCGAGGAACCGGAGCAGCGGCGCTGCCTGCAGCGCTTGTGCGCGCGCAAGCCCTGAGGCGGGAATGGCCACGCCGAGTTTCGGGTAAAATCAACTTTTTTCAACAGCCACGCCTTCACCATGATCACCGGCAGTCTCGTCGCACTCGTTACCCCCATGCTGCCCGATGGCAGCCTGGATTTGCCCGCCTTCCGCGCGCTCATCGACTGGCACATCGGGCAGGGCACCGACGGACTGGTCATCGTCGGTACCACCGGCGAGTCACCCACGGTGAACACCGAGGAACACTGCCTGCTGATCCGCGTGGCGGTGGAACAGGCCGCCGGCCGGGTGCCCGTCATCGCCGGCACCGGCGCCAACTCCACGTCGGAGGCCATCGAACTGACCGAATGCGCGAAGAAGGCCGGCGCCACCGCCGGCCTGTCGGTCGCGCCCTATTACAACAAACCCACCCAGGAGGGGCTCTACCGGCACTTCAAGGCCATTGCCGAGGCGGTGGAACTGCCCATGGTCCTCTACAACGTGCCGGGCCGCACCGCCTCCGACATCGGCAACGATATCGTCCTGCGTCTGGCCGGCGTGCCCGGCATCATCGGCATCAAGGACGCCACCGGCAACATCGAGCGGGGTTCCGACCTGATCAAGCGGGCGCCCGCCGATTTCGCCGTGTATAGCGGCGACGACGCCAGCGGCATGGTGCTCATGCTGCTGGGGGGCAAGGGCGTCATTTCCGTTACCGCCAACGTGGCGCCCGCCCTCATGCACGAAATGAGCGTGGCGGCCATGGCCGGGAACCTGGGGCGGGCGCGCGAGATCAATTACCAACTGTTGGGCCTGCATCAGAAACTGTTCGTGGAAGCCAACCCCATTCCCGTCAAGTGGGCGCTCGCCGAGATGGGGCGTATCCAGCCCGGCATCCGCCTGCCCCTGGTCCCCCTGTCCGCCGCCCATCACGACACGCTGCGCGCCGTGATGCGTGAGGCGGGTTGCCTGTGAGGTCGTCACCCATGCGCAATGTCGTCCCGCTGATCGTCCTCGGCCTGGCCGCGACCGGCTGCAACATGCTGGAGGACAAGAAGATCGACTACAAGTCCGCCGGCGCCCTGCCCAGCCTGGAGGCGCCGCCGGACCTGGTCATGCCCACGGGCGACAACCGCTTTGCGGTGCCGGACATCAACCCCAAGGGCAGCGCCACTCTCTCGGCCTACAACCGCGAGCGCGCCGGCAAGCCCCAGGCTGGCACGGCGCAGCCGCTGCTGCCCAAGGTGGACAATGTCACCATCGAGCGCGACGGCACCCAGCGCTGGCTGGTGGTGAAGATGCCAGCCAAGGAGGTGTGGCCGGTGGTGAAAGATTTCTGGCAGGAAATGGGTTTCATCATCAGCCTGGAAATTCCCGACGCCGGCATCATGGAAACCGACTGGGCGGAAAACCGTGCCAAGATTCCCCAGGATGCCTTGCGCACCCTGCTCGGCAAGGTCATCGACGGTCTCTATTCCACCGCCGAGCGCGACAAGTTTCGTACCCGACTGGAAAGTACCGCGGATCAGCGCACCGAGATCTATCTCAGCCACCGTGGCATGTACGAGGTCTACCAGGGCACCGTGGGGGGCGGCGATCAGGGCCAGGGCAAGACCGTCTGGCAACCGCGCGCCGCCGATCCGGAACTGGAGGCCGAGATGCTGCGCCGCCTCATGGTGCGCTTCGGTGTCGAGGAGGCGCAGGCCAAGACCATGCTCGCCGCGCAGGCGCAACCGCCCCAGGCCGTGATGGTGCAGGGCGGCGGCAAGGCCCCGGGCCTGATCATGCCCGAATCCTTCGACCGGGCCTGGCGCCGCGTCGGCCTGGCCCTGGACCGCATCGGTTTCGTGGTCGAGGACCGCGACCGCGCCGCCGGCGTCTACTACGTGCGTTATGCCGATCCGGAGGCCGACAGCAAGGACAAGGGTTTGTTGTCGAAGCTGGCGTTCTGGCGTTCGGACGATCCCAAGGCCAAGGCCGCGCGCTACCGGGTGCAGATCCAGAGTGGTGAAAGCCAGACCAGCCTCGGCGTGTATCAGGACGACGGGGCGCCGGCACTCAACGCTACCGGCACCCGCATCGCCACCCTGTTGTTCGAACAGCTCAAATAAGCGGATGCGCTTCGGATGTCTCGGCAGCGGCAGCAAAGGCAATGCCTGGTTGGTGGAAGCCGGAGACACCCGCATCCTGGTGGACTGCGGCTTCGGCATCCGGGAAACCGGACGCCGCATGAGCCGGCTGGGCGTTGACGTGGACAGCCTCGCCGCCATCCTCGTCACCCATGAGCACAGCGATCATGGCCGCGGCGCCGCCAAGGTGGCCCAGGCCGCCCGTTGCCCGGTCTGGCTGTCGCATGGCAGCCACGCCATGCTGGAGGCGGTGGGCGACGCCCCCGCTTCGCCCCGCATCCTGGAAGGCCACCGCTCCTTCGCCCTGGGCGATCTGGAAATCACCCCCTACCCGGTGCCGCACGACGCACGGGAACCGGTCCAGTTCGTCTTCTCCGATGGCGCCCGCCGCTTCGGCCTGCTCACCGATGCCGGCCACGTCACGCCGCACATGGAACAGGTGCTGGAGGGCTGCGACGGCCTGGCGCTGGAATGCAACCACGACGTGGCGAAACTGGAGGCCGGAAGCTACCCGGCCGCCCTCAAGCGGCGCATCCTCGGTCGCTACGGCCACCTCGACAACGCCGCCGCCGCCGCGCTGCTGGCGCGGGTGGCCGGCCCCGGCCTCAGGCACGTGGTGGCGGCCCACCTCTCCGAGGAGAACAACAGCCCGGAACTGGCGCGCATGGCGCTCGCCGAAGCCCTGGGTTGCGAAGCACACTGGATCGGCGTCGCCGATCAGGAAACCGGACTGGATTGGCGGGAACTCTGATGGAAGTCGGCACTGAACACGCACCCGCCCTCGAAGCGGCCACCACCTTCGCCGACCTGGGGCTGGACGCGAAAATCCTCGCGGCCCTGGACGGAATGGGCTACAAGATCCCCACCCCCATCCAGAAGCAGGCCATTCCCCTGGTGCTGGCCGGCCGTGATCTCATGGCCCAGGCCCAGACCGGCACCGGCAAGACCGCCGCCTTCGCTCTGCCGTTGCTGCAGAAGATGATCCCGCATGCCAACGCCAGCGCCTCCCCGGCCCGCCACCCGGTGCGCGCCCTGGTGCTGGCGCCCACCCGCGAACTCGCCATCCAGGTGCACGAGAGCGTGGTGACCTACAACAAGAATCTGCCGCTGCGCAGCACCGTGGTGTTCGGCGGCGTCGACATGAAGCCGCAGGAAGCCGACCTCAAGGCTGGTGTCGAAATCCTGGTGGCTACCCCCGGCCGCCTGCTGGACCACGCCGGCAGCAAGGTGGTGCACTTGGCCAACGTGCAATTTCTGGTGCTGGACGAGGCCGACCGCATGCTTGACATGGGCTTCCTGCCCGACCTCAAGCGCATCCTCAACCTGCTGCCCAGCAAGCGCCAGACCCTGCTGTTCTCCGCCACCTTCGACGACAACATCGTCGGCCTGGCCAGGAGCTTCCTGCAGAACCCGCTGAAGGTCGAGGTGGCCCGCCGCAACACCGCCGCCGAACTGGTCGAGCAGGTGGTGCACAAGGTCAAGGAGGACGACAAGCTGGACGCCCTGGTTCAGGTGATCAAGGCCCGTGACATCAGCCAGGCCCTGGTCTTCACCCGCACCAAGATCGCCGCCGACAAGCTCGGCCGGCGCCTGCTCAAGCGCGGCATCCAGGCCGCCACCATCCACGGCGACAAGGCTCAGTTGGAGCGGCTCGCCGCCCTCGACGGCTTCAAGCAGGGCAAGATGCAACTGCTGGTGGCCACCGACATCGCTGCGCGCGGCCTGGACATCGTCGAACTGCCCTGCGTGGTGAACTTCGAGCTGCCCTATTCGCCGGAGGACTACGTCCACCGCATCGGCCGCACCGGCCGCGCCGGCGCCTCCGGCCTCGCCGTCTCCCTGGTATCGCACGAGGAGGAACGGCTGCTGGCCGGTATCGAACGTTTCATCAAGCGCGACCTGAAGCCTGTTCCCCTGCCCGAGCCGGCGCCGGTCCAGGTGGCCGCTCCCGCTGTCGTCCCCGGCAAGGATGCGCCCATAGCCCCGGCGCGTACCGGCCGCCGCCGCGCCGAACCGGTGTGCGCCCTGCTGATGCCGCCAGCCCGCCCGGCCGAGCCCGCTCCTCCCAGCGGACAGTAATGAACCCAACCGAGGGGCTGCTGCTCGCCGGCCTGGCCGGCCTCGGCGTCTTCTGGTGGGATGGCCTGCAAAAACGCGAACTCGCCCTGCAAGCCGCCCGCCGCGTTTGCGAGCAGGCCGGCGTGCAGTTCCTCGACGACACCGTCGCCCTGCGCAAGATGGCCCTGCGCCGCGACCCCGACATGCGCGCCCGCGTCTACCGGGAATACAGCTTCGAGTATTCCAGCGTCGGCGACGACCGCCAGGCGGGGCGGGTGTACCTGCTGGGGAATAAGCTCCTGTCGGCGGATTTGCTCAGCTGAGTATGCAAAGGTGTGGCGTCCTCTCCGTCATCCCGCCGATGACGCAACTCAACACGCCGTACCCGTCGACCGCCTATCTCACCGGCTTTCTGCGTTCGCGCGGCATCGCCGCCACCCAGGAAGATCTTGCCCTGGCCCTGGTGCTGCGCTTGTTCACGCCGGACGGGCTGCGCGCGATCCGCGCCCGCGTCGAGGCCATCCCGCCGGCGCGGCGGGCGCCGGTGCTCGTCGTCTTTGCCGACCATTTCCCGCGTTATCTCGCCAGCATCGACGCCACCATCGCCTTCCTGCAGGGGCGCGATCCCAGCCTCGCGCATCGCATCGCGCGGCGTGATTTCCTGCCCGAGGGGCCGCGCTTCGCCTCGCTCGACGTCTACATCGACCCGGACGGCGGCGATCCGCTGGCCTGGGCGTTCGGCGCGCTCGGCGTGCAGGACCGCGCGCGGCATCTGGCGACGCTGTACCTCAACGATCTTGCCGACGTGCTGCGCGAGGCGGTCGACGCGCGTTTCGAATTCGTGCGCTATGCCGAGTCGCTGGCGCAAAGCCAGGCGAGTTTCGAACCGCTGGCCGCCGCGCTGGCGGCGCCGCCCAACCTGGTCGACGCCACCCTGCGCGAGCTGACCCTGGAGGCCATCGCGCGGCACGCGCCGGATCTGGTGCTGGTGTCGGCACCGTTCCCCGGCAACGTCTATGCCGCATTCCGCGTCGCGCAGGCGATCAAGACCGCGCACCCCCACATCCGCACCGTGCTCGGCGGCGGCTTCGTCAACACCGAACTGCGCGAACTCAACGAAGCGCGCGTGTTCGACTACTTCGACTACGTCACCCTGGACGATGGCGAGCGCCCGTTGCTGGCGCTGCTCGAACACCTGCGCGGCGAGCGGGGGGCGGATCGACTGGTGCGCACCTTCCTGCGCGAGGGTGGCGACGTGCGTTATTTCGATTGCGGCGAGGCGGACATCCCCTTCGCCGAAGTCGGCACGCCGACCTGGGACGGCCTGCCGCTGGACCGCTACCTGGCGATCCTGGATATGCTCAACCCGATGCACCGGCTTTGGTCGGACGCGCGCTGGAACAAGCTGACCGTGGCGCACGGCTGCTACTGGAAGAAATGCAGCTTCTGCGACGTCAGCCTGGATTACATCGCGCGCTACGACGCCGCCGGCGCCGAATTGTTGGCCGACCGCATCGAGACCATCATCGCGGAGACCGGCCAGACCGGCTTTCACTTCGTCGACGAAGCCGCGCCGCCCAAGGCGCTGAAGGCGCTGGCCGAGGAACTGCGCCGCCGCAACCGGGCGATTTCCTGGTGGGGCAACATCCGCTTCGAGAAATCCTTCACCCCGCAACTCTGCCGGCAACTCGCCGACAGCGGCTGCATCGCGGTGTCCGGCGGTCTCGAAGTGGCTTCCGACCGCCTGCTGAAACTGATGCAGAAAGGCGTCTCGGTGCAGCAGGTCGCGCGCGTCACGCATGCCTTCGCCGAGGCCGGCATCCTGGTGCACGCCTACCTGATGTACGGCTTCCCGACGCAGACCGTGCAGGACACCGTCGACGCGCTCGAATACGTGCGCCAGTTGTTCGCCGCCGGTTGCATCCAGTCCGGCTTCTTCCATCGCTTCGTCTGCACCGTGCATGCGCCGGTGGGTTTCCACCCGGAGGACTACGGCGTGACGCTGAAACCGCTGCCGCCGGTAAGCTTCGCGCGCAACGACGTCGGCTTCATCGACCCCGCCGGCGTCGATCACGACCGCCTCGGCGTCGCCCTCAACAAGGCGCTGTACAACTACATGCACGGTCTCGGCCTGGACGACGACGTGCGCGGCTGGTTCGATCTGCGTGTGCCGAAGTCGCGCGTGGCGCGGGATTTCATCGACAGGGCGCTGTCGACCCGGGCGGCATGAGTCGCGGGCGCCGTTTCAGAATGACCGCGCCAGTTCAATAGCCGCGCCCCACCTCGGGGAATCCACTCGGGCCTCCCCCAGTGGGGCCCCAGCCGTTTCTGAATCGCCCTCGCGTCCGACTTGCGAGTCCTCTTCGCGAACATGCCGGGCGAGGAAGGCCAGCAGGCGCTGCTGGTAGAGCTCGGGTGCGTAGCGGTGCAGGTCGACGTGCGCGGCGCCTGCAAAGGCCCAGAGCTCCTTCGGGCTGGCGGCGGACTCAAACAGACGCAAGGTCTCCGGCCAGGTGGTGTGCTGGTCGTGGGTGCCGGACGCCACCGCGATGGGGACCGCGAGGGCGGCGAGGTGACGGATCGGCTGCAGTTCGCGCTCGCTCACGCCAAGGCGGAGGGACAACTGCCAGAGCAGCGGCGCCGCCAGCAGGCGACCGGGCCGGCCCAGGTGCATTTCGAGGCGATTGGCGACGGCCTCGCTGATGGTCGGGTACATCGACTCGATGACCACGGCCGCAAGCGCGCCGCCAGCGCCGGCAAGCACCAGGGACGCCGCCCCCAGGGAAACGCCGACGACGGCCAGCCTCTCGCCGGGTGCCGCACGCCGCAGAAAATCGAGCGACTCCCGCACGGCGGCGGACTCCGCGGCGCCGAAGGTGACGCGATCCCCCGTGCTCTCGCCGTGTGCCGGCAGGTCGATGAGCAGGGTGGTGTAGCCCGCGGCTTGCAGGAACCGGGCGCGTCCAACCATCTGCATGCGGCTTGCGCCGATGCCGTGCAGGAGCAGCACCGCGCCCTTGCCCGCCTGGCCGGGCGCGAGCCACCCCGCCACCGCGCCGCCGGGCACCGCGATCGTCACCGCCTCGGCGTGCAGGCCGACCGGCACCGCCGGCGCCCGCGCCCGCGTCGGATTCGTGAGCAGTTCGCCGGCGGCCAGGACCAGCACCCCGGCCAATGCCGCGAGAGCAAGACCGACGAGAGCGAGCCGGCGCGGCAACATGAGGCCCGCGTCGCGATTCAGCCGCACCGCCGCGCAACGCCGGCCGCTAACCGTTGTGCGGCCTGCATCACGGCTTCACGCAGGCGAACACGGGGTACTCCTCCCCGTCCGCGTTGTAGCGACCCTCATGCACCTCGCAACCGGTTTCGCGCAGAACGCGCCGCCAGGTGTCGAGAGGGAACAGGCCCAGCGTCCAATGGTCGGTCTCGATGCGCAGCCGTCCATGCTTAAAAATGAGATAGAGAACCGTCGTTTCATAGTGCTCATCGGCGGGGTCGGGGTCGTACACGTTCTCGATGAAGATGACATCGAGGTCTTCCCGCGCGCCCTTGCTCGTGGCGGGCGTGGCGGTGGTCTTGTTCTGCCGGAAGGTTTCGCGCGTCACGTCCGGCGTCGCCACCAGCACCCCGCCGGGGTTCAGGTGGGCGGACGCGGCGCGGAACGCCGCCTCGAAGTCGGCGAGACAGGTCATGTAGGAAATCGCGTCGTCCACGAGGACGGCATCGAATGTCCGGTCGAGCCGGAAGGTCCGCATGTCGCCGAGGACGAACGTGCTCTCCGGGTTCAGAAGGCTTGCCTGCGCGAGCATGGTGGGACTCAGATCCACGCCGGTGACGCTGAACCTCGCTTTCAGGTTGAAGACGTTCTTGCCGCCGCCGCAGCCGATGTCCAGCAAGGTGCGCGCGGGATGCCTGGCGTGCCGTTCAATCAGGCCGGTGACATGACGGCAATAGTCGGCGTACTCATCGGCGGCATCGCCCCACATCGGCCAGAGCCAGGCCAGGTCGGTGTAAAGACGACGGGTGTCAGCCATGGCTCAGCGGTTGCGGAACGCGCAGCGTCCGGTGGACCTCAGGGTTAACAGTTATAGGCGCTCGAACCATGTTTCATCAACACTGATGCGGAGTAGTGCTAACCCACAGAAAAATCCATACAAAGGTATGGCTGTATATCAGCCCCCCGCGAACACCCCTTCCATGATCTCCATGAACCTTCTCGCCTGGGGCGAGAGGAAGCGGCCCTTTCTCAGCACCAGGCCGTAGCTGCGCTGGGGGAAGTACTGGGTGAGGGGGATGCGCACCAGGGGTTCGGTGCCTTCCAGGCAGATGTCGGTGACGATGGAGATGCCCATGCCCAGGCTGACGTATTTCTTGATGACTTCCCAGCCGCCGGCCTCCAGCGTGACGGTGAAGGTCAGGTTGTTCTGCTGGAACACGTACTTGACGATGCGCCAGGTGGAGAGGTGGCTGGGCGGCAGGATGAGGCCGTACTGGCTGACGTCCTCCAGGGTGATCTCGCCGCCGGCGGCGGATTTTTCCGCCAGGGGGTGGCCCAGGGGGGTGATGAGCATGGGGTCGTAGTTCACCACCGGCTTGTATTCGATGTCCTCGGGCACCTCCAGCATGGAGCCCACGGCGAAGTCGATCTCGTCGGAGCGCAGCATCTTCAGGCCGTCGCGTCCGGTGACGTTGTGCATCTTGAGCTGCACCTTGGGGTAGGCGGTGACGAACTGGCGCACCGGCTCCGGCAGGATGTAGAGGATGGTGGATTCGCCGGCGCCGATCTTGAGTTCGCCCGATTCCAGCTTGCCGAAGTGGCCGGCGAAGGTTTCCTGCAGCTTGTCGATGCCGTCGACCAGGGGCTCGGAGAGCTGGAACAGCACTTCGCCCTCGGGGGTGAGCTTGAGGTGGGGGCCGCGCCGCTCGAACAGGACGACGGCGAGTTCCCGCTCCAGGGCCTGGATCTGCAGGGAGACGGAGGGCTGCGAGAGGAACAGCTTGTCGGCCGCCTTGGAGATGCTGCCGCAGCGGACTACCTGGTAGAAGGCGCGCAGTTGCTTGAGCCGGTTGTTCTTGTAGTACAGCGGGGCATCGGAGGGCATGGTGGTCACCTATAAAGGAATACCCGGGCCAGGGGGAGAAGTTTGGGTATTGTGCATCGCATCATTAAATCAGCCAATATGCAAGATTGAAATTATTGGCTGACCTGAGGAACGAAACTTTTACACTGTGCACTGCAACAATTTCGACTTCACGGTCCGAATTGTTGAATAAACGAGTTCCCTCACCCCCAACCCCTCTCCCGCTCGCGGGAGAGGGGAGCTTCGAGAGTCGCTGAGGCGACTTACACGTATAAGGTGTGCGAGATGGAGATGATGTCCGGCATCGCGGTGGCAGGCGCCTTCATGGCCGTCCTCGGCACCCTGTTGGCCTGGCTGTTGGCGGTGGCCAACAAGCGTCTCTATGTCTATGAAGACCCGCGTATCGGCGAGGTCGAGGAACTGCTGCCCAAATCCAACTGCGGCGCCTGTGGCACCGCCGGGTGCCGCAACTTCGCGGAACAAGTGGTGGCCGGCGAGATCGTGCCCGCCAAGTGCACCGTCAACGCGCCGGACATGAATGCCTACATCGCCAGTTTCCTGGGCGTGTCGCTGGGCGACGTGGAAAAGCAGGTGGCCCGCCTGGCCTGCGCCGGCGGCAGCCATGTCGCCTACGTGCGCGCCCACTACCAGGGACTCGGTAGCTGTCGCGCCGCCGCAACAGTGTCCGGCGGCGGCAAGGCCTGCGCCTGGGGCTGCCTGGGCCTGGGCGATTGCGGCGCGGTGTGCGACTTCGACGCCATCACCATGAATTCCTTCGGCCTGCCCGTCGTGCATGCCGATCTGTGCACCGCCTGCGGCGATTGCGTCGAGGTGTGCCCGAAGGACCTGTTTTCCTTGCAGCCCGTGAGCCACAAGCTCTGGGTGGCCTGCAAGAGCCGGGCGGACGGCGACGTTTCCGAGGCGCAATGCGAGGTGGCCTGTACCGCCTGCGGCAAATGCGTCATGGATGCCGCCCCCGGTCTGATCCGCCTGGACAACAACCTGGCGGTGATCGACTACGCCAAGAACCGATTGGCGTCTCCCGTGGCGATCGAGCGCTGTCCCACCGGGGCCATCGTCTGGCTGCAGGACGGCCGGGCGCTGAAAGGCCGCGAAGCCAAGAAGATCATCCGCATAGAGGCGCTGCCGGTGCGCGCCAACGTAGTCTGAGAGGCCTTCCATCATGATCAAGAACCCCATTTCCAAGCTCCTCGGCGCCATGCATCTCATCGAGCCGGGCACCGCCACCAAGACCGGCGCCAAGGTTGCCAAGTACCCCGGCGTGCGCGACGCCATCGACGGCAACACCGCCGTCATTCTGGTGGAGCGGGAAGCCTCCGACGCCGCCGGCGCCTATCCCATCACGCCCTCCACCAACATGGGCGAGTACTGGTCGGAAGCCGCCGCCGCCGGCCACGTCAACATCTCCGGCCGGCCGCTGATCTTCCTGGAGCCGGAATCCGAGCACGCCGCCGCCGGCGTCACCGCCGGCATGGCCATGACCGGCCTGCGCTCGGTGAACTTCTCCTCCGCCCAGGGCGTGGCCTTCATGCACGAGTCGCTCTACGGCGCCGTCGGCAAGCGCCTGCCCTACGTGCTCAACATGGGCTGCCGCGCCATCACCAAGGCCACGCTGAACGTGCACTGCGGCCACGACGACTACCACTGCGTCGACGACACCGGCTTCATCCAGGTCATGGCCAAGTCCGCCCAGGAAGCCGCCGACCTCAACCTGATCGCGCGCAAGACCGCCGAGTTGTCCCTCACCCCGGCCATCATGGGCATGGACGGCTTCCTCACCACCCACCTGATCGAGCCGGTGCTGGTGCCCGAGCGGGAACTGGTGGAGGAATACCTGGGCCATCCGGACGACCTGATCCCTACCCCCACCCTGGCCCAGGAAATGATCTACGGCCCCATGCGCCGCCGCGTGCCGGCCCTGTGGGATGTGGACTCGCCGGTGGTGTCCGGCGCCCTCGCCAACCAGGACGCGCATATGCAGGGCACCGCGGCCCAGCGGCCCTATTTCTTCCAGCACATCCCGGCCCTCCTGGACCAGTGCATGGCCGAGTACGGCGAACTGACCGGCCGCAGGTATGGCCGGATCGATACCTATCTCTGCGACGATGCGGAGTACCTGATCCTGGGCATGGGCTCCATGACCGTGCAGGCCGCCGCCGTGGCGGACTGGCTGCGGGAACACCGCAAGCTCAAGGTGGGCGTGGTCAACATCACCTGCTTCCGGCCCTTCCCCGGCGATCTGCTGGGCCATGTGCTGAAGGGCAAGAAGGGCGTGGTGGTGCTGGAGCGCACCGACCAGCCCCTGGCGGAAGACCTGCCGCTGATGCGCGAAGTGCGTTCCACCGTGACCAAGTGCCTGGAGAACGTGGTGGACGTTAACGCCTACCCCGGCTACGCCGTGTACGCCAAGCCCGGCGACATGCCGCGTCTGTACTCCGGCTGCTACGGCCTGGGCTCGCGCGACCTGCAACCGGAAGCCCTGGTGGCCGCCGTCGAGAACATGCTGGATAAGGGCGCCCACAAGAAGTTCTTCTACCTGTCCATCGATTTCGTGCGCGATCAGGCGGCGAACCCCAAGCAGGAGATCCACCAGCAGGAAATCCTTGCCGCCTATCCCAAGATCAAGGAACTGGCCCTGCGCGGCTCCGAGAACCCCAACCTGATGCCCAAGGGCGCCATCGCCGTGCGCATGCACTCGGTGGGCGGCTGGGGTGCGGTGACCACCGGCAAGAACCTGGCCATGACCCTGTTCGAGCTCTTGGGCTGGGACATCAAGGCCAACCCCAAGTACGGTTCGGAGAAAAAGGGCCAGCCCACCACCTACTATCTGTCCGCGGCGCCGGAACCCATCCGCGTCAACTGCGAATACACCCACGTCGACGTGGTGCTCTCCCCCGACCCCAACGTCTTCGGCCACACCAACGCGGTGGCGGGTTTGAGCAAGGGCGGCGTGTTCATCATCCAGAGCAACCTGCCCGACGCGGCCGCCCTGTGGGCCACTTTCCCCTTGCATATCCAGAAGACCATCGTCGACAACGACCTCAAGGTGTTCTACCTGGACGCCTTCAGCATCGCCCGCGAGGAATCCTCCAACCCGGACCTGCAACTGCGCATGCAGGGCATCGCTTTCCAGGGCGCGTTCTTCCACGCCTCCGACATCCAGCAGCGCGCCGGCCTCACCGAGGAATCCCTGTTCAAGGCCATCGAGAACCAGTTGCGCGACAAGTTCGGCAAGAAGGGCGAGCGCGTGGTGCAGGACAACCTGCGCGTGGTCAAGCGCGGCTATGTCGAGATCCACGAGATTCCCGCCGAGGTGAAGAAGGTGGGTGCGCGCCAGGCTTTGGGCGCCCTGTCCGCCCCCGCCCTGCCCATCATGCTGAAGCGCATGCCGGAGAACGACGGTCGCCTCGACAAGGCCGCCGACATCCACCGCTTCTGGGAACAGACCGGCAACTTCTATGTCTCCGGCAAGGGCTCCGACAACCTGGCCGATCCCTTCATGGGCCTGGCCCTGATTCCCGCCGTCTCCGGGGTGTTCCGGGACATGACGCAGATCCGCTTCGAGTATCCGGTGTGGATCGCCGAGAACTGCACCGCCTGCGGCAACTGCTACACCCAGTGCCCGGACTCCGCCATTCCCGGCCTGGTCTCCACCGTCGGCGACGTGCTGAATACCGCCGTCACCAACATCGAGACCAGCGGCCGCATCACCCGCTTCCTGCGCAAGGGCATCCGGGCCATCGAGAAGAAACTGCGCGGAGCGCTGGACCGCGACGGCCTCGACGTGCGCGCCCTGCTCAAGCGGGCCATCGAGGACGCCATGCACGAGGATCCCAACCAGGGCAACGCGGCCATGGAGGAGGAATACCACCTGCTGGAGAAGGAGATCGGCGCCTTCCAGTTCGCCACCACCAAGCCCTACTGGACCAACAAGGAGAAGAAGAACAAGGGTTCCGGCGGCCTTTTCTCCATCACCGTCAACCCCTACACCTGCAAGGGCTGCGCCCTGTGCGTGGAAGTGTGCGACGACGACGCCCTGAAGATGGTGACGCAGACCCAGGCCAGCATCGACACGCTGCGCGCGGACTGGAAGTTCTGGCTCGACCTGCCCAGCACGCCCAGGGAATACAACCGCATCGATGACCTGGACGAAAAGATCGGCGCCCTCGATACCCTGCTGCTCGACAAGAAGAATTACAACTCGATGAACTGCGGCGACGCCGCCTGCCTGGGTTGCGGCGAGAAGACCGCCATCCATCTGTTCACCTCCACCGTCACCGCCCTCATGCAGCCCCGGGTGAAGGCCTTCGTCGAGAAGCTGGACGGCCTCATCGACGGTCTGGAGAAGCACCTGCGCATGAAGCTCACCGAGACCGTGGATCTGTCCGACACCGGCGCCGTCATCGCCGCGGTGGAGGCCAGCAAGGGCCAGGACCTGACCCTGGCCAACCTGTCCGAGAGCCTGAAGCAGCGCAGCCAGGTGCAGCCCATCGACCCGGCCTGGCTGAAGTGGGTGACCCAGCTGCTGGCCCGTCTGAAGGACCTGCGCTGGCGCTACGTGGAGGGTCCGACCAAGCGCGGCCGCGCCGAGATGGGCATCGTCAACGCCACCGGCTGCACCTCGGTGTTTGGTTCCACCTTCCCCTACAGCCCCTATCCCTTCCCCTGGACCTCCCACCTGTTCCAGGACTCGCCCTCCGTGGCCCTGGGTCTGTTCGAAGGCCACATGACGAAGATGGCGGACGGCTTCAAGGCCGTGCGCATGGCCGAGATTGAGCTGGCCGGCGGCTACAACCCGGCCGAGCACGACGCCCGGTTCACCTACTTCAACTGGGAGAAGTTCTCCGACGCGGAGTGGAAGCTGTGCCCGCCCGTGGTGGCCCTCGGCGGCGACGGCGCCATGTACGACATCGGCTTCCAGAACCTGTCCCGCGCCCTGATGACCGGCATGCCGGTGAAGATCTTCGTGGTGGACACCCAGGTCTATTCCAACACCGGCGGCCAGGCCTGCACCTCCGGCTTCATCAGCCAGGTGGCCGACATGTCGCCGTATGGCAAGAAGGACCACGGCAAGAAGGAAATCCGCAAGGAAATCTCCCTCATCGGCATGGCCCACCGCTCCGCCTACGTCATGCAGGGCGCCATCTCCCACCCCACCCACCTGATCGAGAGCTACATCGACGGCCTCAACAGCCGCCGGCCGGCCCTGTTCAACGTCTACGCGGTGTGCCCGCCCGAGCACGGCGTCGGCGACGACACCTCCACCGAGCAGTCGCGCATGGCGGTGGAATCCCGCGCCTACCCGCTGTTCCGTTTCGACCCCGACGCGGGCGTCACCTTCAGCGAGTGCGTCAGCCTGGAAGGCAACCCGGAGTTGGACGCCGAGTGGCCGGTGTACACGCTGGCCTACCAGGACGAGGACGGCGCCGAGCGGAAGATGGAGCTGCCCTTCACCTTCGCCGACTTCGCCCTCACCGAAGGGCGCTTCGCCAAGCAGTTCCGCAAGGCGCCGCCGGAGACCTGGAACGAGGACATGGTGCCGGTGGCGGACTTCCTCAAGCTCGCCGCCGACGAGCGCGAAGGCAAATTCCCCTTCATCTGGGCGGTGGACAAGAAGCGGCACCTGATGCGGGTCATCGTCTCCGCCGAGCTGGTCAATTCCTGCGAGGAGCGCCAGCAGTTCTGGCAGCAATTGCGCGACGTGGTCGGCCTCAACCAGGAAGCCGTGGATACCGAGGCCATCGCCGAGCGGGCCCGCGCCGAGTTGCTGGGCAGGATCAGCGCCAGCCTGGCCAGCTTCGGCGCCGGCATCCCGGTGGATGCGCCGGCCGCCGCCGGGGCTCCGGCGCAGGCCCGGCCGGCGGCCGGCGCCGACGGCTATGAGCCGGTCTACGTGGACACGCCGGAATGCACCGCCTGCGACGAGTGCACCACCCTCGCGCCGAAGACCTTCCTGTACAACGCCGACAAGAAGGTGGTGGTCATCAATCCCCAGGGCAACAAGTTCGCCGACCTGGTGAAGGCGGCGGAGAAGTGCACCGCCGGCTGTTTGCACCCCGGCACGCCCTGGAACATGAACGAGCCGGGCGTCGAAAAGTTGATGGCCCGGGCGGCGAAGTACAACTGAGTGGAATTCGGGAAATGGGAAACGGGAAATGGAAAACGTGGTGCTGGTGGCGTAACCCACTGCCCCAGCGCCGCTCCCTGGCCATGCGGAGGAAGGCGTGATGTTGCGCTTCCCGTTTCCCGTTTCCCGATTCCCGATTTTCACCCGCAAGACATTCTCTCGCGGGGTGCACCCCGACGAGAACAAGAGCACTGCCGGGAGTCCGATCCGTCGGATGCCGTTCGCGTCGCGCATGATCCTCCCCCTCGCGCAACACATCGGCAAGCCGGCGGTGCCCCTCGTCCGGGCAGGCGAGGAGGTCGTGCGTGGCCAACCCATCGCGCGGGCCAACGGATTCCTGTCGGTGCCCATCCATGCCCCCGCCGACGGGGTCGTCGAATCCATCGAGTTGAAGCCCAGCGCGCGCGGTCCCTGGGTCGAATCCATCGTCATCCGGGTCTATGAAGCCTCCACCCAGGAAATCCGCTGGGCCGACCCGCGCGACCTGGACGCTCTGAGCCCCAAGGAACTGCTGCAGGCCATCCAGGACACCGGCATGGTCGGCCTGGGCGGCGCCGCCTTCCCCAGCCACGCCAAGATGACCGTGCCGGGCGAGTTCGCCATTCACACGCTGATCGTCAACGGCTGCGAGTGCGAGCCCTATCTCACCTGCGACCACAAGCTGATGCGCGAGCATCCGGACGACCTCATGACGGGCATCCGCATCGCCATGCTCGCCATCGGTGCGCGGCGCGCCATCATCGGCGTCGAGGACAACAAGCCCGACGCCGCCGCGGCCATGCGCGCCCGCCTGCCGGCCGACGGCGCCATCAGCGTCGAAGTGGTGCCGACCAAGTATCCGCAGGGTGCCGAAAAGATGCTGATCAAGGCTCTGCTGGGCCTGGAGGTGCCGCCCGGCAAGCTGCCCATGCACGTCGGCGTGGTGGTCAACAACGTCGGCACCCTGACCCAGCTCGGCCAGATTCTGCCGGCCGGCCAGGGCCTCACCGAGCGCGTGGTGACCGTCACCGGGCCGGGCATCAATAAACCCGGCGACTACTGGGTGCCCATCGGCACGCCCATGCGCACGGTGCTGGACTGGGCCGGCGCCCGCGACGTCAGCGAGCGCGAGATCATCCTGGGCGGACCGATGATGGGCCAGGCCGTGGCCTCGCTGGAGGTGCCGGTGACCAAGGCGGTGTCCGGCATCCTGGTGTTCGACCGCAACCACATCGAAGCACCGACACAGCGCAAGGCCTACCCCTGCATCAAGTGCGGCGAATGCGTGAACTCCTGTCCCATGGGCCTCAACCCCTCCATGCTGGGCATGCTGGCGGCGCGCCGGGAATACGACCTCATGGGCAGCGACTACCACATCGGCGAATGCTTCGAGTGCGGCTGCTGCACCTATGTCTGCCCCGCCCACATTCCCCTGGTGCAGCAGTTCAAGGTGGCCAAGGCGATCCTGCGCGAGCGCGCCGCCGCCAAGGCCCCCGCGCACGAGAGCGGTGAGCGCTTCGATTTCGGCGCGCCGCCGACGCACGGCAGGAAACCCTCCGTGCATCCCGAATGAATTCGCGCCCGAACCGCCATGACCCAACCGCTCCGTCTTGAACTCCGCACCGCGCCGCATGTGGCGAAGGGCAACAGCGTCGAACGCATCATGTTCCACGTGGTGCTGGCGCTGCTGCCGATCTGCGCCTTCGCGGTCTGGCAATACGGGTTGTCCGCCCTGGCCCTGATCATCACGGTGACCGCCACCTGCCTGCTGACCGAGCGCCTTTTCAACCGTCTCTCGGGTACCGCCAGCACCCTGTCGGACTGGTCCGCCACCATCACCGGCCTGCTGCTGGCCCTCACCCTGCCGCCGTCCTTCCCGCTGTGGATGGGCGTCGTCGCCGGCTTCGCCGCCATCGCCCTGGGCAAGGCCCTGTTCGGCGGCATCGGCTACAACGTCTTCAACCCCGCCCTGGTCGGGCGCGCCTTCGTCCAGGCCGCCTTCCCGGTGGCCATCACCACCTGGGTGCCTGCGTATTTCCCCAGCCGTTTCTCCGAGTTCATCCCCACCACCCTGACCATGCCGCTGATGACGCCGCCCGACATCGGCGCCTGGGTGAAGGGACACATGGTCGACGGGTTCACCGGGGCGACCCCCCTGGCGCGCTGGAAATTCGAGAACCAGGTGGCGGAATTCGGCGACATGCTGTCCGGCGTGGCGGCCGCCTCGGTCGGCGAGACCTCCGCCCTGATCGTCCTGGTCTGCGGACTCTATCTCGCCGTGCGGCGCTTCCTCGACTGGCGCATCCCGGTCGCCATACTCGGCAGCGCCGTGCTGGTCGCCCTGCTGTTCCATCTGCTCGAGCCCGGCCGCTACCCGCCGCCGTATTTCGTGCTGCTGTCCGGCGGCCTGGTGCTGGGCGCGGTGTTCATGGCCACCGACATGGCGACCTCGCCGGTCACCCCGCTCGGCGTGTGGATCTACGGCATTCTCATCGGCGTCACCACGGTGATGATCCGCTACTTCGGCGGCCTCACCGAGGGCATCATGTACGCCATCCTGCTGGGCAACGCGCTGACGCCGCTGATCGACCAGGTCACTCAGCCACGCGTGTTCGGCGCGGGGAAGGGGAAGAAGGCATGAGCGAAGCCACCCTGCAACCCGCCACCCCCAGTGCCGCGATGATCCGCACCCTCGGCCTGGTGGCGACGGTATGTGGCATCCTGCTGGTGCTGACCTACCAGAACACCCTGGAAGCCATCAACGCGAACAAGCGCGTTGCCCTCGAGCGGGCGGTGTTCAAGGTCATCCCCGGCGCGCACAGCATGAAGGCCTTCCACGTCGGCAAGGCCGGCCTGGTGCCCGAGGGCGGCGCCGTGCCCGAGGGCGCTGTGAGGTTCTACGCCGCCTACGACCAGGCCGGCCAGCTCAAGGGTCTGGCCGCCGAGGCCGCCGGCATGGGTTATGCTGACATGGTGCGCGTGCTCTACGCCTACAACCCGGCCAAACAGGCCATCGACGGCTTCGGCGTGGTCGGCCACCGGGAAACCCCCGGCATCGGCGACAAGATCATTTTCGACAAGGCCTTCCTGAAGAACTTCGAGGCCCTGGATGCGCGCCTCGACGCAGCCGGCGACGCCCTGGCCAACCCGATCAGGGTGGTGAAAAACGGCAGCAAGCAGAACCCCTGGGAGATCGACGCCATCTCCGGCGCCACGGTGACCTGCCGCGCCGTGGCCCGGGGCATCAACGACAGCGCCCAGAAACTGGTGCCCCTGCTGGCGCCGCACCTGGACAAGCTGACCGTTCCTGGCCAATGAGCCACCCCAGCCCAATGAAAACGCCCTTAGGCCATGAACGGTTCCCTCACCCCCAACCCCTCTCCCGGGGGGCGAGGGGAGCTTCGACAGCCGCTGCGCGGCTGAGACATCAAGGAGGGCAGTGAGATGGCCATCCCCGGTCAGAAGCAACTCACCAGCATGGACGAGTTCCTGGAAGGCATCTGGAAGCAGAACCCGGTGTTCGTCATGGTGCTGGGCCTGTGCCCGGCCCTGGCGGTGACGGTGTCGGCGGTCAACGCCCTGGCCATGGGCGCAGCCACCACCTTCGTGCTGCTGGGCTCGGCCCTGTTGGTCTCCCTGATGCGCAACGTGATCCCGAAGGAAGTCCGCATCGCCACCTACATCGTCATCATCGCCACCTTCGTCACCATCGTCGATTACCTGATCGCCGCCATCAGTCTGGAACTCTATGAAGCCCTCGGCGCCTTCATCCAGCTCATCGTGGTGAATTGCATCATTCTCGGCCGCGCCGAGGCCCACGCCTCCAAGCACGCGCCGGGCCGCGCGGTGATCAACGCGCTCGGCATGGGACTCGGTTTCACCATCGGCCTGTTCGCCCTCGGTTCGGTGCGCGAGATCTTCGGCGCCGGCACCCTGTTCGGCGTGCCCCTGTTCGGACCGGATTTCCAGCCCTGGGTGGTGATGGTGCTGCCACCCGGCGGTTTCTTCGTGCTGGGCGCCTGGCTGCTGCTGTTCAACTGGTGGCGCAACCGCAAGCCGGCGGCGTCGGAACCCGCCAACGTCGTGCGCGAGGCGAGCCATGGCTGACGCAACCCTGGGCCAGATCTTCCTGGCCACCGTCCTCGCCAACAACTTCGTGTTGGCCATGTTCCTCGGCCTGTGCCCGTTCATCGGCGTCTCCGGCCGCCTCAACACCGCCCTGCCAATGGGCGCCGCCACCTCCTTCGTCATGCTGGTGGCGAGCCTGTGCGCCTACGGCCTCAACTGGCTGGTGACCACCTTCGAACTGGAGTTCCTGCGCCTGATTTCCTACATCGTCATCATCGCCTCGGCGGTGCAACTGGTGGAGATGGTACTGAAGAAGTACAGCCCGGCCCTGTTCCGCGCGCTGGGCATCTACCTGCCGCTGATCACCACCAACTGCGCCATCCTCGGCGTCGCCCTGTTCCAGACCGCGCGGGAATACAGCCTCGCGCAAGCCCTGGTGTTCTCCCTCGGCGGCGGCGCCGGCTTCACCTTGGCGCTGCTGCTGATGGCCGGCCTGCGCGAGCGCCTGAACCTGGCGAGCGTGCCCAACGTGGTGCAGGGCACCGCCCTGTCGCTGATGCTGGCGGGCCTGCTGTCCCTGGCCTTCATGGGCTTCGCCGGCCTGGGGGCGGGGGAATGAGCGATCCGCACGGCCGCCCGAAGGATCGCGAACTCCCTCTCGGAGGGAACGCGCGCAGCGCGAGGGAGCACACATGAGCACCTACCTGATCGCCATCGGCCTGATCCTCGGCATCGCCCTGTTCGGCATCGCCGTGCAGCGCATCTATGAAGGCTTCGCGCGCCGGCATCCGGAACTCGGTCCCTTCCGGGAAACCGGCAAGTGCGGATCCTGCGGCGGTGGCGGCGGCTGTTCCGGCGGTTCCTGCGATCGCTCCGGCTAGTCCCGCCCGAACGGCCCGGCTATAGTCCGGGCCCATGTCCGGACCCACACAAACGACCAGGGTGGACGCGGCAGGACTGCTGCAATCCGTCTTCGGCTATGCCAGTTTTCGTCCCCACCAGGAGGCCATCGTCCGCCACCTGATCGCCGGCGGCGACGCCCTGGTGCTCATGCCCACCGGCGGCGGCAAGTCGCTGTGCTACCAGCTGCCGGCCCTGGCGCGACCGGGCACCGGCATCGTCGTCTCGCCCCTCATCGCCCTCATGCAGGACCAGGTGGCGGCGCTGAAGCAACTGGGCGTGAAGGCTGAATTCCTCAATTCGTCCTTGAGCCTGGACGCCGCACGGCGGGTGGAAAACGACCTGCTTGCCGGGCGCCTCGACCTGCTCTATGTGGCCCCGGAGCGGCTGCTGACGGAGCGCTTCCTGGAGCACCTCGCCCGCATCCGGCCGGCCCTGTTCGCCATCGACGAGGCCCATTGCGTGTCGCAGTGGGGCCACGATTTCCGGCCGGAATACGTGCAGCTCTGCATCCTGCACGAGCGCTTCCCGGAGGTGCCGCGCATCGCCCTGACCGCCACGGCGGACGAGCCCACCCGCAAGGAGATCGCCCAGCGCCTGCGGCTGGAAGACGCCCGCCATTTCGTCACCGGTTTCGACCGCCCCAACATTCGCTACCACGTCCGCGTCGACGAAGGCGGCGCGCGGGAGCAACTGCTGCGTTTCATCGAGGAACGCCACGCGGGGCAGGCGGGCATCGTCTACTGCCTGTCGCGCAAGAAGGTGGACGAGGTGGCGGCCTGGCTCAACGCCAAGGGCCTCACCGCGCTGCCTTACCACGCCGGCATGGACGCCGCCGCGCGCAAGCAGAACCAGACCCGCTTCCTCAACGAGGACGGCATCGTCATGGTGGCCACCATCGCCTTCGGCATGGGCATCGACAAGCCGGACGTGCGCTTCGTCGCCCACCTGTCGCTGCCCAAGAGCCTGGAAGCCTACTACCAGGAGACCGGCCGGGCGGGACGCGACGGCGAGCCCGCCGAGGCGTGGATGCGCTACAGCCTGGCGGACGTGATCCTGCTGCGGCAGATGGTCGACAACTCGGAAGCGGACGAGGCCCACAAGCGCCTGGAGCGGCGCAAGCTGGACGCCATGCTGGGCTACTGCGAACTGACCACCTGTAGACGACAGACGCTGTTGGGTTATTTCGGCGACCCGCTGCCCGAACCCTGCGGCAACTGCGACAACTGCCTGGAACCGCAGGAGACCTGGGACGCCACCGAGGCGGCGCGCAAGGCCCTGTCCTGCGTGCACCGCACCGGCCAGCGCTTCGGCGTCAACTACCTGATCGACGTGCTGCTGGGCAAGGACGACGAGCGCATGCGCCGCTTCGGCCACGACCGCATCTCCACCTTCGGCATCGGCGGCGAACTGGCGGAAAGGGAATGGCGCGCCGTGTTCCGGCAACTGGTGGCGCGGGGCTATCTGGCGGTGGACGCGGAAGGCCACGGCGGCCTCGCCCTGAGCGACACCTGCCGGCCCCTGCTCAAGGGCGAGGAAAGCCTGCTGCTGGGCCGACAGCATCTGGAAACCAAGCGGAAGACCCGCAAGGCCAGGGCCGGCACCCCCGCCGCCCAGGTCGCCGGCGATCCCCTGTTCGAGGCCCTGCGCGCCAAGCGCCGGGAACTCGCCCAGGCCCAGGGCGTGCCGCCCTACGTCGTGTTCGCCGACAAGACCCTGGCCGCGATGGTGGCCGAGCGGCCGCAGAGCCTGGCGGAATTCGCCCGCCTGTCCGGGGTGGGCGAGGCCAAGCTGGAACGCTACGGCGAGGCCTTCCTGGCGGTGATCCGCGCGGCGGCCTGAGCCGATGCCGCGCGCTCAGCCCGCCGGCTTTTCCTCGCGCAACTGTAGGCGCCACATGGCGGCGTAGCGCCCGTCCAGGGCGAGCAGGGCGGCGTGGTCGCCGCGCTCTACGATGCGGCCCTGCTCCAGCACCAGGATTTCGTGGGCATCCACCACCGTCGACAGGCGGTGGGCGATGACCAGGGTGGTGCGGTTCTCCGAGATGCGCGCGAGTTCCTCGCCGATGGCCTGTTCCGTGGCGCTGTCCAGCGAGGAGGTAGCCTCGTCGAACACCAGGATGGGCGGATTCTTGAGGATGGCGCGGGCGATCGCCACGCGCTGCTTCTCGCCGCCGGACAGTTTCAGGCCGCGTTCGCCCACCAGGCTGTCGTAGCCCTCCGGCAGGCTGGCGATGAAAGCGTCGAGATGGGCGGCGCGCGCGGCTTCGACGACTTCCTCGCGGCTGGCGTCGACGCGGCCGTAGGCGATGTTGTGGTAGAGGGTGTCGTTGAACAGCACCGTATCCTGCGGAACCATGCCGATGTGCCGGCGCAAGGACGCCTGCGTGACCGCGCGGATGTCCTGGCCGTCGATGCGGATACAGCCGCCGGTGACGTCGAAGAAGCGGAACAGCAGGCGCGACAGGGTGGATTTGCCGGCGCCGCTGGTGCCCACCACGGCGAGCTTGCGGCCGGCCGGGATGACGAAGTCGACCTCCTCGAGGATGGGGCGGCGGGGGTCGTAGGCGAAGCGCACGCCCTCGAAGCGCACTTCGCCGGCGCGCACCTGCAGGTCCGGCGCTGCGGGCGCGTCGGTGATCTCCGGGGCGCGGCGCAGCAGGCCGAACAGCTTTTCCATGTCGGTCAGGGCGTTGCGGATTTCCCGGTACACGGTGCCGAGGAAGTTCAGGGGGATGAAGAGCTGGATCAGGTAGGCGTTGACCAGCACCAGGTCGCCGAGGGTCATGTGTCCTTCCGCCACGCCTTGCGCGGCCAGGCCCATCATGGCGGTGACGCCACAGGCGATGATGAAGGCCTGGCCGGCGTTCAGCCAGGCCAGCGACACCTCGCTGGTCACCGCGGCGTCCTCGGCGCGGCCCAGGTCGGCACGCAGCCGCTCGGATTCGTAGTGCTCGTTGTTGAAGTACTTTACCGTCTCGTAGTTGAGCAGGCTGTCGACGGCGCGGGCGTTGGCGGCGGCGTCGGTCTCGTTCATGGCGCGGCGGTACTTCAGGCGCCAGTTGGTGACCAGCACGGTGAAGGCGATGTAGACCACCAGGGTCATCAGGGTGATGGCGCCGAACCAGGGGTCGTACTTGGCGAACAACACCCCCGCCACCATGAGGATCTCCAGCAGGGTGGGGCCGATGTTGAACAGCGTGAAGTTGATCAGGAAGCGGATCGAGCGGGCGCCGCGCTCGATGTCCACGGCCAGGCCGCCGGTGCGCCGTTCCAGGTGGAAACGCAGGGATTGCGCGTGCAGGTGGCGGAAGACGTCGTGGATGACGCCGCGCATGGCGCGTTGCAGCACGCGCGAGAACAGGGCATCGCGCAACTCGGTGAAGGCGGTGTTGCCGAAGCGCAGCAGGCCGTAGAGGACGATGAAGGCGAGGGGCAGGGCGAGCACGGCGGGATCGGGCCGGTCCAGGCCGTCGACGATTTCCTTGAGCACCAGGGGCACCGTCACGTTGGCCAGCTTGGCCACCAGCAGCAGGGCGAAGGCCAGCAGCACGCGGCCCTTGTAGCGCCAGACGTAGGGCGCCAGCGACCAGGCCGCGCGCCACTGGCCGGCGGTGGGTCGCGGGGTCATGGAATCGGAACGCAGGCGGTCGTGGGCCAAGGCGGAGGCACGAGAAGGAACTACCGCCTATTTTCCCGGAAGCCGGGGCGACGGACTCAGTCTTTTTGCCGCGCCAGCAGGTCGGTGGCCTTGTCGACCGCCACCGGGCGGCTGAACAGGAAGCCCTGGTAGGCGTCGCAGCCGAGGGAACTCAGGTAGTCGAGTTGTGCGCGGGTCTCCACGCCCTCGGCCACCACGTTGAGTTTGAGGCCCTTGGCCATGGCGGTGATGCCGGCGACGATGGTGCTGCCGTTGTTGGCGTGGCCGTTGAGGTCATGGATGAAGCTGCGGTCGATCTTCAGCGTGTGGATGGGCAGCTTCTTGAGATAGGACAGGGAGGAGTAGCCGGTGCCGAAGTCGTCGATGGAAATCTCCACGCCCAGATCGGCGAGTTTGCGCAGTTTCTCGATGGTGCCGTCCATGTCGCGCATCAGGGTGCTTTCCGTGATCTCGATCTCGATGCCGTGTCCGGCCATGCCGTTCTCGCTTAGGCACCGGGTGAACTTGTCGACGAACTGGGGGTGCTCGATCTGCCGCGCCGACAGGTTCACCGCCATGGTGATGGACGGCAGGCTGGCATCGCGCCACAGGCCGGCCTGGCGGCAGGCGGCGGCCAGCACCCACTCGTTGATGGGGGTGATGAGGCCGCAGTCCTCGGCAATGGGGATGAATTCGTTGGGCGGCACCATGCCGCGCTGCGGGTGGTTCCAGCGGATCAGCGCCTCCATGCCGCGGATGCGCTGGTCGGCGATGGCGACCTGCGGCTGGTAATACACCTCGAACTGGTGCTTCTCCAGGGCGTGGCGCATCTCGTTTTCCACCGCCAGCCGGCCATTGAAGGAATTCTGCAGGTCGCTGGTGAAGAACTTGTAGTCGTTCCGGCCGCTGTCCTTGGCGTGGTACATGGCGATGTCGGCGTGCTTGACCAGGCTTTCTATGGTGTCGCCGTCGTCCGGGAACACGGCGATGCCGATGCTGATGCCGACGAAGATCTCGTGGCCCTCGACGTGGAAGGGCTGCTTCAGCGAGGCGAGGATCTTTTCCGCGATGAAGGCGGCATTGTCGCGACTGCGGATGTGCGGCAGCAGCAGCATGAACTCGTCGCCGCCGATGCGCGACAGGGTGTCGCCCTCGCGCAGGCTGCCGCGCAGGCGCTGGGCGACCGCCTGCAGTAGGCCGTCGCCGACCAGGTGGCCGAGGGTATCGTTCACCACCTTGAAGCGGTCCATGTCCAGGAACAGGGTGGCCAGGGTCTGGCCGTGCCGCTTGGCGTGGACGATGGCCTGGCCGAGGCGGTCCTTGAACAGGGCGCGGTTGGGCAGGCCGGTCAGCAGGTCGTGATAGGCCTGGAAGGCGATGGTCGCCTCGGCCTCCTTGCGCTCGCTGATGTCGCGGGCGACGCCATAGCTGCCGAGGAATTCCCGGTGATCGGCATCCACCGCGCGGTACATGCCCATGGAGGACAACTCCACCACCACGTGATCCGCCGAGGTGTGCTCGGACAGGGCGCTGAGCAGGTCCTCCTTGCGCTTGAGCTGGAGCTCGTGGTTGCGCGTCGCGCGTTCGCCGGTGCGGCGCTCGTTCAGGCGCCAGCGGGCGTTGTCGACCTCCCCGGGCGGCACCAGTACCAAGTAGTCCTTGCCGACCAGCTCCGCCGGCGCGTAGCCCAGGGTGCGCTCGATGCTGTCGTTGACGTAGGTGAAGGCGCCCTGCGCGTCCAGGGTGTAGATGATGTCCGGCGAGGTGTTGACCAGCAGCCGGTGCCACTGCTCGGACTGTTCCAGCTGCTGCAGCATGCGGGCGTTGTCGCGTTCCAGTTGCAGCTTGGCGACGGCGTTGCGCACGGTCTTGATCAGTTCGTCCGGTTCGCAAGGCTTGCGCAGGTAATCGTAGGCGCCCAGGCGCAGCGACTGGATGGCGGAGTCGATCTGGCTGTCGCCGCTCATGACGATGACGCGGCAGGCCGGATGATGCTGGCGGATGTAGGCCATGATGTCGTGGCCACTGGCGTCCGGCAGACGCAGGTCGACCAGGGCCAGGTCGTAGGCGCGCCGGGACAGCAGGGCCATGGCCTGGGCACCGGAGATGGCGGTATCGACGCCATGCACGTATTGCGAGACCAGCAGGCGGGTGCTCTCCAGATAGCGCGGCTCGTCCTCCACGATCAGGAGACTGATCAGGGGCGCGCTGCTGTGGGTGAGAGGGGAGTTGCCCGGCATCAAGGACGGCCCTTCGCTGGTATCGGCATGCGGTTACGGGGTCTCCGCTGGGGGTGCTCCCGTGGCCGTGGGAAATGATAGCTGGAATGTGGTGCCGGTGGCGTGGCTCTTGAAGGCGATGGTGCCGTGGATCGCCTGGGTCAGGGCCTTGACGATGGACAGGCCGAGACCGGCGTGGCCCCCGCCCTTGGCCGACTCGACCGGGCTGAACACGCGGCCCGCCAGTTCGGCGGGGATGCCGGAGCCGGAGTCGGCGACCAGGATTTCCACGAACTTCTCCTGGCGGTGGTTGACCAGGGCGTTGGTCTCCAGGCGCACGCTGCCGCCCTCGGGAGTCGCCTCGAGGGCGTTGAGCAACAGGTTGAGGACGATCTGCTTGAGCTTGTCACGGTCGCAGGGCAGCAGCGGCAGGGCGGGATCGAGGGCGAGGACGATGCGCACGCCGCGGCTCTGCCAGGACGGATCCGTCACCTTCACCAGATCTTCGATCAGCGCGTTGACGTCGGTCGGCTCGAGGAACGATCCGGTCGGCGCCTCGTCCTGGACCAGGCCGCGCATGATGCGCACGATGCGGTCGAGCTCCTCGTGCATGATGCGCAACTCGTCGGCGATGGGCGCCTCGTCCCCCAGCTTGATCTTCAGGATCGCCAGGTAGTTCTTGATGATGCCCAGGGGGTTGTTGATCTCGTGCGCGGTGCGTCGCACCTTCGCCGCCAGGGCGTCGCCGCCGCTCTGTGTCGGCGTGGTGGGCGCGGCCTGGGCCAGGCGGCCGGCGAGTTCGCCCAGTCTGGCGTAGTGCATGGGGTTCGCGGCGACCGCGCTGAGGGCCTGGCGGCTGCCACACACCAGCAGCACGCCCAGCGGCGATCCGACGCCGATGGGAATCGCCGCCAGCCCTTCGGCGCCGGCCTGGCGGATGATCTGCAGGTCGAGCACGGCCGCGTCCGCTGGCGCGTCCAGGGTCACCACCACCGGCGCTCGCGTCAGCAACGCCCAGGCGGCGGCGGTGGTGCTGCCCTCGGGCTGGATGGCGATGGGCGGGGTGGGGCGGCCGCCGAGGGCCTGGCCTTCGAGCGCGCCGCTGCGCGGATTCCGGTGCAGGTAGATGGCCTGGCCCAGGCCATCCTGGCTGGCCAGGCTGTCGGCCAGGCTGAGCACGGCGGCGGCGGTGTCCTGCGGATGCGCGCCGGCGACCATTTCCAGACGTCCCATGCGGCTGAGCTCGCGGGCGATCTCGCCGGATTGGCGGAAACTGTTTTCCGCGGCCAGCGTGTCGATGGCGCGGCCCATGGCCAGATAGATCTCGCTGATCTGTTCGCGCTCGATGGGGGCAGCCAGCACCAGGGCGTCGGGATGCGGCATGGCCGGGATCCACGCCGGGTAGTTCATGGTCTGGCGATGGGCGGCCACCGCCATGCGCACCAGTGGCGCGGCATCGCGCAGGCGCTGGGCGGGTTCGTTGAGGTAACGCAGCACGTCCGGCAGGAAGGTGCGCAGGGGCAGCCGGTCGAGCGCGGCGAGGGCCTGCTGGCGGCCGGCCTCGGCGTCCGAGCCGGCGTTGCGCGCGAAGCGCGGCAGCCAGCACAGCAGCCCGGCCAGCCAGGCCTCGTCGAGTCCGGGATAGCCCGCCTTCTCCGCCAGGGCGCGGCTGAAATGCGCGGTGGCGAGGGCCTTGCGCCAGCCCGTCTCCAGGGTCTCGGGCGAGAAGGGTGGCGTCGCCAGTTGTTCGGCCGCGCTGGCCAGGGCCAGGCTCTTGACGGTGACCGGATCCAGGCGCGCCAGATGCTGCTCGAACTGCATGTCCGCGAGCTGGCAGCCGGGATGCAACTGGCCCAGGGCCTCCAGGGCGAGCAGGGCCAGGGCCGGGTCCAGCATGAACAGGCGGCCGCCCGCCTCGCCGACGTCGGTGGCGCCGCCCAACTCGGCCAACAGGCGTGCCAGCACCCCGGGATGGCTGATGAAAACCAGCTTTTCCGCGGGTGGCTGGGCAGGATGAAGCAAGGACATGGCGATCGGGATAGAGGGTCAAGGCGTGCAGTATGGGAATCAAAGCAAGCCCTGTGCCACGCCGTACATGCCGCCCGGATAAGGCGTTTGCACGGGGGCCCCGCTCTCTGTCGTGATCAAGTGTAAAAAATTCCGACAGTCATGGATCGTGGTTGATGAAGTGCCGACAGAGCTGTCGGCGTATTCGACTGATGTCTTTGGCGCGATCCGTGTGAAGCGCGGATTCAGTTCTCTCCCACGTCGCGCAGGAAGCGGAACAGCTCGCGGCTGGATTTCGGCGGCTTCCCCTCGGCCTGCTCGCGGCGCGCGTTGCGGATGAGCTGGCGGGCGTGCTGGGCATCGCCGCGCGGGTGGGCGGCGAGCCATGCGGTAAGCGCCTGGTCATCCTCCAGGAGACGGTCGCGCCAGCGCTCGATAGCATGGAACTCGGCCTTGGCGGCGGCCGATTCGCCGCGTATCGCCGCCAGTTGCTCGGCGATGGGCGCGCTGTCGACGTTGCGCATGAGTTTGCCGATATATTGCATCTGCCGGCGCAGGGCGCCATGGCTGCTGAGGCGCCGTGCTTCAAGTAGGGCCTCGCGCAGGAATTCCGGCAGGTCCAGCTTGCCCAGGCGGTCCGCACTGAGCTTGACCAGTTCCGCGCCGAGGTCCTGCAGGGCGGTCATCTCGCGCTTGCGTTGCGACTTGCTGACGGGGAGTTCGGAGGGATCTGCGGCCATGCGGCGAAAAGGGCGTCTCGGCGCCGGGAAAGCGGAGCGGGGTTGCTATCATAACGGCTTTGCCGCTGCGCCCGGATGCCATCGTGCCGACCCAAGTCCCCCCCGCCAGTCCTTTCAGTTACAGCCACGAGACGTTGCGCGAGCTTGCCGCCCGCGTCCTTGATCTGGCCCGCCAGGGAGGCGCCAGCGCCGCCGAGACCGAGGTCTCCGAGGGCGGCGGCCTGAGCGTCGGCGTGCGCCACGGCGAGGTGGAGACCATCGAGCACAATCGCGACAAGGGCGTCGGCGTGACCGTCTACCTTGGCCAACGCCGCGGCCATGCCTCGACCTCGGATTTTTCCGCGGACGCCCTCGCGCGCACGGTGGACAAGGCGCTCAGCATCGCCCGCTTTACCGCCGAGGACACCTGCGCCGGCTTGGCGGACGCCGACCTGCTGGCCGTCTCGCCACCCGAGCTGGATCTCTATCATCCCTGGGGTGTCGGCGTGGAGGAGGCCAGGGAACTGGCGCGGGCCTGCGAAGCGGCGGCCCTGGAAATCGACACGCGCATCACCAACTCGGAGGGCGCCTCCCTGTCCAGCCAGGCGTCGCATTTCGTCTACGCCAACAGCCTGGGCTTTTGCGCCGGCTATCCCAGCAGCCGGCAGAGCCTGTCCTGCGCGGTGATCGCCGAGGAAGGCGACAGCATGCAGCGGGATTACTGGTACACCACGGCGCGCGCCGCCAGCGACCTTGACGACCCGCTCGCCGTCGGCCGCCGCGCCGGCGAGCGCGCCGCGCGACGCCTCAACGGCCGCCGGCTGTCCACCCGGCAATGCCCGGTGCTGTTCGAGGCGCCGGTCGCCACCGGCCTCATCGCCAGCTTCGTCTCCGCCGTGTCCGGCGGCCATCTCTACCGCAAGTCCTCCTTTCTGCTCGACAGCCTGGGCACGCGGGTGTTTCCCGATTTCTTCCAGTTGCTGGAGCGGCCCTTCCTGCCGCGCGGCCTGTCTTCCTCGCCCTTCGATTCGGAAGGCGTGGCGACGCGGGACCGCGACGTGGTGCGCGACGGCGTGCTGCAAGGCTATTTCCTCGGCAGCTACAGCGCCCGCAAGCTGGGGCTGCGCAGCACGGGCAACGCCGGCGGCAACCACAATCTCATCGTGCCGCCCACCGGCGAGGACTTCGCCGGTCTGCTGAAGAAGATGGATACCGGGCTGCTGGTCACCGAACTGCTCGGCCACGGCCTCAACATGGTCACCGGCGATTATTCGCGCGGCGCCGCCGGCTTCTGGGTGGAAAACGGCGAGATCGTCCACCCGGTGGAGGAAGTCACGGTGGCGGGCAACCTGCGCGACATGTTCCTGGGCATCGTCGCCCTGGGCACGGACGTGGAGACACGCGGATCGCGGCGCGTCGGATCCATCCTCGTCGAGCGCATGACGGTGGCGGGGGATTGAGCCGTGACGGTGGCGCGGCGCTGGCTCGGGCCGCTGCTGGGGGCCTTGCTGGCGGTGCTGCTGGCCGGCTGCGACGGGGACAATCCAAGCCTGCCCAGACTGGGAGCGCAGGACGTGCTGCTGGCCTTCGGCGACAGCCTCACGCATGGCACCGGCGCCGCTCCGCAGCAGTCCTATCCGGCCCAGTTGGGCGCCCTCATCGGCCGTCCCGTGGTAAATGCCGGGGTACCGGGGGAGACCACCGACCAGGGTCTGCTGCGCCTGCCCGAGGTCCTGCAACGGCACGCGCCGCGTATCCTGCTGCTTTGCCTGGGCGGTAACGATTTCCTGCGCGGTGGGGCGGCGCGCGCCGAAGCCAACCTGGCCGCGATGATCGAACTGGCGCGCGCGCGCGGGGTGGCGGTGGTGCTCATCGGTGTGCCCGAGCCCAGGCTGCTGGGTGGGGTGGCGGACCTCTATCCCCGTCTGGCGGAGCGGTATTCTCTGCCTTTCGAGGGTGAGACGCTGAACCAGGTGCTGCGGCAGGCCTCCCTCAAGGCCGACCCCGTGCATCCGAATGCCCAGGGCTACGCCCTGCTCGCGGGCAGCCTCGCGGATCTGCTGCGCGAGGCGGGGGCCCTGTAGCATGGACGCGCTGCTTGCCCTGGCGCGCGCCATCGACGCCCTCAACACGCGCGTCGGTCGTGCCGTGAAATGGCTGGTGCTGCTCGCCACCCTGGTTTCCGCCGGCAACGCCATCGCCCGCTACAGCCTCGATCTCGCTTCCAACGCTTGGCTGGAACTGCAGTGGTACCTGTTCGCCCTGATCTTCCTGCTGGGCGCCGGCTATACCCATCTGCACAACGGCCATGTCCGCGTCGACGTGCTCTATGGCCGCCTGGCGCCGCGCGCGCGGGCCTGGATCGATCTGCTCGGCGGCCTGCTGTTCCTGCTGCCCCTGGCCGGGCTCATCGCCTGGCTGGGCTGGGCCTCGTTCCAGTCTTCCTGGGCGGTGGGCGAGACCTCGCCGGATGCCGGCGGACTGCTGCGCTGGCCGATCAAACTGGCCATTCCCCTGGGCTTCGCGCTGTTGTTCCTGCAGGGGCTGTCGGAGGTCATCAAGCGCGCCGCCTTCCTCGCCGGGCGCGCCGGCCTCGCGGAAGAACACGCGGAGGAGCGGGTGTGAGCTTCGAGTGGATGGCGCCGCTCATGTTCACCGGCCTGGTGGTCTTTCTGCTGCTCGGCTATCCGGTGGCGTTCTCCCTGGCCGCCAACGGTCTGCTCTTCGCCGTCCTCGGCATGCAGCAGGGCTTCTTCGGCTTCGAGCAGTTGCAGGCTCTGCCGGAGCGCGTGTTCGGCATCATGTCCAACGCCACCCTGCTGGCGATTCCCTTCTTCACCTTCATGGGCCTGATCCTGGAACGCAGCGGCATGGCGGAGGAGTTGCTGGATACCCTGGGCCAGCTGTTCGGCGCCATGCGCGGCGGCCTCGCCTACTCCGTGGTGCTGGTGGGCGCCCTGCTGGCGGCGACCACCGGCGTGGTGGCGGCATCGGTGATCGCCATGGGCCTCATTTCCCTGCCCATCATGCTGCGCCTGGGCTACGACAAGCGCCTGGCCGCCGGCGTCATCGCCGCTTCCGGCACCCTGGCGCAAATCATCCCGCCCTCCCTGGTGCTCATCATCCTGGCCGACCAGCTGGGCGTCGGTGTCGGCGACATGTATCGCGGCGCCCTGGTGCCGGCCCTGGTGCTGACCGGCCTGTATCTGGTTTTCGTCATGCTGGTGGCGATCTTTCGCCCGAGCGCCGCGCCGGCCATGCCGCCGGAGGCGAGGACCCTGCGCGGCGCGGCGCTTTATCGGCGCGCCCTGGTTAGCATGGGGCCGCCCCTGTTGCTCATCTTCCTCGTGCTGGGCACTATCTTCGTCGGCATCGCCACGCCCACCGAGGGCGGCGCCATGGGCGCGCTGGGCGCCCTGGCGCTGGCCGTGGCGAGGAAGCGGCTGAACCTCGACCTGCTGCGGCAGGCGATGGACAGCACCGCCCGCCTGACCAGCTTCGTCATTTTCATCCTCATCGGCTCCACCGTGTTTTCCCTGGTGTTTCGCCTGATGGACGGCGACCTCTGGGTCGAGGGCCTGCTCTCGGCCCTGCCGGGCGGCGCCCTGGGCTTCCTCATACTGGTGAACCTGCTGATCTTCGTGCTTGCCTTCTTCCTGGATTTCTTCGAGATCGCCTTCATCATCGTGCCCTTGCTGGCGCCGGTCGCCATGAAGCTCGGCATCGATCCGATCTGGTTCGGTGTGCTGCTGGGTCTCAACATGCAGACCTCCTTCATGCACCCGCCTTTCGGCTTTGCCCTGTTCTATCTGCGCAGCGTGGCGCCGGCCAGCGTGCGCACCGGTGACATCTACTGGGGGGCCGTGCCCTTCGTGGTCATTCAGCTGCTCATGGTCGCCCTGGTGCTGGCCTTTCCCGAGCTGGTCGGCACGGGTGGCGGCGAGGCGGTCGCGCCGGCCCCGGATTTCACCAGCGGTGACGGCGGAGCCGTGCATTTCCTGCCACCCGGGGCAGGCCAATGAGCGTGGCGATGGCTCTTAAAGCTTTTTCGCGCGTACGCCGATAAGCTAAACTGGATTGGGACCACAAGTGAGGTAGATCATGAAATCCGCTCTGAGTCTGGCCACCATCGCGGTGTTGTTGTTGCCCGGATGCGCCACCAAGGATTACGTGCACGAATACGTGCAATCGCAGATGAAGCCGGTTTCCGGCCAGGTTGCCGCCGTGGAGGGCCGCACCGGCACTCTGGAAGGCCGGGTGGGCAAGGCCGAGTCCGGCATCCAGGGCAACGCCGGGGCCATCGCTGAAACCAACCGGCGCGTGGATGGCCTCGCCGCCGACATGCAGGGCGTGCAGGGTACCCTCAAGGATCATACCGATCGTTTGGTGCGCAACGAGGCCGAGGTCGAGAATCTGTCCAGGGCGGCACGGGAGGCCATGGACCGGGCCACCGCCGCCGGCAAGCTGGCACAAGGCAAGCTGGTGCATGAGGTGGTATTGAGCGACGAGACGCTGAAGTTCGGTTCCGACAAGGCCAGGCTCGGCAAGGATGCGGAAGCCGCTTTGGACGCCTTCGCCGCGAAGCTGAAGGGCGAGAACAGGAACGTGTTCATCGAGATCCAGGGGCACACCGACAGTCGCGGCGACGCTACCTTGAACCTGAAGCTCGGCGAGGCGCGCGCCGAGGCGGTACGTCGTCACCTCAACATGAAGGGTGGCATCCCCCTGCATCGCATGTCGGTGATCTCCTACGGCGAGAGCGCTCCCGTGGCCGACAACAAGCTGAAGGCGGGACGCCAGCAGAACCGCCGCGTGGTGCTGGTGGTGCTGCAGTAGGCCCGCGCAAGCCAACTCCGGCGCGGCGTTGCCGCGCCATTTTTTTATTCCGGGATGCCGCCCGACCACGTGTTTTCACGCGCCCATCCGCGCAGAACCCCGATCACTCCAAGGAGCAGACATGTCCACCACGACGACCCCCAGCGGTCTCATCATCGATGAACTCAACCTCGGCGAGGGCGAGGAAGCCAAGACCGGCGACACCGTGCGCGTGCACTACACCGGCTGGCTGACCGACGGCAGCAAGTTCGACTCCAGCGTCGACCGCGACGAACCCTTCGACTTTCCGCTCGGCCGCGGCTACGTGATCCGCGGCTGGGACGAGGGCGTGGCCGGCATGCGCGTGGGCGGCCGCCGCAAGCTCACCATCCCGGCCGATCTGGGCTACGGCGCGCGCGGCGCCGGCGGCGTCATTCCCCCCAACGCCACCCTGGTGTTCGAGGTGGAACTGCTCGCCGTGCGCTGAAAGCCAGGCAGGCGCGAATCAACGCCGGTTTCGCAGGCCGGCCTCGATGCGTTCGCACAGGGTCTTCAGGATCTGGATGCGGGCGTGGTACTTGTCGTTGGCCGGGACCAGGGTCCAGGGCGCAATTTCCGTGCTGGTCTTGTCGACCATGTCGCACACCGCCTGTTCGTAGGCGGGCCATTTCTCGCGATTGCGCCAGTCGTCCGGGGTGATCTTGTAACGCTTGAAACCGGTGGCTTCGCGTTCCCGGAAGCGCTTGAGCTGTTCCTCCTCGCTGACTGACAGCCAGAACTTCACCAGCACCACGCGGTGTTCGACCAGTTGCGCCTCGAACTCGTTGATTTCTCTATAGGCCCGCCGCCAGTCGCGCTCGGCGCAGTAGCCTTCCACCCGTTCCACCAGTACGCGGCCGTACCAGGAACGGTCGAACATCGCGAGGCGGCCGCGCCGCGGGATGTGCCGCCAGAAACGCCACAGATAGGGCTGGGCCTTCTCCTCGTCGCTCGGCGCGGCGATGGGAATGACCTGGTAGCGCCGCGCGTCGAGGGCGCCGGTGATGCGGCGGATGGCGCCGCCCTTGCCGGCAGCGTCGTGGCCCTCGAACACACAGACCACGGAGAGTTTGGCGAAGCGCTTGTCGCGGGTGAGCAGGTTGAGGCGGCCCTGCCAGGTTTCCAGTTGTTGCTGATACGCGGCCTTGGGTAGGCTGGCGGTCAGATCCAGGGCCCTCAGGATGTTGAGCTGGTCGACCGCCGGCGCCATCGGCTGGGCGGGTGTTTCGACGGCGACCGCAGGCCGGTCCAGGCGCTTGCGTATCGCTTCCAGGAGGATGCGGCTGAACATCAGTTCACGATAGCGGACATCCGCCCCCTCGATGATGTGCCAGGGCGCGTGCGCGGTGCCGGTCACGCGCAGCGACTGCGAGCAGACCTGCGCGAACCGGTCGTACAGCTTGAAATGGTGCCAGTCGCGCTCGGTGACGCGCCAGCGGGTGCGGGGATCCTTTTCCAGGGCGAGCAGGCGTTTTTTCTGCCCGGCCTTGGACAGGTGGAACCAGAACTTGAGGATCAGGGCGCCTTCGTCGCTGAGCATGCGCTCGAAACGCACGTTGCGCTCCATGGCTTCGGCCAGGGCGGCATTGCTGGTTTCACCGTAGACACGGTGCAGGATCGGCAGGCTGTACCAGGATCCCTGAAACACGCCGATCTTGCCCTTGGCCGGCAGTTCGCGCCAGAACCGCCACATGGGCGGGCGGTCGCGTTCCTCGTCGGACATTTCCCCCATGCCGTGGGTTTCGATGTGGCGCGGGTCGAGCCAGGCGTTGAGCTGCTGCACGCACTCACTGCGCCCGGCCCCGTCGACCCCGCCGACCAGGATGACGACCTGGAATCCGCGCTGGCTAATCAGGTCGTATTGCGCGTCGAGCAGGGCTTCCCGCAGGACCGGCACTTCCCGTTCATAGGTTTCCTTGTCGACCTTGTGGCCGAGTTCCGCGGATTCGAACATGGCTTCCCTTTCGCGACCCGCCCATAAGGGCGTGTGCAGGATAACGACACGAGCGGTCCGCTACTTGAGCGCGACCCCGGGGCCCCCTCACTTCGCGTAATAGAGGAAATTCGCGTAGGAGGCTTCCGCAACCTTGAACCATTCGAACTGCAGATCGCGGAACTTCTTCCAGTCGCCGTAGATGCGCGCGAAGCTGGGGTTCTTCGCGGCCTCCGCGTCGTACATGGCGAGCGCGGTGTTGCGCGCGGCTTCCATGATGTCCTTGGGAAACGGCCGCAGGCGGGCGCCCTGCTTCAGCAGCCGCGCGAGGGCCAGCGGATTGCGATGGTCGTATTCCGCCAGCATGACCACGTTGGCCTCGGCACAGGCCGCCTCGAAGGCGGCCCGGTAGGCCTCGGGCAAGGCGTTCCATTTCGCCAGGTTGACGTAGAAGGACAGTTGCGGCCCCCCCTCCCACCAGCCGGGGTAGTAGTAATACTTGGCGATCTTGTGGAAACCCAGCTTCTCGTCGTCGTGCGGCCCCACCCATTCGGTGGCGTCCAGGGCGCCGCGTTCCAGGGCCGGGTAGATGTCGCTGCCGGCCAGGGTCTGCGGCACCGCGCCCAGCTTCGCCATGATCTGCCCGCCGATGCCGGGAATGCGGATCTTCAGGCCTTTCAGGTCGGCCAGGGACTTGACTTCGCGACGGTACCAGCCGCCCATCTGCGCGCCGGTGTTGCCGCCCGGGAACTGGATGATGTTGTACTGCCTGAACAACTCGCGCATCGCCTGCAGGCCGCCGCCCGCGTACATCCAGGCGTTCTGCTGGCGTGCGGTGAGGCCGAAGGGCAGGGCGCAGTCGAAGGCGAAGGCCATGTTCTTGCCGACGTAGTAGTAGCTGGCCGTGTGCCCGCATTCGACGGTGCCGTTCTGTACCGCGTCCATGACTTGCAGCCCGGGTACCAGATCGCCGCCGGCGAAGACGCGGATCTGGAACTTGCCGCCGGTGAGCTGACGCAACCGCTCGGCCAGGCGCTCGCCGGCGCCATAGATGGTGTCCAGGCTCTTCGGGAAACTGGAGGCCAGGCGCCAGCGGATGGCGGGGCCATCGGCGAAGGCGCGCGGGGCGAGGCTGGCGGTGGCGGCGCCCAGGGCGACGCCGGCGCCACGCAGGAATGCGCGTCGGTGCATGCAGGGTTCTCCGCGGTCGAGGCTGGAAGGAGGTCAGGCCGTGGCGGCGGTGCCCGGCCGGATGCGCACGATGATATCCACGCTCTCGGTCAGCATGCCCCGTGGCGGTTCGGGCAGGCCATGGATGCTGAGATCGGTGGCGGGAATGTCGATGAGTTCGCCGCTGTGGGTATCGTAGAAGTGGTGGTGCGGCGTGGTGTTGGGGTCGAAGAAGGCCTTGTCGGGATCGACGATGACTTCGCGGATCAGCTTTTTATCCAGAAACAGCCGCAGGGTGTTGTAGACGGTGGCCTTCGAGGTTTCGCTGTGCCGGCGGTTGACGAGAGCCATGATCTGCTCCGCCGACAGGTGTTCGCAGCGCGAGAACAGCACCTGGGCGATCTCGATGCGCTGGTGGGTCGGCGTGATGTCATGGGCGCGCAACAGGTCCGTGAGGTGTTCACGGGAGAGTACGGGGATGGGCGTGCTGGTCATGGCAGGCGGCGATCACGAGGTTGAAGCATTCTAGTAACAAAAATATACACGGTCTAATCGCGCGCCGACGCGGCGCGCAGGTAGCCGGCCACATACCAGGCGTGCAGCAGAGCCAGCAGGCTCTCCGTGTGCTCGCCCGGCGGCAGCCGGCGGTGGTCGGCCAGTTGGCGCAGGGCGGGCAGCAGGGCGGGCGCGGCCTCGACGCGTTCACCGTTCATGAAGAAGGTGCGCGCGCTGAACAGGCAGCGACTGCGCGCGTCCAGCGCCACCCCGGAAACGGCGACGCGCCGCGCGAAGGCGGCCGGCGACAGCGGACGCGTTGGCGGGTCGAAGAACACATGGGCCTTGGGTTCGCTGAGATAGCGGCCGAGGAAGTCGACGATGTCGGCGCGGCCCCAGCGCAGGGAATCCACCACCTCAGCCGCCCAGTCCACCAGCTCGTCCGGCAGCCGGGCCGGGTGTCGGGGCCTGCGCAAGCCGGGATCCGCATACATGCCCTCGATTTCCAGGGTGTCCTGCAGGTGGTGGAGGAACTCGCCGACGATTTCCTGCGCCTTGGGCGCACGGAAGCCCACCGACCAGGTCATGCAGTCGCCCAGGGCGATGCCGTTGTGGGCGAAGCGCGGCGGCAGGTAGAGCAGGTCGCCCGGTTCCAGTTCCCAGGATTGCTCGGCCCGGAAATTGCGCAGGATGCGCAGGGGAGCGCCCTCCACCAGCGCCAGATCGCCCTGGCCATTGATTTCCCAGCGCCGGCGGCCCAGACCCTGGATGAGAAACACGTCGTAGGAATCGAAATGCGGTCCGACGCCGCCGCCGTCCGGGGCGACGCTGACCATCAGGTCGTCCAGGCGGGCGTGCGGCACGAAATCGAAGGCATGCAGCAGGCGGTCGCCCTCGGGCAACAGGTGGTTCACCCCGGAAACCAGCAGGCTCCAGCCGCGTGCCGGCAGGGCGTCGAGCTCCTCGCGCGTGAACGGGCCGTGCTGCAGCCGCCAGCGCCCGCGCTGGTGGCGCACCAGCCGGCTCTCGGCGTCGTCGCGGCAGGCTAGGGCGGAGAGCCCGTCGCGGTCGAGCCAGTCGCCGAAGCCGGGCAGGGCCTGGCGCACCAGCAGGGGACGTTTCTGCCAGTACTCGGCGAGGAAGGTGGATGGGGGAATGCCGCCGAGCAGGCGGCGGAGGGAGAAATCCCGCATGCAAAAGCCTTGGCGGGAGGCGGCGCGTTTGCTCATATAATGCCCTCGGCATTTTTCCCAGGAGCGGACCCCATGCTGCACATCGGCGACAAGGCGCCCGATTTCGAACTGCCCGACGCGGACATGACCATCGCCAAGCTTTCGGATTACCGCGGCAAACCGTTCGTGCTGTTTTTCTACGTGCGCGATGATACGCCGGGCTGCACCACCCAGGCCATCGAGTTCAGCGATCTGGAAGGCGACTATGCCGCGCTGGGCTGCGCGGTGGCCGGCGTGTCGCGCGACGACTGCATCCGCCACGGCGCCTTCCGCGACAAGCACGGCATCACCGTGCGTCTGCTGGCGGACAAGGACGGCGGCGTCTGCCAGGCCTACGGCGTCGTCGTCCAGCGCGAGGTGGACGGCGTGTCGCGCGAAGGCATCAACCGCAGCACCTTCATCATCGACGGTGGCGGCCGGATTCGCCATATCCTGCAGAACGTGACGCCCAAGGGGCATGCCGCGGAAATTCTCAAACTCGTCAAGGAGCTGTGAGTGCTGATCGCCAAGGACACCGTGGTCACCCTGACCTACCAACTGACGACCCTCGACGGCGAACTGCTGGAGGAGGCCACCGACGCCGCCCCCGCGTTGTATCTGCACGGTGGTTACGACGGCATCTTTCCCAAGGTCGAGGCGGCCCTCGAGGGCCAGGGTGCCGGCGCCGAACTGGATCTGGCGCTGGAGCCGGAAGACGCCTTCGGCGAATACGACGCCGAACTGGTGCGGGTGGAGCCGGCCGAGCTGTTCCCGTCCGAGGTGCACGTCGGCATGCAGCTGGAAGGTTCCAGCGAGGACGGCCACCACGTCATGCTCTACACCGTCACCGACGTGGCCGAGGGCAAGGTGGTGGTGGATGGCAACCATCCCCTGGCCGGCCAGAGCCTGCGCCTGAAGTGCGTGGTCAGCGAGGTGCGCGCTGCCCTGCCTGAGGAGGTGGCGCATGGCCATGTGCATGGCCCGCACGGTCACCAGCATTGACCAACCCGCGCGGGTGATCAGGTAAAATGCCTGCCCCTTGCCCGAGCCCGAGTCATCATGAAAGTCACCTTCCTCGACTTTGAGCAGCCCATCGCCGAACTGGAGGCGAAGATTGAGGAGCTGTCCGAAGTCCGCGGCGATCCGGCCCTGGATATCTCCGAGGAAATCGAGCGGCTGCGCAAGAAGAGCGCGGCGCTGACCAAACAAATCTACGGCAAGCTCAACGCCTGGCAGATCTCCCAGGTCGCTCGCCATCCGCAGCGGCCCTACGCGCTGGACTACATCCAGGGCCTGTTCAGCGAATTCGAGGAACTGCACGGCGATCGCGCCTTCGCCGACGATCCCGCCATCGTCGGCGGCCTGGCCCGTTTCGAGGGTGAACCGGTGGTCGTCATCGGCCACCAGAAGGGGCGCGATACCAAGGAACGCCAGTACCGCAACTTCGGCATGCCGCGACCGGAAGGCTATCGCAAGGCCCTGCGGCTGATGCGCCTGGCGGAGAAGTTCCGCCTGCCGGTTTTCACCTTCATCGACACCCCCGGCGCCTATCCCGGCATCGACGCCGAGGAGCGCGGCCAGTCCGAGGCCATTGCCCGCAACCTGTACGTGATGGCGGAACTGAAAACCCCCGTCATCTGTACCGTCATCGGCGAGGGGGGGTCCGGCGGCGCCCTGGCCATCGGCGTGGGTGACGCGATTGTCATGCTGCAGTACGCCACCTATTCGGTGATCTCGCCGGAAGGATGCGCCTCGATTCTCTGGAAAAGCGCGGAGAAGGCGCCACAGGCCGCGGAATCGCTGGGCATCACTGCCACCAAGCTGAAAGCCCTGGGCCTGGTCGATCACATCGTCGGCGAACCCCTGGGTGGTGCCCACCGCGAGCCCGAGGCCATGCTGGAGAGCCTGCGTGCGACCCTGTCGGAGGTGCTTGCCGGCCTGCGCGAGCGCCCCCTCAATACCCTGCTGAACGATCGCTACGCCCGCCTGATGGCCTATGGCAAGTTCAAGGAAGGGCGGGCCTGAGTCCACTCCCGCCGCGCCCGCCGCGATTGCCGGCGCGGGCGCCGACAGGTCTCTTGAGGAGACTGCCGGCCTGATCGATCTGGTCTCCGCCTGTCTGGAAAGCCACCTGCCCGCCGCGGGGCGCCTGGTGGTGGGGTATTCGGGCGGACTGGATTCCAGCGTGCTGCTGCATCTGCTCGCCGACCTGCGCGCGCGGCGCGGATTTACCCTCGCCGCCGTGTATGTGCACCATGGCCTGTCCCCGCAAGCCGACGACTGGGCGCGGCACTGCGCGCGGGTGTGTGGCGCTCTCGATGTCCCCCTGCAAGTGGCGCGGGTCGAGGTGCGCAAGCGCGGCGAAGGTCTGGAGGCCGCCGCGCGGGCGGCCCGCTACGCGGTATTCGCCGACATCGACGCCGATGCCGTGGCCCTGGCGCATCACCGCGACGACCAGGCCGAGACGGTGCTCGCGCAACTGCTGCGCGGCGGCGGCGCCAAGGGCCTGGCGGCGATGCCTGCCTGCCGTCGCCTGCAGGCAGGTGGCCCGTTGCTGCTGCGCCCGCTGTTGTCGGCGCCGCGCGCCCATATCGCCGCCTGGGCGCGCGCGCGCCGCCTGTGCTGGGTGGAGGACGAAAGCAACCTGCACACCCACCTGGCTCGCAACCTGCTGCGGCACCAGGTGCTGCCGCTGCTGGAGACGCGCTTTGCCGCGCCGGGCGCGACCCTGGCGCGGGCGGCCGAACGCTTCGCCGAGACCGCGGCGTTGCTGGACGACCTGGCCGATCTCGACGCCGGCGCGGTGCTCACGCCGGAGGGCCTGAGCATCGCCGCGCTGGCCGGCCTCTCGCCGGCGCGCGCACGCAACCTTCTGCGCCGTCGCCTGGAACTGGCGGGTGCCGATCTGCATGCCGAAGCCCTGCGCGAGGGCCTGCGGCAACTGCTGGAGGCGCGCCGGGACGCGCGGGTGATGGTGGACTTCGGGACGGTGGGCCTGCGCCGCCATCGCGGCCTCGCCCGCATCGTGCCGAGCGCGCGCGTCGTCGCGCCGGCCGGGGCGCTGTGGACGTGGGACGGTGAGGCGGTGCTGGAACTGGGCGACGCTGGTGGATTGCGTTTCACGCCGGCGCACGGTGCCGGCGTCAGGCTGGAGCCGGGGCCGGTGACCGTACGTCTGCGGCGCGGCGGCGAGCGTTTGCGCACCGCTCCCGACCGGCCGCGGCGGCCGCTCAAGGATCTGCTGCGCGAGGCGGGCATCCCGCCCTGGCGCCGGCAGCACCTGCCCCTGGTCTACGTCGGCGAGCGTCTGGCCTGGGTGGCGGAGATCGGCGCCGACGCCGAATTCCTGGCCAGCAGTGACCAGCCCGGCTGGCTTATTTTGCCGTGCTCGCCGGCGTGATCAGCGGCGTGTAGCCGAGTCGTCGCATTTCCACCTGGGCTTTCTCGGCTTCCTGACGGTTGCGGAAGGGCCCCAGATGGACACGGGCCTCCAGCTGGGCGCGAATTCCCTGTTTGGCAAGCCGCTCCACCAGTTCACGCGCATTGTCCGGATTGCTGAACACGCCCAACTGCACCACGAAACCCTTGCCGGCCGGCACAGGCTCCGCCTGCGCTGGAGGCGGGGCTGGCGTGGCTGGGGCCTTGGCGGCGGGGGCGCCAGGAGCCGCCGCCGGCGGGCGCGGCGGGGTTGGTGCCGGCGACGGCGGACTCGGCAGATTGCTCACTTTGGGCGGTGGTGGCGGCGCCTCGGGCTGTGCGGGCGGCGCCGGGGGCACTCCCTCTGCCGTGGCAGGTGGCACGGGTGGCTCGGCCTGCGGCGGCACCACGTCGGTGGGCGGTGCCGGCACGATCGGCGCGGGAATCGCGTCGGGCCTGGCGGCTACCGACGGCTTCTTTCCGTCCTGGTCCAGCCACCACAGGCCGGCCAGGGCGACGGCGGTCACCAGCCCGGCCACGCCCAAGCGCAGCAATGCTTTCCTGCGAACATCCTCTTGTTCCGGGGACCTGTCCTCGGCGGCCATTCCTGTCTCCTCGCGGTGGCTCGTTCGACGCCCATGTGCGGCGCATCGCCTTTATTTTAGGGGCGTTTCGTGGTAAGGTGCGCGCGCTTTTTTCCAAGTATTTTCAAAGCCTTCGCTCGGCTTTGCAGCCTTCATCCCGCTTCCCACCCCTCCCGGAGAATTCCCAAGTGGCTATCGAACGCACCCTGTCCATCGTCAAACCCGACGCCGTCGCCAAGAACGTCATCGGCAAGATCTATTCCCGCTTCGAATCCAACGGCCTGAAGATCGTCGCCGCCCGCATGGCCCACCTGTCGCGGACCGAGGCCGAAGGCTTCTACGCCGTGCACAAGGGTCGTCCCTTCTTCAACGATCTGGTCGAATTCATGACCTCCGGCCCGGTGATGATCCAGGTGCTGGAAGGCGACAATGCCATCGCCAAGAACCGCGAACTGATGGGCGCCACCGATCCCAAGAAGGCCGAGGCCGGCACCATCCGCGCCGACTTCGCCTCCAGCATCGACGCCAACGCCGTGCACGGTTCCGACGCGCCGGAAACCGCCGCCGTGGAAATCGCCTATTTCTTCCCGGCCTCCCAGGTCTATTCGCGCTGATCCGGCCACTCCGTTGAATCGCGTCAATCTCCTCGATCTCGATCAGGCCGCTCTCGTCGCTTTCTTCGAAAGCATCGGCGAGAAGCCCTTTCGTGCCCGCCAGGTCATGCACTGGCTCTACCAGTACGGTGCCGACAGCTTCGAGGGGATGACCGACCTGGCCAAGTCCCTGCGCGCCAAGTTGCCCGAGGTGGCCGAGATCCGGCCGCCCATCCTTGGGCACGAACAGATCTCCGCCGACGGCACCCGCAAGTGGCTGCTGGAGGTGGGACCCAGCAACCGGGTGGAGACGGTGTTCATCCCCGAGACCGACCGGGGCACCCTGTGCGTGTCCACGCAGGTAGGCTGCGCCCTCGACTGCGCCTTCTGCTCTACCGGCAAGCAGGGTTTCAACCGCAATCTGAGCGTGGCCGAGATCGTCGGCCAGCTGTGGTGGGCGAACCGCGCCCTGGGGCGCGACCCGAAGGGTGAACGCATCATCTCCAACGTGGTGCTGATGGGCATGGGCGAGCCCCTGCTCAACTTCGACGCCACCGTGGCGGCGGTATCCCTGATGCTCGACGACCACGCCTACGGCCTGTCCCGGCGGCGGGTGACCATCTCCACTTCCGGCATCGTGCCGGCCATGGACCGGCTGCGGGAACGCATGCCCGTGGCCCTGGCCGTGTCCCTGCACGCGCCCAACGACGCCCTGCGCGACGAACTGGTGCCGATCAACCGCAAGTACCCGCTGAAGGAGCTCATGGCCGCCTGCAAGCGCTACGTGCAGGACGGCCCGCGCGACTTCATCACCTTCGAATACATCATGCTGGACGGTGTCAACGATCGGCCCGAACATGCCGATGAGCTTCTGCGACTCACCCGCGACGTGTCCTGCAAGTTCAACCTGATTCCCTTCAATCCCTTCCCGATGTCGGGCTTCCGCCGCTCCCCCGGCGAAACGGTGCGCCGTTTCGCCAGCCGGCTCATGGCCGAAGGCAAGATCGCCACCACGCGCAAGACCCGCGGCGACGACATCGACGCCGCCTGCGGCCAGCTCGCCGGCCAGGTGGAGGACCGTTCCCGTCGGGTCTTGCAGCGCATGGAGGTAGCGGCATGAGCAGGAAGCAGGGGCCCCGCGCAGCGGGGATGCGACCGTCCGCGAGTGCCGCTTGCCGCCGACGCGATGACGAAAGCGTGACCACTCACCTGAACGAGGTGGCGGCATGAGCAGGAAGCAGGGGCCCCGCGCAGCGGGGATGCGACCGTCCGCGAGTGCCGCTTGCCGCCGACGCGGGGTGGATCTCGCCACCACTTACCTGACCGAGGCGGCCGCATGAATGCACGTTTAGCCTGGCTCCCCCTGGTCTTGCTCCTGGCCGGTTGCGCGGGCCTGCGGACGGGCGACAGGGTGGAGGACGTCAACCCGGAAGCGCGTGTGCCGAAGGAAGTGAATCAGAAGGCGCGCATCCATACCGAACTGGGTGCCGGCTACTACTCGCAGGGCAAGTATGGTTTCGCCATGCAGAACCTCAATATCGCCCGCGATGCGGACCCCAATTATCCGCCGGTCTACAACATGCTCGGCCTGGTACATGCCGAACTGCGCGAGGATCGCCAGGCCGAGGACAATTTCCGCCGCGCCATCGAGATTTCTCCCCGTTATTCCGAGGGTCACAACAACTACGGCCTGTTCCTGTGCAAGCGGGGACGTATCGACGAGGCTCTGGCGCGTTTCGAAGCGGCACTGGCCAACCCCCTCTACGATACGCCGGAGCGCGCCCTCGCCAACGCCGGCGCCTGCGCCCTCGAGAAATCCGATCTGGCCACCGCCGAGATGTATTTCGCGCGCGCTCTCAAGCGCTCGCCCAACCATCCCACGGCCCTCCTGGGCATGGCGGAGATCAATGTCCGCAAAGGCCGCTGGCTGGCCGCCCGCCTGCAGATACGCCAATTGGGCGATGCCAGCGTGCTGTCGGCGCCGGCCCTGTGGGTGGGGGTGCGCGCGGAACGTCATATGGGCGATCGGGAGGCGGAAGCCAATTACGGTACCCAATTGCGTCGCCGTTTCCCCGACGCCCTGCAAACGCAATGGCTGCTCACCGGACAGTACGATCAGGTCGGAGGCATATTGTGAGCGAAACCTTACTGCCCGGTTTCGGGGCGCAGCTCAAGGCCGCCCGCGAGGCTCGCGAACTGAGCGCGGCCGACGTCGCCGCCAAGCTCAAACTGAGCGCGCGCCAGGTGGAGGCGCTGGAGGCCGAGGATCTCTCGCATCTGCCCAGCGAGGTGTTTCTGCGCGGTTTCGTGCGCAATTACGCGCGGCTGGTGGAAGTCGACGCCGAGCTTCTCATCGCGCCCATCGATGCGCAGGCAACCGTGTCGGAGACCATCACCGCGCCGAGCGCCGGCGTCGCCTTTACTTCCACGCCCATGCATCGCTGGGTGCTGTTGCCCCTGCTGGGCCTGGCCCTCTTCCTGCTGTTGGTGGCGCTGCTCTACCACTGGCTGCGGCAGGGCGAGGACAGCTTGCTGAGCGACCAGACGGCCCCGCCAGCCGTGGTCTCCCCACAGCCCGAGGCGCCGCCGCCGGCGGAGCCGCTCGCCGCTCCCCCGCCGCAAGGCGATGGTCAGACCGCCATGCCTCCCCAGGCCGACGCGGGCCTCCCCGCGGCGCCCGCGACCCCGAATGTGCAACCCGACCCGGCGTCGCTGCCGGTAACCCAGGCCGCCGCCCCGGCGGAGGCCGGCATCCCGCCGGCGGGGGACAGGCATGTCCTGCGTTTCGAGGCCGACCACGATGCCTGGATCCAGGTGGTGGATGGCAAGGGCCGGCGTTACTCCAAGCTGGTCCGCGCCGGGGGCGTCGACAGCTTTGCCGGCGATCCGCCTTTTCGCCTGGTGGTGGGCGAGGCCGCGCGGGTGCGCATGAGCTACAACGGCCACGTCATCGACCTGACTCCGTTTATCGGTCAGAAGGTCGCCCGCCTGACCCTCGAATGAGCCCATCGTGAACTGGATCTCTCCCATCGTGCGCCGTCCCACCCGCCGGGTGCTGGTCGGCCATGTCCCGGTCGGCGGCGGCGCGCCGGTGGTGGTGCAATCGATGACCAACACCGACACCGCCGACATCGCCGGCACCACGGCGCAGGTGCATGCGCTCTGGCAGGCCGGCTCGGAGGTCGTGCGCATCACCGTCAACACCGAGGAGGCGGCGCGGGCGGTGCCGATCATCCGCGAGAAGCTGGATGCGATGGGCTGCAACGTGCCCCTGGTCGGCGACTTCCACTTCAACGGCCACCGCCTGGTGAAGGCCGTGCCGGAGTGCGCCCAGGCCCTGGCCAAGCTGCGCATCAATCCCGGCAACGTGGGCCGGGGCAGCAAGCGCGACGAGCAGTTCGCCACGCTGATCGAAGCCGCCGCCCGCTACGGCAAGGCGGTGCGCATCGGCGTCAACTGGGGCAGCCTGGACCAGGACCTGCTGGCGCGCATGATGGACGAGAACGCGAAGCGCCCGACACCTCACGAGCCCGAGGAGGTGATGCGCAACGCCCTCATCACCTCCGCCCTGGATTCCGCCAAGCGCGCCGAGGAACTGGGCCTGGCCGGCGACCGCATCATCCTGTCCTGCAAGCTGTCCGGCGTGCAGGACCTCATCAAGGTCTACCGCGACCTCGCCGCCCGTTCCGATTACGCCCTGCACCTGGGACTCACCGAGGCGGGCATGGGCAGCAAGGGCATCGTCGCCTCCACCGCCGCCCTGGCGATCCTGTTGCAGGAAGGCATCGGCGACACCATCCGGGTGTCCCTCACCCCAGCACCCGGCGAGCCGCGTACCACCGAAGTCCAGGTGGCCCAGGAAATCCTGCAAACCCTGGGTCTGCGTTCCTTCACCCCGCTGGTCACCGCCTGCCCCGGCTGTGGCCGCACCACCAGCTCGGTGTTCCAGGAACTGGCGCAGAGCATCCAGAACTGGCTGCGCGGCCAGATGCCGGTCTGGCGCGGTCAATACCCCGGCGTCGAGACCATGAACGTGGCGGTCATGGGCTGCGTCGTCAATGGCCCCGGCGAGAGCAAGCACGCCAACGTCGGCATCAGCCTGCCCGGCACCAACGAAACCCCGGTGGCCCCGGTCTATGTCGACGGCGAGAAGACCGTCACCCTCAAGGGCGAGCGCATCGCCGAGGAGTTCCAGGCCATCGTCGAGGATTATGTCCGGCGCACCTATGGCAAGGGGGGCACTTGAGTCCTTGCGTCAGGTTGTTGGGGAAACGGGAAACGGGAAACGGGAAACGCGAAACACGCGGTTCCGTTCGCCTTGCCACGTTTCCCTTTTCCCTGTTCCCTTTTCCCGCCTTTCAGCAATGAGCAACGCCCTCCGCGCCGTGCGCGGCATGAATGACTTGCTGCCGGCCGAGGCGCCGCTGTGGGCCCGTTTCGAATCCATCGTCCGCGCCTGGCTGAAGAGCTACGGCTACCGCGAGATGCGCACGCCCATCCTGGAGCACACCGGCCTGTTCAAGCGGGCCATCGGCGAGGTCACCGACATCGTCGAGAAGGAGATGTACACCTTCGTCGACGAGCTCAACGGCGAATCCCTGACCCTGCGTCCGGAAGGCACCGCCTCCTGCGTGCGCGCCGCCATCGAGCACAACCTGTTGTTCGACGGCGGCAAGCGGCTCTGGTACGCCGGCCCCATGTTCCGCCACGAGCGCCCGCAGAAGGGCCGCTACCGCCAGTTCCACCAGGTCGGCATCGAGGCCCTGGGCTTCGCTGGTCCGGACCTGGACATCGAACTGCTGCTGATGACCGCCCGGCTGTGGAAGCTGCTGGGCATGGCCGAGCACATCCGCCTGGAGATCAACAGCCTGGGCGGCGCCGAATCCCGCGCCCGCCACCGGCAGAAGCTCATCGCCTATTTCGAGGCCCGGCAGGACCAACTGGACGAGGACGCGAAGCGCCGCCTGCACAGCAACCCCCTGCGCATCCTGGACAGCAAGAACCCCGCCATGCAGGCCCTGGTGGAGGCCGCCCCCAAGCTGATGGACGAGCTGGACGATGCGGCCATCGCCCACTTCGAGGCGGTGAAGCGGGGCCTGGAGGAAGCGGGCATCCCCTATACCGTGAACCCCCGCCTGGTGCGCGGCCTGGATTACTACAATCTGACCGTGTTCGAGTGGGTCACCGACAAGCTGGGCTCCCAGGGCACGGTTTGCGCCGGCGGCCGCTACGACGGCCTCGTCGCCCAGATGGGCGGCAAGCCCGCCCCGGCCTGTGGCTTCGCCATGGGTGTGGAACGCCTGCTGGTGATGATGGCCGAACTGGGCCTGACGCCCGAGCCGGAGGGACCGGACGTCTACCTGGTCAACGTCGGCGAGAGCGCCGGCCGCTTCGCCCTGATGGCTGCAGAAACCCTGCGCGACGGCGGACTCGACGTGGTGTTGCACGGCGGCGGCGGTAGTTTCAAGTCGCAGATGAAGAAAGCCGACGCTAGCGGCGCCCGCTTCGCCGCCATCATCGGCGACGACGAGGCGGCGGCCGGCGAGGTGGCGGTCAAGCCCCTGCGGGGCGAAGGCGAGCAGCGCCGGGTGGCGCTGGCGGAAGCGGTTTTGATGATTCGGGGTTCGGGAAACGGGAAACGGGAAACGGGAAACGTGTAAAGCCAACCCGCGCTTACGTTTTCCTTTTCTCTTTTCCCGTTTCCCTCTATCCATTTTCTGGAGCAATGCATGGCACTCGATCTTGAAGAACAGGAACAGTTGGATGACGCGAAAGCCTGGTGGAAGCAACACGGCAACAAGGTCATCTGGGGCGTGACGCTCTTCCTGGTGGCGGTGGCCGGCTGGCGCGCCTGGGAGACCTGGCAGCGCAATCAGGCGGCGTCGGCTTCGATGCTGTTCGACCAGGTCGTGCAGGCCGCCAACCGCGGTGACGCGAAGGCCGCCAAGGATGCGGCCGCGCAGATCATGGAGGCGCATGGCCGCAGCGCTTATGCGACGCCCGCCGCCTGGCTGGCCGGCCACATCAATTACGAGGCTGGCGACCTGAAGAGCGCCCGCGCCCAATACGAGTACGCCATGCAACATGCCCGCGACGACGGCGCGCGCCAGTTGGCACGCCTGCGCCTGGCCGGCCTGCTGTTCGAGCAGAAGGAACTGGATGCCGCCCTGAAACAGTTGGAAGGCGCCTTCGACCCGGCCTTTCAGGGCCTCGAAGGCCAGTTGCGCGGCGATATCCTGGTGGCCCAGGGCAAGACCGCCGAGGCGCGCGAAGCCTACAAGCGGGCGCTGGAAAAACTGGGCGACAACAGCCCGCTGAAGCCCCTGGTGGAAATCCGCCTGGACGGCTTGGGAGGCTGACGTGCGCGCATTCCCTTCGACGCTGCTGGCGCTGGGGCTGGCGCTCTCGCTGTCCGGCTGTTCCTGGTTCGGCGACTGGTTCGGCCCCTCGACGCCGGTCGTCAAGCCGGCCCCACTGCCGGACTTCAAGGCCGTCGCCAGCCTGGAGCGGGCCTGGGACGCCCGCGTCGGCGAAGCCGGCGCCTATGAGTTCTCGCCGGGCACCGATGGCCAGGCGATCTACGCGGCCGGCCGCGACGGCCGCATCGTCAAGCTGGATATCGCCAGCGGCCGCGAAATCTGGCGGATCGACGCGGCACGGACGCTTTCCTCCGGCGTTGGCGTCGGCGAGGGTCTGGTGCTGGTGGGTACGCCCAAGGGCGAGTTGCTCGCCTTCAAGAGCGCGGACGGCGCGCGCGCGTGGACGGCCATGCTCTCCGGAGAACTGCTGACGCCCGCGGAAGCGGTCAACGGCCTGGTCGCCGCGCGCACCAACGACGGGCGCATCGATCTGCTCGATGCCGTCACCGGCAAGGCGCGCTGGAGCAGCACGCGCAGCCTGCCCACCCTGATCCTGCGCGAGCAAAGCCACCTGTTGCTGGGCGTCAACGCCGTCTATGCCGGCCACGCCGGCGGCCGGCTGAGCGCGCTGACCCTGAACAACGGCGCGCCGCAATGGGAAGCCAACGTCGCCCTGCCGCGCGGCGCCACCGAGCTGGAGCGCATCGCCGACGTCACCGGCACCCTGGCCATGGATGACCGGCGCGTGTGCGCGGCCGCCTACCAGGGGCGCGTGGCCTGCTTCGACCGCGCCAACGGCAACACCCTCTGGGCGCGGGAGACCTCCAGCACCGGTGGCGTCGATCTGGACGAGCGCCAGCTCTACGTGGTCGATGCGAGCGACAGCGTAGCCGCCTTTGACAAGAATCGCGGCAACAACCCATGGAAGCAGGACAAGCTGCGCGACCGTAAGCTTTCGAGTCCGGTGGCCGTGGGCGACAAGTATGTGGCCGTGGGTGATTACCAGGGCTATGTTCACCTGATCCAGGCCGACGACGGTGCCTTCGCGGCCCGCGCCGCCACCGATGGCAGCACCATCAAGGGCATCATGCTGCCCCTCAAGTCCGGCCTGGTGGTGCAGACCGCGAACGGCGGGGTATATGCGCTCAGGATCGGCCAGTAGCTGGTAGTCTTTAGCTTGTAGCTGAATGCATGCGCGCCTTCGGCGTGGAAACTTCCAGCTACCCGCTTCTGGCTACAAGCTACCCGCTCAAACATGAAACCCACCATCGTCCTGGTCGGCCGGCCCAACGTCGGCAAGTCCACCCTGTTCAACCGGCTTACCAAGACGCGGGACGCGCTCGTCCATGACCTGCCCGGTCTGACCCGGGACCGCCACTACGGCCACGGCCGAGTCGGTGGCAAACCCTTCCTGGTGGTGGATACCGGCGGCTTCGAGCCGGTGGTGGACACCGGCATTCTGGCGGAGATGGCCAAGCAGACCCTGCAGGCGGTCGCGGAAGGCGACGCCGTCATCTTCCTGGTGGACGGCCGTGCCGGCCTGGCGCCGCAGGACAAGATCATCGCCGACAAGCTGCGCCGCACCGGCCGCCCGGTGCTGGTGGCGGTGAACAAGACCGAGGGCATGAACGCCGGCGTGGTCACCGCCGAGTTCCACGAACTCGGCCTGGGCCAGCCGGTGGCGGTGTCCGGCGCCCACGGCGAGGGCGTGCGGGAACTCATCGAGCTGGTCATGGAGCCCTTCGAAGTGGAGCCCGAGGCGGCCCGCGACGACGAGCATCCCAAGATCGCCATCGTCGGCCGGCCCAACGTCGGCAAGTCCACCCTGGTCAACACCTTCGTCGGCGAGGAGCGCGTCATCGCCTTCGACCAGCCCGGCACCACGCGCGATTCCATCTACGTCGACTTCGAGCGCGCCGGCAAGCCCTACACCCTCATCGATACCGCCGGCGTGCGGCGCAAGGGCCGGGTGACGGAAGCCATCGAGAAGTTCTCCGTCATCAAGACCCTGCAGGCCATCGAGGATGCCAACGTGGTGGTGCTGGTGCTCGACGCGCGCCAGGAAATCTCCGACCAGGACGCCCACCTCGCCGGCTTCATCCTGGAGGCCGGCCGCGCCCTGGTGGTGGCCATCAACAAATGGGACGACCTCGACAACTACCAGCGCGAGCAGATCAAGCGCGAACTCGACCGCAAGCTGGACTTCCTCACCTTCGCCCGCTTCCACTTCATCTCGGCGCTGAAGGGCACTGGCGTCGGCGGCGTGCTGAAGTCCGTCGACGAGGCCTACGCCGCCGCCATGGCGAAGCTCTCCACCCCACGCCTCACCCGCGTGCTGCAGGAGGCCATCACCCAGCACCAGCCGCCGCGCGCCGGCAACTTCCGGCCCAAGCCGAAGTACGCCCACCAGGGCGGCAACAACCCGCCCATCATCGTCATCCACGGTAACCACCTGGAAGGCATGCCGGACGCCTACAAGCGCTATCTGGAAAACGTCTTCCGCACCGCCTTCAACCTGCAGGGCACGCCGCTAAGGGTGGAGTTCAAGGCCAACTACAACCCCTTCGAGAAGCGCGAGGCCTCCAACCTGACCCCGCGCCAGGAACGCACCGCGGAGCGGGAGAAGAAGCGCATGCCCGCGCACCTGAAGGAAGGCAAGCCCAAGTCCGGCTGAGGCGGCGCCGGTCCCGCCCAGCGTACTGTCATCAACAACAACCTGGACGACATGCACCGGACGTCCCTGCCCACAAGTTCAAGAACAAGGGCGTCACGCTGCTCATCGGCGGGAAAGGCGTGCTGAAGATCGGCGCCACCATGGGAACGGACCATCCTCGATGGCGGTCAGGGGCCGGGAGACTCAATCCCCGGCGTGCCGGTCAGGTCGCAGGCTTCCGAACTCCAGAGCGTATTGCCGGGTGAATTCGGCACCCAGAAAGAAAATCAGTGACGAGTAATACACCCACAACAACAACGCGATCAGCGATCCGGCGGCGCCGAAGCTCGATGCCACGCCGCTGTGGCCCATGTACAAACCGATCGCGTATTTCCCCAGGCTGAACAGTCCCGCCGTGAAGACGGCGCCGACCCAGGCATCGGCCCAGGACAGCGGCGCGTCCGGCAGGGTTTTGTTGAGGACCGCGAACAGACAGGCGATCACGCAAAGGGAAACGACGGAGGCGAGGGTCGCAAACACCGTCGCGGAGCCACCCAGGATCTCGTCGGCATAGCCCGCGAGGATGGCCAGCGCGGCGCTGACGACGAGGGAGACGAGCAACAGGAAAGCGAGGACAAGGACCAGTCCGAAGGACAGGAGGCGCGCTCTTAACAGCACGCCGATGGCCGATACGTGGGGTTTGTCATGGGGTGTAAGGTCCATCCACAGATCGTCCAGGCTACCCTTCAACTCGACGAAGACTGTGGTGGCGCCCAGCAGCAGGAGGACGCTCGCCATCAGGGTTGCCGCCATACTGGCGGCGGGATCCCGCGCAGCGGCCAGCAATGCCTGGATCGCCTGGGCGCCGTTCGGTCCGACCAGCCCTTCCACTTGCGCGACGATCTCGCCCTGGGCCGCTTCGGCGCCGAAAAAATAGCCAGCGATCACGATGGCCAGTATCAGGATGGGCGTCATGGAGAACAAGGTATAGAAGGCCACGGCCGCCCCCTTGCTGTCCGACCGGTGAGCGATCCAGGCGGTCAGCGACTTGACCAGGACATTCTTCAGACGCCTGACCCAGTCCGTGTCGGTAAGATCTCTCATGCGCAGCGATGGCCTTGATTCATTGGCCTTGGCCGCAACTCGCCGTAGCGCTCAAATGCCGCGCGGTGAGTCCGGTAGATGAGTGGTTCAAATGCAAAACCCCGAGGACACTCATTTCGAGAGTGGCCTCGGGGCGGGCCTGACTTACTTCAGACGCATGTCGTTGGTGACGCCCTTCACACCGCTGACGCCGCGCGCCAGTTCGACCGCGCGGTTCGCCGCGGCTTGGGTGCTGACGAAGCCGCTCAACTGCACCACACCCTTGAAGGTCTCGACGTTGATCTCGGTAGCCTTCGTAGCGGGATCCTCGATGAGGGCCGCCTTCACCTTGGCGGTAATGACGCTGTCGTCGACGTACTGGCCGGTGCCCTCCGTCTTCGATGTGGACCCGCAACCTACCACGGCGGAACCCAGCGTGACGGCCAGAAAAACTGCGGAAAGATATTTGCTCATTGGTTTCATGATCGATTCTCCAGATGTGGTGAGAAAAAACTACTTGAAACCGCCGGCCTCTTGGGCGCGGCGGGAGATGCCGTGATATAGCGCGAGCAGAAGGATGGCGCCGACCATGGCCACCATCAGGCCGTAAAGGTTGAAGCCGTCAATACCCTTCATTCCCAGCGTGTTGAAGATCGATCCACCGATCACCGCGCCTAAGATCCCGAGCCCAATGTCCATGACGACAGCCCATCCCGACCCACTGACGATCTTGCTGGCGATGAACCCGGCAACGAGTCCGAGGATGATCCAGGCTAACAGGGACATTCTTGCCTCCTGTGACTATTGGGCTTTTCAGCTTCGAGTCCGACTTGGTGTTGGCTAACTGGCCAAGCCCGCGCCTTTCTCGAAACCTGATAACCAACATAGCCACAAAGCCGGAGGCGGTCGGTACGGTGGCGCACATAGCGCGGCCGGGATGGGTGAAAGCATGGAGCGACTCGAAGCCGGCGGGTCATTCCGGTTGGTTCAGCCAGGCAAGTCGGGAAGTTCGCCTCACCGGCGAAAGCCGGCATTCAGTTCCAATACGGTATCGTTCCTTAGACCCTGGCCACGCCGGGTGACGGCATCAATCCTGTTCAGGCCGGCTGATCGACGCGAGGCGCCTGGCGAAGTCTTCGGCGGGCAAGGGATGGCTGAACAAATAGCCTTGACCCTCGTCGCATTGCCGGGCTCGGAGGAATGCCAATTGGGTATCCGTTTCCACACCCTCGGCGATCACCCGCTGCTGGAGGCTTTTCCCCATGCCGATCACCGCGCTGACGATGGCGCCGTTGTCCGCTGCCGTGGCGATGTCGCGCACGAAGGATTGATCGATCTTCAGGGTGTCGATGGGAAAGCGCTTCAGGTAACTCAGGCTCGAATAACCCGTGCCGAAATCATCGATGGCCAGCCGCACCCCCATGGACTGGAGCGCCTCCAGCACCGACGCCGAAGCCCCGGCGTCCTGCATGAGGATGCTTTCGGTCAATTCCAGCTCGAGATAGCGTGGCGCCAGGCCGGTCTCCTTCAGGATCAGAGCGACACCTTCGAGAAAGTCCTTGTGCCTGAACTCTACAGACGAAATATTGACCGCCACGGGCACCACGCGCAGTCCCGCATCCAGCCAGAACTGGACTTGCCGGCAGGCTTCACGCAGCACCCAGCGGCCGATCGGGACGATGAGCCCGCACTCTTCCGCGATCGGCACGAACTGTCCAGGGTAGACCAGTCCAAGCGCCGGGTCTCGCCAGCGGATGAGGGCCTCGGCGCCGGTCATCAGGCCTGAAGCCAGATCGATTTTCGGTTGGTAATGCAGCACGAACTCGCCCTGCTTCAGTGCGCGGCGCAGATTGATTTCCACAGCCAGGCGACGGACCGCGCGAGTGTTCATGTCGGCCTTGAAGAACTGGTATTTGTTGCGGCCGCTGGCCTTGGCATGAAACATCGCGGTGTCCGCGTTCTGCATGATGGCTTCCACGCTGCCGCCGTCATCGGGATAGATGCTGATGCCGATGCTCAGGGTGACATGCAGTTCGTGCCCGTCGATCAAGTGGGGTGCGACGAAGGCGGCCAGCAAGGTTTCCGCGACATGGGCCGCGTCATGGGGCTGTTCCAGTTCCGCCAGCAGGATCACGAATTCGTCACCGCCCTGCCGACATACCGTGTCCGTGGCGCGTATGCATGCGGCCAGGCGGTCCGAGACGGACTGAAGCAGTTGGTCGCCAATGGCATGTCCCAGGGAATCGTTGATGTGCTTGAAAAAATCCAGATCCAGGAACAGCAGGCCGACTTGCTTGCGGTGCCGGTTGGCCAGCCCGATCGCCTGGGTCAGTCGCTCCGTGAGCAAAACCCGATTGGGCAGGCCGGTGAGAAAGTCGTGCTGGGCCAGATGGGCCATCTTCAAGGCCATGGCCCGGGATTGGCTGACGTCGTGGAACACGATCACCGCGCCGATGACCAGGCCGTTCCGATTGTGGATGGGCGCGGCGGAATCCTCGATGGACGACTCCAGCCCATCGCGTCGGACCAGGACGCAATCCTTGGCCAACCCCACGACCCGGTTCTCCGCGATGGCGAGCTGGGCCGGATTCGGGGCGGCTTGCCGGGTCACGCCGTCGATGATCCTGAACACCTCCGCGAGGGGCCGGCCCAGCGCGTCCTCGCGGGACCAGCCGGTCATCGCCTCGGCCACCAGATTCATGTAGGTCACGTTGCCCGACAGATCGGTGGTCAGCACCGCATCGCCGATGGAGTTGAGGGTGACCTGGGCGCGTTCCTTTTCCTCGAACAAGGCCTCTTCCGCCGCCCGCAAGATGAACTCCGCCGTCTTACGCTCGGTAATGTCCTCAAGCGTCTGGACGAAACCGCGCGATCCCGCCTCTGCGCCCATGGTGGCGCTGTTGACGCGCGTCCAGACGACACTTCCGTCTTCGCGCAGAAAGCGGAACTCCGTCTGGAACGGCGCCAGCCCCCGCGCCGCTTTGTGCCACTCGGCCAGGACACGCTCCCTATCCTCCGGGTGGATCGCCACGCTCCAGTTGGTGCCCAGCGTCTGCGCGAGGCTCAACCCCGATATGCCTTGATAAGCCGCGTTGGTATAGATGCAGCCACCTTCCGCATCGGCGACGAAGATGCCCAGCGGCGAGGCGTCGCTCATGGCCCGGAAACGCGCCTCGCTGTCCCGCAGGGCGCTCCGGGTCGCCTTGCGCTCGATCACGTAGCGCAAGGCGCGCGGCAACCAGTGGGCGTCGACGGGGCCTTTGGCGAAATAATCCTGGGCGCCGCGCGCCACGGCCAGGCGGGCGGTGTCCTCATCGCTAGTTCCGCTCAAAACCAGGATCAGGGCCTGGGGCGCCGCCTTGAGCACTTGATCGAACACAGCCAGGCCCTGGACATCCGGCAGCGTGAGGTCGAGCAGGATGACCTCGAACCCTCCCCCACCGAGTCGTTCGAGGGCATCCGACAATTGTGTCACCCACTCGACGCGAAACGGGCTGTCCGCCATACCCGCGAGGGCGGCCTGGATCAGCTCGGCATCGATGGGGTCGTCCTCGACGAGAAGCAGGGTGGTTGGCGCAGCGTCCATGGCTAAACGTTGGGGAGGTGTCGATTGAGCTTTAGCGAACCTGTATGGGGCTTTCCCGGATTAGAGGGCTAGGCCCGCTCAGCGCCGGAAATCGATTTTTCGGTGAAAACGTAGTCCCTGAGTTCTTTGGAAAACCTTGGGTCTTTGCGCCGTATCCACTCCAGCAGCATGGATGCGTGTTCCTTTTCCTCGTCCCGGTTGTGCTCGATGATGGCCTTGAGTTCCGAGTCCGTGCATGTCTGCGCCCGTTGGTTGTACCCATCGACGGCTTCCAGCTCTTCCATCAAGGAAACGAGGGCCCGGTGCATATCGCGTGTTTCAGCGGAAAGTTCCTCTACAGGCTCGTGATAGCCAATGCTGGACATTTAATTTCTCCCGATGCTTGTGCAATTCCTGGCGAAGCCGACCTGCCTTTGACGCAAGCACGCACCGCCCCTGTTTTCCCGCTTCGGCTTGAACGGACGCGAGAAACCATCGCTTCTATCGAATCAGCAGCGCACTTCACAGCACGCGCAGATTCCCTTCCCAGTCGCAATCCATCGAATGGCAGCGATAGCGGTGGACCATAATGAATTTGCTGATGAGCAGATCCACGAGCCGGCGTGGAACCCGAATCACGGAACTGCCGCAGCGGGGGCATTCGTGTTCCGAAATGAAATAGCCCGCTCCCTCGGGAAGATACCTCTCGACCACCGGATGCGCGTTCATGGCCTGGCCCGCCCCATGGCGGCGGCTCTGGAGTGTCCTTGGCCCGGTGCCAATTCGTTCGACTCGATCGAGGTGGCGGGGGCCACGCTTCCTCCTTCATTCTCCCAGTCATCCATCGCTGTCCGATGTCGCCCCGCTTGCATGGAGCGGAAACGCTCAACCAGAAGAGTGGCGAGAGTGGCGCTGGCATCCCCGACCCGATCAAACGATGGGATGTGGCATCCATATCTCATCATGATTGGAATCCTGTTGATGAAGCGTGCCCCGAAGCCTCCGGACGCCGTGCGAACCTAACGGCGCGCACGGCCTGGTCAAGCCGCAAGCAATGCTTCGAATGGTTTCTAGTTGAGGTCTTCAAAGCGCTTGACCTGCTTCTCGGCCTCGTCCTTCGTGACGCCGTAAGCCTCCTGGATCTTGCCCGTCAGTTCGATGCGCTTGCCGGCGATCACATCCAGGTGGTCGTCGGTGAGCTTGCCCCACTGGGCCTTCACTTTGCCTCTGAATTGCTTCCAATTGCCTTCGACGATGTCCCAGTTCATCTCAACCTCCTTAAGTTCCGAACCCGGTGGCGAAATTGCCAGTCGGGCATCCTGCGTCATAGTCGGCCACTCGCCAGCCACGCAACCCACGCAGTGCCTGACTGTCCGGGGAGACACAGGGAGGTGGCCGGTACTGGTTTCATGGAAACGCCGGATGTGGGTTCAAGGCTGCTCGCATGCCCAGGCCCAGTCGGTACGGTGTCGAACATAGGGTGGCAGGGTCTGCCGGTAGGGTCATGGAGCACCGCGCAACGGCGCATCCAATCTTTGTCCAACGCACCAGAGTCAGAGCGGAACAGAGCTCGGCGCGGCAATGGAGGCCATTACCGGGGAGGCGGCGAGAAAAAAGATTGAAATCAGGATGTTTCCACTGTGTTTGCTAGCGCACCGAAGCGAGCGGGAGTTTTATGCATTCTGTCCCTGTGCCGGGCACGTCTCCCAAGATCGCGCCGGTGTATTCGCGGATCCATTAAACCCTCCGCGCCAGGATTTTCCATTCATCACAGGAGTTCTCATGAAGCTTTTGATACTGATTTCGACCGTGCTCGCCGTGCTGGGCCTGAGCGCCTGCGAAAGGACCAGCACCGTCTATGTACCCACGGAGCCCGTCGCCGGCCCCGCCGGCCCCCAGGGTGCCCAGGGCAGCCCGGGTGAAACCGGATTCCAGGGCGCCACCGGCATGCAGGGCGACCAGGGCAACAAGGGCGCGACCGGCATGCCCGGCGAGTCCACCACGGTGATCGTGGTGCCGCCCCCGCCGCCCGCCGCACCCGCAAATTAACCACACATTGAGGAGATCACCATGAGTCTGGGCACCATACTTCTGATCGTTCTGATCCTGATCCTGATCGGCGTCATTCCGGCTTGGCCCCACAGCAAGAGTTGGGGCTATGGCCCCAGCGGCGCATTGGGTTTGGTCGTGGTCATTATCATCGTGCTGCTGTTGCTGGGACGGATATGAGGGATCGTTCCGCTACCCGATCGCCCCGGAATTGAACAATGGACGCACAAGTGATCCGTTGAGGGAGGGGTGATGTTTGCCTCGGTCCTGGATGCGCCGCGTCGGCGACCGCATCGTTACCGTCGGCTGACCCCGAGCCTGCTGGTTCTTCTTGGACTGGCCGCTTGCGGCAGCCTGCCGACGATCGTGCCCGACCTGGCGCGACGTCCCGGTCCGCCCGCACAACTGGAAGGGGCGCGCGGTCCGCTATCGGTCGCGCAGAGCAAGACGATTCTCGCCCGACTGGAAAGCAGCGGTCAGGAAACCGGCATCTTCGAGCGCCACCTGGCCATCGAGGAGGCCATCGTCGGCAGTCCGCTGACCACCGGCAACCGGGTGCGCTTGCTCCAGGACGGGCCGGCCACCTACCAGGCCATGTACGCGGCCATCCAGACGGCCGAAGACCACATCAACATGGAGACCTACATCCTGGACGACGACGAGGTGGGCCAGCGTTTCGCCCAGGCCTTGATCGCCAAGCAACAGCAAGGCGTGCAGGTCAATATCATCCGCGACAGCGTCGGTACCCTCGGCACGCCCACGGCCTTCTTCCAGAACATGGCGGACAGCGGCATCGAAGTGCTCGAATTCAACCCCATCAATCCCACGGCGACACGCAAGGATTGGGAACTCAACCAGCGCGACCACCGCAAGCTCCTGATTGTCGACGGGCACACGGCATTCCTGGGCGGCATCAACATCAGCAGCGTCTATTCCGGCGGCTCGTTCCGCAAGGGTTCGCGCGGCAAACCCAAGGGCGGGGCTGACGGCGACCTGGCCTGGCGCGACACCGACCTGGAAATCCAGGGGCCGGTGGTGGCTGAGTTCCAGAAGCTGTTCATCGCTGCCTGGGACAACCAGAAAGGCAAGCCGCTTGCCGAGAAGAACTACTTTCCACCCCCCGTGATCGCCGGGCGGGAGGTGGTGCGCGCCATCGGCAGTTCTCCCGACGAGCCCTACAGCCTGATCTATGCCACGCTGCTCTCGGCCATCACCAGCGCCGAGACCAGCGTGTACCTGACCAACGCCTATTTCGTGCCCGATCCGCAACTGCTCGATGCTCTCGAAGCGGCCGCCGGACGCGGCGTCGATGTGAAGCTGATCCTGCCCTCCAAGACCGATTCCTGGCTGGTGTTCCACGCCGGGCGCAACTACTACGAGCGGCTGTTGCGGGCGGGGGTGAAGCTGTACGAGCGGCGCGGCGTGATCCTGCACTCCAAGACGGCCCTGATCGACGGCGTCTGGGCCACGGTCGGCTCCACCAACCTGGACTGGCGCAGCTTCCTGCACAACCACGAATTGAACGCGGTGGTGCTGGGCACGGAGTTCGGCGATCAGGTGCGGGCCATGTTCGCCAAGGACCTGGCCGCATCCGATGAAATCACGCTCGACAAATGGGAGCGGCGCGCGCTTCACCTGCGCCTCAAGGAGCTGTTCGCCCGGGTATGGGAGTACTGGCTGTGACCCTCGCCCCCGACAGCAAACGCCTTGCGATCCTTGTACTGGCCCTGATAGGGCGGTTGTAACCGCCCATCAAATTACCTGATCGTCTAGCTTGGGAATAGGTATATAACCCTCTAACGAGGGCAGCAACTTCGCCGCCTCAACAAGCACACAGCAACCCTCTGGATGGTTGCCCGGCCGATCCGGCCCGAGTCTTCTCCCCTGAAACGTCCATACATTGGCGTTCCCCCCTTTTATCGGCATGGAAGCGCGCTCCGGCACTGCGCTGGCGCGCGCCATGACCGAACCCGAGTTGCTTTGGGCTGGGAGTTCCAGTTCCGAAGCTGAATGGAGCCACACATGGAAAGCACCAGCACGAACAACACATTTCCCTTTCGCCTGTTTTCTCTTCTCTTCACGGCGATTGCCCTGCTGATCCTCGGCGGCGCCTGGTATGTGGGTGAAGAACGCATCAACGGCGAATTGGAGCTGGCTCGCTCCAACGAGATCGGCACCGTCGTCATGGGGGTACGGCGCCTGGATGACGAGCTGCGCGCACCTTTCTATCAGCTGCGCGCCCTCGTCAAGGAAAGGGCCATACGGCAGGCCATCGACGCCAGTGGAAAGCTGAGCGAGCAGGGTATGGCAACCGCGTTCGCCAGCCTGCTCGCCTTCAACGAGATGTATGACAAGGTGCGCTGGATCGACCAGACCGGGCTGGAGCGGGTGCGGGTCAACGAGGTGGCAGGCAGCCCGGAAATCGTCCGGGGTGACAAGCTGCGGAACCAGTCGGACAGCTACTACTTCACCGATACCATGCGCCTGAAACCGGGCCAGGTCTTCATCTCGCCCCTCGACCTGAATGTGGAGCGCGGCAAGGTGGAAATCCCCCACAAGCCCATTCTGCGATTGGCGACACCGGTCCAGGACGACAACGGCGAGGCGCGTGGCATCCTGGTCCTCGATGTCGCCGCCCGGTACTTCCTCGATTCCTTTACGGACAGCCTGATCGGCGCACGGGATCGCGCCATGCTGCTGAACAGCGCGGGTTACTGGCTGGTGAGTCCGCACCCAGAGGATGCATGGGACTTTATGTTCCAACGCAAGAAAACTCTGGGCAGCGCCTATCCGGAAGCCTGGAAAGCCATCAACCGCATCCCCTCCGGCGAGATGGAGGACGCGAGCGGCCTGTGGATCTGGAGTACCGCCTATCCGCTCAAAGTCACCGACACCAGGGCCATCGCCGACATTCCGCGCTGGCTGGTCGTATCGCACCTGCCCGGCAGCGAACTGGCGACGATCCGCACGGATGTCTGGACCTCAATAGGCATCAACACCCTGATCCTGCTCAGCCTGTTCGGCATCCTCACCGCCTGGCTGGCGCGGGCTCTGAACGGCCGCACCCGGGCCAAGGTGGAAGCCGCCAAAGCCCATGCCGAAGCGGCGGTGGCCAACAGCCTGGCGGAAGCGCGCAACCGATTCCGCCTGGTGGTGGAAGCCAACACCAACGGCCTGCTGGTCGTGGACAAGACAGGACGCATCGTGCTGGCGAATCCGGCCCTCGAGCGCATGTTCGGTTATGGGCCTGGGGAACTGTTGGGCCAGGCTCTGGAAATCCTGCTGCCCGAGTCCGTGCGTCTTTTGCACGGCGAACAGTTCACAAACTTCATGGGTTCGCCCACCGCCAGGCCCATGGGTTCGGGGCGGGACCTGAACGGCCGCCGCAAGGACGCCAGCGTGTTTCCCGTGGAAATCAGCCTGAGCCCCTTTACCGAGAATGGCGAAAGCTACGTGGATGCCTTCGTTGCCGACATTTCGGAGCGCAAACGCATCGAGGCATTGCATCAGCAAAGCGAAGCGCACTTGCGGCTCCTGCTGCAAACCAACCCCAATGGCCTGCTGGTCCTGAATAACACTGGCCGTATCCAGATGACCAATCCCGCCCTCGACGAAATGTTCGGTTACGCGCCCGGGGAACTGCTCGATGAATCCATGGAAACCCTGGTGCCCATGGCCAGTCACACCGACAAAATCAGGATGCGCGCGCAGTACATGGAACATCCCGCCATTGAATCCCTGGGGGTGGAGCTTGATCTAAACGGCGTTCACAAGAACGGCTGTACCTTCCCGATCGAAGTACGCCTGTCGAGTTTCGACGAGGATGGCCGGACATTCGCTCAAGCCACGATTGTGGACACAACCAGACGCCGGGCGGCCAATAGGCCGTCCGTGTATTTCTAAGTTTTCAGAGGAGATCATCATGGACAGGGCATACGTTTCGGAATTCACGCGTTTCATGAACCAGTACCTGGAACAGCATCCGGAGGTGGTCAGGGATCAGCAGCGCGGTTGGCAATTGGGTTGGGCTCCGGAAGTTTTACCGGAGGCAGAGCGGGAAGCCGAGCTGGACCTCGTGCCTGACGATGCTTATGGCTTCAATTGGTCAGCCCGGCGTCCCAGGCCACATCGGCCGAAGAGCATAACCTCAGTATTCATGGGCCATCTCAAGGGTAAATAAGCGGTCAACTGGCGTTTCTAGGTTGAAGCCGCGTTGCGGGGCTTGGAACCTGCCGAAACCGGCCATGCCATTTGGCCCCGGCAGGCGCATGCTCCAAAGGGAGCGCTCAGACAGCGCTGCCGAAGCCCTGGTCCCGGCTTCCGCCCGGCGCTTGCAGGCCGGCGAGCATACAACCCTGGGCCAGAGGGCCCTCGGGGAAAAGCCGATAGAGATACTTGATGCCGCCGTCGGCATGGAAAGCCTCATCGAGCGCATCATGCAGTGCACGGGCATTCATGGCGGGTTCTTCATGGCGCGCATAGAACTCCTGCAACGCGCGCATGACGCGCCAGTGAACTTCGGTCAGGGTCAGCCCTTCCTTCCGGGCCAATTCCTCGGCGATTTCACGGGACCATTCGCTGGGGGCATGAGGGAAATCCGGGTCGAGCCGGACTTCGTAACCCGGCCGTACGAAATTCTGGGTGGCGTTGTTCATGGTGATTCTCCTGTTACTCGATGTGGGGGTGACCACGTCAAACCCTGGCTGTTCTTCTCTTTAACGCCGATGCCTCAACGCCTGGGACCATGGTCGCGATTGTCGCCGCGGCCATCGTTCGGGTTCCCGCGATGATCGTTCCCGCGGTCGTCGCGGCGGTCGTCACGCCTAACCGGCACGGGGCTTGATAGCCCACCGGTCGTGCGCTCGAGCACGGGCTCTACCGTGATTTCCCGCTTTTTTTATCTCCGTAGAAAGGGAGATTCCCGTCGGCCTCATAGCGCTTTTCCGCGCTGGGCCGGAATACCCAGAGAACGATCGCGATGAAGAGCAGGGGCATGCCCAGGAAGAAGCCGTAATCCCCGATAAAGTTAACAATTTGATCCATAGGATTCTCCTAGGGTTTTGTCCCGGGCGCGGTCCAGTGCATAGGCGAATCGCGACCGGGACATGAAGGACTCAGGCATTCTTGGCCCACAGGGTGCACCAACCTTCGGGGCTGATTTGGCCATCGACCACCTTGCAGGTGCCCGACCCGGCTTCGAAATGCATGCATCCCGCACATTTCCGCTCGCCCTTCGGCTGGGCCTGATACTGAACGCTTGCCTGGCTCGCTTTTTCGGACGTCTCCGGAGCGGCAGCATTTCCGCTGCTGGCTGGAGGGCTGGCAGTGTCACCGCTGGATGAGCTCGCGCCCTTCTTTGCATCGCACCCCAGCAGGGAGACAGGCAGCAAGAGGCCGAACCCCATTGCCACGGCGCCTCGCAACACAAGCCTGCGGGACGGAATGTCTTCGGTCACCGATCTTGCTTCAGGTGATTTCTCCGGAATTCGGCATACCAACATCACCTGTTCGCAGGCAATCACACCGCGGCGATAGACGGCGAGCTTGTGCCATTGCGTTTTCAACTTGTACTTGAACTGTTTCCAGTTGCCTTCGACGATATCCCAGATCATTTCGAACTCCTTCTCTACGGGAATCGGCCGGCGACATTGCCAGTCGAGCATCTTGGTTTACGTTGGCTTGCGCCACATGCGGACCATGTGCCGAGTCAGGCGCGAAAGGAGTCGTGCGCTGACCGCCGGGATGGCTTCCATGATTAAGCGGGATGCAAGAGCAGGCTAGTGCCCATAACCGCGCACGGTCAGTTCGGTGTCGAACATAGGTCAAGATATGTTGGCAGCCTGGCTTCCATGGTTCGACAGGCCGCGACCCTGATCCTCCTCGGCGACGACCCTCGGATCGTGCCCATCGGCGCCTCGGAACGGATCAAGAATGCCACCCTGAAGATCCATCCGGGGGGCAAGGCTGGCGGACATCCACAAAGATCGACGCAACGCCGAACTGCTGGCCATTCCCCAGACCTGACAGCGCCTGCGCTGCACATTCATCGATGGCCAGCCATGAGCGAAGAAAACAGGCGGGGCGTTGCTGAGTGATCCCGTGGCCTGAAGCGATCGGCCACAGGATGAAAGCAACAGCTTATTGCATGCGAGCCATACGACTCTTGTGCATCTTGTCGAAGGCCGCCTGTTGCACGGGGGTGAGCGTGGCATAGAACTTTTTCACCGCATCCGCCATCCCCGCCATGCTCTCGGAGCGCTCCTTCATGATGTCCGCCATCCTTGCCATCTGTTCCGGCGCCGTCTTCGCCATGGGCATGGCGTTGTTCTTCATCATGTCGCGCATGGACTTCATCTTCCCGGCCTGATCGTTGACATGATCGGAGAATGCCTGCCAGGCGGGCTGCTGGTCGGCGGTGAGATTGAGCTGGGCCTTCAGCTCGGTGAGATGTTTATTTGCGCGGGCAACAGGTTCCATCTTCATGTCGCCGGGCATCATGCCCATGCCGTTGCAGTCCATCCCGGCGTGGTGCGGACCCATTTTCGCGCCGGGCCCAGCGGCTGTTGCCAAGCTCGCCGCCAACAACGAAGACATCAGGCCAAGCGTCAGTTTGGTATGCAGTTTCATGATGAATCTCCTCAAGTGATTTGGATCGTGTGGTTACGGCATGGCGACAGTGATTACCCTTCGCCGTGCTCGCTATCGATAGCCGGTAGTCGGCACCGCGCATGCATCCGACTCCTCCGGTTCACGTTGGCAATCGTCACACATGGAACCGGCCCGCATCTGTTCGTCAACGTACACAGCGCCATGACCGACATTGCCGTGACGATTCAAACTTTGCCGGCATCCTGAATCCGCGCCGAAAGCGTATCAACCGCGCGCGAAACCACCGGGTCAGCTCGGCCTGTCACGTATTGCTCAGCGGCCCCAGGCCGGTCCGGCCGATCATCGCCAGAAACTCGCGCCGGGTCATGCTATCCGAGAGGAAGGCGCCCAGCATGCGGCTGGTCAGCATGGTGGCTCCCGGCTTGTGCACGCCGCGCGTGGTCATGCACTGATGGGTCGCCTCGATCACCACCGCGACCCCCTTTGGTTGCAGCACCTCATTCAGCGTGTCGGCGATCTGTACCGTCATTTTTTCCTGGATCTGCAAGCGCTTGGCATAGATATCCACCAAGCGGGCAAGCTTGGAGATGCCCACCACCCGCCGGTCGGGGAGGTAGGCGACATGCGCCTTGCCGATGATGGGCACCATGTGGTGTTCGCAATGGCTTTCAAAGCGGATGTCGGTCATGACGATCATTTCGTCGTAGCCCTCCACTTCCGAGAACGTGCGCGACAAGGTCTGCACCGGATCCTCGCGGTAACCGGCGAAGAACTCCTCATAGGACCGCACGACACGGGCTGGCGTGTCGAGCAAGCCTTCGCGGGCCGGGTCGTCCCCCGCCCAGCGGATCAACGTGCGCACCGCGTTTTCCGCGTCGTTGCGGTCGGGGCGGAGCGATGCCTCAGCAGTTCGTGCGGGTGCGCCAAGCGGTTTGTTGGAAGCCATCTGGATGCTCCTTTCGCCTTAGGAAAAAAGCCCCCGCCATGGCGGGGGCTTATGCATGCAGCACGGTGTACATGGCATCGGGCCGCGCTGCGCCGATGATGATGGCCACACTGTTGTAATACAGGCCCACGGCCGCGACGATGGTGGACAGGATAACCATGGTCAGATAGACGCGTGAATACTGTGCGGCAGCCTTGATGTCTTCGTAGAACTCCTCTCGGCCGATCCGCTCAGGACACTGTTCCTCAGTTGCAGACGGATCGGCTGCATCGGCCGGTTCCGGGTCGTCGCGCGGCAAGGTCGCCTCGACCGGCAGAATCACTACCCGGTTACCTTCTTTGCCGACATGGCGTTCGCACAGCCGATCCAGCACCGCCTCGTTCTGTTCCGCCTCCAACAGAATCCTCACCAGCACGTCCCCATCCGACAATCGGAGGTGCCTGTAGTCGAGCACTTTGTGTTCCTTGAGAAGTTCGCGGATTTCCTCGGCACCCTTTTCCTTCACCACCATTTCGATCAACCGTAGTGCCATCGCGATGCCATCCTTCCCATTTCGAATCGCGGAACTCCAGCGTGTCTTCACCGTGATTTCAATATAGGCCTTGTAGGAGAGCAGCTAGTAGCGCAGGAACGGTTTGGCGGAGGCCGTGCGCGAACCCGGACTCGGCATCCGGTCAGTCACGTCCGCGGCAATGTCGAGTCGGGTGACCGCCGGGGCCAGCGTCGGCGCACCAACTTGCGCACTTCGCCGAACCAGAGCACGCCGCTGGCCATCACCACGCACACGCCCCACTGGCTCGCCGAGAGCGGTACGGTGCCGAAGGCGAGGTTGAGGAAGGGTAGGTGCACAACCGCCACTTGCAACGCCGCCGACAATGCTACTGCGGCCCACAGCCAGTGGTTCGAGAAGGCCGAGTGGAACGCCGATACGGACGCCGAGCGCGCGTTGAAGCAGTTGAACAGCTGCGTCAGCACCAGCACCGTGAAGGCGGCGGTGCGCGCCAGTTCCAGGCTGTGCGGACCGTCGCCCAGCCAGGCGTCCACTGGCTCGATCAATCCGCCAGGCAGGAACAGGTCCAGCGTCAGCAGGGTCAGCAGCGCCATGACGACGCCGGCTTCAAGTACGTTCAGCCCCATACCGGCATCGATGATGCGCTGGCTGCGCAGGCGCGGTTTGCGCGCCATGACGTCTTTGGCAATCGGGTCCACGCCCATGGCCAGTGCCGGCCCGGTGTCGGTGATCAGGTTGATCCACAGGATCTGGGTGGCCAGCAGCGGCAGCACCACCGCGCCCCCCGATCCGGTGGCCGTGGCCTTCAGGCCGATGATCCCCGCCCCCACCACGCCGGCGAACACCGTCAGCACCTCGGCCAGGTTCGACGACAACAGGTAGCGCAGGAACTTGCGGATGTTGCCGAGCACGCCACGCCCCTCGCGCACCGCCAGGACGATGGTGGCGAAGTTATCGTCGGCGAGGATCATGCGCGCCGCCTCTTTGGTCACTTCGGTGCCCGCGATGCCCATCGCCACGCCGATGTCGGCGGCCTTCAGCGCCGGGGCGTCGTTGACGCCGTCGCCGGTCATCGCCACTACCTGGCCTTTGCTCTGCAGTGCCTGCACGATGCGCAACTTGTGCCGGGGCGCGACGCGGGCGAACACCGAGGTCTGCAGCGCGGCGGCGGTGAAGCCGGCATCGTCCAGTTTGTCGAGCTCGATGCCGGTGAGCACCGGCGCCCCAGCATCGATGATGCCGAGATCGGCGGCGATGCGCGCTGCCGTGCGCGGATGATCGCCGGTAATCATGATCACGCGGATGCCCGCCTGGCGGGCCTCGGCGATGGCCACGGTCGCCTCCTCGCGCGGCGGGTCGATGATGCCGACGGTGCCGAGGTATTCCAGACCCTGCTCGAGTGCCGCCGCCTGCGCCGCATCGGCCGGGATCTGCGCATCCGGGGCCAGCGTGCGGCGCGCCACGGCCAGCGTGCGCAGCGCGTCACCGGTCATCGCCGCCAGGTCGGCCAGCACCTGCGCCTGCAGGGCGGCATCCAGCGCCACCGTGGCCTCGCCCCGGCGGGCGTGGCTGCAATGCGCCAGCAGTACGTCGGGCGCGCCCTTGACGAAGAGCACATGGGCGTCGTTGTCGGCATGGTCGACCACCAGCACTGACATCATCTTGCGCTGCGAGGTGAAGGGGATTTCGCCGATGCGCTCGAAGCGTTCCTTGCCGTCGGGCGCGGGCTCGCCTTTCTCTCCTTGGTCTAGCTTGCGTTCGGCCACCAGGAACGCGGCCTCGGTCGGGTCGCCCTGGATGGCCCAGTTGCCGGCGTCATCCTGCTGCAGATGGGCGTTGCCGGCCAGGCTGCCGCCTTGCAGCACGGCTTGCAATTCTGAGCGCAGGGGGCCTTCGGCCAGTTCGGCGCCTGCGGTCTCGGCGCGCCCCTTGGGGACGTAGCCGACGCCGGTGATATCACTGCGCCCCGAGGCCGTCATCACCCGCTGCACGGTCATCTCGCCGCGCGTCAGCGTGCCGGTCTTGTCCGACGCAATCACGGACGCCGAGCCGAGCGTCTCGACCGAGGCCAGCTTCTTGACGATGGCGTGGTGGCGCGCCATGCGCCGCACGCCCATCGCCAGCACCACCGACAGGATCGCCAGCAGGCCCTCCGGCACGGCGGCCACGGCCAGGGACACCCCCAGCAATAGCACCGTAACGACATCGGCGACGCCCTCGATGTCCGAGATGAGCAGGATCGTGCCCACCACGGCGGCGGCGATCGCCAACGCCGCGATGCCCAGCACCTTGCCCAGATGGGCGATCTCGACCTGCAACGGTGTCGGTATGTCGGGCGTGGTGTCCAGCAGGGTGGCGATGCCGCCCATCTCGGTCTGCATGCCAGTGGCGGTGACGATAGCGCGCCCGCTGCCCTGCGCCACCGCCGTGCCCTTGAACACCATGTTCAGCCGGTCGCCCAGCGCCGCCGTTCCGGACAGCCGTTGCGTATCCTTCAGCACCGGCTCGCTTTCGCCGGTCAATGGCGCCTCCAGCAGCTTCAACGCGGCGGCCTGCGCCAGACGCGCATCGGCACCCACGGCGTCGCCTTCGGCGAGCACCAGCAGGTCGCCCTTGACGAGTTCGGCGCTCGGTACCCGGGCCACCTCACCGTCGCGCAGCACGGCAGAAGTCGCCGTGGTCATCTTCGCCAGCGCCGCCACCGCTTGCGCCGCCTTGGCCTCCTGCAGCCAGCCCAGCAGCGCATTCAGTACCACCACGAAGGCGATGACGATGGCATCCAGCGGCCAGCCCGCCACACCGGGTTGGCCACGGCCTTCGAACCACCAGGCCGCCAGCGCCACGGCGGCGGCGGCGCCCAGCAGGTAGACCAGGGGGTCCTGCAACTGGGCCAGCGCGCGGCGCCAGGCGGGCACGGGGGCGATGGCGCGCAGTTCGTTGGGGCCGTCCGCCTGCAACCGTTTGGCCGCCTCATCGGCGCCGAGTCCGCGTTCCAGGTCAGTCCCAAGGGCCAGGGCCAGGTCGGCGAGGTCGACCAGTGACGGGTCGTCCGGGGGAGCGCCAGGCCGTGCTGGGTCAGGTTCTTGCGGGCGCATTAGCTGTCACCGCCGAGAGCATCAGCCGAGAGATCCTTCAGGTTGCCAATGACCAGGTCGCGGATGACGGATTCCTCGTCAGCGGCGATCAGCAGGATGGGTTTGGACCCGGCTGCATGCAGCGCCGTTTGGTTGGCGCTGTTCGCTGCGGGGCTCAGGCTGAAGCCGAGGAAGGCGAGCGGATCGCAGACTGCGGCGCGTATCTGCGGTGCGTGTTCGCCGATGCCGCCGCTGAATACCAGGGCGTCGATGCCGCCGGCCTGGGCGGCGTAGGCGCCGATGGCGGCGCGGACCTGACGGCAGAAATAGTCCACCGCGAAGGCTGCCGCCGCACTGGGGCTGGCCAGCAAGCGTTGCATCTCGCTGCTTTCGCCGTCCGACAAGGCCAGCAGGCCCATCTGTCGATAGACCAGATCGCTCAAGGCCGAGGCGTCGAACTGCGCCGCCAGCGCCAGCATCACGCCGGGATCGAGATCGCCGCTGCGGGTGGCCATGGGAATGCCGCCGCTGGGCGTGTAAGCCATGCTGGTATCCACCGACTGCAAGCCTTCCAGCAGGCACAGGCTGGCGCCCGCGCCCAAATGCGCGGCAACGATGCGGCCATGCGCGCCTTGACCCAGCAGGGCCGGCAGGCGGGCGGCGATGAAGGCGTAGTTGAGGCCATGAAAACCGTAGCGGCGCATGCCCAGTGATTGCGGAATCGGCAGCCGGCGTGCCAGTTCCGGCAGGCTGTGGTGAAAGGCAGTGTCGAAGCAGGCGAATTGCGGGCAGTCGAAACGGGCCCGGCAGAGTTCGACACCGAGCAGGTTGCCCGGCATGTGGATGGGCGCCAGTGCGCTGATGTCGTGCAGTCGGTCGATCTCGGCGGCATCCAGCAAGCGCGCCGCATCGGTAATGTCGCCGCCATGCACAAAGCGGTGGCCGATGGCCTCGGGCCGGGCGTCGCCCAGGTCGTGCAGCAGGGCGTCGAAGGCTTCCGCATGGTCATGCGGAAATCCCCCGCCGATAGGCCCGTAGCGCCAGTCGCGGCGACTGCCGTCGGCGCGAAACAGGCTGGCTTTCAGGCTGGATGAGCCGCTGTTGAGGGTCAGGATAGCGGTCACTCAGCTCACACCATGGCGGCGAGCAGCTTGGCGTAGGCCTCGGCAAAGAGGCGCACGCCATCGACTTGCAAAGTGTCGCCGATCTCGCCGGGGTCTATGCCCTGACTGGTCAGCGCATAGAAGTGAAGTTGCGCCTCCGCGATACCCACGCCCAGGCTGTCCTCGGCGCGGCCGTGATCGCGGAATGCTGCCAGGGTGGCGTCCGGCAGGGTGTTGATGGTTTCGTTGCCGATCAGCGGCTCCACATAGAGCAGATCGCTGTAGTCCGGATTTTTGGTGCCGGTGCTGGCCCACAGCGGTGTTTGTCGGTGCACGCCGGCCAGCGCCAGGGCGGCGAAGTCAGGGCCATGGAACAGTTCCTGATAACGCTGATGGCAACATTTGGCGAGCGCCACGCCGGTCTTGCCCTTTAGCGCCAGCGAATGGGCCGAGCCGATAGCCTCGATACGCTGGTCCACCAGGCTATCGACGCGAGACAGGAACACGCTCGCCACCGAGCGTAGCGACCGGGCGTCGCCCCCCGCGTCGAGCCAGCGCTGCGCCCCGCGCAGATAGGCCTGGGCCACGGCCTCGTACTGCGTTAGGGAAAAGATCAAGGTAACGTTGCAGCGCACGCCGGCGGCAGTCAGTTGCTCGAATGCCTGTACGCCGGCAGACGTGGCCGGCACCTTGATCAGCAGGTTGTCGCGCGCTACCGCCTGGCGCAAGCGCAATGCCGCTTCCAGGGTTGCGGCCGCGTCGTGGGCCAGGGTGGGAGAGACTTCCAGGCTGACATAGCCGGTCTCGCCGGCGCTGATCTCATAAGCCGGCATGAGCGCGTCACAGGCAGCCTGGATGTCGGGAATCACCAGCGCCTCGTAACGTGCCTCGGCATCCAGGCCGGTGCTGCGCAGACGTTCCAGTTCATCGCGGTACCAGGGGCTGCCGACGATGGCCTTCTGGAAAATGGCGGGATTGGATGTGACGCCGTCGATACCATCCTCGTCAATCAGGCGTTGCAGTTCGCCTTCCTTGAGCAGCGCGCGGGAGAGGTTGTCGAGCCAGACGTGCTGGCCCAGTTGCTTGAGTGCGAGCAGTGGATTGGGGTTCATGGTTGGGTCTCCGGGGTTGGCCATTGCCAGTGGCGGATTTCCGGCTGGTCTTCGCCGTACTGTTCGATGTAACGCGTGTGTTCGCCCAAGCGGTCGCGCATCTGCTGTTTGATATGTGCGGAAACCGCCTGCATTTTCGGCACCCGGTCCATCACATCCATCACCAGATGAAAGCGGTCGAGGTGGTTCAGCACGGTCATGTCGAACGGCGTGGTGGTGGTGCCCTCTTCCTTGTAGCCACGCACATGCAGGTTGGCGTGGTTGAGGCGGCGGTAGGTCAGCCGGTGAATCAGCCAGGGGTAGCCGTGGTAAGCGAACAGAATGGGTTTGTCGGCGGTGAACAGACTGTCGAAATCCCGATCCGCCAGACCGTGCGGATGTTCTTCGCGCGGTTGCAAGGTCATCAGATCGACCACGTTGATGAAGCGCATCTTCAGTTCGGGAACGAGCTGACGCAGCAGATCGATCGCCGCCAGCATTTCCAGCGTCGGCACGTCGCCCGCCGCCACCAGGACGATATCCGGCTCGCCGCCCTGGTCGTTGCAGGCCCATTCCCACAGGCCGATGCCGCTGCGGGTATGGTTGATCGCCGCGTTCATGTTCAGCCACTGCTGCCCCGGCTGTTTGCCGGCGACGATGACGTTGACCAGGTTGCGGCTGCGCAGACACTGGTCGCTGACGCACAACAGCGTGTTGGCGTCCGGCGGCAGATAGACGCGGATGATGTCGGCCTTCTTGTTGACGACATGGTCGATAAAGCCGGGGTCCTGATGCGAGAAGCCGTTGTGGTCCTGGCGCCAGACGTGCGAAGTGAGCAGGATGTTGAGCGAGGCGATCGGTCGTCGCCAGGGGATGCCATTGCACACCTTGAGCCATTTGGCGTGCTGGTTGAACATCGAATCGACGATGTGGATGAATGCCTCGTAGCAGGTGAACAGCCCGTGCCGGCCGGTCAGCAGATAGCCTTCCAGCCAGCCCTGGCAGACGTGTTCGGAAAGAATTTCCATGACCCGGCCATCGGCGGCGAGGTGGTCGTCGTAATCGAAGCGTTCGGCCATCCAGGCCCGGTCGGTGACTTCGAACAGCGCACCCAGCCGGTTGGAATTGATCTCGTCCGGGCCGAAGACGCGGAAGTTTTCGCCGTTGTCGCGCATCACATCGCGCAGAAAAGTGCCCATCACGCGGGTCGATTCCGCCACCACCGCGCCCGGTTGCGGCACATCCACGGCGTAGGCGGTGAAGTCCGGCAGCCGCAGATCGCGCAGCAGCAAGCCGCCGTTGGCATGCAGATTGGCGCCCATGCGGCGCGTGCCCTGTGGCGCCAGTTCGGCCAGTTCGGCGAGCAACCGGCCGTCGGCATCGAACAATTCCTCCGGCCGGTAGGAACGCATCCATTCTTCCAGCAGACGCACATGCTCGGGTTTGTCCATGTCGCTGAACGGCACCTGATGCGAGCGCCAGTAGCCTTCGGTTTTCAGGCCGTCGACCTGTTTCGGGCCGGTCCAGCCTTTCGGGCTGATCAGCACGATCATCGGCCAGCGCGGCCGTTCAGTCGCGCTCTCCAGCCGCGCGCGATACTGAATCGCATGGATTTCGTCCAGCGCCTGATCGAGCGCGGCAGCCATCGCCTGATGCATCGGTTCGGGCTGATCGCCTTCGACAAACATCGGCGCGTAGCCGTAGCCGATCATCAGGCTTTCCAGTTCGGCCCGCGGAATCCGCGCCAGCACGGCCGGGTTGGCGATCTTGTAGCCGTTCAGATGCAGGATCGGCAGCACCGCACCGTCGCGCACCGGATCGAGAAACTTGTTGGAATGCCAGGACGTGGCCAGCGGTCCGGTCTCCGCCTCGCCGTCGCCCACCACACAGCAGGCAATCAGGTCCGGGGTGTCGAACACCGCGCCAAAGGCGTGCAGCAGGGCATAGCCCAGTTCGCCGCCTTCGTGGATCGAACCCGGCGTTTCCGGTGCAACGTGACTGGGAATGCCGCCGGGAAAGGAGAACTGCCGGAACAGACGGCGCATGCCTTCGGCGTCTTGCGAGATGTCGCGATAGACCTCGCTGTAGCTACCTTCCAGATAGGTATTGGCCACCAGCGCCGGGCCACCGTGACCGGGGCCGGCGATGTAGATCAGGTTCAGGTCGTGCTGTTTGATGACCCGGTTCAGGTGAACGTAAATGAAGTTCAAGCCCGGCGTGGTGCCCCAGTGCCCGAGCAGGCGCGGCTTGATGTGGCTGCGCAGCAGCGGTTCACGCAGCAGCGGGTTGTCGAACAGGTAGATCTGGCCGACCGAGAGGTAATTGGCGGCGCGCCAGTAGGCGTCGATACGCTGACATGCGTCGGCATCCAGCACGGCGGTATTCAAGGACATGTCTTTCTCCAGGCGTTCAGGTTTGGCGTGATGTCAGGCGCGCAAGCAACACGGAGGTGGTCCTTTCTATTGAACGAGATCCTCTTGCCGATGCGCGTATTGCCGACGGGTAGAGTGTTCCGCGAAAACAATGACAGCAAGCCGTTCGGCCTGAGCTTGTCGAAGGCCGATATTGGCTGGGTGCGGCGGTTCGACAAGCTCACGCTTGTCACGTCGCTGGTCACGTCGTTTGTCACATATAAGCGACGGTATCGGTTGGCCTATCCGCTTTGATCCCGTAATAGTCGTTGATGTCCCGTGCCCACGCGGCATCCGCCATGTCCGGCCAGTCATCACTATCGAATCCAGGTGCACTCTTGAGGCGATCGGCTTCCAGGTCGAGTACAAAGCGCTTGTATTCCGTATCGAGTTTCAATGCGCTCCAGGGCACCGCGAACAACTTTTCGCCCATGCCGAGGAAGCCCCCGAATGACAACACGGCGTAGCGAATCTTGCCGCTGACCGTGTCCAGCATTAACTCCTTGATATCGCCCAGACTCTCTTCATTCAGGTTGTAGACCTCGTGGTCCATCAGCGTGCGGGCGCTGAACAACGCGGGGCCGCGCCCATCGACATGGTGGCCCGTATGCAGACTATCGGCATCACGGTTTTCATCATGCATTTCATGCTCCTGTCGAAACGGTGAAGAACGGCTTAATTCGGTCCTATGAGCCCGGGCTGTGACGCCATTCAGCCGATCACAGCCCGGGTTGAGGCGGACGCTGTCTTCAGCGTTTTTTGATGTCTGACTTCAGATCGCCAAACTTGCCCTGGACTTTGCCGGCGGCATTCTCGATCTTGCCTTTTTGTTCCAGCTCGGCATTCCCGACAACCTTGCCGGTGACTTCCTTCACCTTGCCTTTCGCTTCATGCATACGGCCTTTGAATTGGTCTTTGTTCATGATGAACTCCTGAGATTAACGGTTGGCAATGGCTCAAAGCGTCGGACTCGGCAGTCGGCGCTCGCCACGGCTCGATAGTCGGCCCCGCGCCGGGCTCGTTCTGTACGGCAACACACACGGCGATCCGGTGCAGGCGTTCGCCGGCACCCGAAAAAGCTACCGGTGGCGGAGGTCCGGAGATGATTCGTTCGCGTTCATGATCGGGGAACCTTGAATTCCGGGTCGACCCGGGCGGGCGCCCGCATTGGCGGGGCGGTTTGCGTCATCAAATCGATGTTTTCCTGGCTCACCAGAGGCGCACCGAGCCGGGCCGCGAGTCTTTCCGCTCCCTGCTTCATGACCATTCCATGGTTACGGATGAACATCGCGCGGGCAAACGGGGCGATCAGGTTCATCCACCAGCGGGTGCTGCGCACATGCCACTCGTAGCGAACGACGCTGGCACCCTCCTGGCGGGAGAAATGCCAGCGTCCAATCCCTTCCAGGTCGCCTTCAACAGTGCCTTCGATGGCCACCAGCCTTTCGATGTGTGTGGCGCGCACCTGGAACACCACCCGGTAAGGAAATTTCCCCTGCCAGGAATAGCGCAAGACGCTGTTGAGGCCATCGGGATCACCGGCGGCAACTTCCTCCACTTTCTTCACGGCCGGCCACCAGACCGGCCAGATCGGGGTGTCGTGGATGGCCGCGTAGACCGCCTCCAGCGGTGCCTCGATGCACCAGATGGTCAGCAAGCGATATTCAGTCACTGGCTCTCCAACGCGATACGTCAGCGGAAAGCCGGCTGAGCAGCCAGGCAACCCGGCCGACCGAGATCATCCACCGTCCCGTGAGCCAGCTTTGGCGAGACGTGCCAGCGCGGCCAGGAGCTTCCGAATCTGCTCCCGGGTCGGCGCATCAGTCAGCCTGCCATCCTGATCGAAGCGCTGGGCGGCATTGGCGATCATCACCTCAGGCCGATTGACCACGGGCATGTCGAAGGCGACGAGGATTTGGCGCAGATGGTATTGCGCCCGGGCCGTGCCCAGGCTTCCGGGTGAAGCGCCCATCAGCGCCGCCGGTTTGCCGGTCCAGGCGCTTTCGCCAAACGGCCGCGAGGCCCAGTCGATGGCGTTCTTGAGCACGCCGGGAACCGAATAGTTGTACTCCGGCGTCGCGAACAGGATGGCATCGGCGGCCAGAATCCGCCGCTTGAATTCCTGCACGGCGGCCGGCAACGCCATTTCCGCATCCTGATTGAACACCGGAATGCCATGGAGTTCGATCAGTTCCAGCACCGCGCCTTCAGGCATAAGTTCCCGCGCCGCCTTGAGCGCGGCATGGTTGTAGGAGTCTTTGCGCAGACTGCCGACGATACCCAGGATGGTGATTTCACTCATTTTCTCGGCTCCTAGTGCAAATGGTTTTTTCTTCCGCGCTCGATTGAGGGCAATGTCGAATATCGCCGTTATTTCGTGGCGATACGCCGGGCATTCCGGAAGCGAGGCTCTCCATGGCAATGCCTTTCATCAACGTGCCCCGAACCTTTCAAGCCGCGCCTGCAAGGCAGCGATGTCATCGAGCAGATCCAGGGCCAAAGCCACCCCCGGCGGATTGATCTCCAGGTCGCGGCTGAGCCACAAGGCCAGCTTGGCGCGACGCAAGGCGGATCCGGTGAAGCGCCAGTCCTGGGGTGCTTCACCGACCGGCTCCAGCACCCCCTCGTACACCCAGGCGATGACGTGGGCCTCGGGAGCGCGACAGGCCTGGGACAACTCGACCAGCGTCAACTGGATTTCCTCCTCGACGATGACGCCGCGGACCGGTTGGGAGTCTGCATTGCTCATGACGTTTCACCCCGCATGGACGGCCGCGCGTTGAAATCGAAGGCCTTGGCCATGGCGCGGTAGGCCGCCTGCTCGCTTGCGCTGACGGCGGGCGGCAAGGCGATCCCCAGCACGGCGTACAGATCGCCCGGCGGGTCGCCCGGGATGCCCTTGCCTTTCAGGCGCAACTGGCGTCCCGCCGCCGACCCCGCCGGAACGGTGAGTTGCAACGATCCATCCGGAGTCGGCAGGGTCAGCGAACAACCGAGCGCGGCTTCCCAGGGCGCCAGCGGCAGGTCCAGATAGACATCGCGGCCATCGGCGCGGAACCGGGGGTGGGCATTGAAGCCGATCTCCAGATACAGGTCTCCCGCCGGCCCTTCACCCAGGCTTGGCTCCCCCTGCCCGGCCAGACGCAGGTGCTGTCCGGCGCGAATGCCCCTGGGGATGCCGACATCGAGCCGGCGCTCGCGCAGGACGACGTGTCCCTGGGCATCCAGTTCCGGCACGCGCAGGGAGATGGCGCGCTGGGCGCCGCGATAGGCATCCTCCAGATCGATCATCACCCTGGCGTGATGATCCCGGCCCCGGGCGGGCATGCCGGCCTGGCGCCCACTCCCGGACTGGCGGCCGAACAGGGCTTCGAAGAAATCGCTCTGATCCATGCCGTAGTCAGCGCCACGGCCGCTGAATTCGAATCCCTCGTCCCAACCCGGCGGCGGCTGGAAATCCTGCCCGGCCTTCCACTGGCTGCCCATCGCATCGTAGGCGGCGCGTTTCTCCGGGTCCTTGAGCACCGCGTAGGCCTCGCCCAATTCCTTGAAACGGGCCTCGGCATCGGCGGCCTTGCTCACGTCCGGGTGGTATTTGCGCGCCAGCTTGCGGTAGGCGCGCTTGATCTCGTCCTGGGTCGCCCCGCGCGGCAGGCCGAAGGTTTCGTAATAGTCCTTGAATTTCATGGCCCGGATCCGCTTACACCATGGCGCCGAACAGCATTCCCACGCCAGCGCTCAGGATCATGGCTTACAAGCAAGGCTTATTTCTTGTCGCCCTTTGCCGCATCCTGGATGTTGTCACCGGTTTTTTCAATCTGCTGACCGGTCTTGTCCATCGCGTTATCGACGGCCTGACCGGCTTGTTCCACCGGGCCTTCCTTCGGCTGTCCCATCTTCTCAACCGCCTGGTCGACTTCCTTGCCGGCCTTTTCCAGCGGACCTTCCTCTTTCTGGCAGCCGGACAGTGCCATGAGCATTGCCCCCATGCACAGTGCCGCGCCGACAATCTTTGCGTGTTTCATCATGTGCTCCTTCTGTTGACCCGCTTGCAGGGAAAACCTGAGCGACCGGCTACCGCTGCCCCGTGTTCACGCCATCGGCGTGAGCACCATTTCAACGGGCCGGTATAACCTTAAGATGGTTTTCCACTTCCTTCACGCCATCCACCGCCTCCGCCATCTCTTTCACACGGTCGAAGTCGGACTGGGATTCGACCGAGCCCGTCAATGTCACCACCCCGTTTACGGTATCGACGTTGATTTTCAGCGACTTCAGGCCAGGCTTGGAATAAATCGCGGTTTTCACCCTGGCCGTGGTCTCGGTATCGTCTAGGGCCACTCGGGCGTTGTCGCTGATCTTGCCCATTTTTTCAGCGGCTTGGTCTGCCGCCGCCTCGGCTTTATCGGCCGCGCGGCCGAGCTTCTGGCCAGCCGTATCCGCCGTCTCGTCGAGATTCTTGCCCGCGGTTTCCGCGGGCCCCGGCTTGTCACACGCGGCAAGACCTACCACCAGCAGCATCGAGATGCCGAGCAACTTCCAGCGTTCATTCCTTGTCATTTTCGTTTCCTTCCGACGATCTGAACCACACGTGATAAAGGGCCTTATCGGCCCTGATATGCCTCTGAATCCGGGCAATCCGTAAGTGCGCGATGGGGGCCGGCCGATCGGGCCGTCCCCTCGCGCAGCGAGCATCACTTGCCGACTTCGTGGCCGATGATGCCGCCGACCGCCGCGCCGCCCGCGGTTCCAAGTCCGCTGCCGCCGGTCAGAACCGCCCCACCGACAGCACCGACACCAGCGCCGATCGCGGTGTTCTTTTCCTGCGTCGTCATGCCTGAACAACCGGCCAGGCCAATCAACAGTGTCGCGGCCACTGTACTGATCGCTAATTTATTCAATGATTTCATTGGATTACCTCTTTGATAAACGTTGTGTTTGCAGTACTTCACTCTTCATTCAGCGCTAGTTGCGGCTTACGGATTCCCGTATTTCGCTTTCGCGTCATTCAGGCATGCATCCTTGGCAGTACCCGCCTTGTTGTCGCACTTTTCCTTGGCCACCTTGTACTGAGCTTCGCGCTTGTCTGCCGTGGCGTCCTTGCGGGCGTCCGTCGACGTCTCCTTTGCCGTGGCTTTTGCGGCAGAGGTCTTCAACTGCGCCTTGGCATCGGCTTTGGTGGCGGTTTCCGCGGCCTTTGCTTCCTTCACGCAGACATCCTTGGCGTTACCCGCCATGTCGTCACATTTTTCCTTCGCCACCGCATAGGTTGCTTCTGCTTTTGCGACGAGCGCCTCGTAGCGGGATTTGGCGGAAGGCTTGTAACTGGCTTCGAGTTCGGCCAGGGCGACCTTCTCCTTGCCCTTGGCTTCGGCCAGACAGATATCGCTCGGGTTGCCGGCCAGAGGAGCGCAGCCCGCCTTGGCCAACTTGTACTCGGCCGCGATGTTGTCCTTGCCGACCTTGTAGTCGTTCTTCGACAGGCTTTCCGAGAGGGCTCCATTGCTAAAGGCGAAGCCGAGGGAAGCCACGGCGCTAAGGACAAAGCCGAGGGCAAGCGTGTTCGTGTTGAGGTCAGGTTTGATCATGTAGTTTCTTTCAATGGGTGAGATGAATCGTAATGTCCTGGCAATCCATGCCCGACATTCACTGCACTTCGCAGAGTGCGCGCCGCTTTCAACCACCGTGGTGTACCGCGGTATGGTCAGGGCGCGTTGTCTCGCTCCGATGGTTCAAGGTTAGCGAGCAAATGCTTGCCGGTCTGTCTGTTGCCGCACATAGACGGCCGGCCTGCTTGCGTATCCTCCGAGGAGGGGTGCGCAACGAACGCACACGCTGAGGCGGTGTCTGGGGCGTTGAAATTCCCGGCGGCATCTTTCGTATTCCACTTCCACCGGGCGGATGTACCGCCCGAGGCGGCATTTCATGACCTTTGCAATCTGGGCCCTCATCATCGGCGCGCTGCTGATCACCATGGCCCTGTCGGGTACGTCTCTGAGCCGGCTCCCCCTGAGCACCGCCCTCCTTTACCTGGCCGCCGGCTACGGGCTCGGCCCCGCCGGCTGGGCCTTGCTGGCCCCCGATCCGCTGACTTGGTCCGTGGCGCTGGAAAGGGTGTCGGAAGTGGCGGTGCTCATCTCCCTGTTCGCCGTCGGCCTCAAGCTCGGCTTACCCCTGTCGGACCGGGGCTGGCGCCTGCCGGTGCGCCTGGCCCTGGTTTCCATGACCATCACGGTGGCCCTGATCGCCGCCATCGGCGTGCTGGGCCTCGGGCTCTCCCTGGGCGCTGCCGTCCTGCTCGGCGCCATCCTGGCGCCTACCGACCCGGTGCTGGCCTCCGACGTCCAGGTGCTGGAGGCGGGCGACCGGGACCGCTTGCGTTTCAGCCTGACCGGCGAAGGAGGCTTGAACGACGGCGCCGCCTTTCCCTTCGTGATGCTGGGCCTGGGTTTGCTGGGCCTGCATGACTTGGGCGCCTGGGGCTGGCGCTGGGTGCTGGTGGACATGCTCTGGGCGGTGGCCGGCGGCCTGGCCATCGGCGCCGGGCTGGGCACCCTGATCGGCCGGCTGGTGGTCTATCTGCGCAGCCGCCACCAAGAGTCGGTGGGGTTCGACGAATTCCTCGCCCTGGGCCTCATCGCGCTGGCCTATGGCGTGGCCGTGCTCAGCCATGCCTATGGTTTCCTGGCCGTGTTCGCCGCGGGCCTGGCGCTGCAACGGGTAAAGGAACGGCCCTGGGAAGGGGCGGATTCGGCCGTGCTGGAAACGGGCCTGCAAAGCAGTCGGGCCAACGCGGCGCTGGCCACCGATGCGGCCTATGCCAGCGCCTTCATGATGCAGCAGGTGCGCGGCTTCAACGAACAACTGGAGCGGATCGCCGAGGTGGCGGTCGTCCTGGTGGTCGGCGCCATGCTCGCGTACACCCATCTCCCGGACGGCGCGCTCTGGTTCGTCCCCCTCCTGTTCCTGGTCGTGCGCCCCGTGTCGGTGCGGATCGGCTTGCTGGGCACGCTGGTGTCCCGCGAACAGCGCCTGTTCATCTCCTGGTTCGGCATCCGCGGCATCGGTTCCATCTACTACCTGATGTATGCCATCAACCAAGGGCTGCCGCGCGCGGTGAGCCATACGTTGACTAGTCGCGCTGACGTGCGGGACACGCCCAGGAATTCCCTTTGGGGAGAAGCAGGCGAACACTGTCTTTGCAAGAAGAAACGGCATCCGGAAAGACCGGCCGGATATGTGCGATGCCGTACACACATAAAGCAATTACGTAGATACATGAATAAACATAATTTGTAAGATCAACTGGCCAACAACAGTGCTGTAGAGCCACGTCGAAACATCCATTTGATTACTGCTGGAAAGCGGATGTCGCGAGTTTGCTAAGCATTTGGCAATCGGGAGATCACTCATGACGGCTCCACACGCCCCCCGGAATCATCTGCTCGCCGCCCTGCCGGCGGATGAGTACGCGCGCATCCTTCCCCATCTGGAACGGGTGCCTTTGACGTTGGGCGATACGCTGTGCGAGTCCGGCATCCCGTCGACCCACGCCTATTTCCCCACCGACGCCATCGTCTCCCTGCTCTATGTCATGGAAGACGGCGCCTCGGCTGAAATCGCCGTGGTGGGCAACGAGGGCGTCGTCGGCGTCTCCTTGTTCATGGGCGGCGAAACCACGACCAGCCGGGCCGTGGTGCAAAGCGCCGGCCACGCCTACCGGGTCAGGCCGAAAATGCTGAAGGAGGAATTTATTCGCGCCGGTCCGATGCAGCGCCTGTTGCTGCGCTATACCCAGGCCCTGCTGACCCAGATGGCCCAGACGGCGGTGTGCAACCGGCACCATACCGTCGACCAGCAACTGTGTCGCTGGCTGCTGCTGAGCCTGGACCGCCTGCCCTCGAACCACCTGACCATGACCCAGGAGCTGATCGCCAACATGCTGGGCGTGCGCCGCGAGGGCGTCACCGAGGCCGCGGGGAAATTGCAGCACGATGGTTTGATCGAGTATCGCCGCGGCCATATCACCGTTGTCGACCGGGCCGGACTGGAGGCGCGCGTCTGCGAGTGCTACGCCGTGGTCAAGAAAGAATTCGATCGCCTGCTGCCTTACAAGGACATACCGTAAGCGGTCCAGCCTTGGGCCGAACACACGGGATCGGGCTTACCGGACAACAGCGTCCTGGCGATATCTCACGTCGCACAGCAGACGGTTCAATTCCGTCTTCACAACCGAATAGCACTCGCAGACGCGGGATTCCAGGCCGGCCCAGTCGAGTACCGCGATATGACCGCGGCGGTAACTGATAAAACCCGCGCGCTGCAATTTTCCGGCAGCCTCGGTGACGCCTTCCCGGCGCACGCCCAGCATGTTGGCGATCATCTGCTGGGTCATGACCAATTCGTTGGAAGGCAAGCGATCCAGCGTCAGCAACAGCCAGCGGCACAGTTGCTGCTCCACGGAATGGTGCCGGTTGCAGGCGGCGGTCTGGGCCATCTGGGTCATCAGCGCCTGGGTGTAGCGCAGCAGCACACGCTGCAGCAAGCCGGCACGATTGAATTCATGCCCTTGCCGTGCGCCCCGTGTCGGTGCGGATTGGCTTGCTGGGCACGCCGGTGTCCCGCGAACAGCGCCTGTTCATCTCCTGGTTCGGCATCCGCGGCATCGGTTCCATCTACTACCTGATGTATGCCATCAACCAAGGGCTGCCGCGGCACGGGATATCCGTGACCCCGCTGATGAATCTGTACGGGCGGAGGAAGGCGCGGCGATCCGGCCGCTGAGAGACCGTAAATCGAACATGGATATCGCGGAATCCGCCTAATTGGTGAATCATGTACCAACCTCGACTTCGGAATGGCTCATGGCTCAGCACACCAAATCCACCAAGCCCACCCAGTCCAATCGTTCGCCCAGGCGGGTCGCGGTCAAGGTGGTGGAACCCTCTCCCTCCATCGCGACAAGGCCCGCCGTAATCTTTCCGATTGTCGGCATCGGTTGCTCGGCCGGTGGGCTCGACGCGGTGGAATAACTGCTGTCCCGCGTTCCCGCCGAGAGCGGCATGGCCTTCGTCATCATCCAGCACCTCGACCCCGAGCACGTCAGCGCCCTGCCCGAACTGCTCCAGCGGGTCACCCGGATGCCCGTGGTCGAGGCCGAAGATGGAATGGTGGTCAAGCCTGATTGTGTCTACATCATTCCGCCGAACAAGGACATGTCCCTGCTGCGTGGCGAACTTCATTTATTCGCTCCCGTCGCGCCGCGCGGCCTGCGCTTGCCCATCGACTTCTTCCTGCGCACCCTGGCTGAAGACAGGGGTGAGAACGCGGTCGGCATCATCCTCTCGGGCATGGGCTCCGACGGCGTCTTCGGCCTGCGCGCCATCAAGGACAAGACCGGGCTGACCCTGGCCCAGGACCCCGCCAGCGCCCAGGCCGACAGCATGCCGCGCAGCGCCATCGACGCCGGACTGGCCGACCTCGTCGCCCGGCCCGAGGCGATGCCGGCGCTGATCGTCGACTACTACAAACTCCCCGTGGGAATGTCCCGAGGCGAGCCGCCGGCCAAGGCCAGCGCGCAGAGCGCCCTGGACAAGATCATCATCCTGTTGCGCGACCGCAGCGGCAACGATTTCTCCTTCTACAAGAACACCACGCTCTACCGTCGCATCGAGCGGCGCATGGCCCTGCACCAGATCGTCGGCATCGATAACTATGTGCGCTACCTGCGCGAGAACCCCCAGGAACTGGATCTGCTCTTCAAGGAACTGCTGATCGGCGTCACCCACTTCTTCCGGGATCCCGCGGTATGGGAAACCCTGCGCGACGAAGCCTTCCCCGCGCTGATGGCGCAGCATCCCGCCGGCAGGATCCTGCGCGCCTGGGTGCCCGCCTGTTCCACCGGCGAGGAAGCCTATTCGCTGGCCATGGTGTTCAAGGAGGCCATGGAACAGGTCAGGCCGGAAGCGCGATACACCTTGCAGATCTACGCCACCGATCTCGACCCGGATGCCATCGACAAGGCGCGCAAGGGCATCTATCCCCCCAACATCGCCGCGGACGTCTCGGTGGAACGCCTTGCCCGCCATTTCACGACCGAAGGGGAAGGTTTCCGGGTGCGCAAGGACATCCGCGAAATGGTGGTGTTCGCGCCGCAGAACATCATTTCCGACCCGCCCTTCACCCGGCTGGATTTCCTGTCCTGCCGCAACCTGTTGATCTACTTCAACCCGCAACTCCAGAAGAAGCTGCTGCCCCTGTTCCACTATGGCTTGAACCGGGGCGGCCTGCTGTTGCTGGGCAGCGCCGAGTCGATCGGCAACTTCGGCCATTTGTTCGCGGTGGTGAACACCAAGGCGCGACTGTTCCGGCGCATCGAGCAACCCATCCCGCTGGGCGAACTCGAATTTCCCATCGGCGTACCCGCCAGCACGACCTTGGCCACGGCCTCATCGCCCGCCGACCGCGCCGAGAATGTCGGTCAACTCACCGACCAGCTCATCCAGCAGAACTTCGCGCCCGCCGCCGTTCTGGTCAATGCCGAGGGCGACATCCTCTATATCAGCGGCCGTACCGGCAAATATCTGGAACCGGCCGCCGGCAAGGTCAACATGAACCTCCACGCCATGGCGCGCGAGGGCTTGCGCGAAGCCCTGTCGGGCGTGATCCACAGGGCGGTGCGGGAGGCGCGGCCGATCCACCTCAAGGGCCTGCGGGTAGGCATCAACGGCGGCACCCAGATCGTCGATGTCAGCGTGCAGGCCCTCGATCAACCCGAGCCGCTGCGCGGGCGTGTGATCGTCGTTTTCAAGGACGTTGCCAGACAAACCGCGCGCAGGATGCGCAAGACCGGTGGATCGGAGACCCACGACGCCCTGACCCAGGAATTGCAGCAGGCCCGCGAGGCGCTGCAAGTCGCCCACGAGGAGACCCAGACCACGGTGGAGGAACTCAAATCCAGCAACGAGGAGTTGCAGTCCACCAACGAGGAACTGCAATCCACCAACGAGGAGCTGACCACTTCCAAGGAAGAGTTGCAGTCCCTCAACGAGGAATTGCAGACGGTGAACGCCGAGCTTCAGTCGCGGGTGGACGACCTGACCTGGGTGCGCAACGACATGACCAACCTGCTCAACAGCACGGAAATCGCCACCGTCTTCCTCGACAACGAGATGAAGCTGCGGCGTTTCACCACCCATGCCACCAAACTGTTCAAGCTGATTCCCGGCGATGTGGGGCGGCCCCTGTCGCATGTCGTCACCGACCTGGACTACCCGCGGCTGAAGGAGGACGCGGAAGCCGTGCTGCATACGCTGGTGTTCCAGGAGAAGCAGGTCACCACCCACGACGGCCGCTGGTGCCGGGTGCGCATCATGCCCTACCGTACCCAGGACAATGTGATCGATGGCGTGGTCATCACCTTCATCGACATCACCGAAACCAAGCATCTGGAGGCGGAGTTGAGGAAACGAGGCGCGTAGCGGCGGAGAATCGATCATGGACAGCAAACCCATGCAATCCGACCCGGATGGATTGCGCCAGCGCGCCGAGGACAAGCTGCAAAAACGGCCTGCCGACGATCCGCACGGCGCGGCCGACACGCAACGGCTGCTGCACGAGTTGCAGGTGCATCAGATCGAACTCGAAATGCAGAACGAGACGCTGCGCCAGACCCAGGTCGAACTGGAATACCTGGCCAGCGAACAGGCGGCGCATCTGCGCGAACTCGCCGCCGATCTGACCCGCGCCGAGCAGCGCGAACGCGACCGCCTGCACGAACTGCTGCACGACGAGATGCAGCCCCTGCTGGTGGCGGCGCGCCTGTCGCTGAGCGGATTCACCCCGGAAACCGCCCAGGAGGACTGCCGGCGAGCCGCCGCCGATGCCTGCGCGCACCTCAGCCGGGTCATCCAGATGGCGCGCGACTTGAGCCTGCGGCTGAGTCCGCCGCAGATTCGCGAGCGCGGGCTGAACGCCGCACTTGCCTCCCTGTGCGGCTGGGTGCGGGAGAACCATGGCCTGGAAGTCGAGTTGATCTGCGCACCGGATACGGAACCCGGCGACATGGCGCTACGGCTGCTCTATTTCAATGCCGTGCGCGAACTGCTGATGAACGTGGTCAAGCATGCCGGTACGGCGCGCGTGACGCTCACCTTGTGGCGCGACGATGCGGACACCCTGCGCATCACGGTCGCCGATCGCGGTGGCGGCTTCGAACCCGACACCATCCCCGCCGGTACCGGACTCGCCGCGATCGGGCGACGCCTGGGCATGATTGGCGGTACGCTACAGATCGACAGCCGACCCGGCGACGGAACCGTCGCCACGCTCTCGGTACCGCTCGGTACCGCCGAGCGGGCGCCCGACAGCCGTGGCGGATACAAAGGGAAAGGGGAGGAGGATGCTCAAGATACTGATAGCGGATGACCATGCCGTGGTGCGCGGCGGCTTGCGCCAGTTTCTCGCCGACGTTCCCGACTGCCGCATTGCCGGCGAAGCCGGTACCGGCATGGAGACCCTGGCCCTCATCCGGTCCGAGGACTGGGATCTGCTCCTGCTCGATATCGGCCTGCCCGACCTGAACGGCATCGAGGTGCTCAGGCGGGTCAAGCACGAGAAGCCGACGCTGCCGGTGCTGATCTTCAGCATGTTCTCCGAGGACGATTACGCGATGGCCGCCCTCGAAGCCGGCGCCATCGGCTACCTGCCGAAGGACAGTCCGCCCATGGAAATCCTCGCGGCGATCCTGCGCGCCGGCCGTGGCGAGCGCTACCTGAGTCCGGCGCTCACGGAAAAACTCCTCGCCGGCACCACCCACGCCGGCCTGAAGCAGCCCCACGATTGCCTGTCCCAGCGCGAATTCGAGGTCATGCGCCTGCTCAGTCGGGGCATGAGCCTCACCGACATCGGCGAAGCCCTGTTCCTGAGTCCGAAGACCGTGAGCACCTACCGCGCCCGCATCCTGGAAAAGTTGAAATTGCACAGCAATGCCGAAGTGACCCGTTACGTGATCGAACACAAGCTGGATTCGTAAGCGGCAGGTAGGCGCGCGCCTACAAACCATGCGACGAACACTGACACATGAAGCGGGTCATGCCGATAGCCTTCATGTGGCATGCACATACAATCAAATCAGAGGCGCTTCCAGGCGCTTCCAGGCGCTTCCAGGCGCTTCCAGGGTCGATTCCTACTGCAGCTCTTGACACCTAAGCGTCATCAAGAACGCTTGACCGTGAACTTATAGGGAGTTCGTCCATGCTCAGTCAAGTCGCGATCCACCCTACGCACCCTCACTTCACCCAGGCGCGTCATCCGCCCCTTCGTGTCGTCGAGACCATGCCTACCCCACGCCAGAACCATCTGCTCGCCGCCCTGCCGGCGGATGAGTACGCGCGCATTTTCCCGAATCTGGAACTGGTGCCTCTGACGCTGGGCGATACGCTTTGCGAGGCCGGCAGGCCGATCCGGTACGCCTATTTCCCCACCGACGCCATCGTCTCCCTGCTCTACGTCATGGAGGATGGCGCCTCGGCGGAAATCGCCGTGGTGGGCAACGAGGGCGTCGTCGGCGTCGCCCTGTTCATGGGCGGCGAGACCACGACCAGCTTGGCCGTGGTGCAAAGCGCCGGCTACGCCTACCGCGTGAGGGCGCTACTGCTGAAGGAGGAGTTTTTTCGCGCCGGTCCGATGCAGCGCCTGTTGCTGCGCTACACCCAGGCCCTGCTGACCCAGATGGCCCAGACGGCGGTGTGCAACCGCCACCATACCATGGACCAGCAACTGTGCCGCTGGCTGCTGATCAGCATGGACCGGCTGCCCTCGAATCAGTTGACCATGACCCAGCAATTGATCGCCAACATGCTCGGCGTGCGTCGCGAGGGCGTCACCGAGGCCGCCGGCAAATTGCAGCGCGATGGTTTGATCGAGTATCGCCGCGGCCATATCACCATTTTGGATCGGGCCGGATTGGAGGCGCGCGCGTGCGAGTGCTACGCCGTGGTCAAGAAAGAGTTCGATCGGCTACTTCCCGAATGACCCCATTGATCCGGAACCAATATGTTTAAGCCTCCCCTATCCCGCGCTGTCGCGCACCCCTCCCGCGCATGCGGGGGAGGGGCTGGGGAAGAGGGGGAGTTGTACCACCTTGACCTATAGGATGATCGGGTTGGCGGGGGGGTAAGCCCGCGCAGGCGGCGAACAGAATTACCGGTCGCCAGCGACAAGGTCCTGACGGTATCTCACATCGGACATGAGGCGGTTCAATTCCGTCTTCACCACCGCATAGCACTCGCAGACACGGGTTTCCAGTCCGGCCCGGTCCAGCACCGCGATGTGGCCTCGGCGATAGCTGATGAAGCCCGCGCGTTGCAATTTCCCGGCGGCCTCGGTGATGCCTTCCCGGCGCACGCCCAGCATGTTGGCGATCATCTCCTGGGTCATGACCAACTCGTTGGAAGGCAGTCGATCCAGCGTCAGCAACAGCCAGCGGCACAGTTGCTGCTCCACGGTATGGTGCCGGTTGCAGGCGGCGGTTTGGGCCATCTGGGTCATCAGCGCCTGGGTGTAGCGCAACAAAACGCGCTGCAACAGGCCGGCGCGAAAGAACTCCGCCTTGAGGAAGCGTGCATCGAGCCGGTAGGCGTGGCCGGCGGTCTGCACCACGGCCGCGCTGGGCGTGGTATTGCCGCCCATGAACAGGGAAATGCCGACGACACCCTCGTTGCCCACCCCGGCGGATTCGGACGATGCGCCATCCTCCATGACGTAGTGCAGGGAGACGATGGCGCTGGTGGGGAAATAGGCGTGCTGCAACTGGCCGCCGGGTTCGTAGAGCAGATCTCCGAGCGCCAACGTGACCAGCTCCAGATGGGAGGCCAAGGGTTCGAATTCTGCCGTGGGCAGGGCGGCGAGCAGTTGGTTCTGGCTCGGACTGGGGGGGGGCATTGTTGAGCGGCGTAGTTGCGTTCTACTTCTTGCCGGTGATTTCCACGCCGATGCCGCGATAACCGATGAAGCGGCAGGCCTGGGTGAACATGGGCTCGCCGCTCACCCGGAACTGCTGGTGCGAGCCATCGGCATTGACGCGGCTGAAGACGAAATCCAGGAACGGTTGGCGCGCGGCGATGATGGCCTGCAACTCCTTCCGCTCCGCCTCGTTCCAGCCCTGAACTTCGGCAGCGGCGGACTCCCCCGCCAGGGGATCGACGCGGATGCCGAGCATCTCCAGGACGGGTCCGGAAACCTTGGTGAAATTCATGTTCTCGTCCTGCTCCCAGTACCAGTCGGAGGCCAGTTCGGTGAGGCTGCGATAGCGCGCTTCGCTTTCGCGCAGTTCGGCGGTGCGTTCCTCCACCGTCCGTTCCAGCTCCCGGTTGTAGTTTTCGAGTTTCTTGTACAACAGCCGCACTTCCAGCATGTTGTGGATGCGTGTCTTGGCTTCCACCACATCGAAGGGCTTGCTGATGAAATCCTTGGCACCGGCCTGCAGGGCGCGCAACTTGTGGCCGGGTTGGGCGGTGATGACGAGAACCGGCAGGTAGTCGTCCGCCGTGTTGGTCTTGAGGCCCTCGATGACCTGGAATCCATCCATGCCGGGCATCTGCAGGTCGAGCAGGATCAGGTCGTAGTGGTTCCTGCGGTGCAGCGCGAACACATCGCGTGGATTCATGGTCGAGGCGACGTGAAGGTAGCCGGCTTCGCGCAGCATTTGCTCGAGCAGGGCGACATTGGACTCCTGATCGTCGACGATGAGGATGCTGGCGTTAAGGATTTCGGATTCGGACACCATCATGTTTTTTCCTTGTTGGCTACGCGGGCTGCTTCCGTATGCGCGTATTTCAGCGCCACGTCCAGCGCATCCAGGAATGCGTTGACCTTGATGGGCTTGGTCAGGTAGTTGAAGAAGCCGGCCGCCAGGGCTTTCTCGATGTCCCGGGCCAGGGCGTTGGCGCTGAGGCGATGATGGGGATATGCGCCGTCAACGGGTCGGCGCGCAGGATTTTCATGGCTTCGACACCGCTCAGGCCGGGCAGGTTGATGTCCATCAGGATCACCTCCGGCAGATAGGCGCGCGCGAACTCGATGCCGAGATCGCCGTCCGCCGCCGAGAGCAGGCGCAGGTCGGGACGGCGCGCGATGATTTGCTCGACCAGTTCCAGGTTGGCCGGATTGTCTTCCACATAGAGCAGGGTGCGCGGTGGCGCGCCACCCGACAATTGCGGCGTTAGCCGCACCGCATCTTCAGCTTCGTGTGCCGCAAGATGGGGCGCCGCGGTCAGGCCCAGTTCAAACCAGAACTCGCTGCCCACGCCGACGGTGCTGTCGACGCCGATGACGCCGCCCATTAACTCCACCAGACGCTTGGTCACCACCAGGCCGATGCCCGTGCCCTCCTCGGCGCCGGCATCCCGGCCAAGCCGGTTGAATGGCTGGAATAGTTGCGCAAGCTGTTCCGGCGCCAGTCCCGCGCCGGTATCGCGCACGCTGATGCGCAGTGAATCCGGGGGGCTCGGAGCGCATTCCACAGCCACCGCGCCGCCCGGTTTGTTGTACTTGATGGCGTTGAACAGCAGATTGATCAGCACCTGTTTGACCCGGGTCCGGTCGGCTTTGATGAAGTAGGGCATCTGGAAATTCGGAAACGTCATGGCGATGCCGCGTTTCTGGGCCTGGGGTTCGATCATGGTCCGGCACTCCAGGAAGACCTCGGCCAGGGAGACCGCCTCACGCGACAGCGTTACCTTGCCGGACTCGATCAGCGCCAGGTCGAGGATTTCGTTGATCAACTCCAGCAGGTACCAGCCCGCCTTGAGGATCTGGTCCAGGTTGCGCTGCTGGGAGGGAGTCGGGCTGGGCGCGCCGGATTCCATGAGCTGGGCGAAACCGAGGATGGCATTGAGGGGCGTGCGCAATTCATGGCTCATGCCGGAGAGAAAATCCGTCTTCGCCCGGTTGGCCTTCTCCGCCGCGGCCATGGCCGCCTTCAATTCCGATTCCACCTGCTTGCGCACGGAATTGTCGTTGCCGATCAGCAGGTAACCGATGATGTCGCCGTAATCGTCGCGCAGGGCGGTGATGGACACAATGGCGGCGAAGCGGCTGCCATCCTTGCGGATCTTGGTGATTTCATAGACGTCCTCGATGCCGCGCGAGGCCTTGAAGGACAAAGCCTCGAAGCCAGGTGCGATGGGGGTTGCGAGTTCCCGGCTGAGCGCCTCGGCGCGCGCCATCACCTCCTGGGGGTCGTACATGTCGCTGGGGCTGGCCTTGTTCACCACCTCGGCGGCCGTGTAGCCCAGCAAGTGCTCGGCGCCCACATTGAAGAGCTGGATGATGCCTTGCTCGTCGGTGGCGATGATCGAGAAATTGGCGCTGGTGAGGATCGCTTTCTGCAAGGCCCCGGTTTTCAGCATGACTTCCTGGCTGCGCGCCTCGGCGCTGCTGTCGGCAAGGATGAAGTCGTTTCCTGAATCGGGCATGGTGGGCTTCCGTTAACGACGCGCAACGATCATTGCAGCCATGTCCGGGCCGCTGTTCCCGGGGAAGGGCGCACATGGCGCCTCATTACTTCCAAGGTGGTTCGAATCATCGCACGCCACCCAGTGGCCATCTGTGCGCTGACACACAGACCGATCCACCGGCTGAAACTCACCCCACCCGCCGCGACCGCTCCTTGAATGGGGGAGGGGCCCGTCCTGGGCGCTTCGCCGGTCCCGCGAAAACCGTCTATGGGTGGCAACGCACAGACGCCGCGCGCAGGTCGGCTCAGCCTGCAAACCTGTCGTGCCGCTTGCACACGATTTGATTTTCAAGAACTTCCGAACCTCCGTAGGCCAGACGAGCACCCTTTGGTGCAAAGGCTTTATCGCCCATGCCACTAAAAGCAATCAAGGAAATACCATGAAAAACTCGATGCAGATTCCCCAATTCCTGAAAAGCCCGCTGTTGATCGCGGTTGCCGCGACGATCGCCATCGCGGGTTGCAGCACCCAGCCGGATTACCGTTCCTCGGCGAATGACTATACCGGTCCCACCGGCGCCGACGGCCCGGCCGGTCCTGTCGGCGAGCGCGGTCCGATGGGCGACACCGGCGCCCCCGGCATGGCGATCGCCGGACCGGCTGGCGCGGAAGGCCCGGTTGGCCCCGCCGGCATGCAAGGCCCGGGCGGCGAGACGGGTGCCCGTGGCATCATGGTGGTGGGCCGCGCCGGTGATACCGGCCGCGCCGGACCCGCCGGCGCCCAGGGCGCCGCCGGTGCGACAGGCGCCCAGGGACTGAGCTACACCGGTCCCGCCGGTCCGAGGGGACCCGCAGGTCCCGCCGGCGCGCAAGGCATCATCGGCAACACCGGTCCGCAAGGAGCGACCACGGCCGGCCCGACCGGCGCAACCGGCCGCACCGGAAGCGCGGGCATGCAGGGTGTCACCGGCTATGCTGGCGGCCAGGGCGCAGCCGAAATGGTTGGCGCCGTCGGTCCGGCCGGCAGCGCGGGCGAAGCGGGTCCGCAAGGCCCGATGGGCATGACCGGCGATCGCGGCCCGATGGCGGTGAACAGCAACTGGAACGCCTCCTGGGACTACACCTTCAACGGTGACAGCAACGAGATCCTGCGTTTCGATCAAGGCAAGGCCGGAGATATCGCGAGCTATATGGAGCGTGACCAGGCTCGCCGCATCGGGATCGATGGCGCCGACGCGCGCCGTGTCGAGGTCATTCGAGAAGCGCTGATCAGCGCCGGCGTGCCGGCTTCCAAGATCCAGTCCGGCGCTTTCGGCGATCCGCAAAAAAGACGTTACAGCCGTGTTGCGGTGCTGGTCCGCAACTAACCCGGCTTGACGGGCTAAAGCCTGACCTGAACGGCGCGATCGCGAGATCGCGCCGTTCTCTTTTGGGCGTGCGACGGGAGGCGGTTATGTGCGCTAGCGTCCAGACGAACGCGAATTTCCACGGCAGGGTGTACACCATGCCCCCCTGGGTGAGCGTGGATGCCCCCCTCACCCCGGGCCTGCATCCGGCATTCGAGTCTCGGCGTAACAATCGCCCTGTCGCTTGCCGTGCTTACCCAACACCCGGAGGGCTCTCGTGTCCCGCACTCTGTCAGCTCCCACCCTGCCCGCCACGGTCAATCGCTTGCTCGCGGCCCTGTCAGGCAAGGACCGCCGCCATGTTCTGGCGGCCTGTGAGCCGGTCGAACTGACGTTTACCGAGGTCCTGGTCGAACCCGGAGAGCGTCTCCGCCACGTGTACTTTCCCACTGACAGCTTCATTTCCCTGGTGATGCCGTTGGATGAGCACGCGAGCCTGGAGGTGGGCCTGGTCGGCAATGAAGGCATGTTCGGCATCCCCCTCCTGCTCGGAGTCAATGTTTCCCCGCTACGCGCCCTGGTGCAGGGCGCGGGTCCGGCGCTGCGCATGGAAGCGGCGCTGTTTCTGCGCGAGCTCGAACGATGCCCAGCGCTGCAACGCCTGCTCAAGCGCTACCTCTATGTGGTGACGAGACAACTGACGCAAACGGCGGCCTGCAACCGTTTCCACGTGGTGGAGGCGCGTCTTGCCCGCTGGCTGCTGATGACGGGGGACCGGGCCCACTCGGATGCGTTTCATGTCACCCAGGAATTCCTGGCCGACATGCTTGGTGTGCGCCGCGTCGGCGTCACCAAGGCCGCCAGCGCGCTGCAGCGCCGCAAGCTGATCAGCTATCGCCGGGGCGATATCACCGTCCTCGACAGGATTGGACTGGAAGCCGCTGCCTGCGGGTGCTACGAGGCGGACAAGCAGAGCTACGCGCGGATCATGGACTGACTTTCGAAGGACACGGAATGGGATCGTCCCGCTGCGGCAACCATGCGCCTGTAGGCATCATCCGATGCAAATCCCTGTCCGTTTCACCGTTTCCTGGGGAGGTACATCGATGACTGTGAAGAGCGAACCTTCGGCGTCGGAGATCTATGACCGTATCCTGAGTCGGATCCAGAAGCACCTGGCCGGCCAGGTTAGAACACCCTTCGAAATCCGCTTATGGGGGGATCGCGCCTACCGCTTCGGGGAGGGAGAGCCGGCGGTGGAGATCCTGGTCCGCGACCGCCGGGGCCTGAGCGCCCTCGGCCGCCTGGACGAAGTGGGCATCTGCGAAGCCTATATGGCTGGCAGCCTGGACGTGATGGGAGACATGCTGCGCTTCGTCAGCCTGCGTGGAAGCTTGCGCGACAGCCATCTCCTCGATGCGCTGTGGCGCCGCGTCGCGCCCTGGGTCGTCGGGCGGTTCACGACCAACCGGCGGGCGATCGCGGCTCACTACGAATTCGACAATGACTTCTACCTGCAATTTCTCGATCCCACCCGCTGTTATTCCCAGGCCGTGTTCGAGCGCGACGACGAAGACCTGGAGACGGCCCAGCGCCGCAAGCTGGATTTCGCCATCGAAGCCTGCCGGCTGAAGCCGGGCGACCGCGTCCTCGATGTGGGCTCGGGCTGGGGCACGTTCACGGAGCATGCCGGGCGGCGCGGCATCCGGGTCACCGGGCTGACGCTTTCACGCCAGTCGGAGCGGTTTCAGGCGGACCTGATTCGCCGGCTCCAGCTTCCCGCCCAGGTGCTGTACGAGGATTTCCTGATGCACGACTCGCCCGAACCCTATGACGCCATCGTCATTCTCGGCGTGATGGAGCACCTGCCCGATTATCCTGCCGTGCTGCGGCGCTTCCAGAGCCTGCTGAAGCCGGGCGGACGCGTGTATCTGGACGCCAGCGCGTTCCGGGAGAAGTACGTCAAGCCCACCTTCGTCTCCCGCTATGTCTTTCCCGGCGACCATTCCTATTTCTGCCTGCACGATTTCCTCGCCGCCCTGGCGAGGACGCCGATGGAGGTACTGGCGGTCCACAACGACCGCCACAGCTACTACCTCACCTGCAAGGCCTGGGCCGAGAACCTGGAGGCTGCGCGCGATGAAATCACCCGCCGCTGGGGCGAGACGCTCTACCGCCGCTTCCGCCTCTACCTCTGGGGATCGGCCCATGCCTTCCTCAATCGCGGCATGGAGGCCTACCGTGTGCTCCTGGAACGCCCCCATGAGGCTTGATCCCCCCCGTCCCGCCTGGCGCGTGCCGTCCAGCAAGGAGTGAGCTTGGATCTCTATCGCCATGGCTTCGTGATCGTCGTCGCGGCCCTCTTCGCCCTGGCCCTCTACTGGATGCTCGCGCCGTTCTGGGGCGCCCTGGCCTGGGGCGTCGGCCTCGCCTTCATGCTGGCACCGGTCCAGCGCTGGCTGACGCACAGGCTCAAGGGGCGCGCCGGCCTGGCAGCGGGGATCATCACCGCGCTGGTGCCCATCCTGCTGGCGGGGCCGCTGGTCAGCCTGGGCGTGGCCTTCGCGAGTCAGGTCGCGGACCTGGTGACGCACCTGCAACAACAACCCCTGCGTTTCGATGTCGGCCTGCTCGCGCAACTGGAGCGCTACCCCTTCATCGGCGGCCTGGCCGAGTGGCTGCGCCAGAATCTCACCACCACCACCGAACAACTCCAGGGCTGGCTGGTCGGCGGCGTCCGGATGCTGATGCAAACACTGGCGGCTACCGGCGGCAACTTCCTGCTCGGCGCCCTGGGCACGGTCATTCACTTCTTCATGATGCTGTTCCTGCTGTTCTTCCTGCTGCGCGACGGCCACCAGTTGCTGGGCCGCGTGGTGCGGCTGGTACCCATGGAACCCCGACGCAGGCAGGAATTGCTGAAGCTGATCGGCGACACGACCCGCGCCGTGGTCTTCGGAGAAGGCTTGACCGCCCTGGCCCAGGGCGCGCTGGTGGGCATCGGCTTTGCCATCGCCGGCCTGACGTCGGCCGTGGTGTTCGGTGTGCTGGCCGCGGTTCTGGCGCTGCTGCCGACGGTCGGCGCGGCGCTGGTGTGGTTTCCGGCGGTGGTCTACCTGCTTGCCACTTCCCAATGGGGCTGGGCGCTGTTCATGCTGATCTGGGGCGCGGGCGTGTCGGTCTCCGACAACCTATTGCGACCGTTACTGATTTCCAGCCAGGCGCCGGTGTCGACACTAGTCGTCTTCATCGGCGTCATCGGCGGTGTCTCGGCTTTCGGCATGATCGGCGTGATCATCGGACCGGTATTGCTGACCGTCATCGCCGCGCTGCTTCGCTTCCTGGACGAGACGCTGTCGAGCCGGACCTGACATGGGTTGCCATCCGGAGCGACAGCATTCGTGCCGGTGTTTGCAAAATGTGGGCGGATAAGTTCGCCAGCGCACAGAACGCATTGGAAGAACAGCGGATCTTTGACAAAGGCCTCCACCCTGGAGGCGGTTCAACCAACAACGGAGAAAAACATGGAACGGATATTGGACAAGGTCACCGGCGAACAATTGATCACCGATTTCAAGGTGGTGGTCGCGGACGCGGAAGCCCTGCTGAAAGCCACCGCCGGGCAAGGCGGCGAGAAGCTGGCCGAGGTACGCGCCAAGGCGGAAGAATCCTTGCGGGTCATGAAAGTCAGGCTGGCCGAAGCCCAGGAAGCGCTCATCATCAAAACCAAGGAGGCCGCCAAGGCCACCGACGAATATGTTCACGAGAACCCATGGAAAGCCATCGGCACCGCTGCCGGTCTCGGCCTGCTGATCGGCTGGTTCATGGGTCGTCGCTAGCCGCTCCCGCCATGCCCGAAACCACACCTGGTGAAAGCAGGGGGGTGCTCGATTCGCTGAAGACGCTGGCGGCAACCCTGGTCGCCATCGCCCATACGCGTCTCGATTTGTTGGCCACGGACCTGGAGGAAGAGCGGGCACATTTGCTCTCGCTCCTGGTGCTGGCGCTGGTCGGCCTGTTTTTCCTCGGGATTGGCGTAATGCTGGCGGTAATGCTGCTGGTGGCCGCGTTCTGGGAGACGCACCGCCTCTTGTTGTTGGGCCTGCTGGCCGGCGCCTTCGTGGCGGCGGGCATCGCCGCATGGGCAATCGCCATGCGCAAAGCCCGCAGCAAACCGAAATTCTTTGCCGCAAGCATGTCGGAATTGCTGAAAGACCGGCAGCAGCTCACCCGACCATGAACGATCTCTCTCTGGCCGAACGGCGTGAACGCCTGATCACCCAGGCGGCCGCGCAACGCACGACGCTGGCCCGATGCATCGAGCCGTGGCGCGTCCCCCTGGCACGCGTTGACCAGGGGATGAATCTGCTGCGGACCATCAAGCGTCACCCCGTCTGGATTGTCGGCGGCGTCGCCTTGTTCGCGCTGCTGCGTCCTGCCCGTGGCGTCAAATGGCTGCAGCCTGGCTGGGTTGCGTGGCAGGTCTTATATAGGCTGCGCGGCCACAGGTAGGCTGGAACCAGAACGATGCAATACTGCTGCCGGGCGGGCTCACCGCGTATGCCGATCAAAGGTGGTTGCCCGCTGGCCAGGGTGGAAATGTAACAACAGGATGTTTGGCGAAATGGGACACGATCAAACACGCCTTGCCTTTTCATCGTCGGCTCGATCCCGAATGCTGGCGATACCTGTGTTGGGTTTCCTGGTGATGTTGTTGTTCGGCTGTGCCAGCCCCTATCAACGGCATAAAACAACGCAGACCTTGGCCATCGACCTGGAACCCCAGGTGCTGAAAACAGCCGGAATCGCCTTCATCACGCCATCTTCGGCGACGGGGCAGGAGGAGGACAGGCAGGCTCTGGCGCTTTCGTTTACCGAGGTGCTGAAGAAGGCGCGCCCCGACCTGCGTGTCGTGACCTTGCCGGAAACACTCGGTGCCATCAATCGCGCGGGACTCGCCAGCGAATATCGGCAAATGTTCGAGGATTACCGCTTGACGGGAATCTTCGATCGGGAGACCTTGGCAAATATTTCTCAGTTGACCGGCGCTCGCTATCTGGCCCAACTCAAACTCGGCGGATTCCGGCAGGATGCGAAAAACCGATGGGGCGCACTCGGCATCCGCATGCTGGAAACGAAGACCACTTCGTTAAGGCTTTATCTTCAGATATGGAACGGTGAAAGCGGTTCGATCGTCTGGGAAGGCTCCCAGGAACTGATGACTTCCCACGAGTCGCTGATGGAGGATGCCATCGCGTTCAAGACTGTTGTGGAGCAGTCCGCGGTTGAGTTGCTGGCACACCTGCCTTGAAGACCAGCCATGCTGGCCCCCATGAAGGCCTTGCATCCTGCTTGTACGCCGGTACCCTGGCAAACACGGCTCATCCCGGTGGCGCCACCGAACCGGCGTAGAACACTTCACAGTCTCCACCTGGAAAGGCACCCCTCGCCCTGTTGAACAACTTGACCAACGGACCTGCGAGGGATTCGAGGGTGCTCGGCTTCTCTGCTAGCGGCTTCTGGAAGGTGCCGCGAATTTTTTGCCGCGCCTTGGCGCAACCCTTGGCGTCGATCAACGCCAGTGTCACGTCATTGAACCGCTCGTTGACCAGATCGAGGGCTCCCTGAAGAGCGACCCGGTTCTCGTTTGTCGCCATGGCCACGTCCTGGGCATGCGCCACGCCGTGCTCGACCTTCCAGTCGGAGACGAGCGTGCGAATCTGGCTGTGGCCCCCCGATCCTTGAAAGATGCGGGCAAAGCTGTACCCCTTGGTAAGCACCAGGCCGAATGGCCCGGCAAAGAAGTAGGCACCCACGTCAACGAGGTTGAAGTGCTGACTGGAATCAAACCGAGCGAACTCCCGGTCGAGATCGCGTCCATTGAGAATAAGGTTTCTGCCCCGCAAAGAGATCTGCCCCTGCGCGCTCTGCTTGAGTTTCTTCACGGTCTTTCCCCGCATCGACAGGCTCATTGAGAAGTCCATCGATCCTTCCGCAAGCTTGTGGGATGACAGGGTTTTGAGAAACTCCTCGATGTGGAACTGCGGATGGGAATAGCGGATCTGGTAAACGGGGACAGCGCCGGCGAAGTCAGCCTGGATGCTCCCCGCAGCCTGACCGCCGAAGACACGCATGGTGGCCGGCTTGAGAACGAAGACCCCGTTCTCGCCGGTGACGGAAATCTTCAGGTCGGAGGCGGTGTAGGTTGTTGTCTGGAGTTCCCCGCAGGCGAGTTCGGCGGTGAGGGAAAGAGCCTTCATGATTTCGGCGCGTGCGTGCTCCGCAAGCCGCATGTGGCTTACGTCCAGGCTGCAATTCCCGGCCGAGAATGTTTTCCCGGAAGGGGTGTCCGTATAGCGGAGGGATCCGTCTGAGAGGAATATTTTGGGTAAGTCCTGGGCGGGTGATCTTCCTCCGGCCGTCTCAGGTTTCTCGAAGTTGAACCTGCCCTCCCGATCCCTCTCGATGGTGATGCTTGGGTGTTCCAGGACGATCTTCTCGATCCGGATTTCGTTTCGCAGCAGCGGCAGGAAATCGATCTTGAGCCTGACCTGCTTCGCGGCGGCGAGCTCCTCCCCCCGGTTGCGAATGTGCACGTCCTCCATTTTGACGAGCAGGCCTGGGAAGAAAACGACCTCCAAACGCCCAGCGGCGTGGACTTCCAGCCCAAAAGCTCGTGAGGCGGCCGCCTCGAACCGGGGCTTGTAGACGTTGACGTCGAGGAAAAAAAGCAGAGCGAACGCGACGAGGACGGGGAACCCGATGAGGGCCCCGAGGGCAAAGAGGAGGGTTCTTGGCGACTTTGACATTGGCTTGACCCAGGCTGACGGTACCTCCACCGGCTCACCTGCGCGGGTTTTCAACAACTTTATCCAGGGTTGTAACACCGGACCGAGTGTGCCGAGGGTATCGGCGCGTCCGGCGGCCAATGTCGTGGACTATGTTCCCCAGCGAACGGATGCGGTTGTGAATTTCCTGATCATGCATAGGGCAGGGCAACTGTTTCAAGAATAGGAGGAATCATGAAAATGCGATGGCTGATCTTGGGTTTGATGGTGACCGGCTTGGCCGCTTGATATGTCGTGCTCCCCAGAGGCCATGATGATGGCTATCGTCGCGACCGGGATCATCGGGAAGATGGCGACTACCGAAGAGACCGTGATGGACAGGACCTTGGTGGGTATCGTTGAGCGGCTGCGGGCCTTGGCATCGCACGAACCGCTTGAAAACAAGCCCGGGCTGGCGGGATGAGCAAGTCGGCTTGCGGCGAATGCTGGAAAACACTTTTGGCTTGGCTGTCGCGCTTGCTGCTGGTCTGGATCGCTTTTTTCAGCGCGGGAGTAGCCCTTGCCGCGACGCCGGCCACGCCTCCCGCCGCGTTGCTTCTCGCCAAATACGCGTCCCTGGCGGAACGGCTCCGGCACAACCCGTTCCAGCGGCCCCTGGCCCTGGACTCCTCCGAATCCCCCGACGACGTGAAAGGCGACATCTACGCCCTGCTCGATTACCCGTTCCCGACGGTCAGTAAAGCCCTCAACGCCCCGGACAACTGGTGCGACGTGATGATCCTGCACATCAATACCAAATACTGCCGTGCCACGACCGGTCAAGCCGACACGGTCCTGTTGGTCGGCATCGGCAAGAAGACCCCGCAACCCGTCGAAGATGCCTATCCCCTCGAATTTGTCTATCGCGCCGTCGCCGCGACGCCGAATTACCTGAAGATCCGGCTCGATGCGGAGGAGGGCCCCCTGGGCACCCGCGACCATCGAATCCAACTGCAAGCCATCCCGGTTGATAATGGCCGGACCTTTCTGCATCTCACCTATTCCTTTGGATACGGCCTGGCTGCTCGGCTCGCCTTGAAGAGCTACCTCGCCACCATCGGACGCGGCAAGGTCGGTTTCACCGTTTCCGGCAGGGATGCCGACGGCCAGGCCGAATATGTGCGTGGCATGCGGGGTTTGGTGGAACGCAACGCCATGCGCTATTACCTGGCCATCGACGCCTATCTCGGCGCATCCGCCACTCCGCCCCCCCCTGCGGCTCCAGCATCGCCTGCAGACCTGGTTCACCGGCATCGAGCGCTATCCGCGTCAATTGCATGAAGTGGACCGGAGCGCCTATTTCGAGATGAAGCAGAGTGAATATCTGCGCCAGCAGACCATGCGATGAGACCCCACGACGAGGTCCACTGCGGTTCTCATGGCACGGAGCAACCCTGCGGGCAAAGAGTGGCATCTCAGCCAGTACGCCTGGCTGAAAGCGCACTCGCAATCCCGTTTACACAAATATCAGGGCATTCCCTTACCGAAGACCGAAAAACCCCAGGATAAACAGGATGATGACGATCAACCCGACGATATAGACGATGCTGTTCATGAGATTGCCCTTTATGTAGGTTGAACAAGCGGATTGGCGCTACGCAAGGATTCGCCAATCTCCGCTTGCCACGTTATCCGGCATGGGGATTGGGCTCTGTACGCTGTCGCACACAATCTCCACGCGTTCTCGGCGGCACGACGGTGTCGTTGGTGGCCTGAAATCCCGGCGAAAGCGGGATCTATCCGAGTCCGGGCAGCAAGACCAACAGACCGCTGGTGAAAATTTCCACCGCGATGGCGGCGAGCAAAAGCCCCATCAAGCGCGTGGCGATGTTTACCCCCGTCTCGCCGAGCCAGTGGCTGACGGGCGTGGCCAGCCGCAGCATCAGCCAGGCGCCGCCGGCCACCAGCAGGCAGCAGAGCACGATCAGGCCCAGATGGACTAGCGAGAAGCGCTCCGTCGCGTAGACGATGGTGGTGGATATGGCGCCGGGCCCAGCCAGCAGTGGGATGGCGAGGGGCACGACGGCGATGTTTTCCTTGTTTTTGGCCTCCATGGCCTCCTCCGGCGTCTGCCTTTGCCGGGTCGGCGCCGCATGCATCATGGCGATCGCCATCAGCAGGATCAGGATCGCGCCTCCCACCTTGAACGAGGCGATGGTGATCCCGAACAGGGAAAGGATGGGCTGGCCGAGCACCGCCGCCAAAGAGAGGACAACGGCGACGGAAATGCTCGCCACCCGCGCGATCTGCTTCTTCTCCAACTCGCTGTTGTTCGCCGTCATGCTGACGAACAGCGGCAGTGCGCTGACCGGGTTGACGATGACCGCGAGGGCCACGAAGAACTTGATGTAATCGGCCCAATGAAGCATGTCCATGCGTGCTCCTGTTCAGACTCTGGCGGGGCGGGCCAAGGGCGCAACACCCCTGGCAGGCGGTCAATGTACCCGCCGGAACGCTGGAAGTGGATGGAATTCTTGTCGCGGGCCTTGGAGGGCGTCCGCCGCCAGGGTCTCCCTTTGTTCGCCAGCGAACAGACCCGCCGGCCAGGCTGTCGTAATTACACACCATGGTTGTCGGGAACGCCCTTGGCAAGCGCAACAGCAGCTGGATACCCCATCGCTTTCCGCCGAGGGCCTGCGCTTTCCGGACATTCCCATGCCAGTCATCCCAGACAAGGAGCCCAACGATGAGCGACCTGAACCAGCACATGGCGGAGCGCTACCGCAACAACTTCCTCAAGGAAATCGAGGAACAGGCGGAGATGGGCGAGTGGGTGAAGCTGTGCATGCAGTGCGGCCTGTGTTCCGGCTCCTGCCCCACCCATTTCCACGACGGCTGGGACCACGCCCCCCACGAGATCTTCATGCTGATCCGCGCCGGCAAGCGGGACGAGGTGCTGCAATCCCAGGGCATGTGGATGTGCACCTCCTGCTACAACTGCTACGTGCGCTGCCCGCGCAAGGTGCCGGTGACCCACGTCATGCACGGCATCGCCGAATACGCCTACCGCATCGGCCGATCACCGAAGGCCCAGCCCACCCAGCATCTTTCCAAGACTTTCTGGGACAACTGCACCAGGACCGGCCGGGTCAACGAACTGCGCCTCACCCATACCCTCTACTTCAAGGACGGTATCGTGGCCGGCATCAGGAAGTACCTGGACATGGCCGTCGTCGGCTTGGGGCTGGCCAGGGCCGGCCGCATGAACCCGCTGGAAGCCATCGGCGGTGGCCACAAGTGCAAGGACAGCAAGGGCATCCAGGCGATGCTGGCCAAGGCGAAGGAATTGGAAGTGAGGCGGAAGGACGGCGAGGGGTGAGAAACCCCCGCTAAGCCTGGTTATCCAGGCTCGGTTCGCGTTAAACGAGGGATGCGCAGTGGTGCTTTTATCGATCCTTGACGACCAGGGGAACAGCGTCCCCGGCGTGTTTTCGGACCATTTTGGCGGCCTTTTTTTCCTTTGGCGACAGCAAGGCCTGTTTCTTCATTTCCTTGTTCGATTTCTGTGATTTGCTCATGGTGACCATTCCTTGTTAATGAAAAAGTGGCATGACGCCAGGGCATATGCCCACGCAATCCGATCCGCCCGCTCCGAGTGCTTGAAGCGCGGCGCCCGTCGTGCCTGGCATCCGCCCTGGCGCTCAGTACTGGTCCGCCGCCCAGCCATCCAGCTGGGTACACGCTTCCTGTGTGGGCGTATGGGTGTCGTTGCCAAGCATGGGGATGAAACAGAGATACTCATTGCCGAGGCCATCCGACAGGTTGCGCAAGGGCGCTGCGCCCAGCTTTTCGTAGCCGCGCGCATCCATCAGGATGAATTGATAGTCCTCCCCCACATAGACCTCCAGCTTGCCGCCGTTGCCGGCGCCGTACTTGGCCCACCAGGTCTCGGGATTGGCGCCGTCGTACAAGGCGGGCATGGCCTGATCGCCGTTTTGATGCCAAGCCATGATGGTGGGGTCCAGCATCTGGTTTTCCCTGGCCGCTTGCTTGGCGAGGAGGCTCGCGTTTTCGAAGTTGTGGTCTTCTCCCAGATATTCGGCATGAACATTGCGCATTTTTATTCCTTTCGGGAACGGGTGCTTGGTGACCGGCGCTGGCATGGTTGCCGCGCCTCACATACTCTTTGTACACCCATATCCGACAAATGGAATCAAGTATTTTTGATGGCCTTGGCAGTCCGCTCGACGACGTGCGTCTCGCCCTGTGCAAGCCGCATGACCCGATCGGACCGCGCGGCCCATGACCTGAGCGGAAGGTGTCCGAACGAGCGGGTGTATTCTTGCTGAAGCCATTCCCAAGAATGATGCCGCTGCGCCGGGGCGACACCCGGCAGTCAGATTGGCCGGCACAGCGCATCCCCCCTCATCGTCCCCGTGTTGACACTCCACGAGGCGCAACCGCCCAGGGTGGCAGGGAACATCGTATGGGACCCGCTTGGCAGGCGTTCAAATCCAGCTTGATCCGTCCATGGTGCCGGCTCGGATTCCGGCTGCCCGGCAGTGGCACGCCATGCCGGCCATTCCAGGACGAACCGCCGCTACGGGCCGAGTTGTTCAGCAGCGATCAGATGCAACAGCGTGGCGTACAGCTCGCGTCCACCCACCGGCTGGCGCCGGGAAGAATGCCCGACCAGTTGCTGGCGCGCCTGGACGCGAACGAGCGCGCGCTGGTCCAGACGTGTGAGCAGCTCATGCCGGTGATCGCCGCTAAGCAGCGCATCACACCGGCCGGAGAATGGCTGCTCGATAATTTCTATCTCATCGAAGAACAGATCCGCACGGCTCGACACCACCTGCCAAAAGGCTACAGCCTGGAGCTGCCGGCCTTGATCGAAGGCGTATCGGCCGGACTGCCGCGCGTATACGACCTCGCCCTGGAGACCATCGCCCATGGCGACGGACGGGTGGATCCGGACAGTCTGAGTCGTTTCATCGCGGCCTATCAGACCGTCACCCCGCTGCGCCTGGGCGAGTTGTGGGCCATCCCCATCATGCTGCGTCTGGCGCTGATCGAGAATCTGCGCCGCGTCGCGGTGCACATCGGCGCCGGCAGGGGGGAGCGGGATCTGGCCGTTTCCTGGACGGATGCGCTGACGGACATCGCCCGCCAGGATCCCAAGAACCTGATCCTGGTGATCGCCGACATGGCGCGCTCGAATCCGCCCATGTCCGCCCCCTTTGTCTCGGAATTCGCGCGCCGCCTGCAGGGGCAGGGGCCCGCCCTGGCCTTGCCCTTGACCTGGATGGAACAGCAACTGGCCGAGACGGGGCTGAGCATCGAGCAGTTGGTGCGCGTGGGAAACCAGCAGCAGGCGGCCGATCAGGTCTCCATCAGCAACAGCATCGGCAGCTTGCGCTTCCTGGGCACCATGGACTGGCGCGAGTTCGTCGAGAGCATGAGCGTGGTCGAAGGGACACTGCGTGGGGACCCGGGCGGGGCTTACGCCGGGATGGACTTCGCCAGCCGCGACCGCTACCGCCATGCCGTCGAGGCGATCGCCAAGTCGAGCCGTCTCGCCGAGGACGTGGTCGCCGCCCGCGCCATCGAGCTGGCGCGGACGGGCGCGGACGAGGGCATGGCCCACGTCGGCTATTACCTGATCGGGCCGGGTCGGCTGGCGCTGGAAGGCGCCACCCATGCCCACCTTGCGCTGGGCGCGCGGCTTCGGCGTTGGGCCAGCCGGTCGCCCTTGCTCCTGTATGTGGGCGCCATCACCTTGCTGACTCTGCTGATCGCTGCGGGGCTGTCGCTCCAGGCCTGGACCGACGGCGCCGCGGATTGGCTGCTGGTCGTGACGGGTGTGCTCGCGTTGCTGGCCGGCGGTCAACTCGCCACCGCGCTGGTGAACTGGCTGGCCACCCTGCTGGCGTCGCCGCACCCGCTGCCGCGCATGGACTACGCCACCGGCATCCCGGCGGCATCGCGCGCCCTGGTGGTGGTGCCCACCATGCTTACCAGCCCCCACAACATCGACAGCCTGGTGGAGGCCCTGGAAGTCCGCTTCCTGGCCAATCGCGACGACAACCTGCGCTTTGCCCTGTTGACCGACTTGCGTGATGCGGCACAGGAAAGCCTGCCTCAGGACGCGCCCTTGCTGGAACTGGCCCGGGCGCGCATCGAGGCCCTGAATGCCCGCTACGGATCGGGCGGCAACGACATCTTCTTCCTGCTGCACCGTCCGCGCCGCTGGAATCCCCACGACAAGGTCTGGATGGGTTACGAGCGCAAGCGCGGCAAGCTGGCCGAGCTGAACTCCCTGCTGCTCGAAGGCAAGCGGGAAGGTTTCTCCCTGGTGGTGGGCGACATCGCAGCCCTCGCCGGCGTCAAATACGTGATCACCCTGGACACGGACACCCAGTTGCCCCGCGACGCCGCGCGCCAGTTCGTCGGCGCCATGGCGCATCCGCTCAACCGGCCGGTCCACGATGCGACCCTGGGCCGGGTGCGGGCGGGCTACGGCATCCTGCAACCCCGCGTCAGCGTGAGCCTGCCCGGCACCAGCCAGTCCCGCTATGCCCGCCTGAACGGCGGCGAGCCGGGCATCGACCCGTACACCCGCGCCGTTTCCGACGTCTACCAGGACGTGTTCCAGGAAGGCTCGTTCATCGGCAAGGGCATCTACGATGTCCATGCCTTCGAGCAGGCCCTGAAAGGGCGTTTCCCGGAAAACCGCATCCTCAGCCACGATCTGCTGGAAGGCTGTTACGCCCGCGCCGGGTTGTTGAGCGACGTGCAGTTGTACGAGGAATACCCGGCCCGCTACGGCGCCGACGTCAATCGCCGCTATCGCTGGATCCGGGGCGACTGGCAACTCGCGTCCTGGCTGCTGCCCCGGGTGCCCGGCCCGGACGGGCGGCGCCGGAAAAATACGCTTTCCCTGCTGTCGCGCTGGAAGCTGGCCGACAACCTGCGCCGCAGTCTGGTGCCGGTGGCCTTGACGCTGCTCCTGGTGCTGGGCTGGACGGCGTTTTTCTCCCCCCTGCTCTGGACCCTGGCGGTGCTGGGCGTCCTCCTGATCCCGCCCCTGCTGGCCACCCTGCTGGATCTGGTGCGCAAGCCGGACGACATGCGGCCGGCCCAGCATCTTGCCGCCGCCGCCCAGGCTGCCGGCCAGCGCTTCGTCCAGGCCGGCTTCGCCCTGGCGACCCTGCCCCACGAGGCGTTCTACAGCCTGGATGCGATCCTGCGCACCCTCGGCCGCCTGCTGTTCACCCACCAGCGGCTGCTGGAATGGAACCCTTCCGGCGATCAGGAACTGCAAAGTCGCAGCGACCTGGTCGCCGCGTTCCGCACCATGGCGTTCGCCCCGGTCCTCGCCGTCGGCACGAGCATCGCCCTGGTGACGCTGAATCCGGCCGCACTGCTGGTGGCCGGCCCCATCCTGCTGCTGTGGCTGGCCTCGCCCGTCCTCGCCTGGTGGATCAGCCTGCCCCTGGCCCGCCGCGAGGTCCGGCTGACGGCCGACCAGACCCGCTTCCTGGGCCGCATCGCACGCAAGACCTGGGCCTTCTTCGAGACCTTCGTCGGCCCCGACGACCATTGGCTGCCGCCGGACAACTACCAGGAATACCGGGCCGCCACCCTGGCCCACCGCACCTCGCCCACCAACATGGGCCTGGCGCTGCTGGCCAACCTGTCCGCCCACGATTTCGGCTACATCCCCACCGGGCAACTGATCGAACGCAGCGCCGGCACCCTGGAGACCATGGCGGGTCTGGAACGCCATCGCGGCCATTTCTACAACTGGTACGACACCCAGTCGCTGCGCCCGCTGCACCCGATGTATATCTCCACGGTGGACAGCGGCAACCTGGCGGGGCACCTGTTGACCCTGCGTCCGGGCCTGCTGGCCCTGCTCGATCTCCCCATATTGGAACCCCGCTGCCTGGCCGGCCTGCGCGACACGCTGGAAATACTGGAAGAGCTTGCGGGCGAACGGGCGCCGACCACCCTGGCCCAATACCGGAGAGACCTGAAAGCGGCATTCGACACCCCGCCGGCCACGCTTTCGGCCATGCGGGTCTTGCTGGACCGGCTGGCGCAATCCGCCGAGATCATCGCCGCCCACTTCGGCCAGGAACCCGAAAGCCAGACGGCCTGGTGGGCGCGGGCGCTGGCCCGGCAAGGCCGGGCGGTCCGCGATGAACTGGCCTATCTCGCGCCCTGGGCCGAGCTGCCGGACGCGCCGGACGGATTCGGCGGGTTTGCCGAAATCGACGCGATTCCGACTTTGCGCACCCTGGCCGGCCTGGCGCTTACCTGGTCGGCCCGTCTCGCCAGCGGTCCGGAGGCAGGCGCGACGCCAGTCCATGCCATCTGGCTGGTTGCGCTGCGCCGGGACATCGCCCAAGGCAGCGAGCGCGCCCAGGTCCGCATCGCCACCATCCAGCGCCTGGCCCTGCTGGCCGGGGAAATGGCCGACATGGAATACGGCTTCCTCTACGACAAGGCGGCGCGCCTGCTCGCCATCGGCTACAACGTCGACGATCGGCGCCGGGACACGAGCTACTACGACCTGCTGGCCTCGGAAGCCCGCCTCTCCGTGTTCATCGCCATCGCCCAGGGACAACTGCCCCAGGACAGCTGGTTCGCCCTCGGCCGCCTGCTCACCAGCGCCGGCGGCGAGCCGATCCTGCTGTCCTGGAGCGGCTCCATGTTCGAGTACCTGATGCCGCAACTGGTGATGCCGAATTACGAGCACACCCTGCTGGACCAGACCCTGCGGGCGGCGGTGGCGCGGCAGATCGAGTACGGCCAGCAGCTCGGCCTGCCCTGGGGCATGTCGGAATCCGGCTACAACACGGTGGACTTGCATCTCAACTACCAGTACCGGGCCTTCGGCGTGCCAGGCCTGGGGCTGAAGCGCGGGCTCGGCGAGGACCGGGTGGTGGCGCCCTACGCCTCGGTGATGGCGCTGATGGTGGCGCCGGAGGCGGCCTGCCAGAACCTGCAACGCCTGTCCGCCCTCGGCGCGGAAGGGCAGTACGGCTTCTTCGAGGCCATCGACTACACCCCGGTGCGGCAACGGCGCGGCGAATCCCATGCCCTGGTGCGCTCCTACATGGCCCACCATCAGGGCATGAGCCTGCTGGCCCTGGCCTGGCTGCTGCGGGATCGGCCGATGCAGCAGCGCTTCACCGCCGATCCCCTGTTGCAGGCCACCCTGCTGTTGCTGCAGGAACGCATCCCCAGGGCATCGGAGTTCTATACCCACATCGCCGAGCTCAGCGGTCTCCAGGTCGGCGCGGCCAGCCCGGAGATGCCGATCCGGGTGTTGAACGACCCCGATACGCCGGTCCCCGAAGTGCAGTTGCTCTCCAACGGCCGCTATCACGTCATGCTCACCCAGGCGGGCGGCGGCTACAGCCGCTGGAACGACCTGGCCATGACGCGCTGGCGCGAGGACGGCGTGCGCGACCCCTGGGGCACCTTCACTTATCTGTGCGACGTCGCAAGCGGTTCCACCTGGTCCACGGCGCACCAGCCCATGCTGCGGCGCGCCGAACATTACGAAGCGATCTTCTCGGAAGGGCGCGCGGAATTCCGCCGCCGCGATCGGGGTGATGATTTCGATTTCGACACCCACACCGACATCGTCGTCTCGCCGGAAGACGACATCGAACTGCGCCGGGTGCGCATCACCAACCGGGCAGACAGGCCCCGCACCATCGAGGTCACCAGCTACGCGGAAGTGGTGTTGGCCACGCCCGCCGCCGATGCCCTGCATCCGGCCTTCAGCAATCTCTTCGTGCAGACCGAGATCGTCGCACCGCGCCAGGCCATCCTCTGCACCCGCCGGCCCCGCTCCCGGGAAGAGCACCCACCCTGGATGTTCCACCTGATGTCGGTGCACGATGCCGAAGTCGAGTCCCTCAGCTTCGAGACCGACCGCGCCCGCTTCCTCGGCCGTGGCCGCGGCCCCGCCGCGCCCCTGGCGATGGAAGCGGCGGGCGCCTTGTCCGGCGGCCAGGGTTCGGTGCTTGATCCGGTGGTCGCCATCCGCTGCCGCATCACTCTGGCGTCGGAACAATCCGCCAGCGTGGACCTGGTCTACGGCATCGGCGCCAGCCGGGACGCGGTGCTGGCACTGGTCGAGAAGTATCAGGACCGCCGCCTCGCCGACCGGGTCTTCGAACTGGCCTGGACCCACGCCCAGGTGCTGCTGCGCCAGATCAACGCCAACGAGGCCGACGCCCAGCTCTACGGTCGCCTGGCCAACTCCATCCTCCACGCCCATGCCGGGCTGCGCGCCGACGGCAGCGTGCTGACGCGGAACCGGCGCGGCCAGTCCGGCCTCTGGGGCTACGCTATTTCCGGCGACCTGCCCATCGTCCTGGTGCGCATCGCCGACCTGGCCAACATCGAACTGGTGCGCCAGCTCATCCAGGCCCATGCCTACTGGCGCCTGAAAGGGCTGGTGGTGGACCTGGTGATCTGGAACGAGGACCGCGCCGGCTACCGCCAGGCCTTGCAGGACCATATCCTGGCCCTCGTGGCGGTGGGCCTGGAAAGCCAGGTGATCGACCGGCCCGGCGGCATCTTCATCCGCTCGGTGGAACAGATTTCCGAGGAGGACCGCGTCCTGTTCCAGACCGTCGCCCGGGTCATCCTCAGCGACAGCCGGGGCACCCTGGCGGAACAGCTCGACCGCCCCGGGCCTCCCGTGATCCGTGTGCCGCGTCTGCAACAGGGCCGCCCGCGCCCGGAGGCGGCCGCCGCCTTCGAGCCGCCGCAACGGGAGCTGATCCTGGCCAACGGCCTGGGCGGTTTCACCCCGGACGGGCGCGAGTACGTCATCACCACCACGCCGGACCAGCTCACCCCGGCGCCCTGGGTCAACGTGCTGGCCAATCCCCGCTTCGGCAGCGTGATTTCGGAAAGCGGCCAGGCCTATACCTGGGGCGAGAACGCCCACGAGTTCCGCCTCACCCCCTGGCACAACGATCCGGTCTCCGATCCCGGCGGCGAAGCCTTCTACCTGCGCGACGAGGAGACCGGCGAGTTCTGGTCGCCCACCCCCTTGCCCCGGCGCGGCGCCACCCCCTACGTCAGCCGCCACGGCTTCGGCTACAGCGTGTTCGAACACACGGAGAGCGGCATCCGCTCGGAACTGTGGGTCTATGTGGCCACCGACGCGGCGGTGAAGTTCTCGGTGCTCAAGGTGCGCAACCTGTCCGGCCGGCCACGGCGGCTGTCCGCCACCGGTTATGTGGAATGGGTGCTGGGGGACCTGGGGCCGAAATCGGCCATGCACGTCACCACCGAAGTCGATTCCTACAGCGGCGCGCTCTACGCCCGCAACCCCTACAACACCGAGTTCCCCGACCGGGTCGCCTTCTTCGACGTGGACGACGGCAAGCGCACCTTCACCTGCGACCGGGCCGAATTCATCGGCCGCAACGGCAGCCTGGCCAACCCGGCGGCCCTGCGCCGCACCCACCTGTCCGGCCGGCTGGGCAGTGCCCTGGACCCCTGCGCCGCGCTGCAGGTGGGCTTCAACCTGGACGACGGCCAGGAGCGCGAGATCGTCTTCCGGCTGGGAGTGGGTGGCACGCCCAATGGCGAGGACGCCAACCGTCTGGTGCACCGCTTCCGGGGCAACGACGCCGCACGGCGGGCGCTCGAGGAAGTCTGGCATTTCTGGAACCACAGCCTGGGCGCGGTGCAGGTGGAAACGCCGGACGAGTCCCTCAACGTGCTCAGCAATGGCTGGCTGCTCTATCAAACCCTGGCCTGCCGCATGTGGGCGCGCAGCGGCTACTACCAGTCCGGCGGCGCCTTCGGCTTCCGCGACCAGTTGCAGGACGCCATGGCCCTGGTCCACGCCGAGCCCGGCCTGCTGCGCGCGCAACTGCTGCTGGCTGCCAGCCGCCAGTTCCGCGAAGGCGACGTCCAGCACTGGTGGCACCCCCCCGCCGGGCGCGGCGTGCGCACCCATTGTTCCGACGATTACCTGTGGCTGGCCCTGGCCACCAGCCGCTACGTGCTGAGCTGCGGCGACACCGGCGTCCTGGAGGAAGCGGTGCCCTTCCTGGAAGGTCGCCCCCTCAATGCCGACGACGAGTCCTACTACGACCTGCCCGGCCGCTCCGAAGGCACGGAGAGCCTCTATCAACACTGCGTGCGCGCCATCCGCCACGGGCTGCGTTTCGGCGAGCACGGCCTGCCCCTGATGGGTTCCGGCGACTGGAACGACGGCATGAACCGGGTCGGCATCGGGGGCAAGGGCGAAAGCGTCTGGCTGGGCTTCTTCCTGATCGAGGTGCTGGGCCAGTTCGGCACCCTGGCCCGCCGCCACGGCGACCCCGCCTTCGCCGAATTCTGCGCGGCGGAAGGCGACCGTCTGCGCCGGCACATCGAACAGCACGCCTGGGACGGCGCCTGGTACCGTCGCGCCTGGTTCGACGACGGCACGCCCCTGGGCGCCGCCGCCAACGCCGAATGCCAGATCGATTCCCTCTCGCAAAGCTGGGCGGTGCTGTCCGGCGCCGGCGATCCACAGCGCGCCCGGCGCGCCATGCAGGCGGTGGACGAACGTCTGGTGCGGCGCGAGTCGGGCCTGGTCCAACTGCTCGACCCGCCTTTCGACAAGACCGACCTGGACCCGGGCTACATCAAGGGCTACGTGCCCGGCGTGCGGGAAAACGGCGGCCAGTACACCCACGCCGCCATCTGGGCGGCCATGGCCTTCGCCGCCCAGGGCGACAGCCGCCGCGCCTGGGAGATCACCACCCTGATCAACCCGGCCAACCACGCGAAATCAAAGGACGCCATCGCCACCTACAAGGTGGAACCCTACGTCATGGCCGCGGACGTCTACGCCGTCGCCCCCCACACCGGCCGCGGCGGCTGGAGCTGGTACACCGGCTCCGCCGGCTGGATGTACCGGCTCATCGTCGAATCCCTGCTGGGCCTGCGCCTGGAGGTGGACAAGCTTCACGTCGCCCCCTGCCTGCCCGCCCACTGGCCTGGGTACAAGGTCCACTACCGTTACCGGGAGACGGTGTATCACATCGCCGTCGTGCAGCTTGACGCGGCGGGCCTCAGCGTCGATGGGGTCGAGATGGGTGGTCTGGCCATTCCCCTGGTGGATGACCATCGGGAACACACAGTCGAGGTCAGGCTGAAAGCGCGATGAATGTGGCAGAGGCAGGCCTTGCCGACTGTTGGTGGGTATATGGCCGCTGTACAGCAGCCCCATCCCGTATGGGTCGGCCGTGAGCCTTTGACCACACGGCGGCTGTTCCCCGTCCACCTGAGGCAGCAAGATGGCTTGATGTCCGGTAGCGGAATGAAAAACTTGCCGAGTCTGATTGAAATGTGCGTTAGCGAACGGAGCTGAACTGGAAAAGCTGAAACACTCAAAATTTGCATTACGCCGCACCAGGAGCCCCGCACATCATGTCGAATCCAAATAACAGAATTGTGCCGCGCGTCGCGCTATTGTTTCTGTTCGCGTCCATTTTTAATTCTGCCACGGCGACGCCGCTTGTTACTCCAGTCAAAGCGGGAAACGGAATGACGCTCACCACCACCCTGGATTCCATTATGAAAAGCGAAGGCATCTTGCTGGAGCGGGTAAGCGATAGCAAAGATGAATTTTGGCCGTTGGCTGGAGACGGCACGGTGAGCACGGTGCTCGCAAGAGCACGGTATTCCGCATCGAATCATTATTTCGGTGGGCTTCCGGGAGCCGATAGCGGTCTTTTCGGTTTTCCGGCCTTGGTTGGCTCTCTGGGTGGACATGGCATTGTCGGTGATAACGGAGTTGAAAGGTTTGTTCCAGTATTGAGTGAGGACTTCCGTCTGGCGATTCGTTGGCCGCAAGGGAAAATGTTGAGTTTGCTCGAAAGCGATAACGCCGATTTCGTCGATCACATGGTGACCTGGGTTGCTGCACAAGATTCAAATCATTACTTCGTCGCTGTTGATGATTCAAAATTTCGCCACGGCGATGCTGACTTCAGCGACATTGTCCTTGCGTTGCGCAAGGTTGTTGGTGGACCGTTGTCCACGCCGGAACCAGAAACACTCGCCTTGACCGCTCTCGGATTGGTGGGGTTCGGTTATATCCGTCGGCGCAAAGGGACGGGGTTGTGGCATGTCGGTATTGGCAATCGAGCCTGGCTGAATACGCTCATTCAGGGTGCCGCATATGTACACAATTATTTCAAGAAACTTTTGTCACGCATCTTCACGGGTCGAAGCAACGTCCAATCCCATGTTGTAGAAGTGCAGATGCAGGTGCGTCTGCCTGACGCATCCTCGTGTACCTCATGGGTTGCCAAATCCAGATATGTCGGCGCTGTCCCTCTAAATCAATGAGATTTGACGGAGGAGTGCGGGATTGCTGGGCTGTTTCAAACCGAATGCTGGTCGGGCGGGGCGAGAATTGATAGCCAAGACGGCGAGCGCATGAGCAGGTCGGCATAATGCGGCTTGCCAGTTGCATCATGGCCTCATTCATCCGTATCCGAGCATGATCGAACTTCTCCTGACCCCCGAAATCTGGATTGCCTTTTTCACGCTGACTGCCCTGGAACTCGTCCTCGGCATCGACAACATCATTTTCATCTCCATACTCGTCGACAAATTGCCGCGCGAGAGGCAGGAGTTCGCGAGGAGGCTCGGCCTGTTTCTCGCGATGTTCATGCGCATCGGCCTGTTGCTGGTGTTGTCCTGGATTGTCGGTCTGACCGAGCCGGTACTCACGGTGCTGGGCCAGGAAATTTCCGGACGTGACATGATCCTGATATCCGGGGGCTTGTTCCTGATCTGGAAGAGTACCGGCGAGGTCCACCAGTTACTCGAAGGCGAAGAGGGGGAGGCATCGCGCAAGGTGGCGTCGAGTTTCGCCGGGGTCATCGCCCAGATCATGGTGGTCGACCTGGTCTTCTCCCTCGATTCCATCATCACCGCCATCGGCATGGTCAGCGAGGTGGGTGTGATGATCGCCGCCGTGGTCGCTTCGGTGGGCCTGATGATGCTGTTCGCGCCTTCCATCGGCCGTTTCGTGTCGGACCACCCCACGATCAAGATGCTGGCCCTGTCGTTCCTCGTCGTTGTCGGCGTCGTGCTTATCGCGGATGGTTTCGGCCATCATGTGCCGAAGGGTTACATCTACTTCGCCATGGCCTTTTCCGTGGGGGTCGAGATGCTCAACATCCGCATGCGCAAGCGGGCGGTGAAGCCTGTGGCATTGCGTGCCCGTATGTCAGCGACAAGCAGCCTGTAGGGCTTTAGTCCACGATAGAGAACGCTGTGTCGCAACGCTTCAAGCTGATCCCCTCTGATTGAGGGACTAGACCAGGCCTCCACTCGGGGCGGCGTTCGTGGTGTCCAGCGACGCCATGCCCGGACCCACCGATGCCAATCCGCCGCTATGTGCGTTTGCGAACGGTATCCACCCGGTGATGCGCCTATCCAGGAAGGACCGTGACGGCGAGTCACCGCGTCACCCCCTCTGGAGATCCATCATGCGCACAACGCCTTTGTACTTCAGCATTCTTGTCGCGACCCTGTTTGCCGCCGGCATCGTCGCCGCGCAGGCGGCGGGCGGCTTGTTCTACGACCCTTCCAATGCCGCCAGCCCGACCGGGAAAACGATTGGCTACCAGTTGTACCTGACCATCGGCTGCCCTGCCCGGGAGTTGCTCGGCAAGCCTTGCCCGGCGCCCATGGCGATGGAAAACAGTCCCCCCGTCGGCGATAAAACGGCGAGGGCGGAGGCGGTTGTCAGCCCCGTTGTGCCGCTGCCGGCGCCTCAACCCATGGCCATCGCGACGGCGGAGTCCGCTCGGTTCGCGCCGGTTCCGGCGCCAACCGAGGAATATTGCGCCGTCCTCGACATCCAGTTCGAGATCGACCGGGATGACATCCAGCGCGAAGTGAAGGAGAAGCTCGCCGTGCTGGCTACCTTCATGAAGAAATACCCGGATACCTCGGCGGTGATCGAGGGCCACACCGACGATGTGGGCACGGATGCGCACAACATGAGACTGTCCCAAAGCCGGGCCGACAGCGTGGTGGATTACCTGGTGCAGAGCCTGGGTATCGCACCTTCGCGGCTGACCGCTGTGGGTTACGGCGAAACCCGCCCCCTGGCCGACAACGCCAGCGAGGAGGGGAAACGGCAGAACCGGCGCATCGACGCGGTCATCGGCTGCGTGACGGATATCGCGGGGCTGAGGGTCGTTCCCGCCCGGATCACCATGGCCCTGCTGATCGAGTTCGACCGCAACCAGGCCAACATCAAGCCTGAATACACGGGCGGTCTGCGCAAAGTGGCTGATTTCATGCAGGAGAACCCTGCCGTGACCGCCACGGTGGAGGGTCACACCGGCAATCTGCAGGGGACGCCCGAATTGGCGATGGAGATCTCCCAGCGCCGCGCCCAGAACGTGGTGAATCACCTGGTCGACAATTTCGGCATCGCCCGTTCGCGTCTTGCCGCGGAGGGATTCGGTCAGACCCGGCGTATCGCCTACAACACCAGCGAAGAAGGGCGGCAAGATAACCGCCGGGTCAATGTGATTTTCAATTTCGCCAAATAGCGGCGCCTTCGGCTTCCGCGCCCCGTTGCGCGCCACGCCCTTCGAAAAATTGCGCCTGGAAACGGATCGCCTGCACATCGCCCCTCCGCCCACTGGCCGGGGTACAAGATTCACGACCGTTAGCGGGAGACGGGGTATGACATCGCCATCCTGCTGCTTGGCCCCGACAGCCCCGAGCCGCCCGGCCTGACGGTCGATCGCGCCGCGCAGGCGGGGATGGCGATTCCGCTTATCGACGACCGGCAGGAACACACGCTGGCGATGAGCTTGGCGTGGCGCGGCGACGCCGGGAAGTCCCGCTATGCCGGATAATCGGAACTCTATTCGATCACGCCCGAGCGGCGAGAAAAGGAGCCCACTTGGCCAAGCCCAACTACGCGTTCGAAAAACGCCAGCGAGATCTGGCGAAGAAACAGAAGCAGGAAGAAAAGCGCCGGCAGAAACTTGCCGATAAAGCCGCCGCCGAGGGTGGCGGCCAAGAACTTGCGGAGGAGACGCCCGGGGAGGCGCTACCCGGCCCCGGCCCCGGCGGCGGGGCGGTGATCAGTCCGGATGAAGCGAGCAAACCTGAGTCATGACGGGTTTGGCATTCACATAGCTCAGCACCGACGGCGGGCCAACTCCGCTTACAGCACAAAGCGCAGGATGGCGACGTAATGGGCGACGCTGCCGGCAAGCACGAACAGGTGCCAGACGCCGTGCGCGTGGATCAAACGGCTGTCCAGAGCATAGAAGACGATCCCCACCGTGTAGAACACGCCGCCGGAGAGGAGCCAGGCGAAGCCGGCGGCTCCCAGCGCCCGCCAGAGTGGCGGCAGGGCGACCAGGACCACCCAGCCCATGACGACGTAGAGCACCACCGGGAGGATGCGCGCCCCGCGTGGCGGCCGCAGTTCCAGCAGCATGCCGAGCGCCGCCAGCCCCCATACCACGCCAAACAGGGACCAGCCCCAGGGACCGCGCAGGGTCACCAGGCAGAACGGGGTATAGGTGCCGGCGATGAGCAGGTAGATGCTCTGGTGGTCCAGTTTGCGCAGGAGGTCCTTGGCGGGGCCGCGCAGGCCGTGGTAGAGCGTGGAGAAGCTGTAGAGCAGGACCAGTGTGGTGCCGTAGAGGGAGACGCTGACGATCTTCCAGGGATCGCCGCTTTGCGCGGCCAGGACGACGAGCACCACGCTGCCGGCCAGCGCCAGGACAGCACCGGCCAGATGCGTCAAGGTGTTGAATTTTTCGCCGTGGTACATGGGTTTGGCTGTGTCCCGGTCGCGTGCTCGGCTTCGCCATGCCGGGCATGTGGTCATGCGGCCACAAGGCCCATGGCTTCGCCGCGGCATCATAACGCCGCGTTAGGGCCTGCGCGGGAGGCTCGCGGCCAGCGGGGCGCCGTCCGGGCCGCGACTTGCGCGGCCGGCTGTATTGTCGCCGAGCCCGGGCAAGCCCCGGCGGTGTATCGTCCAAGCTTGACCAGGCCTGGCCCGGGCCAGGCGCAGGATCGACGACAAGGCCCTTACCCATGCGACGTCTCAATATCAGCCACGTCACCGAATATCTCTTTCCCGTGCCGGTGACGCTGCTGCCGCACCGGCTGCTGCTGCGCCCCAGGGAGAACCACAACGTCCGCATCGAGTCTTCGGCCCTGGACATCTTTCCCGCGCATGGCCTGCAATGGAAGCGCGACGTACTGGACAACTCGGTGGCACAGGTGCATTTCACCGCGGCCGCGGACCGGTTGCGCATCGCCAGCAACGTGGTCATCCAGCATTACGAGGACAATCCCTTCGATTTCCTGGTGGACGACTACGCGGTCAACCATCCCTTCGCTTACGCCGAGGCGGAGCGGATCGACCTCGCGCCCTTCCTGCCGGCCGTCTACCCGTCCGACCGGGAGGTGGTGCGGAGCTGGGTGGATGGCTTGGGCCTGCGTTGGCCGCTGCAAACCTTCACCTTGCTGGACCAGATGAACCGCCACATCGCCGGCCGGTTTGTCTACCAGATGCGCGAGGAGCCGGGCGTCCAGTCGCCGGCGCTGACCCTGGCGCGCAACAGTGGGTCCTGCCGCGATTTCGCCGCCCTGTTCATGGAGGCCTGCCGCTGCCTGGGGCTGGCCAGCCGCTTCGTCAGCGGCTATCTGTTCACCTCGGATATCGATGCCGGCAATGCCTCGACCCATGCCTGGGCCGAGGTCTACCTGCCCGGCGCGGGCTGGAGAGGCTTCGACCCTACCGCCGGGGAGGTGGTGGGCAACCGGCATATCGCCACGGCCGTGGCGCGCCACCCGGAAGCCGTGCCGCCCGTGGCCGGCAGCTTTATCGGCCCGGGCGGGACAAGCCCGATGCTGGTTGTGTCGGTGCGGGTCGCTACGCTCGGGCAAGCGATGTAATTAAAATAAATTATGAATATATAAACATTGCTTATGTTTGTTATTGCGCGTAGTGTGGCCTGGCAGTCCATTCAAGCCATGTAGTTCCAGTTCCGCTGTAACAGCCTTCACCGGCACCGTCGCTTCAGTACTTTCCCTACAGACTTTGATGCCACCGCACCCCACCCGGGCGCGAGTCCGGATTTATTCGTGTCAAAAAGGAATGTAGATGTCTACCGGTACAGTTAAATGGTTCAACGACGCCAAGGGCTTTGGCTTTATCACCCCTGACGAAGGTGGCGACGATCTGTTCGCCCACTTCTCGGAAATCCAGGACAGCGGTTTCAAGTCCCTCAAGGAAACCCAGCGAGTCAGTTACGAAGCCCGCAGCGGCCCCAAGGGCATGCAGGCTTCTTGCATCAAGCTCGTCTAAATACTCACCGGGGTGCCCGCCTCCGGGCGCGCCCACGGGTGCAGTCATCCGAGCTTGCGCGCGCACGTCGGCAACGACGGCACATGCCGCGCCCAGTATCACCGTTCCGGAATTCCGGAACGGACACCCCACAAAGAGAATGCAATGCTCGATATCAACAAATCCATCCATGATCCCGCCCTCTCGATCCAGGATCCGGAAGGCAATCTGTACGACCTTCCGCACTGGTCGCCGGAGCTTGCACAAGGCCTCGCCCTGAAGGATGGGCTGGGGGACTTGTCGTCCATGCAGTGGCGGGTGATCCACTCCTTGCGGACCACGTACCAATTGCAGGGCAACACGCAGAGCGCGCACCGGCGACTTCGCTCCCTGGCGAAGGAGTTCGCCACTGAAGGCGGCGGCCGCTACCTCTATCGGTTGTTCCCGCAGGGGCCGGTTAGCCAGGGCTGCCGCCTGGCCGGGTTGCCCTTGCCCGCGTATTCGGGGGATGCCTCCTTCGGGTCGTTCAGCTAATGCCGCGCCGCTGATCGCGCGACCCCGGTTGGACGTTTAGCCACGGCAGGGTTGTCGTGCGTTCAGGTACGCCCAACTGAGAAAACCAGGTGTTACGCGGCGGTTTGTACTGAAATGGAAAACCTGGAGCCACGCCCGCAATGGAGTCCAGGCGACGGCTCCGAGGCGGATTCCGACATTTCAGGCACATGCGGTTCTTTTTGGCGGTCAAGACGCTGCTCCGTCTGGCCCATTTGAGCGCCACGGCACGCGACGACAGGGGTAGCGACGATACCGGTCGACACACCACGCCCCTCTGATTTCTTCCTTTTATCGACATGGATGCCGGCTCCGGTGACGGGACCGGCGCGAGCCATGGCGAAACTGAGTTGCCTCGGCCCGGACTGCCAGTGCCGAAGATGAACGGAGAAATATGGAAAATGCCACCTCGAACAACACGTTCCCATTTCGCCTGTTTTCCCTGCTCTTCACGCCGATCGCCCTGCTGATCCTGGCCGGCGCCTGGTACGTGGGGAAAGAACGCATCAACAGCGATCTGGAAATCGCCCGGTCCAACGAGATCGCCACCGTCGTCATGGGGGTGCGGCGTCTGGACGACGGGTTGCACGCGCCACTTCACCAATTGCGCACCCTCGTCCGGGAGAACGCCGTGCGGCAAGCCATCGACACCGGCGGCCAGGACACCGCCCGGGGCATGGCCACCGCGTTCGCCAGCTTGCTCGCCTTCAACGCGATGTATGACAAGGCGCGCTGGATCGACCAGAACGGCATGGAACGGGTGCGCGTCAACGAGGTGGCCGGACGGCCGGAAATCGTTCCGGTGGACAAACTGCAAGATCAGTCCGGCAGCTACTACTTCACCGATGCCATGCGTCTGCAGCCCGGCCAGATCTTCATCTCGCCCCTAGACCTGAACGTCGAGCGCGGTCAGGTGGAAATCCCCCACAAGCCCATGCTGCGACTGGCGACGCCGCTTGAGGACGGCAACGGCAAGGCGCGCGGCATCCTGGTCCTCGATGTGGCCGCCCGGTACTTTCTCGATGCCTTCACCGACAGCCTGATCGGCGCCCGCGGTCGGGCCATCCTGTTGAACAGCGCGGGGTACTGGCTGGTGAGCCCGAACCCGGAAGATACCTGGGGCTTCATGTTCCAGAACGGCAGGACCCTGGGCAGCGACTATCCGCAGGCCTGGAAAGCGATTACCCGCATCCCGTCGGGCCAGTTCGAGGACGCCAGCGGCCTGTGGATCTGGAGCACTGTCTACCCCCTCAAGGTCACCGACACGCGGGCCATCGCGGAGATCCCACGCTGGTTGGTCGTTTCACACCTGCCCGGCAGCGAACAGGAGGCGATCCACAACGGCGTCTGGCGCGCGATCGGCCTCAACACCCTGATCCTGCTCACCCTCTTCGGCATCCTCACCGCCTGGCTGGCGCGGGCCCTGAGCGGCCGTACCCGGGCCAAGGTGGAAGCGGTCAAGGCCCATGCCGAAGCGGCGGCGGCCAACCGCCTGGCCGAAGTGAGCAACCGCTTCCGCCTGGTGGTGGAAGCCAACGTCAATGGCCTGCTGGTGGTCGACAAGGCCGGGCGCATCGTTCTGGCAAACCCGGCCCTGGCGCGCATGTTCGGGTATGGACCGGAGGAATTGCCGGGCCAGGCGCTCGAAGTGCTGTTGCCCGAGGCGGTGCGCTGCCTGCATCGAGAACAGTTTTCGAACTACATGGAGGCGCCCGTCGCCCGACCCATGGGGTACGGGCTGGACCTGAACGGCCGCCGCAAGGACGGCAGCGTATTCCCGGTGGAAATCAGCCTGAGCCCCTTTACCGAGAAGGGCGAAGGCTATGTGGACGCATTCGTCTCCGATATCTCCGAACGCAAGCGCATCGAGGCGCTGCATCGGCAAAGCGAGGAACGCCTGCGGCGCCTGATGCGAACCAACCCCCATGGCCTGCTGGTCGTCGATGACGAGGGTCGCATCCAGATGACCAATCCCGCCCTCGACACCATGTTCGACTACGCGGCCGGCGAACTGCTCGATCAGCCCTTGGAAACCCTGGTGCCCCTGGTCAGCCGGGCCAACCACGCCCAACTGCGCGCGGGCTATCTGGCGCATCCCGCGACGAGAACCATGGGGGAGGGATTCGATCTACATGGATGTCGCAAGGACGGCGGCACATTTCCGGTTGAAGTGAGTCTGGCGAGTTTCGACGAGGATGGCCGGACCTTCGCGCAAGCCACGGTGGTGGACGTTTCCCGGCGCCCGGCCGATGGCCGCTGACAGGCCGCACGACCGGCTTGATGGAATCTCAAAGGAGATCGAGATGGACAAGGCATACGTTTCGGATTTCACGCGCTTCATGAACCGCTATTTGGAACAACACCCGGAAGTGGTTGAGGACCAGCAGCGCGGATGGAGACTCGGCTGGGTCCCGATAATCGATCCGCAGGCATGGCGGGAAGCCGCGCCGGACTTCGTCGAGGATGATACTTATGGATTCAACTGGTTTACCTGGCGCACCCATGCCCATTGAGGCCAGGTTGCGGCTCATGTTCCGGTTGGCCGGACCATCCTAGCCGGCTGGACCCAGCGTTCGAAGTCGTCCTCCGAGACATGGCCCGATGCCAGGGCCGCCTGTTTCAGCGTGATGTTGTTTCGGTGCGCCAGACGGGCGATCTCCGCCGCCCGGTCGTAGCCGATATGCGGCGTCAACGCGGTCACCAGCATCAACGAGTTCGTAAGCAATGCCTCGATGCGCCCGGGGCTGGCTTCGATGCCACGCGCGCAATAGGCCTCGAACGCGGCCATGCCATCGGCCAGCAGGCGCAGGCTTTGCAGGAAGTTGTGGGCGATCAATGGCTTGTACACATTCAGCTCGAAATTCCCGGAGGCGCCGCCCAGGGTGATGGCCACATCGTTGCCGAAGACCTGGCAGCAGATCATGGTGAGCGCCTCGCACTGGGTCGGATTCACCTTGCCGGGCATGATCGAGCTGCCCGGCTCGTTCTCGGGAATGCGCAGCTCGCCCAGGCCGCAGCGGGGTCCGGAAGCCAGCCAGCGGACATCGTTGGCGATTTTCATCAGGGCCGTTGCCAGGGTCTTGAGGGCGCCGTGGGCCGCCACCAGGGCGTCGTGGCCGGCCAGCGCCGCGAACTTGTTGGGGGCGCTGGTGAATGGCAATCCTCCGCGTCGGGCCAGCTCCGCCGCGACGCGGGCGCCGAATTCCGGATGGGTGTTGAGGCCCGTCCCCACCGCTGTGCCGCCGACCGCCAGTTCGAGCAGCGGCGGCAGCGCGGCGCTGATGCTCCGCTCGGCCTGCTCCAGTTGCGCCACATAGCCGGAGAATTCCTGGCCCAGGGTCAGCGGCGTGGCGTCCTGCAAATGAGTGCGGCCGATCTTGACGATGTCGGCGAAGGCCGCCGACTTTTCCGCCAGCGCGCCGCGCAAGCCGACCAGCGCGGGCAACAGTCGTCGCGACAGTCCCATGCCGGCGGCGACATGCATGGCGGTGGGGAAGAGATCGTTGGTGGACTGGCCGAGATTGACCTCGTCGTTGGGATGGACCAGACGGCCTTCGCCGCGCGGGCCACCAAGCAGTTCGGAGGCCCGGTTGGCCAGCACCTCGTTCATGTTCATGTTGCTCTGGGTGCCGGAACCGGATTGCCACACCCGCAGGGGGAACTCGGCGCCATGCCGGCCCACGAGGACTTCGCCGGCGGCGGCGATGATGGCGTCGGCCTTGTCCGCCCGCAGCAGGCCGAGGTCCCGGTTGACCGCCGCGCAGGCCAGCTTGGCCAGGGCGAGCGCCAGGACGAGCTCGCCCGGCATGGCTTCTCTGGAAATGCAAAAGTGCTGGAGCGCGCGCTGGGTCTGCGCTCCCCAGAGCCGCTCGGCGGGCACCTCGATGACGCCGAAAGAATCCCGTTCCGTCCGCGTTGTGCTCATGATGGCATGCCCCTGGTTGGCCGTGCTTCAGCCCAGAGTAACCCAATCTACCTGAACAGGTGTGCCGGCCGGCACTTCAGTCATGACAGCATCCGGCCGGCTGTGCTTGAAGGCTAATCGAGTCGCCGGAGCAGAGAGCCGGCGCCCACCGGCCCCCTTGCCGGGCTTACTTCAGATCGAAGCGGTCCAGGTGCATGACCTTGCTCCAGGCAGCGGCGAAGTCGCGCACGAACTTCTCCTTCGCGTCGTCCTGGGCGTAGGCCTCGGCCAGCGCGCGCAACTGCGAGTTCGCGCCGAACACCAGGTCGACCCGCGTGGCCGTCCACCTGTTCGCGCCAGTGGCGCGGTCGCGGCCTTCGAACAGCTCGGCGGCGTCGGAGGTGGGCGTCCACACCGTGCCCATGTCCACCAGGTTGACGAAGAAGTCGTTGCTGAGCGTGCCCGGCCGCTGCGTAAAGACCCCATGCGCGGACTGGCCGACATTGGCGTTCAGCACGCGCAGGCCGCCGACCAGCACCGTCATTTCCGGCGCGCTGAGAGTCAGCAGTTGCGCCTTGTCGAGCAGCCGTTCCTCGGCGCGCACGCCGGAGTTCCCCTTGACGTAGTTGCGGAAGCCGTCGGCGACGGGTTCCAGCGCTTCGAAGGAGACGACGTCGGTCTGTTCCTGGGACGCATCCGTGCGGCCGGGGCTGAACGGCACCTCGATCGCATGCCCGCCCGCCTTGGCGGCCTGCTCGACGGCGGCGCAACCGGCGAGGACGATGAGGTCGGCCAGGGAGACCTTCTTGCCGCCGGCGGCGGTGGCGTTGAAGTCACGCTGGACGCCTTCGAGGACGGCCAGCACCTTGGCCAGTTGCGCCGGCTGGTTGGCTTCCCAATCCTTCTGCGGGGCCAGGCGGATGCGCGCGCCGTTGGCGCCGCCGCGCTTGTCCGAGCCACGGAAGCTGGCGGCCGAGGCCCAGGCGGTGCCGACCAGTTCGGCGACGGAAAGACCGCAGGCGAGCAGCTTGGCTTTCAGGCCGGCGATATCCTGGGTGTCGATCAGCGGGTGGTCGACGGCCGGCACCGGGTCCTGCCAGATCAGTTCTTCGGCGGGCACTTCCGGGCCCAGGTAGCGCGATCGCGGCCCCAGGTCGCGGTGGGTCAGCTTGAACCAGGCGCGGGCGAAAGCGTCGGCGAACTGCGCCGGGTTTTCGTGGAAGCGCTTGGAAATGGGCTTGTAGGCCGGATCCATGCGTAGCGAAAGATCCGCTGTGGTCATGATGGTGGTGACCTTCCGCGACGGATCGTGGGCGGCCGGGGCGAGATCCTTGGCCTCCGGGTTCACCGGCACCCACTGCCAGGCGCCGGCGGGGCTCTTCACCAGGTTCCAGTCGTAGCCGAACAGCATGTCGAAGTAGCCGTTGTCCCACTGCGTGGGGTTCGGCGTCCAGGCGCCCTCGATGCCGCTGCTGGTGGTGTCGCCGCCCTTGCCGCTGCCCAGGGCGTTCTGCCAGCCCAGGCCCATCTGTTCGATGGGCGCGGCCTCGGGCTCGGGGCCGACCAGCTTGGCGTCGCCGGCGCCGTGGCATTTGCCGAAGGTGTGGCCGCCGGCGATCAGGGCGACGGTTTCCTCGTCGTTCATGGCCATGCGGCGGAAGGTTTCGCGCACGTCACGGCCGGACGCGAGCGCGTCGGGCACGCCGTTGGGGCCCTCGGGGTTGACGTAGATCAGGCCCATCTGCACGGCGGCCAGCGGGTTTTCCAGTTCACGCTCGCCGCTGTAGCGCTTGTCGCCCAGCCATTCGGCCTCGCCACCCCAGTAGACGTCCTCTTCCGGTTCCCAGATGTCCTCGCGTCCGCCGGCGAAGCCGAAGGTCTTGAAGCCCATGGATTCCATGGCCACGTTGCCGGCCAGGATGATGAGGTCGGCCCAGGAGATTTGGTTGCCGTACTTCTTCTTGATCGGCCAGAGCAGGCGGCGCGCCTTGTCCAGGTTGACGTTGTCGGGCCAGCTGTTGACCGGCGCGAAGCGCTGGTTGCCGTGGCCGGCGCCGCCGCGCCCGTCGGCGATGCGGTAGGTGCCGGCGCTGTGCCAGGCCATGCGGATGAAGAGACCGCCATAGTGGCCCCAGTCGGCCGGCCACCAATCCTGGGAGTCGGTCATCAGGGCGGTGAGGTCGCGCTTCACGGCGGCCAGGTCGAGCTTCTTGAAGGCCTCGGCGTAATTGAAATCCTCGCCCAGCGGACTGGACACGGGAGTGTGCTGGTGCAGGATCTTCAGGTTCAACTGGTTCGGCCACCAGTCGCTGTTGGACTGGGCGCCGGCGGTGGCGCGCGCGCCTTGCGCGGCGTGGAAGGGGCACTTGCTTGCGCTGCTCATGGATGACTCCTTGGTATCAGGGTGATCGGGGGGCTTCCAGATACAACCTTAGGCTTCACTCAACTTTGCGGCCAATGAATTAAACGTATCCAATCGATTGGTGATCTAGATGAACGCGGGGTGGGGTGGAGAAGATGCCAGGCAAGCCTGCGGGAGCGCCCTTCCGCGCCGGCTGTGTTCAGAACGGCCAGACCAGGGGAGCGATGAGGACGGTGAGCACGCCGGTGAGCACGGTCAGGGGAATGCCCAGGCGGAAGTAGTCGGAGAAGGTGTATCCGCCCGGCCCCATGACCATCAGGTTGGTCTGGTAGCCGAGGGGGGTGGCGAAGCTGGCCGAGGCGGCCTTCATGATGACGATGGCGAAGGGCATCACGCTGACGTCCAGGCGGCTGGCAGCGGCCACGGCGATGATGGCGGCCTGATAGAGGGTGCGAAAGCGCCCCGCGCGGATGCTCTTGCCGTCCAGGGGGCTGTCCGCTTCCACCAGCATTTCCACCGTGTACTCCCGCGCATCCGCCATACGGCTCATCACCGACTGGCGCTCGGGCAACAGGCGCCGGCCGAACAGCACAGTGAAGGCAATGGTCAGGATCAGGGTCGGGATGCCCACCCAGGCGATGTCGAAGAAGCCCAGGCCGGACAGCTCGGTTTCCTTCAGCAGCAGGCCGTTGACCACCAGGTTGGTGCTGGTGCCGATCAGGGTGCAGGTGCCGCCGGCGATGGCGGCATAGCTCAGCGGCAGCATCAGGTGGGAGACGGCGAGGTTGTGCCGCCTGGCCCAGTCCTGCACTGCCGGGATGAACATGGCCACCACCGGCGTGTTGTTGAGGAAGGCGCTGAGGGCCGCCACCGGCGTCAGCACGCCGGCCAGCAGGAGCAGGGTGAGGCCGCCCACCATGACGACGTCGGCGGGAAACCGGTTGGTGGCCAGGAGGCCGATGCACAGGGCGACCACCCCCAGCGTCAGTCACGCTTCCCAGATCATCGCGGAGGCTCCGCCGGGCGGGCGGCGGCAACGCTGTCCGCGCTTCCGGCACATGCTTGTCCCGGACCTTCACGCTTGGGGATGGCAGACGAGGAGTTCACTGAGTCACTATAGAGCGGCGCGACGAAAACGCCGCCGGCATGCATAGCGCCGAGCGCGCGGCATCAACGCATGAAGAGGCCGGGCGGCAAGGTCAGCAGGCCGTCATGGCAGGAGGCGGCCTCGATATCCCCGCACACGCCTTCGAAACGCCAGACCTTGCCGTCTGAGGTGGACACCCATTCCGGGATGTCGAATTCGCGGAAATGCGCCAGGCTGGCCCCGGCCGCCACCACATAGGCGAACTGGCCGCCGCCGAGATCCACGCGTATGCCAATCCATGCCGCCTCGCCGTTGGCACCGCGCACATCGTTGCTGTTCGCGACAGGTTTGAGCAAGCTGGCCATGCTGAACCTCCTGAAGGTGGAGTCGCGGCGCCGGGGGGCTTTCCCCGCCACGACCCGCCCACGGGTTGCAGCAACCTTGATGCCAGCATCGGAAATTCCGGGCATCCGCGCGAACGCCATGCCGCAACGGGCAATGCCCACCCTGGCGAGCGCAGCGCATCCCCCTTTCGATGAGGATGCGGCAACGATGCATGCCCAACATGCCGGGCGGTCTCCATATCACCCCGGCGGAAACACGCTGGCGCATGCCAGGAATCTGTCCGAAAACGATCAGAAGTGTCGAGGAATCGCCGCGTAGCCCCGATCAGCCCGGCCGTTCTCTATGAAACGTCAACGGCACCGCCGAGGGCGGTGGGCTTTTCAGGATGTGCTTTTTCATGCGCCCGATGACGTGCATTTCACAGGCGCGGCAGTCGAAGTTCAGGGTCAGTTTCTCGTCGCCGTTGACCAGCAGCATGGGCTCGGCCCTTACCTGGCCCTGCACGCCGGTGACGCCCTTGGCCTGCTTGGGGCAGAGGCTGAAGGAATAGCGCAGGCAGTGCTTGGTGATCATCAATGACACCTCGCCGGGGTCCTCGTGGGCCTCGTAGGCGGCGGCGATGAGCCGGACACCGTGCTTTTCATAGAAGCGGCGGGCGGCCTGGTTGTAGACGTTGGCGAGGTAGCTGAGGGTTTCTTCCGGGTAGGGCACGGGCGGCTCCACCGCCGGACGGCGTAGCGGGCGGACATGGGCGGCCAGGCGGGCCGCCTCCAGCTTTTCCACCGCTTCCCGGCGCAGCTTGTTGAGCAGCGAGGCGGGCACGAACCAGGGCTGGGTCCATTGCACGGCGATGACGGTGACGCGGAAATCCGTGTTGCCGAAGCGATCCAGTTGGGCCTTCAGGGAGGCTTCCGCCTGGGCCGGATCCCGGGCCGGTTGCTTGTCGAAGGGAGTGTCGGCGGCGGCGGTCACGCCGTCCTCGTCGATGAGTTCCAGGGCGAAGCCGGTGTCGGTCTCGCGCAAAACGGCCCGCAGGACGATGCGCCGTTCCGCCGAGGGCCGTGCCAGGGCCTGTTCCCAGACGTGGTCGCGGTTGCGGTGGATGGCCAGGCCGGGCTTGAGGCCGGGGAGGGCGGCGAGGGGGTCGTTGGGGAAGACGCGCCAGGTTTGCTTGCCGTCATTCCCGCGCATCAATTCGGCGGTGTTGGCCTGAATGCCCTTGACCTCGCGTTTGTGCAGGTAGGCGAGGCCGTCGCCGTTGGCCATGGGCTGCTCGGTTTCGAGTTCGAACCAGTCCGGCCCGACCCGGGTCACCGTGCCCAGCGGCAAGCCCACGAAGGCGGGGGTGTCGAAGGCGCCGATGTCGGCCTTGCGGCCGCTGGCGAAGTAGTCGGTGGAGCCGCGATGAAAGGTCTTGTCCGGGTCCGGGTCGAACAGCAGGGTGGTGCGGCCGCTGGAGGCGCGGCCGAGAATTGGTAAATGAGCGGGCCGCCGTTCCAGCAGCCCGTCGAGCAGACGCCGGTAGTGGCCGGTGATGTTCTTCACGTAGCCCGCGTCCTTGTAACGGCCCTCGATCTTGAAGCTGCGCACGCCGGCGTCGACGAGGGCGGCGAGGTTGCCGCTCTGGTTGTTGTCCTTCACCGACAGCAGGTGCTTTTCGAAGGCGACCACGCGGCCGTCCTGGTCCTTCAGGGTGTAGGGCAGGCGGCAGGCCTGCGAGCAGTCGCCCCGGTTGGCGCTGCGGCCGGTGTGGGCATGGCTGATGTAGCACTGGCCGGAAAAGGCCACGCAGAGGGCGCCGTGGACGAAATATTCGATGACGACATCGGCGGGCACGGCGGCGCGAATCTGCGTGATTTCCGGGATCGACAATTCCCGCGCCAGCACCACCTGGGAGAAGCCCACGTCGGCCAGGAAGCGGGCTTTCTCCGGGCTGCGGATGTCGCACTGGGTGGAGGCGTGCAGGTCGATGGGCGGCAGGTCGAGTTCCAGCAGGCCCATGTCCTGCACGATGAGGGCGTCGACGCCGGCGTCGTACAGCTCGCGGATCAGCCTGCGCGCCGGTTCCAACTCGGCGTCGTGCAGGATGGTGTTGAGGGTGGCGTAGATGCGGGCGTGGTAGCGGTGGGCGAATTCCACCAGACCGGCGATGTCGGCCACGCTGTTGCCGGCGTTGTGGCGGGCGCCGAAGTCCGGCCCGCCGATGTACACCGCGTCGGCGCCGTGCAGGATGGCCTCGCGACCGATGTCGGCGGTGCGCGCCGGGGCGAGCAGTTCCAGGGTGGCGACCGGCATGCGCGGCGGGTCAGCCCTTCAGCGCCACCGTCACGTGCGGCGTGATGGCCTGTAGCAGTTGCACGAACACCTTGGGATTGCCCGCCACCACGTTGCCGGACTTGAGGTAATGCTCCTCGCCGGCGAAGTCGCTCACCAGTCCGCCCGCTTCCAGGATCAGCAGGCAGCCGGCGGCGATGTCCCAGGGATTCAGGCCGATCTCGAAGAAGCCGTCGGTGTGGCCGGCGGCGACCCAGGCCAGGTCGAGGGCGGCGGAGCCAGGCCGGCGCAGGCCGGAGGTCTTCTGCACCAGCTCGCGGAACATGGCCGTGTAGGCGTCCAGATGGGTGAAGTCGCGATAGGGGAAGCCGGTGCCGATGAGGGCGTCCTGCAGCTTGTCGCGCCGGGAGACGCGGATGCGGCGGTCATTGAGGAAGGCGCCGCGGCCGCGGCTGGCGGTGTAGAGGTCGTTGCGCACCGGGTCGTAGATGACGGCTTGGGAAAGCTGCCCGCGATGCAGCAGGGCGATGGACACGGCGTATTGGGGGAAGCCGTGCAGGAAATTGGTGGTGCCGTCGAGGGGGTCGATCACCCACTGGTATTCCGATTCGCCGGTGACGCCCGACTCCTCGGCTAGAATCGCGTGCTTCGGATACGCCTCCAGCAGGGTTTCGATGATGGCCTGTTCCGCCGTTTGGTCCACCTCGCTGACGAAATCGTTCTCGCGCTTGGCGCGCACGGTGAGGCGGTCCAGATCCATGGACGCGCGGTTGATGACGGCGCCGGCGCGCCGGGCGGCCTTCACGGCCGTGTTGAGCATCGGGTGCATGATTTTCCAAAGAGCGATGAATTCCGCGCGGATTTTACCTTGAACCTTCCCTCGCCTCTCCTGAATGTACGCATCGTGCTGGTGGAAACCAGCCATCCCGGCAACCTCGGCGCCACGGCCCGCGCCATGAAGGTCATGGGCCTGTCCGACCTGGCCCTGGTGAATCCCAAATGCGCCATCGACGACGAGGCGCGGGCGCGGGCCTCCGGCGCGGTGGATGTGCTGGAGGCCGCGCGCGTGTTCGACGCCCTCGCCGACGCCCTGGCCGATACCGTGCTGAGCGCCGCCTGCACCGCGCGCCGGCGCGATCTGCCGCATCCGGCCTACACACCGCGCCAGGCGGCGCCGGAAATTCTGAAGCTGGCCCGGTCCGGAGCGGTCGCCATCGTCTTCGGCTCGGAGACCTTCGGCCTGTCCAACGAGCAGCTCATGCAATGCCGCTGGCTCGTCAACATCCCCAGCAACCCGGGTTACGCCTCGCTCAACCTGGGTGCGGCGGTGCAGGTGCTGGCCTACGAACTGCGCAGCACGGCGGAGGACGCGGTGCTGCCCCTGCCCGAATTCGAATTGGCGCCCCACGCCGCCCAGGAAGCCCTGTTTGTGGAGATGGAGAAGGCCCTGGTCGAGGTGGGCTTCCACGATCCCGCCCATCCCAAACGCCTGATGCCCCGCCTGCGCCGCTTCTTCGCCAAGGCGGGCCTGGAGAAGGAGGAGGTGGCGATCTGGCGTGGCATCGTCGCCGCCATGAAAAATCCCGGGACGCCCCGGAGAAATTGACCGCGCCGGTCGGGAATTGCATACTCCGCAGTCCGATTTAACCATTCGAATATTCAAATGTTCGCCAGACTGCGGGAAGACATCCGCATCGTGTTCGACCGTGACCCGGCGGCGCGCACCTTCTTCGAGGTGCTCACCACCTATCCCGGCCTGCACGCCATTCTCTGGCATCGTTTCTCGCATGGCCTGTGGGGCATGGGGCTGAAGTGGCTGGCCCGCTTTTCCAGCTTGCTGGCGCGCTGGGTCACCGGCATCGAAATCCACCCCGGCGCGCGGATCGGCCGGCGGGTGTTCATCGATCACGGCATGGGCGTGGTGGTGGGCGAGACCGCCGAGATCGGCGACGACTGCACCCTCTACCACGGCGTCACCCTGGGCGGCACCTCCTGGCAGAAGGGCAAGCGCCATCCTACCCTGGAGGCGGGCGTCATCGTCGGCGCCGGCGCCAAGATCCTGGGTCCCATCACCATTGGCGCCGGCGCCAAGGTGGGCTCCAACGCGGTGGTGGTGAAGGACGTGCCGACCGGCGCCACCGCCATCGGCATTCCCGCCCGCATCCTCGACGCCGAGCAGGACCGGGCGCGTGAGGAAGCGGCCAACAAGCTGGGCTTCTCCGCCTACGGCGTGGGGGCGGACATGAACGACCCCATGGTGAAGGCCATCCACGGTCTCATCGACCATTCCGCGCATGCCGATCAGCGCATCGACTGGATCGTCAGCGAGCTCGAACGCCTGGGCGGCAAGGCCGAGAAGGCCAAGCCGGAGGACCATCTGGATGCCGACAGTCTGAACAAACTGGTGGACTGAAGGACTTGAAGAAATAATAGTTGACCAAAATAATCAGGATTAGTAGAGTGACGCCAACCCCACTTCAATCACGAGGCACATCATGCGGCTGACCACCAAAGGACGTTTTGCGGTAACGGCGATGATCGACCTGGGCATGCGCCATCAGCGCGGTCCCGTCACCCTGGCCGGCATCAGCGACCGCCAGCGCATCTCCCTGTCCTATTTGGAACAACTGTTCGGCCGCCTGCGCCGGCAGGGTATCGTCGACAGCGTGCGCGGCCCCGGCGGCGGCTACACCCTGGCACGGCCGATGACCGAGATCACCGTGGCCGACATCATCCGCGCCGTCGACGAGCCCATCGACGCCACCCAGTGTGGCGGCCTCGGCAACTGCCACGATGACCGCGAGTGCATGACGCACGACCTGTGGATGAGCCTGAACGCGCGCATCTACGACTACCTGGATTCCGTGCACCTGGCCGAGCTGGTGCAACAGCAACTCGACAAGCCGGAACAGTGCGCCGGCAAGAAGCACGAACACCGCCGCGTGGTGGGTTCGGCGGATCTCAAGGTGGCCGCCAACGGCTGATGGAGCGCATGATGGTGAAGACCCCGATCTACCTCGACTACTCGGCCACCACCCCGGTGGACCCGCGCGTGGCCGCGAAGATGATTCCCTACCTGACCGAACTGTTCGGCAACCCGGCTTCGCGTTCCCACGTCTTCGGCTGGGATTCGGACAAGGCCGTGGAAGAGGCCCGCGGCCATGTGGCCGCCCTGGTCAACGCCGATCCCAAGGAGATCGTCTGGACCTCCGGCGCCACCGAGTCCAACAACCTCGCCATCAAGGGCGCCGCCCACTTCTACCAGGGCAAGGGCAAGCACCTGATCACCTTGAAGACCGAGCACAAGGCGGTGCTGGACACCATGCGCGAACTGGAGCGGGAAGGCTTCGAGGTGACCTACCTGGGCGTGCGGCCGAACGGCCTCATCGACCTGGAAGAGCTGAAGGCCGCCATCCGCCCCGACACCATCCTGGTATCGGTGATGTTCGTGAACAACGAGATCGGCGTCATTCAGGACATTCCCGCCATCGGCGAGCTGTGTCGCTCCAAGGGCGTGCTGTTCCACGTCGATGCGGCCCAGGCCACCGGCAAGGTGGAGATCGACCTGGCCAAGCTGAAGGTGGACCTGATGTCCTTCTCCGCGCACAAGACCTACGGCCCCAAGGGCATCGGCGCCCTCTACGTGCGGCGCAAGCCGCGCGTCCGCCTGGAAGCCCAGATGCATGGCGGCGGCCACGAGCGCGGCATGCGCTCCGGCACCCTGGCCACCCACCAGATCGTCGGCATGGGCGAGGCCTTCCGCATTGCCAGGCTGGAGATGGGCGCCGAGACCGAACGCATCCGCCTCCTGCGCGACAAGCTGTGGAAGGGCTTGCAGGACATCGAGGAAGTCCACCTCAACGGCGACTACGAGCACCGCATCGCCGGCAACCTGAACGTCAGCTTCAACTTCGTCGAGGGCGAGAGCCTGATCATGGCCATCAAGGATCTGGCCGTGTCCTCCGGTTCCGCCTGCACCTCCGCCAGCCTGGAGCCGTCCTACGTGTTGAAGGCCCTGGGCCGCAACGACGAGCTGGCGCACAGTTCCATCCGCTTCACCATCGGCCGCTTCACCACCGAGGAAGAGATCGACTACACCATCAAGCTCTTGCACGAGAAGATCGGCAAGCTGCGCGACATGTCCCCCCTGTGGGAGATGTACAAGGATGGCATCGACCTCAACACGGTGCAGTGGGCGGCACATTGATTGATTCGGGAAACGGGAAAAGGGAAATCGGAAACGCTGGGGCAAACCATCGATAACGCGACGGTTAACACGTTTCTCTTTTCCCGTTTCCCTTTTCCCCGCGACGCAAGGAGCAAAACATGTCATACAGCACCAAAGTCCTGGACCACTACGAGAACCCCCGCAACGTCGGCTCCTTCGCCAAGGAAGACCTGGGTGTCGGCACTGGCATGGTGGGCGCGCCGGCCTGCGGCGACGTGATGAAACTGCAGATCCGGGTCAACGAGCAGGGCGTCATCGAGGACGCCAAGTTCAAGACCTACGGTTGCGGTTCCGCCATCGCTTCCTCCTCGCTGGTGACCGAGTGGGTCAAGGGCAAGACCTTGGACGAGGCGATGAACCTGAAGAACACCCAGATCGCCGAGGAACTGGCCCTGCCGCCGGTGAAGATCCACTGCTCGATCCTGGCCGAGGACGCCATCAAGGCCGCCGTCGCCGACTACAAGCAGAAGCACGGCAATGCCGGCGGCAGCGCCGAATACACCGCCTGCAACCCGCCCAAGGAGCACTGAAATGGGAGCTGCCACCTGCGCTGTCCCCGAGGGGATGGCCTCAGACCTGACCCAACTGGACATTGGCCCCGCCAGCGGTTCGGTCACCCTTTCCGAGCGCGCTGCGAACCACATCAGGAACTTCCTCGCCAAGCGTGGCAAGGGCCTGGGCATCAAGCTGGGCGTGCGCACCTCCGGCTGTTCCGGCATGGCCTACAAGCTGGAATTCGTCGATATGGAGGACCCCGAGGACGCGAAGTTCGAGTGCCACGGCGTCGCTGTCTACGTCGATCCGAAGAGCCTCTCGTATCTGGCCGGCACCGAGTTGGATTACGTGCGCGAAGGCCTCAACGAAGGCTTCAAGTTCCACAACCCCAACGTCAAGTCGGCCTGCGGCTGCGGGGAATCGTTCAACGTCTGACTCCGGCCCGGGAAACGGGAAACGGGGGACGGTTACGTTTCCCGTTTCTCTTTTCCCTTTTCCCGTTTCCCCCATGTCCCTCGACTTCAACCAGAACCACTTCGACCTGTTCGGCCTGCCTCATGCCTTCGCCCTGGACGCGGACAAGCTGGACAAGGCTTACCGGGACATCCAGGCGGAAATCCATCCGGACCGGTTCGCCCACGCCGGCGAAGCGGAACAGCGCCTGGCCATGCAGTGGACCACCAAGGTCAACGAGGCCTACCAGACCCTGAAGAAGCCGTTCGAGCGGGCGCGCTACCTGTTGCTGCTCAACGGCGTCGATGCCATGGACCCCATGAATACGTCCATGCCGGCGGACTTCATCATGGCGCAGATGGAATGGCGCGAGGCCCTGGAGAATGCTCGCGCCGCGCGGGATGGGGCCGCCCTGGAGACGCTGGAGCGCACCCTGAAAGCCCGCGCGAAGGAGATGCGGGAGCTGCTCAGCGAGTTGCTGGACGAGCGGCGCGACTATGCCGGCGCGAGTGATACCCTGCGCAAGTTGCGCTTCATGGACAAGTTGCTGGAAGAGGTGGGTGCGGCCTATGAATCGTTGGATTGAGAAGGGGAAACGGGAAAAGGGAAACGGAAGACGTACGCATCGCGCGGCCTTCGTTTCTCTTTTCCCATTTCCCGTTTCCCGCTAAGACCCATGGCCCTCCTGCAAATCGCCGAACCCGGCTTCTCCACCGCGCCCCATCAGCACCGGCTGGCGGTGGGGATCGACCTGGGCACCACCAATTCCCTGGTGGCCACGGTGCGCAACGGCGTCGCCGTGGTGCTCAACGACGCCCGCGGCCACGGCCTGTTGCCCTCGGTGGTGCGCTACCACAAGGATGGTTCGACCACCGTCGGACTGTCCGCCCTGGTACAGGCCGCCGAGGATCCGCACAACACCCTCATTTCCGCCAAGCGCTTCATGGGTCGCGGCATCCAGGACATTCCGGATGCCGCCACCATGCCCTACCAGTTCGTCGACGCGCCGGGCATGGTGCAGATCAAGACCGTGGCGGGGGTGAAGAGTCCGGTCGAGGTGTCCGCCGAAATCCTGAAAGTGCTGAAGGCCCGCGCCGAGGCCGCCCTGGGTGGCGAGTTGGTGGGCGCGGTCATCACTGTGCCGGCCTACTTCGACGATGCCCAGCGCCAGGCCACCAAGGATGCCGCCCGGGTGGCGGGCCTCAACGTCCTGCGCCTGCTCAACGAACCCACCGCCGCCGCCATCGCCTACGGCCTGGACAACGCCGCCGAGGGCCTCTACGCGGTCTACGACCTGGGCGGCGGCACCTTCGACATCTCCATCCTCAGGCTCACCAAGGGCGTGTTCGAGGTGCTGGCCACCAACGGCGACTCCGCCCTGGGGGGTGACGACTTCGATCGCCGCATCTACTGCTGGGCGCTGGACCAGGCGCGCATCCACACCCTGGCGGACGCGGACAAGGCCCTGCTGATGGCGCACGCGCGCGAGGCCAAGGAGAATCTGTCCGACCACGGCGAGGCCCACATCACCGCCGTGCTGACCACCGGCGAGGTCGTCGACCTGCGGCTCAGCGAGGCGATCTTCAACGAAATCACCGCGAGCCTGGTCAACAAGACCCTGCTGCCCTGCCGCAAGGCCCTGCGCGACGCCGGCCTGCAGGCGGAGGACGTCAAGGGCGTGGTCATGGTCGGCGGTTCCACCCGCATCCCGCGCATCCAGGCGGCGGTGGGCGAGTTCTTCGGGCAGACGCCGCTGACCAACCTGGACCCGGACAAGGTGGTGGCCCTGGGCGCCGCCATCCAGGCCAACGTGCTGGCCGGCAACAAGAGCGGCGACGACTGGCTGCTGCTGGACGTGGTGCCCCTGTCGCTGGGCCTGGAGACCATGGGCGGCCTCACCGAGAAGATCATCCCGCGCAATGCCACCATCCCCACCGCGCGGGCGCAGGAATTCACCACCTACAAGGACGGCCAGACCGCCATGAGCATCCACGTGGTGCAGGGCGAGCGGGAACTGGTGTCCGACTGCCGCAGCCTGGCCCGCTTCGAGCTGCGCGGCATCCCGCCGATGGTGGCGGGGGCGGCGCGGGTGCGCGTCACCTTCCAGGTGGACGCCGACGGCCTGCTCTCGGTGATGGCGCGGGAGACGGGTACCGGCATCGAGTCCAGCATCGCCGTGAAGCCGTCCTACGGGCTGACGGACGACGAAGTGGCGAACATGCTCAAGGATTCCTACGCGCACGCCCAGGACGACATGGCCGCGCGCAATCTGCTCGAGGCCGGGGTGGACGGCCGTCGGCTGCTGGAAGCCAGCGAGGCTGCCCTGGCCGAGAACGGCGGCGAACTGCTGACGCCGGCCGAGCGCGCCGGCATCGACGCGCTCATGCATGCCCTGCGCGCCGCCCTCGCCGGCGACGATCTCGCCGCCGTCAAGCGCGCCACCGAGGCCCTCAACCAGGGCACCGTGGAATTCGCCGCGCGGCGCATGGACCGGTCCGTCAAGAAAGCCCTCACCGGCCACCGCCTAGACGAACTGGAGGTTTGAGATGCCAACCTTCGAGCCCGAATTCATCGCCGGTCTGCGCGAACGCCTGGAACGGCACCCGATCTACGGCGCGGTGCGGACCCTCGACGACCTGCGCGTGTTCATGGCGCACCACGTGCATTCGGTGTGGGACTTCATGTCCCTCATCAAGTATCTGCAGCACGAGGTGGCGCCGGCGCGCTGGCCGTGGACACCCGGCGCCGACGCCACGGCGCAGCGCTTCGTCAACGAGCTGGTGCTGGAGGAGGAGACCGACGAGGCCGGCCCCGGCGCGCCGGGTGAATTCTCCAGCCACTTCCAGCTCTACCTCGGCGCCATGTGCGAGATCGGCGCCGACGCCGACGTTCCTGCCCGTTTCGTCGAACTCGCCGGCCGCGCCGGCATCGAGGCCGCCCTGGCGAGCGGGCTCGCGCCCGCGCCGGCCGCCCGCTTTACCCGCGCCACTTTCGCTTTCATCGACTCCGGCCGCGCCCACGAGGTGGCCGCGGCCCTCGCGCTGGGCCGCGAGCACATCATCCCGGCCATGTTCCGCGCCTTCCTCGAACGCATGGCGGTGAGCGAGGCGCAGGCGCCGATTTTTCATTACTACCTGCGCCGCCACATTCATCTGGACGAAGACTTCCATGCCCCGCTGTCGCTGCGCCTGCTGGAGGTGCTCTGCAAGGGCGAGGCGACCAGGCTGGCCGAGGCCCGCGCCGCCGCCATCCGCGCGGTGGAGGCGCGCATCGAGTTCTGGGACGGCGTGCTGGCCGTCCTGCCCAGTCGACAAGAGACCGTGCCATGCCCCAACTGATCGTTCTGCCCCATGTAGAGCTCTGCCCCGACGGCGCCGTCATCGACGCCCAGAAAGGTGTGTCGATCTGCGATACCCTGCTGGAACACGGCATCGAGATCGAGCACGCCTGCGAGAAATCCTGCGCCTGCACCACCTGCCACGTGGTGGTGCGGGAAGGCTTCAACAGCCTGTCCGAGGCCACCGAGTTGGAGGACGACCTGCTCGACAAGGCCTGGGGCCTGGAACCCACCTCCCGCCTGTCCTGCCAGGCCCTCATGGGCAAGGAGGATGTGGTGGTGGAAATCCCGAAATACACCATCAACATGGTGAAGGAAGGACATTGAAGCAGGTGGCCGGTAGTTTTTCGTCTGTAGCTTGATGCATGTGCGCCGGAGGCGCTGAAACTCAGGCTAGTCGCTACCGGCTGCCCGCCACCCGCTAGGAGAATCCCATGAAATGGATCGACACCCTGGACATCGCCATCGCCCTCGCCGAGCACCACCCGGACGTGGACCCGCGCTATGTGCGCTTCACCGACCTGCACCGCTGGGTGATGGAACTGCCGGATTTTTCCGATGATGCCAACCGTTCCGGCGAGAAGATCCTGGAAGCCATCCAGCAGGCCTGGATCGAGGAAGTCGATTGAGCCCGCGCGGGCTCGTCCTGCGGGTCTTCTGCCTGCTGTGCGCGCCGGTCGCCGCGGCCGCCGCTGGCGGCTTCGCCTTCAAGGGCATCGAACTGGGCTCCGGCATCGCTGCCGTGGCCAACAATCCCAGGTACGAATGCCGCACGGCCAACGCGCCGGCGGCGGACACCATCTGCGGACTGCGGCCGCGCGAGCGCGAAACCATCGCCGGCGCGCCGGTGCGTTCCATCTTTTTCTTCTATTACGACGGCCGCCTGACCAGCATCTCCCTGCACGTCGACGAACCCCGCTTCGCCGAGGTGGTCGAGGCTCTGGGCGGAAAGTACGGCGAGTCCGCGGTGGCGCGGGAAACCCTGCGCAATCTGAAGGGGGTCGCCTTCGAGAACCACACGCATACCTGGAAAACCGCCACGCAAACCCTGTTCGCCCGGCGTTATTCCGGCCGCGTCGACCAGTCCCTGATCCGCTACACCGACGACGACGCAATGCGCCGCATCGAGGCGGCTCGCGCCGCGGTGGCGAAGGATCCGCGCAAGGACCTGTGATCCGCCGCGGGAACTCGCGGGATTGGCGGGGTATCTGAAATCGGCGAGCATGCCTTGCGCGCCGCGCCAAGTCCTGGCGCTCGCGCATGACCGAAGAAGTTGACCAAGAGGAGATGCATCATGAAAGCCGTCGTGTTTGTTTTCGCCACCCTGCTGCTGGTTTCCCTCAACGCTCTGGCCATCGACATCAAGCCCTATGACGCGGCGACCTTCGAGCGCCTGCGCCAGTCTGGCCAGCCGGTCGCCCTGCATTTCCACGCCGACTGGTGCCCCGCCTGCCGTGCCCAGGAGCGCGTCTTCAAGAGCTGGCAGGGCGACGCCTCGGTGCCGGGCACGCTGCTGGTGGTCGACTATGACAAGGCGCGCGAGTTGCGCCGTGAGTTGGGGGTGCGCAGCCAGTCGACGATCATTCTGTACAAGGGCGGCAAGGAGGCCACCCGCGTCGGCGGCATGACCGACGCGGAAGATTTGCGCGCCGTCTTCAAAGGCGAGTGGTAGGACCACGTGGACATTCCCCTCGCGCACTTCGGCCTGAGCCTGGTCGCTGGCAGCCTCACCACGCTATCGCCCTGCGTGTTCCCCATCCTTCCCCTGGTACTGGGCGGCGCGGTGCAGGGCAACCGCCTGGCGCCGGTGGCCATGGGCATCGGCATGGCGGCCTCGTTCGCCGTCATCGGCATCCTGCTGGGCGCCCTGGGGCCGGCCCTGGGCATCGACTCCGAGCATGTGCGCGTGTTCGGCGCCTGGATGCTCATCGCTTTCGGCCTGGTGATGCTGGTGCCTTTCCTCAACGACCGTTTCACCGCCTGGATGATGCCCATCGCTTCCGGCGCCAACGCCGCCTCGTCGAGACTCGACGGCGGTTCGCTGGGCGGCGCCCTGCTGCTGGGGGCAGTCCTCGGCCTGGTCTGGAGCCCCTGCTCGGGTCCTCTGCTCGCCTCGGCCCTGGCGTTGGTGGCGAGTGAGGGCGGTGCTGTGCGCGGCGGTCTCATCCTCGGCCTGTTCGGGATTGGCGCGGCCATTCCCCTGGTGGCCGTGGCCTATGCCTCGCGCGCCGGCTTCAATCGCGCGCGCGGCTGGGTGCTGGCGCGCATCGACGTAATCAAGAAGACTTTCGGCCTGATCATCCTGCTGGTCGGCATCGCCATCCTCAGCGGCGCCGACAAATGGCTGGAAGCGCGCGTCCTCGACCTGCTGCCGGAAGCCTGGGTGCGCGCCACGACCCTGTTCTGAGCGAGGGCGCGGCAGGCGCCGCCGAAATGGACGGCAGCGTTGCCGAAGCGCCGTCTCCCCTCGCGCAGCGCGGCAGCCCGGTCAGTCGCCCCACTCGGTGAAGAAGCGGGCCGAGCGGCTGAAATCGACGAAGCGGGACTGCAAGTCTTCCATTTCCGCCATGAGCGCAAGGTACTCGGCATCGGTATTGAAGCGTCCGAGGTCGCGGCCGCTGTCGAACCAGAGTTCGATGATGCCGTCGAAGGGTTCGGCGCCGCCGCGTTCGTGCATCAATTTGCGGTTCTCGTCGATGTCCAGTACCAGCATCCTTCTGGCCTGGATCGGTTGCACGATGGCCATCAGGCGCCGGTTCAGGGCGTCGAGTTCGGGGCTTTTCCAGAAGTGGCGGAATTCGGCCTGGTCGATATCCGAACGGCGCTTCACGCAATGCACGAACCGGATCATGGGATTTCCTCGAAGAATGGAAGACGGCTGCCTCGACGCGCGGAAAATCTTGCGCCAGCCGGAGGACCAGGTCAAAAGTCGATTCGCCGCGGGCGCCGGCGGCTATCCGAAGAAGGTGTGCTGGCGGGCCGCGGGATGAAGGGGCGGCGCCGGTTCAGGCGGAAACGCGCGAACTCCCACGGGCCAGCTGGCGGTCCTGCTCCAGCCATTTCTTGATGCGCTGGGCGTCGCCGATGCGGCTCCATTTTCCCCAGGAATCGAGCAGCACGATGATGACCTTGCGTTCGGCGATGCTGGCCTGCATCACCAGGCAGCGGCCAGCCTCGCTGATGTAGCCGGTCTTGGAGACGCCGATGTTCCACTCGCTGTTGCGGGTGAGGCTGTTGGTGTTGTGGAAGGCCACCTGCCGGGTGACGCTCTTGGCGATGCGCTTCACCTTGCCGTTCTGCTTGATGCGCACCACCTTGCGGCCCGGCACGGAGACGTCATAGCTGTCGGCGGTACTGCTCTGACGGATGAGCGGGTAGCGAGAAGAGGCATCCACCAGCTTGGCCAGATCCGCGGCGGTGGCGCGGTTGCCGCTGCTGAGACCGGTGCCGTCGACGAAATGCGCGTGTTCCATGCCGATGGCCCTGGCCTTGCGGTTCATGGCGGCGATGAAGGCCTCGCGTCCACCGGGGTAGGCGCGCGACAGGGCGGCGGCGGCGCGATTCTCCGAAGCCATGAGCGCGAGATACAGCAACTCTTCCCGGGTGAGCCGGGTACCCAGGGCCAGACGGGAGCCGGTGCCCTTGAGGCGATCCATATCTTCCTTGCCGATGACGATTTCTTCGTCCAGGGGCAGGCCGGCATCCAGGGTGACCATCGCGGTCATCAGCTTGGTGATGGAGGCGATGGGCGTGGCCACCTCGACGTTCTTGGCGTACAGGGCTTCGCCGGTTTTCTGGTCGATCACCAATGCGGCGGCGGACTGCAGATCCAGATCGCTGTCGCGCCAGGCGGTGTCATAGGAGGCCTGCAGGGTGCGCAGTGGCGTATTCGGGTTGTAGGCCTCGCGGGCACGCTTGCTGACCTTGACCCCTTTTTTCTTGGTCTTTGCCTTGATCTTCTTTTTCTTAGCCGAGGTCTTCTTGGCCTGGACGGTTTTCGTCTTCTTCTGGACCTTGGCGGGTTGCTGGCTGGCAGCCTGCGCAGGCGTGTAGCTCGCCAGCGGCGAGGCCAGAAATGCCGCGAAGATCAGGAGCAGCCATGTTCTTTTCAATTTCTCACCCCGTGGACTGTGCGGTCTTGATGCATGCAATGTAGCAAATATCGGCGCTTGAAGTGAACTCTTTAGATTTCACTTTAACAGCGGACTTGAGCACGAAGTGTTCCACGGTTGGCATGCCGTCGCCAAGCGCTTTATTTCCACGGCTGTGAGACGGTCCCTGACTCAACGGCGCTGACCGAGCACGCCTTCCAGTGTCCTCATGAGATCGCCGGGCAGCAGCACGGTGCGGCTACCCTCGGCACTGGCCAGATCCTTGACGGCCTGGATGTACTTCTCGCCCAGCAGGTACATCGCCGGCAGATCCTTGTCCGGCAGGGCGAGGCTGACCAGCTTGATGGCCTCGGCGCTGGCGGTGGCCAGGCGCACCTGCACCTCGGCGTCGCGCTTGGCCGCCTCCAGCCGGGCTTCCGCCTCCAGGATGGCGGCCTGCTTGTCGCCCTCGGCCTTGGTCACCGTGGCCTTGCGCTCACGCTCGGCGGCGGCCTGCATCTCCATCGACTTCTGCATGGTGGGGGAGGGCTTGATGTCCTGGATTTCCACGGATTTCAGGGTCAGCCCCCAGTCGGCGACGTCGTCGGCGATGGAGTTCTTCAGCCTCGTCTTGATCTGGTCTCGGCTGGACAGGGCCTGGTCGAGTTCCATGTCGCCAATGATGGCGCGCAGCGAGGTCTGCACCAGGTTCATCACCGCCATCTGGAAATTGGTGACGCCGTACACCGCGCTCTGCGTGTCGGTCACCTTGACGAAGGCGATGGCGTTGGTGATGAGCACCGCGTTGTCGCGGGTGATCACCTCCTGTTGCGGGATGTCCATGATCAGGTCCTTGGTGGTGACCTTGTAGGACACGTTGTCGATGTACGGCACCAGCACGTGCAGGCCGGGCATCAGTGTCTTCAGGTACTTGCCCAGGCGTTCGACCACCCATTCCTCGCCCTGCGGCACGATGCGCACGCCTTTCCAGAGCGTGACGAAGAGGAAGAGGACAAGTAGGACCGAGATGATTTCGCCGCCCATGGTGGGTCTCCGGGTTGGATTGAGGAGGGAGTGAGGAGTGAGGAGTGAGGAGTGAGGAGTGAGGAGTGAGGAGTGAGGAGTGAGGAGTGAGGAGTGAGGAGTGAGGAGTGAGGAGTGAGGAGGGGGACGAAACACGCGCCGGTCAGAGCTTCTCGACTTTCAGGGTCTGGCCCAGCACGTCCACTACCCGCGCCCGGCTGCCGGCGGGGATGGCCTGGTCCGCCACCACCGGCCAGCGGTCGGAGCCCAGCACCGGGCGCTGGAAGAGAATTTCACCCGGACCGCTCTGCTGGCCCAGTTCAGCGACGTCGCGGGTGACCAGGCCGACCAGGCCCAGGGCGCCCTCCTTGGCCTGGCCGGAACGGGTGCGATCCGGGTTGCGGAAGAAGCGCAGCCAGGCGCCCACCATCAACGCCGAGGCCAGGCTCCAGAGCAGCAATTGCGCCGCCAGGCCGAGGGGCACGACGGCTACCACCAGGCCGGTGAGCAGGGCGCCGAGTCCGAACCAGACCAGATAAAAGGCCGGCAGCAACAATTCCGCGCCGATCAGCACCAGGGCCAGCGCCACCCAATGCCACCAAAGCAGTTCCATGGGGTTTCCCTTCACGTATTCGCCGCTATTCTGCCTGAGGCGGATGCGGCGGCAAGGAGGAAATCCCGGGAATGTTTCTTGACCACGGTCAAATTAAATGCGCATCGCCTCCCCCGGCACTCACGCATGCAGGCGCGTCTGGGTATGCTGTGCATGTTGTACTTTCGATAGGACATTCCATGACTTCCCATACCTTACTGCGTATCGCGGCGTTGGCGATTCTGGCGAGTCCGCTGGCGGCGCAGGCGGGGGATGCCTCCAAGGCCATCAGCCTCGCCGGCAATCTCTGCGCATCCTGCCATGGCGAGGACGGCAACAGCGCCATCCCCAATTTCCCCAAGCTGGCCGGCCAGCAGGCCGTGTATCTGCTGCGCGAGCTGAAGGACTACAAGTCCGGCAAGCGCCAGAATGAAGTGATGGGGCCCCTGGTCTCCGGCCTGGCCGACGAGGACCTGGCCAATCTCGCCGCGTTCTATGCGTCGCAGAAGCCGGCGCCCGGTACCGTCACGGAGCCCTCCCTGCTGCCCGTGGGCAAGACGCTCTACCTCAAGGGCAACTCCGCCAGCGATATCCCCAGCTGTGAAAGCTGCCACGAGGTCGACGGCAGCGGGTCGGGCAAGTTTCCGCGCGTCGCCGGCCAGAACGTCGAGTACCTGCTGGAGCAGTTCCGGCTCTACGCCGCCGGCAAGCGCAACAACGGCACCCGCGTCATGAGGACGATCGCCGAGCGCATGAGCGAGAAGGAAACCCGCGCCGTTTCCGAATACATGGCCAGCATGCCCTAATTCCCGAGGAACAAGCCCAATGAAAACCACTCTTCGATCGTTCGTTCTCGCCGCCCTGGGCATCCTGGCGGCCCAGTCCGCCCTCGCCCAGAGCGAGCGGCAGCCCCGCGCCAAGGGCATCGAAAGCCCCGGCTATGTCTGGAACACCCCCGATCCGGACCTGAACCGCGCCCTGGACTACAAGGCCAGCGCCAAGCGAGGCAAGGTAGCCTACAAGATTTGCCGGGGCTGCCATCTGCCCGATGGCTACGGCAAGCCCGAGGCGCTTTATCCGCAGATTGCCGGCCAGCATGCCAGCGTCACCCTCAAGCAGATGATGGACATCCGCGCCGGCCGCCGCGACAACCCGGCGATGGCGCCCTTCGTCGGCGACTGGATCGTCACCGTGGAGGAACTGGCCGACATCGCCGCCCACATCAAGAGCCTGCCGCTGCCGGCCAACAACCAGAAGGGCGACGGCAAGAACCTGGCCAAGGGCAAGGCCCTGTACGACAAGGATTGCGCCAGCTGCCACGGCGCCAACGGTGAGGGCGACCACAAGAAGTTCTATCCCATGGTGGCCCACCAGCATTACGGCTATCTCGTGCGGGAGACCCGCGAGAGCCGCGACCAGGGCCGGCGCAACGCCAGTCCCGACATGGTCAAGGTGCTGAAGGGCTACAGCGACGCCGACGTGGAGGCCGTCAGCGATTACATGTCACGGCTCAGCCTGGCGAAGAAGTAAGGTGTACCGCGGGAGCGGCTGCCCGCTCCCGCCGCCTCGGCCCTCAGTGGGCTGCGAGGGGGATCCTGCCGATTTTCATGCGCCATTCGCGCGGCCCCGTGTCGTGCACGGAGTTGCCGGCGCTGTCCACCGCCACGGTGACCGGCATGTTCTCCACGTCGAATTCGTAGATCGCTTCCATGCCCAGTTCCGGGAAGGCCAGCACCCTGGCCGCCTTGACGGCCTTGGCCACCAGGTAGGCGGCGCCGCCGACGGCGATGCAGTAGACACCGCCATGCGCCCGGATGGAGGCGATGGCCTCCGGTCCGCGTTCCGATTTTCCCACCATGCCGATCAGGCCCACCTGATCGCCCAGCATCAGGTCGGTGAACTTGTCCATGCGCGTGGCGGTGGTGGGGCCGGCCGGACCCACCGCTTCGCCGGCGATGGGATCGACCGGGCCGACGTAGTAGATGAAACGGTTGCGGAAATCCACCGGTAGCGGCTGGCCGTTCTTTACCAGGTCGGCGAGCTTCTTGTGGGCCGCGTCGCGGCCGGTGAGCAGCTTGCCGGTGAGCAGCAGTTGTTCGCCCGCCTTCCAGGTGGCGGTCTCCGCCCGGGTCAGGGTGTCCAGGTTGACGCGGCGCGCGGTGGCCGGACCCTGCATGGCGATCTCCGGCCATGCCGACAGGGGCGGCGGCGTGAACACGGCGGGGCCGGAACCGTCCAGGCTGAAATGGATGTGCCGGGTCGCCGCGCAGTTGGGGATGAGGCCGACCGGCAGGCTGGCCGCGTGCGTCGGGTAGTCCTTGATCTTCACGTCGAGCACGGTGGTGAGACCGCCCAGGCCCTGAGCGCCGATGCCCAGGGCGTTCACCTTGTCCAGCAACTCCAGGCGCAGTTCCTCCACCTTGTTGCGCGGGCCGCGCGCCTTCAGGTCCTGGATGTCGATCGGGTCGAGCAGGGCTTCCTTGGCCATCAGCAGGGCTTTTTCAGGCGTGCCGCCGATGCCGATGCCGAGGATGCCTGGCGGGCACCAGCCGGCGCCCATCTCGGGCAACTGTTCCAGCACCCAGTCGACGAGGGAATCCGAGGGATTCAACACGGCAAAACGAGCCTTGTTTTCCGAGCCACCACCCTTGGCGGCGATCTTCACGTCCACCGTGTCGCCGGGCACCAGGTCCAGGTAGATCACCGCCGGGGTGTTGTCCCGGGTGTTCTTGCGGGCCCCGGCCGGGTCGCTCAGGACCGAGGCGCGCAGCGGGTTGTCCGGATGCGTGTAGGCCCGGCGCACGCCCTCGTTGATCATGTCGTGGATCGACAGGGAACCTTCCCACTTCACCTCCATGCCGATCTTCAGGAAGGCCACCACCATGCCCGTATCCTGGCAGATGGGGCGGTGGCCCTCCGCGCACAGGCGGGAATTGACGAGGATCTGGGCCATGGCGTCCTTCGCGGCGGGCGAGGCTTCCGCCTCGTAGGCCGCGGTCATGGCGCGCACGAAATCCAGCGGGTGATAGATGGAGATGTACTGCAGGGCGTCGGCGATCGATTGGATGAAGTCTTCCTGGCGGATGGTGGTCATGGCGGCTCCAGTTTGCATCGTCGCGAAGCGACTCTCGAAGCGCCCCTCTCCCGCAAAGGGAGAGGGGTTGGGGGTGAGGGAGATGCGACCCGCGAAGTATGGTCCCGGAGGTCGCGGCGGAAAAGCCGACTAAATGATTAGGTTTTTCAATACCCACGCTTGAAATATTTGTGCAGTGCAAAAGCCGAGAAGGGAATAGCGTTCGCTTCAACAAGGAAACGGGCAATGACCCGCTTCCGTGACGATCGAGCGATGAGGAGTCCGCCATGGCTGTTGCCAGCCGCGTGTTGGGTGATTACTGGCCCGGCATCCAGCTTTACTATCCGCCGGTAAAGTACGCCCCGGCCCTTGGCCTGTACGAGGACCTGGAGGCCGCCGCCCAGCGTTTCCAGAAGCACGCCCGCCACTGCCGCGCGCAGACCCTGCTGTTCGACCTGGAGGACGGCTGCCGCCAGAAGGCCCTGTCGCGCGACCTGCTGCGCCAGGAGTTGCCCGGCCTGAACCGCGACGACCTGGCCGTGGCGGTGCGCATCAACCCCTTCCGCACCGAGGAGTACGAGAAGGATCTGGCCATGCTGCGCGACCTGGCCGACCACATCGACGTGGTCATGCTGGCCAAGGCCGGCGAGGCCTACGGCGCCGCCGAGATCCGCGATCTGTCGGCGGCGCTCTCGGGCATGAATCCGCGCATCACCATCCAGCCCATCATCGAGCACCCCAAGTCGCTGAAGATCGCCCCGGAGATCATGGCCTACCCCACGGTGAAGCACGTGGTGTTCGGCATCCACGACTTCTCCAAGGCCATGGGCATCCACATCACGCCGCGCGGCTGGACCCAGGAACTGTCCTACTTCCTGCACCAGATCATCTTCGAGGCGCGCATCAATGGTGTCGGCGTCATCGGCGGCGTCGAGGTGCTCATCGGCCAGGCCTCGATGCCGGAGAATTTCCTCGAGCCGCACGACATCCGCCGCTGGCTGGACCTGCACGGCGACGAGGAATCCCGCGTGGTCTACCGCCACGCCTGCGAGGAGGCGGCCATGGGCCTGACCGGCAAGCAGGTCATCCACCCCAGCCACATCCACCTGTGCAAGGTGGCCTACACCCCATCCCCCACCGAAGTGGCGCGCAACATCCGCGTGCTCCAGGCCGCCGTGGAAGCCGACGCCCTGCTCGGCGGCGCCATCAAGTTCGAGGGCGAGATGCTGGACCCGCCCATGTTCGGCAAGGCCCTGCAGGTGCTGTTGCGCGCCCACGCCCTGCGCGCATTGTCCGAGGCGGACACGGATTTCGCCCTCAAGGTGCTGGGCATGCTGCCGGCACAAGTGGTCCGTGAAAATTGGCCGTATGGGGTGATCCTGTGAACGCACGGGACATCGCACTCCCTCTCCCGCAGGCTGGAGAGGGCCGGGGTGAGGGGAAGCCTGACACCACCGGCATCGAGCCTTCCCTCACCCCCAACCCCTCTCCCGCTTGCGGGAGAGGGGAGTCCAGCACGGAGAACGCCATGCCCTTCCCCCCTTTCGAGCCCTGGCAGTGGAACCTGCCCACCCGCTTCAACATCGGCGTCGCCTGCACCGATGCCCACCTGGGCACGCCCGCCGAGGACAAGCTGGCGATGATCGTCGAGGACGATACCCTCGGCGTCTCCACCGCCACCTACAAGGAACTGGCGCAAGCCACCTCCCGCTTCGCCCAGCTGCTGCGCAACCTGGGCGTGCGTACCGAGGACCGGGTGCTGATCCGCCTGCCCAATTCCCTCGTCTATCCCACCGCCTTCCTCGGCAGCATGAAGCGGGGCGCCATCGCCGTGCCCACTTCCACCCTGCTCACCGCCGACGAGGTGGCTTACCTGGCCAGGGATTCCGGCGCCAGCGTGCTGGTCACCGACAAGTCCATGTGGGTCGGCTTGCGCGACAAGCTGCATGGTCTCGACAGCCTGCGCTTCGTGTTGCTGGCGGGCGAGGGCGTACCGCCCTTCTACAACGGCAACGGCCTCAAGGTGCTGGGCCTGGAAGCCTCCCTGGCGAGCATCGAATCCTGGGACGAACCCTATCCCACCCGCGCCGCCGATCCCGCTTACCTGGTCTATACCTCCGGCACCACCGGCTACCCCAAGGGCGTGCTGCACGCCCACCGTGCCATGATCGGCCGGGAACCGGCGGCGCGATATTGGTTCGACTTCGGCACCGAGGGGGCGCCGGCGGACGACCGCATCGTCCATTCCGGCAAGTTCAACTGGACCTACGTGCTCGGCTCGGGCCTGATGGACCCGCTCTATCGCGGCAAGACCGTCATCGTGCACGAGGGGAAGAACGACGCCGAGGGCTGGATCAAGCTCATCGCCAAGCACTCCGCCACCATCTTCATCGGCGTGCCCACCATCTACCGGCAGATCATCCAGAAAACCGCCTACACCGGCGCCGACGTGCCCAGCCTGCGCCACTGCATGAGCGCCGGAGAACATCTCTCCGACGAGATGCTGAGCCTGTGGCGCGAGCGCTTCGGCGTGGACATCTACGAGGCGGTGGGCATGTCCGAGGTGTCCTACTACCTCTCGGAGAACAAGTTCCGCCCCATCAAGCCGGGTTCCGCCGGCTTCCCCCAACCCGGCCACGGCGTCAGGCTGCTCGATCCGGAGACCCTGGCCGAAGTGGCGGCGGGCGAGGAGGGCATGATCTGCCTGCCCGCCGACGACCCCGGCCTGTTCATGCGCTACTGGAACCTGCCGGAGGAGACCGCCAAGGCCTTCAAGGACCGCTGGTTCCTGACCGGCGATTACGCGCGCTTCGACGAGGACGGCTATATCTGGTTCCTGGGCCGCAAGGACGACATCATCAATTCCTTCGGTTACCGGGTTTCGCCGCACGAGATCGAGCGGGTCATGAAAACCCACCCGGCGGTCGCCGACTGCGCCGCCACCGGCGAGGAACTGGCCGCCGACAAGGTGCTGGTGGTGGCCTATGTGATGTTGCACCCCGGCGCCCAGGCCACGCCCGACCAACTCGCCGCCTTCGGCCGCGAGCACCTGGCCGGCTACAAGGCGCCGAAGATCGTCTATCTGGCCCAGGATTTCCCGCGTACCAAGAACGGCAAGATCATCCGCAAGCAGTTGCGGCCGGAGATCGCGGAGGCGAGGTCGGCATGAGGGTGATCCTGAACCACGGCATTCGACATGGGCGTTTCCCCCGTTCGAGGGACTAGCGCCATGAACGACCGCCTGCCCGCCACCTGCATTCCCCCCGCCGGCGACCTCATCGAAGCGCCGCAAGGAGTCTCCATGTCCCAGTACCGTCCCCGCCGTTCCATGCTCTACATTCCGGCCTGCGTGCCCCGCTTCCTCGACAAGGGGCGGGAGCTGCGGGTGGATTCCCTGATCCTCGACCTGGAGGAATCGGTGCTGGTGGAACGCAAGGCGGAAGCCCGGCGCAACACGGTGGCGGCGCTGCAGGCAGGCGGCTACGGCCACCGCGAGGTGGTGGTGCGGGTGAATCGGCACGACTCCGCCTGGGGCCTGGACGACCTCACCGCCATCGCCCCCCTGAAGCCGGACGCCATCCTGTTCCCGCGCATCGAAAGCCGCCAGGACGTGCTGGCCGCCATCGCCGCTCTGGATCAGGCGGGCGGCGAGCGCATCCCGGTCATGGTGATGCTCGAGACGCCCATGGCGGTGCTGCGCGCCGAGGAGATCGCGGGCGCCTCGGACCGCCTCATCTGCCTGGTCATGGGCACTTCCGACCTGACCAACGAACTGCATGCCCGCATCACTCCCGAGCGTCTGCCCATTCTTTACAGCCTCTCCCACTGCCTGCTGGCGGCGCGCGCGCACGGCCTGCCCATCGTCGACGGCGTGCACCTGGACATGAAGGACATGACCAGCTTCGAATACGCCTGCCGCATGGCGCGCGACCTCGGCTACGACGGCAAGACCGTGCTGCATCCCCTGCAGATCCAGTACGCCAACGACGCCTTCACGCCGCGCGCCGAGAGCGTCGCGCGGGCGCGCAAGATCATCGCCGCCTTCGCCGAAGCCAACGCCGAGGGACGCGGCGTCACCGTGGTGGACGGCCGCCTGGTGGAGACCCTGCACGTGGAGGCGGCGCGCCGCACCTTGCTGATCCATGATCTGATCGTGAAGATGGAAGCCGCTGATGGAATCTGTTGAACCGGCGGGAAAATGTTCCAGATACTCCCTCTCCCGCGCTGCCGCGCACCCCTCCCCCGCAAGCGGGGGAGGGGCTGGGGGAGAGGGCGCCGTTGAAGCGGCGTTATTCCGAATGAGCAGGAGAGCCTCATGAGTCAAACCTCCGCCGGCAATTTCTTCGAGGACTTCCACCTCGGCCAGACTTTCCTGCACCCGACGCCGCGCACGGTGGGGGAGGGCGAGATCGCCCTCTACCTGGCGCTCACCGGCTCCCGCCACGTGGTCGGCTGCGCCGCGCCGGTTGCGCATGCCCTGGGCTATCCCCGGCGGCCGCTGGACGACCTGCTCGCCTTCCACCTGGCCTTCGGCAAGACCGTGTCCGACATCTCCCTCAACGCGGTGGCCAACCTCGGCTATGCCGACGTGCGTTTCCTGGCGCCGGTCTACGTGGGTGACACCGTCGCGGCGGAATCGGTGGTCATCGGCCTGAAGGAAAACAGCACGGGCGAATCCGGTGTGGTCTGGGTGCGCTCCACGGCGGTGAACCAGGACGATCGCGAAGTCCTCACCTGGGTGCGCTGGGTCATGGTCAAGAAACGCGACAGGAGCCATCCCGCGCCCAAGGCCGTGGTGCCGGAGACGCCCGCCTTCGTGGCGCCGCGGCGACTGGAGATCCCGCCCTTCCTGGACGCGCGCGACTACGAGACCCGCCTCACCGGCGGCCCCCGGCTGTGGGACGACTACGAGCCGGGCGAGCGCATCGATCACCCCGCCGGCATGACCCTGGACGAGCCCGACCACACCTTCGCCACCCGCCTCTACCAGAACCCGGCACGCCTGCACTTCGACGCCCACATGATGCACGACAGCGCCTTCGGCCGCCGCCTGGTCTTCGGCGGCCACGTCATTTCCCTCTGCCGGGCGCTGTCCTACGAGGGCCTGGAAAACGCCCTGCTCATCGCCGCCATCAACGCCGGCAGCCACTGCAACCCCACCTTCGCCGGCGATACCCTCTACACCCGCACGCAAGTGCTGGAAAAATGGGACCTGCCCGACCGCGCCGACCTCGGCGCCCTGCGCCTGCGCATGCTGGGTATCAAGAACCTGGCCGCCGCCGAACTGCCGGACCCCATGATCGACGCCGGCGGCAAGCAGAAATACCACCCGAACGTGGTGCTGGACCTGGATTACACGGTGCTGATGCCGCGCAGAAGTTGAAAAACCCCACGCTCTCTTCTCCCGCTTGCGGGAGAGGGGCAAACCGAGAGGAACGATTGCATGAGCCACCCCGTCCACCCCGATGCCGCCCTGTTCGCCGGCGAGAAGCCCTTCCCGGTGATTCCCGCCTGCGAGCATTTCGCCGGCAACGAGAAGCTGATCCTCAAGGCCCTGGAGCAGATGGAGAAGCTGGGTCCCGTGTTCAATATCACCTGCGACTGCGAGGACGGCGCCCCCGCCGGGCGGGAGCAGGAGCACGCCGAGATGATCGTGCGGGTTTTGGCCACCGACGCCAACCGGCAGCGCATGGCCGGTGCCCGCATCCACGACTGGAGCCACCCGGCCTGGCGCCAGGACGTGGACATCCTGGTGGGCGGCGCCGGCAAGCTGCTGGCCTACCTCACCATTCCCAAGAGCACCGAGTACGGCCATGCCGCCGAGATGATTGCCTACATCCAGTCGGTGGCGGCGAAGCACGACCTCCAGCGGGAAATTCCCATCCACATCCTCGTCGAGACGCACGGGGCGTTGCGTGACGTGCATCGCATCGCGACGCTGCCCTGGCTGCAGGTGCTGGACTTCGGCCTCATGGATTTCGTCTCCGGCCACCACGGCGCCATCCCCGCCAGCGCGATGCGCAGCCCGGGCCAGTTCGAGCACAAGCTCATCGCCCGGGCGAAGAGCGAGGTGGTGGCGGCGGCCCTGGCCAATGGCGTCATCCCCGCCCACAACGTCACCCTGGACCTGAAGAACCCCTACACCACCTACCAGGACGCGCGCCGGGCGCGCATGGAGTTCGGCTTCCTGCGCCAGTGGAGCATCTACCCGACGCAGATCCAGCCCATCGTCGACGCCATGAAGCCGGATTACTCGGAAGTGGAAACCGGCGCGGCCATCCTGCTCGCCGCCCAGAAGGCCGACTGGGGCCCCATCCAGCACGCCGGCGAACTGCACGATCGCGCCACCTACCGCTATTACTGGGAGGTTCTGCAGAAGGCCCGGGTCACCGGCGTGAAACTGCCGGCGGAGGCGGAGACGGCGTTCTTCGGCTGAGCGCGGCCAAGGCCCTACAGGGCCATCGGCAGCAGGAAGACCAGGGCGATGTTGGCGATGCCCAGCAGCAGGTTGGTGCCCACCAGCACGCGGATGCGGTTGAGGGCGGCCCCGGCGGCCGGCCAGTCCTGCGCCGCCACCGCCTCGCGCAGGCGGCCATAGGGGGCGAAGTAGAGGTACATGAAGATCGCGCTCATCAGGTAGCCGAGCAGCACCATGACGTGGATGGGATAGGCCACCGCCGCCATGCCCCCCATGATGGCCACCAGGGCCTGGCCGGTGCCGATGAGCAGGATCACCGACAGCCACACCCAGGGAAAGAAGCGGCCGAACACGCCGGTCCACAGGCGCAGGCGCTGCGGCGGTTCCAGTTGCGCCAGGGCGACGGGACGCAGGCACTGGTGGGCGAAGAACATGCCTCCCACCCAGACGACGGTGGCGAGAATGTGCAGAAGGATGAGGATTTGCATGGTGACCTCCCGGGGATGCTGTGGGGTGATTATCGCAGGCCTGTGCCCGGTCGCCGATATCCGCATAATCCTCCCTTCTTCCCACGGCGTTCGCTGCCCCGCGCATGAGATTCCCTTGCCCACGTTCAGCCTCCTGGCTATGCGGCCTGGCGCTCGCGGCGATCCCCTTGGTCTGCGCGGCGCAGGCCTTGCCCGGTCCGGCCCAGGTCAGGGCGGACTGGCGCTCCTCGGAGGCGCGCCTGCTGGACCGGCATGGACGGTTGCTGCAGGAGATGCGTGTCGATAGCGGCGCGCGGCGTACCGACTGGACCCCCCTGGACGAGGTCTCTCCCGCCTTCCTCGCCGCCCTGCTGCGCGCCGAGGATAAGCGATTCTTCGCCCATGCCGGGGTGGATTGGCTGGCCGCCGGCAAGGCCGCCCTGAGCAACTGGCTGGCGGACAAGCCGCGCGGCGCTTCCACCCTCAGCATGCAGCTGGCTGCCCTGCTCGAGCCCGGACTGCGTGGCCGCGCGGGGCGCCGCGACCTCGGCGAGAAATGGGACCAGATGCGCGCCGCGCGGCAACTGGAAGCCACCTGGAAGAAGACGGAAATCCTCGAGGCCTACCTCAACCTGGCCGGTTTCCGCGGCGAGCTGACGGGCATCGACGCCGCCGCCCGCGGCCTGTTCGACAAGCGGCCGGCGGGATTGAGCGAAGCCGAGTCCCTGATCCTAGCCGCCCTCATCCGTGCCCCCAATGCCAAGGCGGATACGGTGGCGCGGCGGGTCTGCGCCCTGGCCCAAGGCAGCCACCTGGAGCCCGCCTGCCCCCACCTGCGGCGGCTCACCCTGCAAGCCCTGGGTGGCCGCGTGCCGGTGCTGCCGGCGGCGGACCAGGCTCCCCATCTGGCGCAACGTCTGCTCCGGGAAACCGCATCCGTAACGGCGCTTCCCCCCTTTGCGAAAGGGGGCGCAGGCGGGATGCCACAGCCTGCGGGTGCCACGCATGGGCGCCTGAGCACCACCCTGGACGCCGATCTTCAGCGCTTCGTCGTTGCCACCTTGCGCGAGCAACTGGCCTACCTGGCAGCCCGCAACGTCGAGGACGCCGCCGCCCTGGTGGTCGATAACGCCAGCGGCGAGGTGCTGGCCTACGCCAGCGTCAGCGCGGCGTCCTCGCCCTCGCCGCACAGCGACGGGGTGATCGCCAAGCGCCAGGCCGGTTCCACCCTGAAGCCCTTCCTCTACGGCCTGGTCCTGGAACAAGGTCTGCTCACCGCCGCCTCCGCCATCGAGGACGCGCCCCTGGCCATCGCCACGGCGAGCGGCGGCTATGCGCCGCGCAACTACGATCACACGCATCGCGGCCTGGTGAGCCTGCGCGCGGCCCTGGCCGGCTCCCTCAACATCCCCGCCGTGCGCACCCTGCGCCTGGTCGGCCTGGAACCCTTCGCGGCAAGTCTGGCCGGCTTCGGCTTCGACGTCCCGGAAGCCGCCGATTTCTACGGGTATGCCCTGGCCCTGGGCAGCCTCGATGTCAGCCTGGAGGAACTGGTGAATGCCTATCGCGCCCTGGCCAACGGCGGTGTCTTCGGCCCGCTTCGCCTGACCGCCGACGCGCCTCGCGGCAAGAGCACGCGCGCCAGCAGTCGCGAGAGCGCGTTTCTGGTCGCCGACATCCTCTCCGACCGCCAGGCGCGGGCCCTCACCTTCGGCCTCGAGAACCCCCTCGCCACCCGTTTCTGGAGCGCGGTGAAGACCGGCACCAGCAAGGACATGCGCGACAACTGGTGCGTGGGCTTTTCCTCGCGCTACACGGTCGGGGTCTGGGTGGGCAACTTTTCAGGCGCGCCGATGCGCGACGTTTCCGGTATCAGCGGCGCCGCGCCGGCCTGGGCGGCGATCCTCGGCCATCTGCATGCCGGCATCCCCTCCAGTGCGCCCAGGGCCCCGGCCGGACTGGTGCGCGCGCGCGTCGCGCCGCCCGGCGAAACGCCCCGCCGGGAATGGTTCCTGCGCGGCAGCGAACCCGCCGGCGCAGGCTGGAACGCGGCGACCCCTCCCGCCGAGATCGTGCAACCCGGAGATGGCGACATCCTGGCCCTGGATCCGGATATTCCCGCTGATCGCCAACGCCTCATCCCCCGCGCCCGGCATGCGCCCGCCGGGGCCTGGTGGAAAATCGATCAGGAGCGCCTGGCGGAAGCGGACTGGCCCCTGGCGCGGGGCCGCCACGCCCTCATCCTGCTCGACGGCGAGGGCCGCGAACTCGACCGCGTGCGCTTCGAGGTGCGCTGAGGTCACGCGCCGACCATCGCGACCCCGCCCTCTCAATAACCAAGAAAATCACTCAACCATTGCCCGCGCCCGCCCAAGCTCATAAAATTCGCGGGTCTTGTTTGCAGACACCCTCAATCCACGGAGAACCCACATGGAACACCAACTGCCCCCCCTGCCTTACGCCAAGGACGCCCTGGCCCCCCACATGTCGGCCGAGACCTTCGACTACCACTACGCCAAGCACCACCAGGCCTACGTCACCAACCTGAACAACCTCATCAAGGGCACCGACTTCGAGAACAAGTCCCTGGAGGACATCGTCAAGACCGCCCCCGCCGGCGGTATCTACAACAACGCCGCGCAGGTCTCCAACCACACCTTCTTCTGGTCCTGCATGAAGCCCAACGGCGGCGGCGCTCCCAGCGGCGCCTTGGCCGACGCCATCAACAAGAAGTGGGGCTCGCTCGACGAGTTCAAGAAGGTCTTCCAGGCCTCCGCCGTCGGCAACTTCGGCTCCGGCTGGACCTGGCTGGTGAAGAAGGCCGACGGTTCCGTCGACATCGTCAACATGGGCGCCGCCGGCACCCCGCTGACCACCGCCGACAAGCCTCTGCTCTGCGTGGATGTGTGGGAACACGCCTACTACATCGACTACCGCAACCTGCGTCCCAAGTTCGTCGAGACCTTCCTCAACAACCTGGTGAACTGGTCCTTCGCCGAGGCGAACTACGCCTGACCGGGGTCGGCATTCCGCACCGGAAAAGGGCCGCATGCGCGGCCCTTTTTGCTGCCCGGGTTGGTCCGGAATAAAGACCATAACATCATAATATTCAATAGCTTATTGAACTCTGACGTGGCCGTGCTATGAACATGGCAGGTGGGCGGAAAGCCCATCATCGACGACGAGAAGAGGAGAACGGCCATGATGGACATCAACAAGCTGGTGATGGCGGAGACCTTGGCGCCCTGCGACGCGGACGCCTATCTCAATGACCTGGAGACCTGGAGCGAGGATAGCGCGCGCGAGCAGGCGCAACGCGAGGGCATCGAACTGGGCGAGGCCCACCTGGACGTGATCTGCTACCTGCGCGATCACTTTGCCGAGTGCGGTCCGCAGTCTTCCGCAAGGGAGTTGCTGCGGGCCATGGAACAGGCCTACGTCGAGCAGGGCGGCCGCAAGTATCTGTACCGCCTGTTCCCGCGCGGTCCGGTCACCCAGGGCTGCCGCCTGGCGGGGATTCCGACGCCCGCCGGCAATGCCGATCCGTCCTTCGGCAGCGTGCACTGAACGCCGGCGGGGCCGAAATCAACAAGGCCCGTTTGGCGGGCCTTGTCAGTGTGGCGACGTATTCAGCGGAAACGCCCCATGGTTTTCATGACTTCACAGGGATCGCCCTGGACCGGCGGCAGCAGCGCGCCTTTTTCCTTCGCGCGCCGGTCGAGTTCCAGGTAGTGGGCGTTCATGTAGCCGCGGCATTCCTCGAAGGACTTCATGCCCTGCAAGCGGGCGATGTGGATCTTGCGTTCCTCCGGGGTCATGAGCTGCGCACCTCGAAAGTTCTCGCCCTGGGCATACCAGGGAAAGGCGAATGCCTGGCCGGAAAGCAGCAGAGCGGCGAACAGGAGGTGGATTTTCATCACGTGTCCAAAAGAAAACGCCCCGGATGGGCCGGGGCGAGTGTAGTACGAAAGAACTAAGAGCGCATCAGACACAGCCGGTTGGCTTGGGCGTGCCGGCATAGCGGCCGGCCTGCTTGGCGGGGCCGTAGGGGAACAGGTCGAAGAGGAATTTCTTGTCGCCCCATTCGTCGCCGAACTCCTCCTTCAGCCCCTTCTGCAGGATGCGCAGGTTGGGCGCGGTGCCGTACTCGTTGAAGTAGTCGCGCATGTAGCGAATGATCTTCCAGTGGTTCTCTTCCAGGGTCAGCTTGTCCTGCGCCGCCAGGTACTCGGCGACGTCATCCGCCCAGTCGGACAGATTCTGCAGATAGCCTTCCGGGTCGGTTTCGACGATACGTCCGTTGATTTCCAGTTCCATGGTTTCTTTCCTCTCTTCGGTTTGCAATGCCTGCATGGGTGGCCACACTCTAACAATGGTCGAGTATATTGGTCAAGTATTATTTCCCGCTCGATGTCATGCCAACCTCCTATCCCGCTCCGTGCCAGAATTCCGGCCAGGAACCCAAGGGAGAACCCCGTCATGAAGCGCTCCGGTCTGCTGATTTCCGCCTGGCTGATGTCCGGCCTGGCCGCCGCCGCGTCCCTGGAAAGCTTCACTCCCCAGGGCGAACACCTGGAGGTCCGCCAGGCCCAGGCCCGTTTCTCGGCGACCATGGCGGCGCAGGGCCATGGCGACAGCCCGTCGCCATTCCTGGTGCAATGCGGCGCGCCGGGCAACGGTTACTGGACCGACGAGCGCACCTGGGTCTATGACCTGCATCGCCCGCTGCAGGCCGGCGAGGCCTGCCGGTTTATGCCGCGCCCGGGTCTCGCCACCCTGGCCGGCGAGGCCGTGCTCACGGCCCCTGAATATGCCTTCGCCGCCGCCGGGCCGCGGGTGGTGGGGCTGTTGCCCGCACCCGGTGCCCGCGTGGACGAGGATCAGGTTTTCCTGCTGGGCCTCAACGGCGTGGCGCGTGCGGAGGACATCGCCGCCAAGGCGCGCTGCGAGATCCAGGGCATCCACGAACAGGTGCCGGTGAAACGCTGGCAGGGCGCGGAAAAGGCCGCCTTGCTGAAAAGCCTGCTGCCGCTGTTCAACGATCATGGCCTGGAGTGGGCAGGCAAGGACGCCGGCCAGGGGCCGGAAACCGACCCCACCCTGGAAGTCCTGCAATGCGCCCGGCCGCTGCCCGCCAACGCGAAACTGGCCCTGGTCTGGGGCGCCGGCATCGCCACGTCCTCCGGCCAGGCCAATCCGGCGGACCAGCGCCTGGAATTCCAGGTGCGCGATCACTTCGTCGCCCGCCTGCGCTGCGAGCGGGAGAACGCCAAGGCCGGCTGCATGCCGCTGCTGCCCCTGCGCCTGGACTTCACCGCGCCGGTGGCGCGGGAGCTGCTGGACCAGCTCAGCCTCAAGGACGCCAAGGGCAAGGCCTACCGCCAGCGCAAGGCGGAACAGCCCACGCCCACGGACGACGGCGTGGTCTTCCCCGGTCCCTTCCCCGCCGGCGCCGGCCTCACCCTGTCCCTGCCCGACGGTTTCAAGGACGACAAGGGCCGCGGCCTGGTCAACGCCGGGCGCTTCCCCATGCGTTTCCAGCTTGCCGACTACCCGCCCCTGGTGAAGTTCTCCGGCGAGTTCGGCATCCTGGAGCGCGGCGCCGGCGGCCTGCTGCCCCTCACCCTGCGCAACCTGGAGCCCAACAACCTCGGCGGCACCGCCGCCAAGGTGCGCTGGCTGCGGCTGGTCGATGACGCCGCCATCCTCGACTGGCAGCAGAGCCTGAAGAAATTCGACAACCCGGAGTACGACGAGCGCACTCAGTCGCGCCCGGACCGCCGCCGCGCCCAGTACCTGGCGCCTCACATCGCCGGCGTCGTCGAACGCAACCTGCCCAAGCCCGGCGGTCCCGGCGCTTTCGAGGTGGTGGGTCTGCCCCTGGAGAAGCCCGGCTTCTACGTGGTGGAGGCGGAAAGCAGGCGCCTGGGCAAGTCGCTGCTGGGCGACAACAATCCGATGTACGTGCGCGCCACCGCCCTGGTCACCAACCTCGCGGTGCACTTCAAGTGGGGGCCGGAATCCTCCCTGGCCTGGGTCACCCAACTGGACACCGGCAAGCCGGCCGCGGGGGCCAAGGTCGCGGTGCGCACCTGCAAGGCGGTCCTCATCGCCGAAACCGTCACCGACGCCAACGGCCTGGCCCTGATCCCAGGCAAGCTGCCCGACCCGCGCAACGCCGACGACTACGCCTGCCCCCTGTTCGTCAGCGCCCGTCTCGGCGACGACCTGAGTTTCGTCCGTTCCGACTGGGACGAGGGCATCGAGACCTGGCGTTTCGGCCTGCCCCAGGATTGGAACAGCGATGTGCGCCTCGCCCACAGCGTGCTCGACCGGGTGCTGTTCCGGCCCGGCGACACGGTGCACATGAAGCATTTCCTGCGCGACCGGCGTGGCCATGGCCTGGCCTACCCGGCGAGGACCCCGCGCACCCTCCTGGTCGAGCACGAAGGCAGCGGCCAGCGCTGGTTCCTGCCCCTGGCCTGGAAGCATGGCGCCGCCGAATCCACCTGGAGCGTGCCGCCCGGAGCCAGGCGCGGCGACTACCGCCTGCGCCTGCTGGACCAGGCCATCGCCGCCGACACCGCCCCGGAACAACTGGAATACCTGGAGGGTGTCGACAGCGGCCGCTTCAGCGTCGGAGACTTCCGCGTACCGCTGATGCAGGCCAGCCTGGACCCGATCCGCGAGCAATCGATCGGTGGCGAAGCGGTCGACGTCGACGTTGCCGTCGGCTACTTCAACGGCGGCGGCGCCAAGCACCTGCCAGTGAAGCTGCGTGCCCAACTGGAGCCGCGTTTCCGGGTGGAATTCGACGACTACCCGGATTTCGATTTCGCCCGCCGCGAGGACCGCGATGACGGCCAGCAGGAGGACGAGCCCGTGCCGCTGGCAATGCATGCCATGACGCTGGATGCCGGCGGCGCCGGCCGCGCCCGCCTGGACAAGCCGCCCGCCCTGGCCATGCCCCACCGGCTGCGCCTGGAACTGGAATACGCCGACCCGGCCGGCGAGATCCAGACCGTCAGCCGCCTGCTGCCCTGGTGGCCGGCGGACGTGATCATCGGCCTGAAGAACGACCGCTGGGCCAAGGCGGGCCAGGCCCAGACCCTGGTGTTCCAGGCCGTCACCCCGCAGGGCAAGCCGGCCGTCGACGTGGCCGTGGAAGTGAAGCTCGCCCTGCGCCAGACCATCAGCCACCGGGTGCGCCTGGCCGGCGGCTTCTATGGCTATCGCCAGGAAACCCGGCAACGCCCCCTCGACGCGAAGTGCGCCGGCAAAACCGACGCCAAGGGCCGCTTCAGCTGTAACGTCAAAGCCGAGCAGGGCGGCGAGGTGCTGCTGGAGGCGGTGGCGAAGGATAAGGCCGGCCGCGTCTCCAGCAGCCACCACAGCTTCTGGGTCGCGGGCAAGGATGAATGGCACTTCGCCCAGGACAACCACGACCGCATCGATCTCATTCCCGAACAGAAGCGCTACGAGCCCGGCCAGACCGCCCGCTTGCAGGTGCGCATGCCGTTCCGCGAGGCCACCGTGCTGGTGACGGTGGAGCGGGAAGGCATCCTGGACGCGAGGGTGGTGCAACTCTCCGGCAAGGCGCCGGTGATCGAGCTGCCGGTGAAGGCGTCCTGGGCGCCTAACGTCTTTGTTTCCGCCCTGGCCGTGCGCGGCCGCAACGACGCGGTGAAGCCCACCGCCCTGGTGGACCTGGGGCGGCCCGCCTTCAAACTGGGCCTGGCCGGCATCCAGGTGGGCGGCAAGGCCAACACCCTTGATGTGGAGGTGAAGACCGACCGCACCACCTACACCATCCGCGAGAAAGCGAAGGTGAGGATCAAGGTGCGCGGCGCCGACGGCGTCCCCCCGCCGGCCGGCACCGAGATTACCCTGGCCGCCGTCGACGAGGGCCTGCTGGAACTGGCCCCCAACGAGAGCTGGAAGCTGCTGGAGGCCATGCTGGCGCCGCGCGGCTACAGCCTGAAGACCTTCACCGCGCAGATGCGGGTCACCGGCAAGCGCCACTTCGGCAGGAAGGCCCTGCCCGCCGGCGGCGGTGGCGGCAAGCTGCCCACGCGGGAGCTGTTCGACACCCTGTTGTTCTGGCAGGCCAGCCTGCCGCTGGACGCCAAGGGCGAGGCGACGGCCGAAGTGCCCCTCAACGACAGCCTCACCGCTTTCCGCATCGTCGCCGTGGCCGCTTCGGAGAACCGCTTCGGCAGCGGCCGCGCCAGCATCCGCTCCACCCAGGACTTGCAGCTCATCGCCGGCCTGCCGCCGGTGGTGCGGGAAGGCGACCGCTTCCAGGCCGCCTTCACGCTGCGCAACGGCAGTGACCGGGGCACGCGGGTGGAGGTGCGCGCCGAAGCAACCGGCCTCAAGGACCTGCCTGACCGCACGCTCGACCTGACCGCCGGCGAGAGCAAGGAAGTCACCTGGCCGGTGACGGTACCCGACGGCGCCAGCGAAATCGCCTGGACCCTGCACGCGCGGGAGATCGACGGCAGGCTCAAGGATGCCCTCAAGGCGAAGCAGCGCATCGAGCCCGCCCTGCCCCTGCGCGTGCAGTCCGCCAGCCTGCAACGCCTGGACAAGCTGCTCGACATCCCCGTCGCCGCTCCCGCCGGCGCGATCAAGGCCGAACTGCGCGCCACCCTGGCGGCGAGCCTGCTGGACGGCCAGACCGGCCTGCGCGACTACATGCGCCGCTATGCCTTCGCCTGCCTGGAACAGCAGGCCTCGAAAGCGGTGGCGACCCGCGACGAGAAGCTCTGGCAGGGCCTGCTGGCGAACCTGCCCGCCTACCTGGCGGACAACGGCCTGGCCAATTTCTTCCCCGGCAACGGTCGCGGCAGCGTCGGCCTCACCGCCTACCTGCTGGCCCTGGCCCACGAGGCCGGCTGGAGCCTGCCGGCGGACGCCCGCAGCCGCATGGAACGCGCCCTGGCGGACTACCTGGAAGGCCGCCTGGAACTCTCCCGGCCGGCCTGGGAACAGGCCCTGCCGCCGCGCGTGGCGGCGCTCGCCGCCCTGGCCCGGGCCGGCAAGGCCACGCCCGGCCAGTTTTCCACCGTCAAGCCCGAGCCCCGGCTATGGCCCACCTCGGTGCTGGTGGACTGGCTCGACGCGCTGCGCTTCGGCCCAGCCCTGCCCGCGCGCGCGGCCTGGCAGCGGGAAGCCCTGGAAGCCCTGGAGGCGCGCTTCACGCAGTCCGGCAAACGCCTGAACATCGCCAACGAGGAGCGCGACGGCCTCTGGTGGATGCTGGCCTCCGCCGACACCAACGCGGTGCGCGCCCTGCTCGCGGTGATGTCGCAGCCGGCCTGGCGGGAGCGCCTGCCGAAGCTGGTCATGGGCGTGCTCGGCCGCCAGCAGCTCAACCGCTGGAACACCACCACCGCCAACGCCTGGGGCACTCTGGCCCTGGAACGCTACGCTCGCCTGTTCGAGGCCGCCAAGCCCACGGGCAGGAGCTACGCGGTGCTGGGCGGGGAGGGTCGCGTGGTCGACTGGCAGACCCTGCCCAAGGGCGCCACCGCCTTCCTGCCGCTCGGCACGGCGACCGCCAGCCTGCGCCTGAAGCACGAGGGTGCCGGCGAACCCTACGCCAGCGTCAGCGTCCTCGCCGCCGCGCCGCTGGTGGCGCCGCTGCAACGCGGCTACTCAATCAGCCGGGAGATCGTCCCCATCGACCAGAAGACACCGGGCAAGTGGCGCAAGGGCGACGTGCTGCGGGTGCGGCTCACGGTGGATGCCCGCGATGACATGGGCTGGGTGGTGGTGGAAGACCCGGTGCCCGCCGGCGCCAGCATCCTGGGCACCGGCCGGCAGCGCGATTCGGCCATCCTCACCGGCGGCGAGCAGGAGCGGGGCAACGCCTGGCCGGCCTGGCAGGAGCGCCTGTTCGACACCTACCGCGCCTACTACGAGTACGTGCCGCGCGGCCGCTTCAGCCTGGAATACACCCTGCGCCTCAACAGCGAGGGCGCCTTCCGCCTGCCGCCCACCCGCGTCGAGGCGATGTACGCGCCGGAGTTGTTCGGCGAGACGCCCAACGCGGTGTTCGAAGTGGGGCGCTGAGTGATGGGCAGTGTTTCCCCCTTCGGGGCAGCGCTCGCGCCGCGAACGCGTGTGCTCTTCGGTCTTGCTGCCCTTCAGGGCTTTTCCTCTTGCGGGCACGTGCCCGGATTTCGTAGGAGCGGCCTTGGCCGCGAAGACCCGTTGTCGGCCTACCGCCTATCGCGGCCAAGGCCGCTCCTACGCCATGGTCATGGCGCCCTTGTCAGCCCCGGTCGCGCCAGACCAGCAGGCCCTGGGTGTTGAGTTCGACGTCGTTGGCCAGCAGGGCCTTGCAGGTGGCGTCGTCGAGCAGGCAGCCGTGCGCGCGCAGGCGGCGCAGCATGGCGTTCTCCACCGCCGCGCGCAGCCCGTCGAGGCGCTCCTGCCCGGCGCCGGGCGCGGCGCGCGTCAGTTCCACGAGTTCGTCGATCTGCGCGTGCAGCGCTGTCGCCAGCTCGGCCAGGTTGGTGACGCGGCCGTAGTGCGTGAGGAAGGCCGCCCGGGCGCCGGTGGCCAGCAGGCGGTCGATGGAGGCGTGCAGGGCCTCGGGCTCGAACTGCACCGGCGTGGTGGTGGGGAAGATGAACGGGCGCCCCTCGACGTCGAATTCCCGGTAGGAGATGCCGAAGGTGTCGCCGGTGAACAGGCTGTTGCTGCGCTGGTCGTGGATGCAGTAGTGGTGGCGGGCGTGGCCGGGGGTGTCGAGGAAGCTCAGGGTGCGGCCGCGGAAATCCAGGCGGAAACCGTCGCCGGCCTCGATCACCCGCTCCGCCGGCGCCGGCACGATGTCGCCATAGTGGGCGTAGAAGTGCTCGCGGCCATAGACCGCGATGGAACCCGCCACCAGCTTGGCCGGGTCGATCATGTGGCGGGCGCCCTTCGGGTGCACCACCAGCTTCGCGTTGGGGCAATTTTGCAGCAGGGCGCCGGCGGCGCCGGCGTGGTCGAGGTGGACGTGGGTGACGATGACGTAGTCCACCGCCTCCGGCCCCAGACCGAGGCCGCGGAGTTCCGCCAGCACGCTGGGCACCGCGTGGTTGGTGCCGGTATCAACGATGGCCACGCCGCCGTCCTCGACGATGAGGTGGACGGCGGCGAGGCCGGGCCGCAGGTAATCGGCATCCAGGGTGACGATGCCGTGCTCGTGCTGGATCGGGGGAATCATGCGCGGGGCTCCGCAGAGGTTTCGAGATGGAAGCCCGCATTATCGTCGAGGGCCAGGGTGGATTTCAGCACCGGCAGTTCTGCGCGCAGGGTCGCGGCCAGGGTCCACGGCGGGTTGACGACGAACACGCCGCTGCCGTTCATGCCGGGCTCGCCGGCCGCCGCCTTGCGCACCGACAGGCTGACGTCCAGCCAGACCACGTTCTTCAGGGCGCGCAGCCGCTCCGGCAGGCGGCGCGCCTCGGGCCGCGCCAGTTGCGGATACCAGATGGCGTAGCTGCCGGTGGGGAAGCGTTTCAGGCTGTCCTTGAGGGCCTCCACCACGCGGCTGTAATCGGCCTTGTCCTCGTAGGACGGGTCGATCAGCACCAGCGCCCGGCGTGACGGCGGCGGCAGCAGGGCCTTGAGGCCGGCGAAGCCGTCGCCGCGGGTGACGATGACCCGCTTGTCGGCGTGGAAGGTCTTGCCCAGCAGATCCACGTCGGTAGGGTGCATTTCAAACAGGCGCAGGCGGTCCTGCGCGCGCAACAGTTTCGCCGCCAGGTAGGGCGAGCCGGGATAGAAATTGAGTCGTCCGTCCGGGTTCATGCCGCGCACCAGGTCCACGTAGTCGGCCAGGGCGGCGGGCAGGTCGGCACTGGCGAACAGCCGGCCGATGCCGTCGGCGAACTCCGCGTTCTTCGCCGCATAGCCCGCGTCCAGGCCATAGGCGCCGGCGCCGGCATGGGTGTCGATGACCCAGAACGGCTTGTCCTTCTGCGCCAGATGGCGCAGCAGGCAGACCAGGACGAAATGCTTGAGCACATCGGCATGGTTGCCGGCATGGAAGGCGTGGCGGTAGCTGAGCATGGAGGAAGCGAAGAGTGCCTTGGGGGTGGCATTTTCCACCATTGGGCTGGAGCTATTCGCCTTACCTGTGCAGCAGCGACGCCGTGTGGCTGCGTGGTCCCTCCTTTTTCAAAGGGAGGATGCTTGGATTGCCGCCTCGACACGCCGCGCCAGTTCATCGCGGACACCGGCATCGGCGCATTCCAGGCGGATGGCGCCGTCCCAGCCGCGCAGCCAGGTGAGCTGCCGCTTGGCCAGTTGGCGGCTGGCTGCGGCGCCTTGTTCGTAGAGGGCGGCGGCGTCGATCTCGCCGTCCAGGAAGCGCCAGGCCTGGCGGTAGCCGACGCAACGCATGGCGGGCAGGCCGGGGTGCAGCGGCAGGCGGGCGCGCAGGCCGCGCAGTTCCTCCACCAGTCCCCGTTCCAGCATGTGCCGGAAGCGCAGGTTGATGCGCGCGTGCAGCCAGGCGCGGTCAGTGGGGAACAGGGCGAATTCCGGCCAGGCCGGGTTCTCCTCCCGCCGCATTGGCGTGGCCTGCCTGTCCAACAGCGCGGTCATGCTCTCGCCGGTGCTCAGGCACAGTTCCAGGGCGCGCTGGATGCGCTGGCTGTCGTTGGGATTGAGTCGCGCCGCGGTCTCCGGGTCGAGCCGGGCCAGTTCCGCGTGCAGGGCTGGCCAGCCCAGGCGCCGTGCCCGCGCCTCCAACTCGCCGCGCAGGGCGGGATCGGCGGCGGGTAGGTCGTCCAGGCCGCCTTGCAGGGCGCGGAAGTACAGCATGGTGCCGCCCACCAGCAGGGGTATGCGGCCGGCGGCGGCGATCTGCGCCATGGCCTGTTCCGCGTCGCGCCGGAAACGCCCGGCCGAGTAGGCCTCGGTCGGCTCCACCAGGTCGATCAGCCGGTGAGGCGCGCGCGCCAGCGTGGCGGCGTCGGGTTTCGCCGTGCCGATGTCCATGCCCCGGTACACCAGGGCGGAATCGACGCTGACGATTTCCAGCGGGAAACGCTCGACGAGCCCCACCGCCAGGTCGGTCTTGCCGCTGGCGGTGGGGCCCATGAGGCTGATGGCGGTAAGCGGCATGCGGGAATCACGGATTGTGGAGGAGTCTCTTCGGCTTCTCGCATCGCCATGGCCGTGCGGGCCTGGTGATAAGGTCATCGCGCACCCTGGAGGGCATGAAAGGTGGTAAAGCCGACGCGGCAAGCCAGTGCGGTTTAGGTCCCCGCTTCCCCGTCCTCTTCTCCGATCCCTTCGTAGATTCGCTCCAGTGGCACGGACAGGCCCACACTCGCCAGTTCCAGCGTATCGCCGCCACCCAGCCGGGTCACGCTCCATTCCTCCTCGGCGCGGCGGAACAGCGTCGCCACCCGCCGGTCCTGGGCCAACAGCAGGTATTCCTGCAGCGCCGCGATGTGCTGATACGCGAACAGCTTCTCGCGCGAGTCGGTTCGTTCTGTGCTTTCCGACAGAACCTCCACGATCAGCGCCGGCTGTTCGCACCAGTAACGGGCGTTGTCCTCGGCACGGCAGGTCACCATCAGGTCGGGATAATAAAAATAGTCCTCCCGCGCGTGGCGCAGACGCAGCTTCATGTCACTCATGAACACCCGGAATGGCCCACCGCGCAGATGCGTGTGCAGGGCGGTGAACAGATTGCCGGCGATGAGGTTGTGCGCACGACTCGCCCCGGTCATTGCGTACACCTCGCCGGCCAGATACTCGTGGCGCACCTCGGCGTGCAGTTCGCCTTCCAGGTAGGCCTCGACGCTGAGCGGCGTTTTGATGTGCGGAAGATTCATGCGGGCCTCGATAAAACAGGGAATGGCCGCATGTTAATCCGCGGCTTGGCTAGTGTGAACGCATGCTGTACCGCGTCCCGAAAGCCCACCCGATGCAGGCCGAGGCGCGCGCCGCGGGAGCCGCCCGTAGGGCGCAAACCTTCGGGCATTGCGCCGGATGCGCGGTGCTCACATCCGGCGCAATACGGCTGCGCCTATTGCGCCCTACGCACTAAGCGTGATGCGTGATGGTGGCGCGTCGCATGGCTTGGATCCTGGGAATCGACGCGAATTATTGCTTGCCTCGATGCGGGCTCAAGCCGCCTCCAGGGCGCGGAAGGGCATGGCGTCCACCAGCAGGCGGCTGAAATCCACATGCTGGCTGGCGTGCTGAACGTCGATGCCTACCAGCGCCCCGTTCTGGTCGAAGTCCAGCACCACCCCATCGGCCACTTCGTCGCTTGCCACGCTGGAGCGTTCTGTCAGATGGATGTAGAGCGAGTCGGTTTGCGGATCATACGAGAGCCTCATGGCTTGAACCTCCTGTCGGGAAAGGCGTTGTGCAGGGTCACGCCATCCGGCAGCGTGACCACGCGCAGATACCTGTCCAGTTCCGGAATGAAAATCCAGTGCCGAATGCGCCCATCCTCCGCCTGGATTTCACGCCGGATTGGCCGGGACAGCGCCGCTAGACACCATTCCAGCCGCAGGTAAGGGCGTTTCGCCAGCACGTCCTTGCGGAAATAGTCGGTCATGAGCGGGGTGGACTGCATGGCCGCCATCTAATCGGAAATGCGCAACGGCCACAAGCGCCTGCCGGACTCACCATGATCCGGCTCATTCCGGTGCGCCAGGTCATGCGGCGAAGAGCCCGGTTTAACGTGAAAGTCGCGTGAGCGACTCTCGAAGCTCCCCTCTCCCGCAGGCGGGAGAGGGGTTGGGGGTGAGGGAAACGGGCATGGCGAACGACTTTCATCATTCGGGACGGACTCGATCCATGCCCGTTAGCGTGTCGCGCAAGCCCTCCCGGGAACTATTTTTCGCGGGCGTGAAGCAGTGTGTAGCAGCCCCGCAACAACACTCTTGAGAAATTACTTGAAAAGCAATTCCGGATTTGCTCGTCCAATTGGAAGTTCAGCAGAATGCCCTCCAACTTCTCGCGCGAGAGGTTTTTTAGGCCCCCTTCCCATACCGGGGAGGGCGGAGGCGGGGAAACCGGCCACCGCAGCAGGGCGTGAGTTTCATCAACCTGATAGGAGTATGAATATGAAGAAGTCTCTGATCGCTCTGGCCGTGGCTGGTTCTTTTGCCGCCCCCGCCGCTTTCGCCGCGACCGCCAACGTCGATGTCTACGGCATCATGAACATTGCTGTTGAAGACAAGAGCAGCCGCAAGGTCAATAACGCTACTGAATCGGGTAATGGCCTGGCCGTGCAGGACAACTATTCCCGCATCGGCTTCAAGGGTTCCGAGGATCTGGGCGGCGGCCTGAAGGCCCTGTGGCAGATCGAGTCCCAACTGTCTTCCGGCCCCAGCGCCACGAACAATGTTGATGGTGTGACTGGCAACTCCATTGCTACCCGCAACACCTTCATCGGTCTGTCCGGTGGTTTCGGTACCGTGCTGGCCGGTCGTCACGACACCCCCTACAAGATCGCCACCCTCAAGTACGACATCTTCGGCGACACCCTGGCCGACTACAACCTGGGTCGTCTGGACGGCGTCAGCCTGATCGACGGCACCCACGATCATCGCAGCCCGGATGCCATCGCCTACATCTCCCCCAACTGGTCCGGCTTCACCGTGGCGGCCGCGTTGGTCTCCACCAACCAGAACGGTAACCTGGATGCCGACCAGCAGATGGACGCCTACTCCTTGGCCCTGATGTACGCCAACGGCCCCCTGACCGTCGACGCGGGCTACCAGGATGTGGATCAGATCAATAGCAAGGCCTGGAAGATCGGTGTCGGCTACACCTTCGGCGACCTGAAGCTGGGCTTTGTGTATGAAGACGTTACCGACCGTTCAACCTGCGTGGGCACCGATACGGACGCTGCGTGTGCGGGTTCTGTGAACAACGTGTCGGCTGGCAAGGGTAGCGGTCTGGATCGCGACAGCTGGCTGGTGAACGCCGCCTACAACATGGGCGCCATCACCCTGAAGGCCCTGTACGGCCAGGCCGATGTCGATGTGCGGAACGCTGCTGGTACTGGCAAGACCACCCAGGATCAGGACATGTGGGCCATCGGCGCCGACTACGCCCTGTCCAAGCGCACCACCGCCTACGTCGTCTACGGCGACGCCGATAATGATGAAGCCAACGGCAGCGACCAGTCCGGCTGGACCATCGGTATGCGTCACAGCTTCTAATCCGGCTACCTGAGCGGATTCGCAGCAGAAACGGGCGCGGGAAACCGCGCCCGTTTTGTTTTCCATGCCACGGACTGTTATCCTGCAATACATGTATAACGTGACCGGGAGCCTCTCATGCTGGCCATTCGCCTGCCTGAATCCATCGAGCATCGCCTGAACACGCTGGCGCGCGAGACGGGGCGCGCGAAGTCCACCCTGGCGCGGGAAGCGATTCTGGAATACATCGATGATCTGGAAGACTATTACCTGGCCGAGGCACGGGCGCGCCTGAACCGCAAGGCCATTCCCCTGGACGAGGTGGAGCGCGAGCTTGGCCTTTGAGATCGAATTCGATCCCGAGGCGGTGAAGGATCTGAAAAAGCTGGATCGACCCGTCCAGCAACGCCTGCTCGCTTTCCTGCGGCAGCGGGTGGGCAGCCTGGATAATCCCAGGGAAATCGGCGAGCCGCTTGCCGGGGCCAAACTGGGGCATTACTGGAAATACCGCGTCGGCGACTGGCGCATCATCTGCGATATCCAGGACCGCCGCATCGTCGTCCGCGTGCTGCGGGTGGGTAACCGACGGGAAATCTATCGACAGGCTTGAGTCCGTCGCCACTATAACTTTCGCCATATTTTCAATTACTTACGCTTCCGCTACATTGCCTCCGCGCCACTCCCGGCGCAAACCAACATTCAGGAGGCAATATGCAGAAGTGGTTCGGAGGTTTGCTGGCGGGTCTGCTGTTCAGCCTTTCCGCCTGGGCGGCGGTGGATATCAACAGCGCCACCCAGTCGGAACTGGAAGCGGTGAAGGGCATCGGCCCGGCGAAGGCGAAGGCGATCGTCGAGCACCGGCAGAAGAGCGGTCCTTTCAAGAGCGTCGATGACCTGACGGCGGTAAGGCGGCGGCGAAGAAATAGCCAATTTGCTCCCCGGAGTGACGGTCGCCAGAGTCCGTTTTGTTTTTGATCCTGGTTAGTTAGAAAGCGTGGAACACCAGCAAATCCGCCCACGGGCCATGGCGATTGTCGAAGACACCTGCCCTGGCTTTGGCGTTACCCTTGCGCTACTTCGAGAACCTGGGAGTACCGAGCCTTGCCGCACGGTAAGAATTCAATCCATCGAACCGCCGGATACGTGACCCGTTCGTCCGGTGGTGTGGGAGGGAGGGGCCGTGAGGCTTCTTCCTATCCCGATTTGGCGTCGGGAGATGCCGTTCTTCTACCTGACTTTAGCGCGTGCGCCAGTATCCAGGGCTGCGGCGTTGGTGCGCGACAGCGAGCACTGTCACCAAGTCGCCCTGAATCTCGTATAAGACCATATAAGGAAAGTGCCGAAGAACATGGTGCCTGATCGCATCCTCGTCTTCAGGCCACGTGAGGGCATCTGCACCAAGCCGATCAATTGCGTCGAGGGTCTCTGATCGAAAAGCTTCGGCCGCAATGGGGCTACGCTCGAAGTACCACAGGAACGCCTCTCTGATTTCTGCCTCTGCCTCAGGCAGAATCTCGATGGCAAACCGGGTCACAGAGCAATCAGTCGTGCCTTGGCGCCCGTCCAGGAGACGGCCTTGACAGTCCCCGCTCGCATAGCCGCTTGTCGCGCCCGTATCTCTTGCCGCCACGCTTCCGTAATCGAGCTATCGTCACTTCCTTCGAGGCTGTCAAGCAAGGCAACGGTCAGCGCCGAACGCTCGTCGGTAGGTAGTCCGAGAGCTTCGCCGAGAATGTGGTCTACGTGGGCATTCATGCGGAGAAGTCTAGCATTCCTGAGAAACAAAGCGTTAAAGGGTTTATGACGCGTGAGAGCGGATTCCGGCGCAACGGGAGCACCGATTCGGAGCAGGGTGCTACTGGAAACCAGGCCGGTGCGGGCTTGAGTAGAAAAATTATAACTTTTGTCATATTTTCAATCACTTACGCTTCCGCTACATTGCCTCCGCGCCAATTCGTGCGCATTCCAACCTACAGGAGGCAACATGAAGAAATGGTTCGGAGGTCTGCTGGCGGGTCTGCTGTTCAGCCTGTCCGCGTGGGCGGCGGTGGATATCAATACCGCCACCCAATCGGAACTGGAAGCGGTGAAGGGCATCGGCCCGGCGAAGGCGAAGGCGATCGTCGAGCACCGGCAGAAGAGCGGTCCTTTCAAGAGCGTCGATGACCTGCCGGCGGCGAAGAAGTAACCGGCTCTTTTTCCTCCCGCGGACGGGCGCCCGGTGCGCCCGTTTTTCGCTGCGGGTCCAGCGCCTGTGCGGGCCGCTTCGTCTTGCCGGTGCCCCTTGCGGCCCGGTAGAATGCCGGCCATCCAAGTGGAGACCGCCATGAATCTGTTCGACAAGACCAACCTGCCCATGACCATCGTCGTCGTGATGATCCTGTGGGCGTGGTTCAGCTTGTTTTCGGTGATTGTCGGCAGCCTGTTCTGAGCTGTACCCGCCCGCGTAGCGTCGCGGGATGTGTTGACGAAGAACCCCCGTATTTGTAGGAGCGGCCTTGGCCGCGATGCGACCGGCGATGGATCGCGGCCAAGGCCGCTCCTACCGGGCTGGGTGCCGATGGGGTCTCAAGTATTATCGAGGCGAGGTCCGAGGCAAAAAAAGCCCCGCATTGCGGGGCTTTTTTATCGGCGCGGGCAGGCTGCGATCCGCGCGGATCAGGCGGCCAGGGCGGCCTTCATTTTCTGCAGGGCCTTGGCTTCGATCTGCCGCACGCGCTCCGCCGAGATGCCGTAGATCGCCGCCAGTTCGTGCAGGGTGGCGGGGTTCTCCTCTTCCAGCCAGCGTGCCTCGACGATGTGACGGCTGCGGTCGTCCAGACTGGCCAGGGCGCGGCTGAGCCCTTCGCCGGCCATTTTCTCGCGTTCGGCGGTCTCCATATGCTGGGTGGGTTCGGCGTTGGGCGCGGCCAGGTAGGCGATGGGGGCGAAGGTGTCCTCGTCGTCGTCGATGCCGGGCTCCAGGGCCATGTCCTGGCCGTACAGGCGGGTTTCCATTTCGCGCACGTCGGCCTGGTTGACGTTGAGGGTCTTCGCCATGGCCTCGACTTCGCCGGCGCTGAGGCTGCCGCTGCCCTGCTTCATGCTGCGCAGGTTGAAGAACAGCTTGCGCTGCGCCTTGGTGGTGGCCACCTTGACCAGGCGCCAGTTCTTCAGGATGAACTCGTGGATCTCGGCCTTGATCCAGTGCACGGCGAAGGACACCAGGCGCACGCCGCGCTCCGGGTCGTAGCGCTTGACGGCCTTCATCAGGCCGACGTTGCCTTCCTGGATGAGGTCGGCATGCGGCAGGCCGTAGCCCAGGTAGCCGCGGGCGATGGCGACCACCAGACGCAGATGCGACAGCACCAGTTGGCGGGCGGCTTCGAGATCGTTGTCCTGGCGCAGGCGGGTGGCCAGATCGCGCTCCTCCTCCGCGCTCAGCAGCGGGAAGCGGTTGACCGCCTGGATGTAGTTCTCCAGGCTGCCCAGGGCGGACGGTACGGGGAAGTTCAAGGCTTGTGCGGTCATGTCAATACCTCTCTGATTCAGTCAAGCAAAGTTTAGCACTCGCGCTGAGAGAGTGCTAATGGCTGCCGAGTTCCCGGCTTCACTTTGTGTTCTCAACTAAAAAAGTCGTAAACAAGTCAATGGAGTCGTAAACACTGCATCCAGAATCGAGTGTGGAATCTCTCCCAGTATTATGCCATTATTGAAAACATATGATGCCAAATGGCATGCACAGGAGCATCCACATGACCCTCGCCGTCTCTGCAGAAACACTACTCGGTGGCGAACAGGTTCTGCGTAGCCGCCCTCGTTCCCCGATGCAGTGGATTTCGGTCATCCGACAAGGTATCCCGTCCGCGGCCGTGGACTCGCTCGTCAAGACCTTGCATGTCACACAATCCGAACTGGCTTCGGCGCTTGGAATTCCAGAGCGCACTCTCGCACGACGCAAGAAGGAGGGGCAGTTTAATAGCGAGGAATCGGCCAAGCTGGTTCGACTCGCTCGTGTGGTGGGGCGGGCGGAAGAGGTCTTCGAAGACATGGGGGCAGCACTGGACTGGTTGAAATCGAATAACGCGGCCTTATCGGGCGTCCCGCCCCTGTCGTTGCTCGATACCGATATCGGCGCGGAAGCCGTGCTGGACACCCTGGGTCGCATAGAGCACGGCGTATTCGCCTGATGCGCACGGTCTGGCGCTTGGTCACGTCCAGGTTCGCGCTGGATGCGTTCACCGGTGATGGGGCCAGGCTCTATGGAGGTCGTTGGAACCACAAAGGCGTTCCCATGGTTTACACCGCAGGCAGCCAATCGCTGGCCATGCTTGAGATGCTGGTGCAGGACGAGCCGCTTCGAGCCCGGTACGTCATGATCCCGGCGGTCCTGCCGACCCACCTAAGAATTGAACGGGTCACTCCCGAGCAACTTCCCGACAATTGGCGCGATACCGCCGCAAGGCAGGACTTGCAGGTTCTAGGTAGCGAATGGTCCCGACGCCAGTCCAGTCCTGTTCTGGCGGTGCCGAGCGCCGTGATTCCGTCAGAAACCAACTACTTGCTGAACCCTCTGCATCCGGCCTTCTCACGAATTGAGATCGGTGAACCGCAAGATTTCGTCACGGACCTGAGACTGCTTCGACCCTGATCGACAGCCAAGCGGCCCATACGAACTGCGGGCACGGTTCGATAACGTGGCAGCTTCTTGCCAGGCTACTGCTACAAGAAGGCCGGCAAGAGGCCATGGATCTGGCCGACAGCCTATCTGGCGAGCTGGAGGAAGCCCGTACCCGGATCGCCAGCCTGGAAGTGGCGGAGTCCACCGCCCGCGCCTCCCTGCTGGAGATGGGCCAGCGCCTGGCTACCGCCAAGGCACGCGCCGCCGCCCTCGACGCACAAGTCCAGACGCTTGCCACGGAGCGCGATCAGGCCCGCGAGGAGGCCACCGGCGCACGGGAACAGGCAGCCATGGCGCGCGGCAAGGTGGAGGCCCTGGAAGCTCAGCTGTCAGCGTTGATGGCGAGGGTGGGCGGAGGCGACTCAGCTGTGTCGTAGAGACGTATGTTGATACATGGAAGCCTGCCGCCTATACTGCATTCGTATCTACATTTGTTTCTACGGGAGCTGTCATGGCGCTTCAACTCGTTAAAAAATGGGGCAACAGCCCCGCCGTTCGCTTGCCGGCTGCGGTCATGGAAGCGGCGCAACTGTCGCTTGAGCAAGTCGTCGAGGTTCGTGCCGAGAACGGTCGGATCGTCATTGAGCCTGCAGCCCCTGCCTATCAGCTGGATGACTTGTTGGCCGGGATCACCGCCGAGAATCTGCACGGTGAGCAGGACTTCGGATTGGCCGAAGGTAAGGAATGGCTCTGATGGCGATCTACGTCCCGGATGAAGGCGACCTCGTCTGGTTGAATTTCACCGCTCAAAGCGGGCACGAGCAGGCCGGTAGGAGACCGGCTGTCGTGTTGAGTCCGAAGGCTTACAACCTGCGCTCGGGACTGATCGTGTGCGTGCCGATCACCAACCAGATCAAGGGCTACCCTTTCGAGGTCGTGCTTAGTGGAAGCGGCGCCACCGGCGCGGCCCTGTCTGACCAAGTCAAAAGTCTCGACTGGAAATCCCGCCAGGCCGAGCACAAGGGGTCGGCTACACCTGCAGAACTTGCCGAGATCATGGCCAAGATCAAGGCGCTGCTCAGGCTATCCTGATCGGGTCGGATTGAGGTAACAACCAGCCAGTGTCGGAGGCCGCCTCCTGGAGTAGGCGGGGCAGGGAATTATTGCCAATTATGGAGGCGGAACATAATTATGGCGTCACCACTGTCGGCACCTCCCTCGCCGGCATTTCCCCTCAGGCGCGGTGGCCGCCTTCGCAACCGACCGGTACAGCGTCGAGTCGAGATCGAAATGAATCCGGACACGTCCTGCGCCTATGGTTGGCTGCTTCGCCTGACGGGGAAGGGGGCAGCACACGAAACGGATAATTCGTACGCCAAGCCTCGTTGAATGATTCAATTTCAATCACTATTATTACTGCAGCATCAGGTTGCATCAGAAAGGATCGTTCCCGATGGACATCTTCCGCCCTCCCGCGACGAGCAACCATAAGGACTCGGCCTGGGAACGCATTGAGAACTACGTAAAGGAGGAACGGCCGCTCCAGCCGATCCGCAAGATCATCGTCAAGGGTTCTGTCGATGTGGTGTTCTGGCGATGCGACAAACCGATGCTCATCGTGGCCGGATCTGGTGACATCCTGGTGCGGGGCAATCCGCCGCACCGTGACCACAGTGTTGCCGGCTCAGGCAAGATCAAGTTCCGATAGGAGATGCAACATGACAACAGCAACCAAAGTGCTGACCGCGCACGTGCCGCTTCCGCTGGCCGACAAGGTAGATCAGATGGCGTCACGGCTTGAACGTTCGCGCGGTTGGATCATGAAGCAGGCGCTTTCCGCCTGGATCGCCATGCAAGAGGAGCGCGACCGACTGACCCAAGAAGCACTCGCTGATGTAGACGCCGGCCGTGTCATCGACCACCAGGCCGTGCAAGAGTGGGCGGAAAGCCTGGGCACCGACAAGCCGCTGCCGGTACCTCGCTGATGGAGTTGAGGTGGACCGGCAAGGCGCTTTCAGACTTGGCCCGACTGCATGCATTCCTAGCGCCATTGCACAAGTCTGCTGCGGCAAGGACTGTCCAAGCTCTGGTTAACGCCGCGACCATCCTCCTGACTAACCCGCGCATCGGCGAGCAGCTTTTCGAGTTCGAGCCGCGCGAGGTGCGGCGGATCCTTGTTGGGAACTATGAAATGCGCTACGAGATTCAGGACTCGATCATCTACATGCTTCGGCTGTGGCACACGCGAGAGGGCCGCTGATTGCCATTTCAGACATGTTTGTTCACTTCCCGCGGATTTACCTGGCCTAGTTCAACACCGGGGTGTCACCCGAACCCAGAAAGCCTTCCAGCAACACCGGCAGATAGAGATTCGCGTCCAGGTCCGGGAAATGGATGCCCAGGCCCGACGAACTGATCTCGATGGCCTTGAGTTGACCGGGACGGGCGCGCTCCAGGCCCTGCGCGTCATGGGGGCGGAAGGCGATCTCCAGGCCGCTGGACAGCGCGATCACGACCCGCCCGATGCGCCGGTCATAGCGTGCGGACGTGGCTACAGAGCGTTGGATGGTGCGTTCTCGCAGGGCGATTCCTGACGGCAAATGCCCGCCATCCTTGCCAGTAAGCAGCACGATGCGCAGCGATACCTTGTTTACGACTTTTTTGTTCGAAGTGAGCCTGGGTGACGGGTATTAGGGTCAGGTGTTTACGACTTTCCATTCATGCGCGACAAGTTTGGCGTGCCTGGAGCCCGCATGGATGCGTGGGTGGCGTTTACGACTTTATTTGGTCAGAACACTTTGCCTCCATGAGGGCCGCAAGCCTGATGCCCGGTTGAGGCAGACTCAACCTGACAGGTAAGCTACGCAAGGGCTTGTGGATGTTCTGATTGATGCGATTTTCGTCGTTCCCGCGGAAGCGGGAACCCAGGCCAAACAACAACCTGGATGCCTGTTTGCACGGGCATGACGGATTCAAGCCTTGTTTCCTTGGCGTGCTTCGTGTTCCATTTTTCGAGACGCCGGTACCGTTGCCAGGGGGAGGAACAGCGTCCATGGCGAGTCGGGCAGAGCGATGAAACCATGATGCCGATAGAAGGCTGCCGCCTTGTCGTCCTTGGCATCGACCATCAAGGCATAGGCGGCAATCTCGGACCATGCGGCTCGGTCGAGCGCATCGGCCAGCAGCGCACCGCCGAGACCCCGCCCCATGAATGCCTGATCGACGGCCAAGCGGCCCATGCGAACCGCTGGCACGCTTGGATAGCGTGGCAGTTTCCTGCCGATGTCGGCCGGAAGATCGCCCAGCAAAAGGCTGGCCGAGGCCAAGGTGTAGTAGCCCGCGATGCGCTGACTATCGGCCAGCGCCACGAAGCAGGCGGCGACGCGGCGGCGAATGTCCTGGGTGACTTGCTCGCGCAAGTATCGATCCAGCGGATCGGAGCCACTGTTGAACCGGGTGCGGTCATGAACGGCATCGAGCGGCGCGACGCGGAACGGCGCGCTGCTCATTCAGCGCGCAAGAGCCTGTTGCGACGGGCGAACGCACGCTCCAGTGCCGGGGATGTTTGCGGCGGCGACAGCAGCGCCTGTGCAAAGCATTCCTGATCGGCCAGCGACAGGCGGATGACTTCAGCCTGCTCGATGGCGCGCTGCGCGGCGTCCTGCACCGCGGTGACCACGAAATCGGTCATGGTACGTCCCTGAAGTTCAGCGGCGCGCTTGAGCATCGCATGCAGATCGGTGCTGATCCTGGCTTCGAGTCGGGCGGTAGGGATGGCTACGGGCATGGGGTTATCCTCCTGCCGGAAATGATACGGCAGATTGCCGTACATGGCGACATAACTACCCTATGCTTTTCCCTGTTTAGTGTGCTGACTTTGTTCGTCTTGTTCAGTGTCGCAACGCTGATGCGATCAACCCTGTTCGACCTGGCGCAGCGCCTGGCCGACGGAGAAGTAGGCGCCCAGCCAGCCGAGGGCGGTGCTGAGGGCGAGCAGGGCGAGGAGGGTGGGCAGGTCGATGCCGCTGAGGACGAACTCGGCGCCATAGGCGGTCGCCACCTGCTCGACGCTTCGTTCCAGGAGGCGGCTGCCGAGGGCGACCAGGGCACCGCCGGTGAGGCCGCCGGCGAGGCCCTGGATGCCGCCGAAATAGAGGAAGGGGCGGCGCACGAAACGGTCGGTGGCGCCGATCAGGCGCGCCACCTCGATCTCGTCGCGCTGGGCGTAGATCTGCAGGCGGATGGTGTTGGCGGTGATGGCGGCGAGGGCGAGGCCGAGCAGGACGGACAGCATGAACACCAGGTCGCGGCCCAGATCCATGAGGGCGGACAGGCGCTTGATCCATTCGGTGTCCATCAGCACGCGCTCGGCGCCCTCGCTCTGCGCGAGGTGCTCGCCCAGCGCCTGCAGGGCGGCGGGGGAGGTGTCGCGGGGGGTGACGACGACGGCGTGCGGCAGGGGGTTGTCGGGCAGGCCGGCGGTGATGTCGGACAGCCCGGCCGCAACCAGCTTGTCGATACCTTCCTGCTTGCTGACGAAACGCGCCGAGGCCACGTCGGCCCGCGCCTGCAGCTCGCGCGCCAGGGCCTGGCCGCGGTCCGCGTCGGCTTCCCGCTTGAGGAACACGGTGATTTCCGCCTGCGGCGTGATGCCGCCGGCAGCCCGGTCGAGGTTGTCGAGCAGCATATAGAGGCCGGCCGGCAGGGCGACGGCGACGCCGATGACCAGCACGGTGAACAGGCTGGCGAGCGGCGCCGACTGAAAACGCCGCAGGGCGATCCTCAGGCTGTGCAGGTGGTGGACGAGCCAGGCTTTCACGGTAGACGCCGCGTTAGCGGCGCTCGAAGCTCCCCTCTCCCGCAGGCGGGGCGAGAGGGGAATTTGGAATGCAAGGCATTCCGCCCTCGCAGCCGGCTGGCGATGCTTCGCCAGCCGTGGGGCGCGGAGCGGGGGTTGGGGGTGAGGGAACGGGCATGCTGCATGGCGTTAATAGTCAGGTAATCCGTTCATTCCATGCCCGTCATTGCACCAGCTTGCCGTAGGCCAGATGCACGGTGCGTCCGCCGTAGCGGGTGATCAGGCTCTGGTCGTGGGTGGAGATGATGAGGGTGACGCCGACCTCGTTGAAGGCGCGGAACATGTCCATGATGTCGCGGGCGTAGGCCTCGTCGAGGTTGGCGGTGGGCTCGTCGGCGAGCACCAGGGCGGGCCGGCTGACGATGGCGCGGGCGATGCACAGACGCTGCTGTTCGCCGCCGGAGAGGGTGATGGGGCGGACCTTCTCCTTTTTCAGCAGGCTCACCTTGTCGAGCGCGGCGCGCACCCGCTTGGCCGCGTCGTGGCCGGTGAAGCCCTGGATGTGCAGAGGCAGCAGCACGTTGTCGAAGACGCTGCGGTCGTACAGCAGCTTGTGGTCCTGGAAGATGAGGCCGATGTTGCGCCGGAAGAAGGGCAGGGCGGCGCGCTTCAGGCGGCCCACGTTCTGGCTGTTGACGATGATGTTGCCGGTGGTGGGGCGCTCGATGGCGGCGACCAGCTTGAGCAGGGTACTCTTGCCGGCGCCGGAGTGGCCGGTGAGGAAGACAAGTTCGCCTTGGCCGATGGTCAGGTTGACGTCGGACAGGGCCTCGTGCCCGCCCGGATAGCGCTTGGTGACGCCGGACAGCTCGATCATGCGAACAGGGCGTCGACGAATTCGTCGACGCGGAAGGCCTGCAAATCCTCCATGCCCTCGCCGACGCCGATGAAGCGCACCGGTACCGGCTGCTTTTTCGCGAGCGCGGCGAGGATGCCGCCCTTGGCGGTGCCGTCCAGCTTGGTCATGACCAGGCCGGTGAGGCCGAGGGCCTCGTCGAAAGCCTTGACCTGCAAGAGGGCGTTCTGGCCGATGTTGGCGTCGAGCACCAGCAGCACCTCGTGCGGGGCGCCGGGGTCGGCCTTCTGCAGCACCCGTTTCACCTTGCGGATCTCGTCCATCAGGTGCAACTGGGTGGGCAGGCGGCCGGCGGTGTCGGCGAGGACGATGTCGATGCCGCGGGCGGTGGCGGCGTGCAGGGCGTCGAAGATGACGGCGGCCGGATCGCCGGCCTGCGACTGGATGACCTCCACCTGGTTGCGCTTGCCCCATTCCGCGAGCTGCTCGCGGGCGGCGGCGCGGAAGGTGTCGCCGGCGGCCAGCAGCACGCTCTTGCCCTCGTCCTGGAAACGGCGCGCCAGTTTTCCGATGGTGGTGGTCTTGCCGGCGCCGTTGACGCCGGCCAGCATGATGACGAAAGGCTTGGCGCCCTCGGTAAGCAGGGGCTGTTCCAGCGGCCGCAGCAGGGCGGCGAGTTCCGCCTTGAGGGCGTCCCTGAGTTGCGCGGCCTCGGTCAGCCTGTCCTTCTTCACCCGTTCGCGCAGGCGGCTGATGAGGTGCTGGGTGGCCTCGACGCCGACGTCGGCGCTGAGCAGCACGCTTTCCAGTTCCTCGTAGAGCGCCTCGTCGATCTTCGCGCCGGCGCCGAACAGGCCGGCGATCTGCCCGGTGAGGGCGCCGCGGGTCTTCGCCAGCCCCTGTTTGAGACGCTGCGCCCAGGACGGCCGGGCGGCGGCCTCGGCCGGCGCGGCCACGGCATCCGTGGCGCCGCGTTCGGCGGGCACGGCGGGGGCATCGGATGAACCGGACTTGAAGAAACCAAACACGGGAGGGGGCTGTCTCAGGCTGCGTTATTCGCCAGGAAATTCTATCATGCGACCCCTTTCCCCCGTCCCGCTGCGTGCCATGACCAGACTGTTCGCCCTGTTGGGCCTGACCGCCGCGCTGGCGCTACCGGCGCGCGCGGAAATCGTCGAGGAAACCCTGAGCAACGGCATGCGGGTCATCGTCAAGACCGACCGCCGCGCGCCGGTGGTGGTGTCGCAGGTCTGGTACCGGGCCGGCAGCATGGACGAGAGCTACGGCGCCACCGGCGCCGCCCACGTGCTCGAGCACATGATGTTCAAGGGCACCCGGGAGGTGCCCGCCGGCGAGTTCTCCAAGCGCATCGCCGCCGCCGGCGGGCGCGAGAACGCCTTCACCTCGCGCGACCACACCGCCTATTTCCAGACCCTGCAGAAGGATCGCCTGGAACTGGCCCTGAAGCTGGAGGCGGACCGCATGGTGAATCTGGTGCTCGCGCCCGAGGAGTTCGCCAAGGAGATCAACGTGGTCATGGAGGAACGGCGCATGCGCACCGAGGACAGTGCGCCCGCCCGCCTCTACGAGGCCCTCATGGCCACCGCCTTCCAGACGCATCCGTACCGGCACCCGGTGATCGGCTGGATGGACGACCTGAAGAACATGAGCGTGGACGACGCCCGCCGCTGGTACGAACAGTGGTACAGCCCCAACAACGCCACCCTGGTGGTGGCCGGTGACGTCGATCCGCCCCGTGTGCTGGCCTGGGCCAGGCAGTACTTCGGGCCCATTCCGGCGCGTCCGCTGCCCGCGCGCAAGCCGATGCTGGAACCCGAACAGACCGGCATGAAGCGGGTGACGGTGAAGGCGCCCGCCAAGCTGCCGGTGGTGGGACTGGCCTGGCATGTGCCGCGCCTGACCGACCCGCGGGCCGAGCGGGAACCCTACGCCCTGGAAATCCTCGCCGGCATCCTCGACGGCCATGCCTCGGCGCGGCTGAACCAGACGCTGGTGCGTGAACGCAAGATCGCCACCGACGTGGGCGCCGGCTACGACCCGATTGCGCGCGGCCCGGCCCTGTTCATCGTCGATGCCACGCCGGCGGAGGGCCAGGAGGTGAAGGGGGTGGAGGCCGCATTGAAAGAGGAAATCGCGCGTATCGCCCGCGACGGCGTGGAAGAGGGCGAACTGCGCCGGGTCAAGGCCCAGGTGCTGGCGGGCCAGGTGTTCCAGCAGGATTCCCTGTTCTATCAGGCCATGCAGCTCGGCGAGTGGACCACCGCCGGCCTCGACCACCGCGCGCGCGAAACACGCTATGCCAGGCTGCGCGAAGTGACGGCCGAGGAGGTGAAAGCGGTGGCCGTGAAATACCTGGTGGATGACCGCCTCACCGTGGCCGTGCTGGATCCCCAGCCCATGCCGGAGGGCAAGCCTGAACCTCGCGCCAACCTGATGGGAGCCGGCCATGTCCGCTAAGTCGCTTTCAAGAAACTCGCCGGGCCGCCCCAAGAGTTGCTTGGCCCCGAGCGGAGTCGTTGGCGGCTCCGCCGCCTTACGAATCCGGCCTGCCCCTTGCGGGTACTCGGGGGGCGGCTCCGACCGGAGGGAGGTGCCGGGGGTGGTGCTCATCGCCTGCCTGCTGGCCCTGATCCTGGCACCGGCCGCCTGGGCCGGCCTCGACATCCAGCACTGGAGCACGCCGCAGGGCGCCCGCGTGTATTTCGTGCAGAACCACGACCTGCCCATGCTCGACGTCAGCGTCGACTTTGCCGCCGGCAGCGCCCGCGACAGCCGCAAGACCTCGGGCCTGGCGCAACTCACCCGGCATGTCATGGGCCTCGGCGCCGGCCCTTATAGCGAGCGCGATATCGCGGAACGCCTGGCGGATGTCGGCGCGGTGCTGTCCGGACGCCTCGATGCCGACCGCGCCGGCTTCTCCCTGCGTAGCCTGTCGTCGCCGGCCGAGCGCGACCAGGCCGTGTCTGTGCTGGCGGCGATCCTCGCCGCGCCGCGCTTCGACGCCGCCATCCTGGAGCGCGAGCAGGCGCGCGTCATCGCCGCCCTCGAGGAAGCGGCGACCAAGCCGGAGAGCATCGGCGAGAAGGCCTTCCAGGCCGCCCTCTATGGCGAACATCCCTATGCCCTCGACGAAAGCGGCGAGGTGGAGAGCGTGCGCGCGCTGAAGCGGGAGGATCTGGCGGCTTTCCACGGCGCGCACTATCGGGCCGCCAACATGGTGCTGGCGATCATGGGCGATATCCGCCGCGACGAGGCGGAGGCGCTGGCCATCCAGCTTTCGCGCGATCTGCCAGCCGGCGTGGCGCCGCCGCCGATTCCCACGTTCACGGTGGCGGAGCGGGGCGTCGAGCGGGTGATCCCGCACCACGCCACGCAGAGCCATCTGTTCATGGGTCTGCCGGGCCTGAAGCGCGACGATCCCGACTACTTCCCCCTGCATGTGGGCAATTACATCCTCGGCGGCGGCGGTTTCGACTCGCGCCTGACCGAGGCCATCCGCCAGAAGAAGGGCCTGGCCTACAGCGTGTACAGCTATTTCCTGCCCATGCGCGAGCTCGGGCCTTTCCGCATCGGCCTGCAGACCCGCCGCAGCACCACGCGCGAGGCGGTGGAGACGGCGCGCGCGGAACTGGCGCGCTACCTGGCGGAGGGCCCCAGCGAGGCGGAACTGGCGCAGGCCAGGAACAACCTCATCGGCGGCTTCCCCCTGCGCATCGACAGCAACCGCAAGATCCTTGACCACCTGGCCATGATCGGCTTCTACCAGCTCCCGCTCGACTGGCTGGACACCTACTCGGCGCGGGTCGCGGCGGTGACGCGGGAGGACATCCTGCGCGCCTTCCGCGCGCGCGTGCGGCCCGAGGCCATGAGCACGATCATCGTCGGTGGCCAGCTTGAGCCCGCGGCCCGCTAACACGGTACGCATCATCGGCGGCCTGTTCCGCAGCCGCATCCTGCGTTTCCCCGACGTGCAAGGCTTGCGGCCCACGCCCGACCGGGCGCGGGAAACCCTGTTCAACTGGCTGGGCCAGCGGCTCGAAGGCGGGAGCTGCCTGGACGCCTTCGCCGGCAGCGGCGCCCTCGGCTTCGAGGCGGCGTCGCGCGGCGCCACCCGCGTGCTCATGCTGGAGCGCGACGAGCGGGTGTGCGCCGCCCTGCGCGAGCAGGCCCGCCTGCTGCCGGCCCCGGCGGTGGAAATCCTGCGCGCCGACGCCCTGTCCTACCTGGCCGGACCGGGAGAGTGCTTCGACCTCATCTTCCTGGATCCGCCGTTCGCCGCCGGTTGTCTGCCCGCCGCGCTGCAACTCGCTGCGACACGCCTGCGTCCGGGCGGTAGAATCTACGCCGAAGCGCCCGCTCCCGCCCAGGTCGATGGCCTGCGCGCCGTGCGTAGCGGTCGCGCGGGACATTCCCATTTCTGCCTGCTGGAGCCGGTTTGAAACGCGTCATCGTTTATCCAGGAACCTTCGATCCCCTGACGCGGGGACACGAGGACATCGTGCGGCGCGCCCTCAACCTGTTCGATGAGGTGGTGGTGGGGGTGGCGGACAACGCCCCCAAGCAGCCCTGTTTCACTCTGGCCGAGCGGGTGGAGATGGCACGCCAGGTGCTGGGCGACATCGCCGGCGTGCGCGTGGTGCCGTTCTCCGGCCTGCTGGTGGAATTCGTGCGATCCCAGAACGCGAACATGGTGCTGCGCGGCTTGCGCGCGGTGTCCGATTTCGAATACGAATTCCAGCTCGCGGGCATGAATCGTCGCCTGGACCCCGCGCTGGAAACGGTTTTTCTTACGCCGGCGGAACAACACATGTTCGTTTCCGCCAGCATGGTGCGCGAGATCGCGCGGCTGGGTGGAGACGCGAGTCCCTTCGTGCATCCGCTGGTGGCCGCGCGGCTGGCGGACCGCTATGCTCAACGTACTTGATAAAGGAAATCAGCCATGGCTCTGATGATCACTGACGAATGCATCAACTGCGATGTGTGCGAACCGGAGTGCCCGAACGGGGCGATCTCCCAGGGCGAGGACATCTACATCATCGATCCGGAGAAGTGCACCGAGTGCGTCGGCCATTTCGATACGCCGCAGTGCCGCGAGGTGTGTCCCGTGGATTGCATTCCCTTGAATCCGAATTATGTCGAGGACAAGGATCAGCTCTACGCCAAATACCAGAAGCTGAGCGGCGAGTCCTGAGCCGCCGCGACGACGCAAACAAAAAGCGCGGCCATGCCGCGCTTTTTGTTTGCCTTGGGAAAACCGCTCAGGCCGCCAGCCGCGCCGCGGGCGCCGGGCCGCCGGCGACGAGGGTGGCGCGGATGCCGTCGGTGGCCGCGCGCAGTTCGCCGATCTGGCGCATGACCTCGCCGCGCATCTGCTCCAGTTCGCCGACGCGGTCGTCCAGGGTGTCGGCCGCCTTGTGGATGCGCTTGACGCTTTCCAGGCGGCGGCGCAACTGCATCTGGTGTTCCCGCACCTGGCCCTCCATGGGCGACATCACCGTCTTCAGCCAGTTCTCCACGTCCTTGTTGAGGATCTCGAAGACCTGCACCACGCGGCTCGCCAGGGTCTCGAAGAAGCGCGTGGTGAGCGTGAACTGCTCGGTGGTGAGGAAGGTGTAGAAGGTATTGAACTGCTGCTCGTAGGCTTCTTCGAGTCGCTGCATTTCCTTGCGGTAGCGCAGCATGGAGAAGGGGGGGATGGCCACCAGGTGGATGCCGTGCTCCTTGTTGAGCTTGCGGTACATGGCCTCCATCATCTTGTTGATTTCCTCGATCTGGCCGTTGGCCGCGTCCAGATGCAACTCCACGGCGGCGAAGAAGCCGCTCATCGCATCGCGGATGCCCTTGGTGAAGCGGCTTTGCACCATGGCCTCGCGCGCCACCTTGACCTCGGCGCGCAGCACGTCCATGCCGATTTCCGAGAACAGCTTGACGCTCTGCTGCGAATACACCGAGCGCAGGGCCTGGAACTGCTGCAGGCCGCGCTCGAAGGCGCTCTTGTCCTCGGCGATCTTGGTCATGATGTGTGCCACCACGTCCTCATTCTTGCCCTGCAGGCCACGCAGTTCGTTCACCTGCTCCTCGATGCCTTGCCGGCGGGATTCCAGCAGGGCGGTGCTGTAGTCCAGCAGATCGCCGATCTCCGCCTCGGTCTGGTCGCGCACGATGGCCTGCTTGGAGGCGATGAGTTCCTCGGAGAGGGCGTTTTCCAGGGCGGCGAGCCGGCTGCGCTCGAGCAGCGCCGCGTCGCCGTTGATCTTGGCGAGCAGGCCCTTCTGCGCGGAAACCGGGTAGATGTGCTCGGCCGCCACGCCCAGCAACTCGGCGCAGGAACGCACCTGGCCGTCCAGTTCGGCTTCGATCTGGGCGGGGGTCTTGAGTTCGTCCCAGAGGCCGTCGATCTTGTTCAGGGCGACCAGGCGGCCGCGATTGTTGCCGCGGGCATAGATGTGGTTGCGCCACACCTCGATGTCGGACTTGGTCACGCCGGTGTCGGCCGCCAGCACGAACAGCACGGCGTGGGCGTTGGGCAGCAGGTTGAAGGTCAGCTCCGGCTCGACGCCGATGGCGTTGAGGCCCGGCGTGTCGTAGACCACCAGGCCCTTCTCCAGGAAGGGGTGGGGGAAGTTGATGACGGCGTGCCGCCAGGCCGGAATGCTGACCATGCCGTCCTCGTTCTGGCCCAGGCTGGCCTCGGGATCCTGCGGGTTGTAGAGCCCGTAGCGCATGGCCTCCTCGACGGAGACCGACTTCACCCGGCAGACTTCCTGCATGGCCTGGGCCACGCTCTGCGGCGACGCGGTATCCATGGTGACCTGGTGCCACTCGTCCGGATAATTCTTGTATTCCGCGATGCCGGCGTTGGAGCCGCGCGTTTCGATGGGCAACAGTTCGATCATGGGCGGCCTGCCGGCGTCGTACAGCAGTTCCGTCGGGCACATGGTGGTGCGACCGGCGGTGGAGGGCAGCAGGCGCTGTTTCAGATCCGACAGGAAGATGGCGTTGATCAGTTCGGACTTGCCGCGCGAGAACTCGGCGACGAAGGCGACATGCAGCTTGTCCTCCGCCAACCGGTCGATGAGCTGCTGCAGGCGCAGGTCGCGCTGGGAGTCGTTGAGGTTCTCGCGATTCAGCCATTGGCGATAGGACGCGATGCGCTGCGACAAGTCCTGCCGCCAGCTGCTGTAAGCCTCGAAGTCGCTGACGAGTGAAGCGCTGCTCATGTGCCGTCTCCAGATGCCCCGTATGTGGATGGGGTCATATTGCCGCAATGTAGCATTTACGGCACTTTCCGCCGCGGACTTGAGGCTGTATCAGCGTTTCTGGCAGCGCGGGCAGTAGTAGGTCGAACGCCCGCCCTGGACCACCCGGCGGATGCCGCTGCCGCAGGTGCGGCAGGCTTCGCCGGCGCGATCGTAGACGTAATAGCTCTGCTGGAAATAGCCCGGCTTGCCGCGCGCATCGACGAAGTCGCGCAGGCTGCTGCCGCCGGCGGCGATGGCGCGCGCCAGGGTGTCGCGCACCGCGGCAACCAGCCGCGCGCAGCGGCGCGGACCGAGCCGCCCGGCCGGCAGGCGGGGATCGATGCCGGCATGGAACAGCGCCTCGTTGGCGTAGATGTTGCCGACCCCGACCAGCAGGCGGGCATCCATGAGCACGTTCTTGATGGCGACAGACCGGCCCCGACACAGAGAACGCAGGCCGTCGCCGTCGAATTCCGGCGCCAGCGGTTCGACGCCCAGGTGGGCGAGCAGGGGATGCGAGTCGGCGCGCTCGCACCAGAGCAGGGCGCCGAAGCGACGCGGATCGCGGTAGCGCAGGACGCGTCCGGATTCGACGAGCAGATCGAGGTGATCGTGCTTTTCCGGCTTCAGCTTCGCGTCGCACAGACGCAGGCTGCCGGACATGCCCAGGTGGCAGATGAGATCGCCCGCGTCGAGGCGTAACACCAGATACTTGCCGCGGCGATCGACCCGGTGCACCAGGCGGCCCCGCAGCCGCGCGTCCAGGTCCGGCGTCACCGGCCAGCGCAGGCGCGCCTGCCTTATTACGGCGCCGCCCAGGCGGCGGCCTTCCAGGTGGGGGGCGAGACCACGGCGCACAGTTTCCACTTCGGGCAATTCGGGCATTTTGCGAGTGTCGGCAATGGGTGGATCGGGGAAACGGACCTGTCCGGCGGTCGTCAGGCAACTCGCGGACGGCACGCCGGTCGAACTATCGTTGCCCCGCGCGTGCGCCGCAAGTCCGCCGGGCTGCTAGCATAATGCCCTGACTTAGATTGGATTTCGCCATGAACGCCAAGCATTTACGTTATGCGCTGCTGGCCGTCTCCGTGTCCGCCTGCGCGCAGTCGCCGGTACTGGAGACGCCGGTGGTGCCGACGCAGCCCGCCGCGCAGGAGCTCACCTCGCAGGTGCTCTACCAGTTTCTGCTCGGTGAGATCGCCGCCCAGCGCGGCGATTTGCGGCTCTCCGCCGAGGCCTATGCGGACCTCGCCGCGCGCACGCGCGACGCACGCGTGGCCAGACGCGCCACGGAAGTGGCCCTCTACGCGCGCCAGCCGCAGGTGGCGTTGAAGAATGCCGAGCTCTGGCGGGAACTGGAACCCCAATCGCCCAAGGCGCTGCAAACCCTGGCCTCCCTGCTCGTCGGCAGCGGACGCATGGCCGAAGCCAAGCCCCACCTGCAGGCGTGGATCCGCACGGGCAAGGGGGGCGAGGTGTTCATGCAGATGCATGCGCTGTTCCTCAAGCAGAAGGACAAGCAGGCCGTCCTGGATTTGGTCGAGGAACTGGCTGCCGCCTATCCCAACGCCCCCGAGGCCCGCTTTGCCGTGGCCCAGGCGGCCTGGCAGGCGGGTCAGGGCAAGCGCGCCCTGGCCGCCCTGGACGAGGCCCAGCGCCAGAAGCCGGGCTGGGAAGCCGCCGCCCTGTTCAAGGCACAGGTGCTGCAGAGCACCGACGGCGACGCCACCGTGCTCGCGTATTTCAAGGATTTTCTGAGCGCCCAGCCGGGTGCACGCGAGGTCCGCCTGGCCTATGCCAAGCATTTGGCCCGCGTTGGCAATCTGGTCGAGGCGCGCGATCAGTTCGAGCATTTGACACGGGAAATGCCCGATAACCCGGAAGCCCATTTCGCGGTGGGCCTGGTCGCCATGCAGGGCAACGATACCGCCAGCGCCAGGGCCAGCATGCTGAAGGCGCTGGAATTGGGGCATCGCGAGGAGGGCCAGGTACGTTTCTATCTGGGCCAGCTGGCCGAGGCCGACAAACAGTTTGATGAAGCCCTGACCTGGTACCGCTCCATCTCCCCCGGACGCCAGCAGTTCGATGCCCAGTTGCGGGTAGCCATGGTCCTGGGCAAGCTGGGCAGGCTGGACGATGCCCGCGCCTGGCTGGCCGAGCTCAAGCCCACGGGTGAGGCCGACCGCAGCCGCCTGGTGCAGACCGAGGCCCTGCTCCTGCGCGAGGCCAAGCGCTACGAGGCCGTCTACGACGTGCTGTCGAAGGCCCTGGAAAGCATGCCCGACACGCCGGAGCTGCTGTATGACCGTGCCATGGCCGCGGAAAAGCTGAACCGGCTCGATGTTTTGGAGAAGGATCTGCGTCGCCTCATCCAGATCAAGCCGGATTACGCCCACGCCTACAACGCCCTGGGCTATACCCTGGCGGACCGCACGCCGCGCGTGCGGGAGGCGCTGGAACTGCTGGAGAAGGCGCTGAAACTGGAGCCGGAGGATCCCTTCATCCTCGACAGCATGGGTTGGGCGCTGTTCAAGGCGAAGCGCTACGACGAGGCGGTGGTGTACCTGCGCCGCGCCTTCGCCAGCCGGCCCGATCCCGAGATCGCCGCACATCTGGGCGAGGTGCTGTGGGTCAGGGGCGATCGCGAGGAGGCGCGCGGCATCTGGCGCAGCGGCCTGCAACAACATCCCGACAACGAGGCCTTGCGCGAGGTCATGTCACGCCTGAGGCCCTGATGTCCTCTCGCGGGCGCGGCCTGGTGGTCGCGCTGACGGCATTGCTGGCGGGTTGTGCCCAGCTCCCCGGTTTCTCCGACGAGGCGCCGGCGCCTCGTTTGCAACTGGCTCCGCCACCGGCGGCGTACCGCCTGGAAGGCCGGGTATCGGTACGTGCCGGCGAGGAGAATTTTTCCGGCGGCATCGCCTGGCGCCGCGACGCCGCCAGCGAAGAACTGTTGCTCAGCACCCCACTGGGGCAGGGCGTGGCGGAACTGCGCGGCGACGCCCGCGGCGTCACGCTGCTCGACGCCAAGGGCCGCGAGCATCGCGCCAGCGACGCGGAGACTCTGGTGCGCGAACGCCTGGGCATGGCCTTGCCCCTGCGCGGCCTGACCTGGTGGGTGGTCGGGCATCCGCGTCCCGATTCGCCCTACCAGGCGGAAGCGGATGCCGACGGACGCATCGCCTCGCTGGTCCAGGATCAGTGGCGCATCGAGTTCAGCCGTTATCAGGCACACGGCATGCATGCGCTGCCGGGCAAGCTCGTGGCCCGACGCGGGGACGATCTGGAGGTGCGTCTGGTCGTGGATCAATGGGGGTTGCCATGATCCTTGATTCCGCCGCCTACCCCGCGCCCGCCAAGCTCAACCTCTTCCTGCACGTGGTGGGACGGCGGCCGGACGGCTATCACCTGTTGCAGACCGTGTTTCGCTTCCTCGATTTCGGCGACAGCCTGGAAATCGAGTCGCGCGCGGATGGCGAGATTCGCCTGCATTCCGCGCTGCCGGGGGTGCCCGAGCAGCACGACCTGTGCTGGCGCGCTGCCACGCTGTTGCGCGAGCACACCGGTTGCCGGCTGGGCGCCGATCTCCGACTGGTCAAGCGCCTGCCCCTGGGCGGCGGCCTCGGCGGCGGCAGCTCCGACGCCGCCAGCGTGCTGCTGGTGCTGAACCGGCAGTGGAAACTGGACCTGCCCAGGAGCGAACTGCAGACCCTGGGCTTGCGCCTGGGCGCCGACGTGCCGGTGTTCGTGTTCGGCCGTTCCGCCTTCGCCGAGGGGGTCGGGGAAGTGCTGCGGGCCTGGACGCCGGCGCCGGCCAGCTACGTCGTCCTGACGCCGCCGGCACAGGTCTCCACGCCGGCCGTGTTCGCCCATGCGGGATTGACACGCAATACACCAGCCGTCACAATCGCCGCCCTCTCGGACGGCTTCGGGCACAATGATCTACAGCCCGTCGCCCGCGCGCTGCACCCGCCGGTGGCCGAATATCTGGACTGGCTGAAGACGATGGGTGATGCGCGCATGACCGGGTCGGGGGCCTGCGTGTTCGCGGCGTTTCCCGATCGCGCCACGGCGGAACGTGTATTTGCCGCGCGGCCCGGCCATATGAGCGGTTTTGTCGCCGACGGCGTCGATCAGCATCCCCTGCACGGGTATGCGGATTGAGGTGGTTCGACGAATCTTGGGGAGTCGCCAAGTGGTAAGGCACCGGATTTTGATTCCGGCATTCGTAGGTTCGATCCCTACCTCCCCAGCCAGATAAGAAGCCCGCCCACGCGGCGGGAAGAGGAGCGTGCCGCCGTCGCAGCACGCTTTTTTGTTTTGTGTTGTGCCGACACCGGCTCGCCGGGTTTGGCCGCGGGGCTCGAAAATGGCTTATGACAGCTTGATGGTGTTCACCGGCAATGCCCATCCCAAGCTGGCCGAGGACGTGGTGAGACATCTCAACATCCATCTCGGCCGGGCGACCGTCGGCCGCTTCTCGGACGGCGAAGTGAACGTGGAGATCCTGGAGAACGTGCGCGGCAAGGACGTGTTCGTGCTGCAGTCGACCTGCGCCCCCACCAACGAGAGCCTGATGGAGATCATGCTCATGGTGGACGCCCTGCGCCGCGCCTCCGCCGCCCGCATCACCGCCGCCATCCCCTATCTCGGCTACGCCCGCCAGGACCGCCGCGTGCGTTCCGCGCGGGTGCCCATCACCGCGCGGGTGGTGGCCGACATGCTCACCGTGGTCGGGGTGAACCGGGTACTCACCATGGATCTGCACTCCGACCAGATCCAGGGCTTCTTCGACATTCCGGTGGACAACATCTATTCCACGCCCATCCTCATGGGGGATATCTGGAAGCAGGACTACGACGACCTGATGGTGGTGTCCCCCGACGTCGGCGGCGTGGTGCGCGCCCGCGCGGTGGCCAAGCGTCTCGAGTGCGATCTGGCCATCATCGACAAGCGGCGCCCGAAGCCCAACGTGGCCAAGGTGATGAACATCATCGGCGACGTCGAGAATCGCACCTGTCTGATCATGGATGACATGGTCGACACCGCCAACACCCTGTGCGAGGCGGCGAGCGCCCTCAAGCAGCATGGCGCGAAGAAGGTCATCGCCTATTGCACCCACGCGGTGCTGTCCGGCAGCGCGGTGGAGCGGGTGAGCAATTCCGCGCTGGACGAGCTGGTGGTCACCGACACCATTCCGCTGCGCGAGGATGCGCGCGCATGCAAGCGCATCCGCCAGTTGTCGGTGGCCAATCTCATGGCCGAAACCATCCGTCGCATCAGCGACGAGGATTCCGTGAGCTCGCTGTTCATCGAATAGCGCGTTCGCAAAACCGGGCCGCCTGGTCGCGGGCGGCCCTTCATCAACCGCAAGGAGCGTAGTCATGCACATCGAAATCAACGCAAGCAAGCGCGCAGCGCAGGGCACCGGAGCGAGCCGCCGCCTGCGCCGCGCCGGCCGGGTACCCGGCATCGTCTATGGTGGGGGCGCGGACGCCCAGGCTGTCGATCTGGATCACAAGGAACTCTTCTTCGCCCTGAAGAACGAGGCCTTCCATTCCTCCGTGCTCGACCTCAACCTGGAAGGCGCCAAGCAATCCGTGCTGCTGCGCGACTACCAGATGCACCCCTACAAGCCGCTGGTGCTGCACGTCGACTTCCAGCGCGTCGACGCCACCCACAAGATCCACGTCAAGGTGCCCCTGCACTTCATCAACGCCGACATCGCGCCGGGCGTCAAGCTGGGAGGCGGCGTGGTCAACCACATCCTCACCGAGGCCGACGTGACCTGTCTGCCGAGCGCCCTGCCCGAGTACATCGAGGTGGACCTGGGCAAGCTGGAAGCGGGCCAGTCCCTGCACCTGGCCGATCTCAAGCTGCCTGCCGGCGTGGAATTCACCGCCCTGGCGCGCGGTGACAACCACGGCGTTGTCAATATCATCGCCCGCGGCAGCACCGGCGCCGAAGGCGAGGGCGAGAGCGAGGGCGGCGCCGCCCCGGCGGCCTGAGGCCCGGCCGTCTTCCTGACCCGAGCGCGGAGGATCGATGCGGACCGGCATCCGCCTGGTCGTCGGCCTCGGCAATCCGGGCCGGGAATACGCCGATACCCGGCACAACGCCGGGTTCTGGTTCTGCGAACGCCTGGCCGCGCGGCTGGGCGTCTCGCTTGCCGTCGAATCCCGATTCCATGGCCTGGCCTGCTACGCCCGGGCACAGGGCGTCTGGCTGCTGCTGCCGCAGACCTTCATGAACCGTTCGGGTCAGGCGGTGGGTGCTTTGGCGCGCTTCCATCGCATCCCACCGGAGGAAATCCTGGTGGTGCATGACGAGCTGGATATTCCTCCCGGCCAGTTGCGCATCAAGTTCGGTGGTGGCCTGGGTGGCCACAATGGTCTCAAGGACATCACCGCCCACCTGGGCACCCAGGACTACTGGAGGCTGCGCATCGGCATCGGCCATCCGGGTGACCGCGACGAGGTGGTCAACTTCGTCCTCAAGCCACCCCGGCGCGAGGAGCTGGAGGACATCGACGCGGCTCTGGAGCTCGCCCTCGAACTCTGGCCGCTGATCGAAAAGGCGGAGTGGAACGCGGCCATCAAGCGCGCGCACACCAAGCCCGCTCTCCCCCCCTCACCGAAACCCCAAACGGAAACACCATGAGCCTGAAATGCGGCATCGTCGGCCTGCCCAACGTCGGCAAGTCCACCCTGTTCAACGCCCTCACCAAGGCGGGCATCGCCGCCGAGAACTATCCCTTCTGCACGATTGAGCCCAACGTCGGCATCGTCGAGGTGCCGGATCCGCGCCTCGGCCAGTTGGCCGACATCGTCAAGCCGCAGAAGATCGTGCCGGCCATTGTCGAATTCGTCGACATCGCCGGTCTGGTGGCGGGCGCCTCCAAGGGCGAGGGGCTGGGCAATCAGTTCCTCGCCAACATCCGCGAGACCGACGCCATCGTCAACGTGGTGCGCTGTTTCGAGGACGACAACGTGGTACACGTGGCCGGCAAGGTGGATCCCGTCTCCGACATCGAGGTGATCGGCACCGAACTGGCCCTGGCCGATCTGGCCACGGTGGAGAAGGCCCATGCTCGCGACGTGAAGAAGGCCCGCGCCGGCGACAAGGAGGCCCAGAAGCTGATTACCGTCTACGACAAACTGCTGCCACACCTGAACGAGGCGAAACCGGCGCGCAGCCTGCAATGGTCGGCGGATGAACAGGCGCTGCTCGCGCCTTTGTGCCTGATGACCATCAAGCCGGCGATGTACGTGGCCAACGTGGCGGAGGATGGTTTCGAGAACAATCCCCATCTCGACCGCCTGCATGCCCTGGCCGACAGCGAGGGCGCGCCGGTGGTGGCGGTGTGCGCCGCCATCGAGGCGGAGATCGCCGCCCTGGACGAGGCCGACAAGCTGGAGTTCCTGGAGTCCATGGGCTTGCACGAGCCCGGTCTCAACCGCCTGATCCGCGCCGGCTACGACCTGCTGGGTCTGCACACCTACTTCACCGCCGGCCCCAAGGAAGTGCGCGCCTGGACCATCCACAAGGGCGACACCGCGCCGCGCGCAGCCGGGGTCATCCATACCGACTTCGAGCGCGGTTTCATCCGTGCGCAGACCATCGCCTTCGAGGACTTCATCGCCTGCGGCGGCGAACAGGGCGCCAAGGAGGCGGGCAAGATGCGCTCTGAAGGCAAGGAGTATGTCGTCAAGGACGGCGACGTCATGAATTTCCTGTTCAACGTGTAAGCGCCTATTGCAGTAGGCAGCATGCCCCGCTCCGCTTGTCGCAATGCAATAATCCGCTGTTCCCAGAATTGACAAGAATGGCGAAGGCCGGAATAATGCCGCGCTTTCCCGGTGGGGTTCCCGAGCGGTCAAAGGGATCAGACTGTAAATCTGACGGCACTGCCTTCGAAGGTTCGAATCCTTCCCCCACCACCAGATTTGCCAGATTTTGCGTGGATATGCCGCGCCATTGAGCGGTCCCGGCGACGGGATGTGGTCCAGGCGGGTGTAGTTCAATGGTAGAACCTCAGCCTTCCAAGCTGATGACGCGGGTTCGATTCCCGCTACCCGCTCCAGTTTCGGAGTGGTGGTTGTAAGGGTTTAGTCGCCCATGTAGCTCAGTGGTAGAGCACTCCCTTGGTAAGGGAGAGGTCGCCCGTTCAATCCGGGCCATGGGCACCAGATTGTTTTTATTGTTGACCGGGTGTTGAGTTCATCCGTTTTTGCTAGGGGATAGACGATGGCCAAGGAAAAATTCGAGCGTACGAAGCCGCACGTGAACGTAGGTACGATTGGGCACGTGGACCATGGCAAGACGACACTGACGGCGGCGATCACC
>WOUQ01000047.1 GCA_009772925.1 bacterium
TGCCTCTTTTGAAGAACGAGTGGGTTGGGTAAGTCAACACACGCGCGGCGTGTTGGTTCGAGATGGGTAGAAGGACGGGGCATTGACATTCCTTGGTGGGATCGAAGGGGCCATTCCTCGGAGCCGACCTGCGGTCAGGAGTGCCGGCAGCGGAGGGTCGGTCAAGATGGCTTCGCAGGGACCCGGCTGCACGAGCGCAGCGAGGAAGCTGGGTGGAAGCCGTCTTGACCGACCCGAGCATGCGGCGAAGCTCGGCCGCGGGTTGGCGGAGGTCGCGGGCAGGTTTTGGGGCTGGGAGTGGCCGTGCAGAAGCAGTTGTTTGAAGCGGCTCTCGGCATCAGCAAGCCCTGGCTTGTTCGAGACGTCGAGTTCGACACGTCGAGCAAGGTTCTGACGATTCATATCGACTTTTCTGCCGGGACGCGGTTTCCGGTATCGGGTGTCGAGGGCGTTCATCCTGTGCATGACACCCAGACCAAGCGACTGCGGCATCTCAACTTCTTCCAGCACGAGTGCTTCCTGGAAGTGCGAACGCCTCGGGTGAAGCTGCCCGACGGCCGGGTCGTGCAGGTAGCGCCCGATTGGTTCGGCAAGCTATCCGGTTTCACGCTGCTGTTCGAGGCGCTGGTGCTGGCGATGGCCCAGCAGATGAGCTTTGCCGCGATCGCCAAGCTGACCGGCGTGTCGTGGCACCGCGTGCACGCGATCTGCAAGCGCTATGTCGATCTCGCGGTGGCCGAGGCCGACCTGTCTTCGGTGAAGGCCGTGGCGATCGACGAAACCTCGTACCGGCGCGGCCACACCTATCTGACCATCGTCGCCGATGCCGAGGAGCGCAAGGTGGTGTTCGTGACCGAGGGCAAGGACGCGCAAACCGTGGCTCGCTTCGCCCAGCATCTGGCCGAGCACAAGGGGACGGCCGACCAGATCGCCGCGGCGAGCATCGATATGTCGCCGGCGTTCATCAAAGGCCTCGCCGAGCACTTGCCCAAGGCCCGCATCACCTTCGACAAGTTCCACGTCATTGCCCACGCCTCGACTGCTGTCGACCAGACGAGGCGGATCGAGCAGCGCACCGATCCGAGCCTCAAGGGCCTGCGTTGGACGCTGCTCAAGCAACGTGCCCGCCTGTCCGAGGAAAGCCGGGCCGATCTCGACGCCCTGGTCGCTCGAGCCACCACCAAGCGCACCGCGCGGGCCTGGCTCTATCGCGAACACTTGCGCGAAATCCTCGGCCGCAAGCAGATCAACGTCGTCTCCGCCATGCTCAAACAGTGGTGCACCAACGTGATGCGATCCAAGGTCGAACCCATGAAGGACGTGGCCAAGCTGATCCGCAGCCATTTCGACGGCATCGTCGCCTGGACCCAGACCCGACAGACCAACGGCTTCCTCGAGGCACTCAACGGCCTCTTTCAGGCCGCCAAACGCAAGGCTCGCGGATACACCCGCTTCGACACCATGCGCACCGTCATCTTTCTCATTGCCGGAAAGCTCGACTTCTCAAGACTCAACCCACGGGCCGCATAACCCACTCGAAACTCAAAAGAGCC
>WOUQ01000048.1 GCA_009772925.1 bacterium
TGGAACGCCACGGCCTTCCCGGTACCGGATATTCCCGTGCACCAACTCTTCGAAGAGCAGGTCAAACGTACCCCACAAGCGCAAGCGGTGGTGTTTGCAGGGCACAGCCTGAGCTACGGCGAACTGAACCGTCGCGCCAACCGGCTCGCACACCGGCTGATAGCCCAAGGGATCGGCCCCGAAAGCCGGGTCGGCGTATGCCTCGAACGCAGCCTGGAAATGATCGTCGCCGTAGTAGCGGTACTGAAAGCGGGCGCCGCCTACGTCCCACTGGCCGCCGACCTGCCTGCCGCCCGCAAACAGTACATCCTCGAAGACAGCGGAGCCGCCGCCCTGCTCACGCACAGCAGCCTCGAAGCCCCCGAATTCAATTCCCCGTGCCCCGCCTACCAGCTCGACCGCGACCCCGGCCACGGGTACCCCGAAAGCGACCCGCCCGCGCGCAGCAGCGGCGGCAATCTCGCCTACATCATCTACACCTCCGGGTCCACCGGCGCCCCCAAAGGCGTCATGATCGAACAGAGCGCCCTGGTCAACACCATCACCGCCTTCAACCGCGTCTACAGCGTCAGCCCCAGCGACCGGGTCCTGCAAGTTGCCGCCCTCGCCTTCGACGTCTCGGTAGGCGAAATCTGGCCGATCCTGAGCGGCGGCGGCACCCTCGTCATCGCCAACCGCGAAGACCTGCTCGACCCCGCCCGCTTCCAAGCGTTGCTCAAAGAAGAACGCATCAGCATCTTCGGCGCCACCCCATTGCTCCTCAGCCAACTGCACCTCCAGCGCAGCGAATTGCCCGCCCTGCGGCTCATCTTCAGCGGCGGAGACGCCCTCGCCCAAGCCAACCTGAGCGGCATAGCAGAAGACCTCCCCCTCATCAACGGCTACGGCCCCACCGAAGCCACCATCGGCGCCACCGCCTACCGTCTCAAACGCAACGCAGCGGAGAACCAACGCATCCCCATCGGCAAACCGCTGACCAACTACCGCATCCACATCCTCGACGAAAGACAACGCCCGCAACCCATCGGCGTCCCCGGCGAACTGCACATCGGCGGGCTCGCCCTCGCGCGCGGCTACCTCAACCGCCCCGAGCTCACCGCCGAAAAATTCATCGAAGTTGAGTTGGCCCAAATGTTTCAGAGTCCCGTAGGAGCGGACTCTTGTGCCCAAGCCGACAGGCTGTCGGGTATGGCCGCGAGCTCTTCGGTTCAGCCACAGGAAAGTCAAAATCTCGCGGCCAAGGCCGCTCCTGCAGTGTTTTGCGAGCGCCTCTACAAAAGCGGCGACCGCGCACGCTGGCTGGCGGACGGCAATATAGAATTCCTCGGACGCCTCGACCACCAAGTCAAGATCCGCGGCTACCGCATCGAACTGGGCGAAATCGAAGCCGCCCTGAGCGCCCAGGAAGGCGTGCGCGAAGCGGTAGTGATCGCGCGCGGCGCAGGCGCCGAACGGCAACTGGCCGCCTACGTCGCCGGAGAGCGGCTGGAAGCAAGCACCCTGCGCGCCGCACTCAAAGCACGGCTGCCGGGCTACATGGTGCCG
>WOUQ01000013.1 GCA_009772925.1 bacterium
CTGGTTCGTCGTCCTCCCAGGACGCTCGGCGTAACCCGGCAAGGACTCATCGGGATGGGAAAGCACGTGGTCATGAACGGTATTTCAACGGCCTGCTAAAGCGCAATTGTTATTTAATACCGGTAATGTCAGACAGATACCTCCTTAGATCCCCAAGTTTATATAGAACCCTTCTGTTAGATGCCATCTGGTTTGTTGCATATCGAAAATACGGCGGACCCTCTTTTCTTTGCCGCATTCTTGCAAATGTTTTCTCTCCAATACCAAGATATATTGCCGCCATCTCTACACTCAACACAGTTCCATCGCTAAGACCATCAAGTTCAGATCTTATTCTTGCCTTGGTCAACTCATCATCAATGCTTTTATACTTACTAGAAAACTCCGCCCGAGCGCTATTTATAAGATTAGATTTGACATTATTGTTTACTAGCAGTTCATCGCCTTCAACATCAACGCCAGCAACTATTGAATTAGTATCGAGGCATTCATCAATTGCTTCTTGTATTAATCTACGCGCAGCAAAACGAGCATCATCGGGATGGTCATAATCATTAACATGCCCAACCTTAATTTTAACAACCCGACTACCTATTCTTCTTTGAACAAAATACACCTTAGAGTTTTTCGTAACTTTAACACCAAACCCTACAGGTGCGTTCCGATGGCTATCGTAAACCACATAAGGCTTCGATGATGTATTGTGCTCACTTATCACAACATTGCCGCCCCCTATTCGAACAGGAACATTCTCGAAGCATAGCTCGTTAATTAATACCTTTGTAAACGCTGCCCGCATAATTTTTCCATGAAAGACAATCGGACAAGGCGTTCTCATAGGATATGTAGCCACCTTAACAAACAGCTACACATACTCTAAACACCAAATACCCGTTAGACCTTCAGGAATTATCGCGTCGATTTCGAAAATTGGTCGACCATCCTGTAAATTGTTACTTCAGCGCCCAACCTGCCTTGGCAAGGCGACTGGGCAATAACTTCGACATGTGAATGGCAGGTATACACACCCTCGTCAGGCTAACCTCACGGCAATGGCATTGACACCCTCGCCACTACCACTGTTTTATATTTCGAATATACAACGCCCGTTATTTCTATTTAATAACAATGAGATAACGTACTTTTGTAGCGCACATGTAGCCATGCTACGCATTAGCTACAAACTATGATTTCGACGTAAAATTGAGCGGAAATCCTTAAAATAACTTTCGTCTACCTATTGCAATTCATTGATTATTATGATATAATATGCTTAAGGTTAAGCATACCCCATACATGCAGCAGTACCTGCGCATCAAGGCCGAGCACCCCAACATGCTGCTGTTCTACCGCATGGGTGATTTCTACGAACTGTTCCATGACGACGCGGAGAAAGCAGCCCGCCTGCTGGACATCACCCTGACTAGCCGTGGCGCCTCGGCCGGCCAGCCCATCCGCATGGCCGGCGTGCCCTACCACGCGGCCGAGCAATACCTGGCGAAGCTGGCCCGACTCGGCGAGGCGGTCGCCATCTGTGAACAGATCGGCGACCCGAAGACCAGCAAGGGGCCGGTGGAACGCAAGGTCGTGCGCATCGTCACTCCCGGCACGCTCACCGACGAGGCTCTGCTGGAGGACAAGGCCGACGCCACCATGCTGGCCCTGGCTCCCGCCGCCCGCGACAAGGGGCGCGACGCGCTGGCCCTGGCCTGGCTGACCTTGTCCAGCGGCCGCTTCGCCGCGAAGACCGTCGCTCCCGAGCGCCTGAGCGCCGAACTGGCCCGCCTGGCGCCCTCGGAAATCCTCCTGCCCGAAGATTTTTCCCATCCCGAACTCACCGGCCTGAAGGCCGCCCTGGTGCGGCGGCCGGCCTGGCAGTTCGATGCCGACCGGGGCCGGCGCGTCCTCTGCGAGCACTTCGGCCTGCACGACCTCGCCGCCTTCGGCCTGGAAGACCAGCCCGCCCTGCAAGCCACCGCCGGCCTGCTGCTGGACTATGCCCGCCACACCCAGCAAGCCGCCCTGCCCCACGTCTCCGCTCTGCAACTGGAACAGGACAGCGAATTCCTGCTGCTGGACGCCGCCGCCCGCCGCACCCTGGAAATCAGCGAGACCCTGCGCGGCGAGCCCGCGCCCACCCTGTTCTCCGAACTGGACAACTGCCGCACCGCCATGGGCAGCCGGCTGTTGCGGCACTGGCTGCACCACCCCCTGCGCGACCGACGCAAGCTGGCGTTGCGCCTGGCCGCCATCCGGGCCCTGCTCGACGCTCCCGAGAGCGGTCGCCTTGTGCGCGAACTGCTCAAGGGCATGGCCGACCTGGAGCGCATCGCCGCACGGGTGGCCCTGAAGAGCGCCCGCCCGCGCGACCTGGCCGGCCTGCGCGACAGCCTCGCCCGCCTGCCCGACCTGGCCGGCGTGCTGGACACCGGCGACGAAGCCCTGGAAGTGCTGGCCCGGCGCCTCGACTTCCCCGCCGAGCCCCTGGACCGCCTGCGCCGGGCCATCCAGCCCGAGCCCGGCGCGGTGCTGCGGGAGGGCGGCGTCATCAAGGACGGCTACGACGCCGAGCTGGACGAGCTGCGCGCCCTGCAATCCGATTGCGGCGGTTTCCTGCTGGCCATGGAGACCCGCGAGCGGGAACGCACCGGCATTGCCAACCTGCGCGTCGAATACAACAAGGTCAGCGGCTTCTTCATCGAGGTCACCCGCACCCAGGCCGACAAGGTGCCCGCCGACTACCACCGGCGCCAGACCCTGAAGAACGTGGAGCGCTACCTCACTCCCGAGCTCAAGGCCTTCGAGGACCGTTTCCTGTCCGCCTCCGAGCGCGCCCTGGCGCGGGAAAAACAGCTCTACGACGAACTCCTGGACGCCCTGCTGGAAGTCCTGCCCGAGCTGCAACGGGTGGCCGCCGCCACCGCCAGCGTCGACGTGCTCTCCGGCCACGCCCTGCTGGCCCTGGAGCGGCGCTACGCGATGCCCGAGTTCAGCGACGAATGGGGCATCGCCATCCACGGCGGCCGCCATCCGGTGGTGGAAAACCGGGTGGACGCCTTCATCCCCAACGACCTCGGGCTGGACGCCAACCGGCGCATGCTGCTCATCACCGGCCCCAACATGGGCGGCAAGTCCACCTACATGCGCCAGGTGGCCCACATCGTCCTGCTCGCCTGCTGCGGCCTGTTCGTCCCCGCCGAGCGCGCCGTGCTCGGTCCCGTGGACCAGATCTTCACCCGTGTCGGCTCCTCCGACGACCTGGCCGGCGGCCGTTCCACCTTCATGGTGGAAATGACCGAGACCGCCGGCATCCTGCACGGCGCCACCGAGCAAAGCCTCATCCTCATGGACGAGATCGGCCGCGGCACCTCCACCTTCGACGGCATCAGCATCGCCTGGGCCGTCGCCCGCCACCTGGCCGAGAAGACCCGCGCCTACACCCTGTTCGCCACCCATTACTTCGAACTCACCCAGCTCGCCCAGGAATTCCGTGGTGTGGCCAACGTCCACCTGGACGCCGTGGAAACCCAGGCCGGCCTCACCTTCCTGCACGCCGTCGAGGACGGCCCCGCCTCCCAGAGTTACGGCCTGCAGGTCGCCAAGCTCGCCGGCGTTCCCGGTGCCGTCATCCAGGCCGCCCGTCGCAAGCTGGTCATGCTGGAAAACCAGCAGGTCGCCGCCAGCCCCCAGGGAGATTTGTTCGCTCCGCCGCCGCCGCCGCAACCAGCCGCCAACCCGGTACTGGAAAGGTTGCTGGAGATCGATCCGGACACGTTGACGCCCAAGCAGGCGTTGGAACTACTTTACGAGCTAAGGGGGCTGGCATGAGAGGTGGCCCGGCCCAAGCCGGAGCCGCCTGACGCTGACCTCTGTCTCCTCCGGCATCCCTGTCGCCGCCTGCTATACAGGAATTGAAGAGTCACGAATCCTGTTATGCAGGAGGGTCTCATGAGGCAGAGAGTGAAACGCCGGTTGTTCCTGATGAGCATGGCTTTGGCCGCGGGCGCTTCCGGTCACGCCTTCGCCAAGGGCGGAGAGAAACCGGTGGGCGAGGGACACCGCTTCGCCGGCGCCGACAGCGATGCAACCGTGTTCTGGCCGGAAGCCGCTCAGGCGGCAAGGGATTCCCCCGGACTGCTGGATCGACTGGGGGGCGCCCTGGGCGCCATGCGTTATGGCGCGGCGCCCGATAGTCCCACGTCATCAGCGAGGGGATGGCGCTTGGACATGCTCCCGGCGGGAGCCGGGCCGGAGTCGGGCAATGACGCCAGAGCCGCGAAAACCAAGCCGTTTGGCGTCGCATTGCGCCTGGCGTTCTGAATCGCCGAATACGTCGCCAGGGCCAGTCTGTTTCGAAGTCGCCGGGCAGGCTGAGCGGTATTCTGCGTCCTGTGCGGAGAAGCGGGTGCGGATTTATGCAGGTTCAATCCCCGAAACTGGTGCCCACGCCGCGGGCGCTATCCACCCAGGGATGTTCCGGAGGTACTGTCTTGGCCTGACCGGCCACCTCCTCCAGCGCCACCGGCGCGGTGGCCTCGCCGCGGGCGGCGACCATGACGCCGTATTGCCGAGCGCGGATCAGGTCGGCGGCAGCGGTGCCCAGACGGGTGGCGAGCAGGCGATCGGCGGCGGAGGGCGTGCCGCCGCGCTGCAGATGGCCGAGGATGGTGACGCGGGCTTCCAGGCCGGTGAGCTTTTCGAGTTGGTGGGCCAGGCGCAGGGTGCGCTCGGCGTAGACCAGTTCCGGCTCGGCGACGATCTCCCTGGGCTTTTTCTCCTTCTTTTTCGCGCTGGCCGCCTGTTGCGTGGCGAATTCCTGCCTGGACAGCGCGCCCTCGGCCACGGCGACAATGCTGAAGGGCTTGCCGCCCTGCCTGCGTGCCTTGATGGCCGCCGCCACCACTTCCACGTCGTAGGGAATTTCCGGGATCAGAATCACGTCGGCGCCGCCGGCGATGCCCGCCCCCAGGGCCAGCCAGCCGGCGCGGTGACCCATGATTTCGACGACGATGATGCGGTGATGGCTGTGCGCCGTGCTGTGCAGACGATCGATGGCGTCGGTGGCGATGCCGAGGGCGGTATCGAAGCCGAAGGTGATGTCGGTCTTCGCCACGTCGTTGTCGATGGTCTTCGGCAGGGTCACCACGTTGAGGCCGGCCTGCTTCAGGCGCAGGGCGTTCTTCTGGGTACCGCCGCCGCCCAGGCAGACCAGGCAATCCAGGCCGTTGGCCCGATAATTGGCGACGATGACGTCGGTCATGTCGCGGGGCTTGCCATCCACCAGCATCTTGTGGGGTTTCTCCCGGCTGGTGCCGAGGATGGTGCCGCCCACCGTGAGGATGCCGGACAGCGCCCCGCCCTCCAGGTCCATGGTGCGGTTTTCCACGAGGCCGCGGAAACCGTCGCGGATGCCGAGGATGCGCATGCCGTGCGATTGGCAGGCCTTGCCGACGCCGCGGATGGCCGCGTTGAGACCGGGGGAGTCGCCGCCGGAGGTGAGGATGCCTATGGTCTGGGTCATGGCCGCGCCGACTGGAGGGAAACACAGGGATTGTCCGGCGGATGCCGGCGACTCGCCAGCACTGGTTTCCATGCGCGCGGACTTGGAGCAACCAGCGTCGCGTCAAGGAGACTGTATCCTCCACCAAGGCTTATCATCTCCCGCCACGTCATCCATCCCGACCCCCGTGAAAACCCTGCACCTCGACGCCGACGAACTGGCCCTGAATTTCGAGCAATGCCTGAAGCTGGCCAATGCTGCCGCGGATCACCTGCTCGCCAAACAGGGCGGCGCCATGCTGCTGTCCTTCTGGGACGACGAGCGCGGCCTGGAATCGCCGCATGGCGTCTCGGAATGCCATTTCCAGTGCCCCATTCCGGGCTGGCAGGACTATGCCGCCAATCGCGGCGGCAGCCTCATGGTCAACTACGGGCGGGGTCGCTACGTTTTCTGCTATCGTCCCCTCGCCGATAATCTCCAGGCCGACTGATCAACCCCTGAGTCATGCCGCACTTTCCCAAGGAACTCTACGAACCGCTGCCCTACGTGTACGTGGGGGTGGGCATCGCCACCACCTTCGGGCTCGAAACCCTGCTCGGCAAGATCAGCGGCGTCATGCTGGTGGCGGGCGGCCTCATCATCGGCTACCAGCGTTACTCCTATCGCCAGAAACTGCGCATCCGCCAGGAACGCGAGGCCTGGCTGAAGGCCGAGGCAGATCGGAAAAAGCGCGAGAAGCAGGCCTGGCTGCGTGATCAGGCGCAGCAATATCGCGACGCCCTGGCGAAAAAGGACGAGGATTTCTGATCTCGCACCCGCCGACGCGGCGTCCGGCCTGGTCCGGGCCTGCGCCTTGCGGAACTTGCAGCAGGACACGTAAACCGTACCCCACCCTCTTGATCTTCCAGTCCGGCCCCCAGCATGAGCGACTCCACTCCCGCCATTCGTCTCGAACGTGACCTCTCCCCCGCGCGGCGTGCTGAACTGGGGGTGGAGGGCTGGCCCTTGTGGAAGGACGCGGTGGGCAGCCGCACGTTGACCGTGGATGCGGCCGAGCACAGTTATCTGCTCGACGGCTCGGTCACCCTGACGCCGGAGGGCGGCGCACCGGTCACGGCCGCGCGCGGAGATCTGGTGGTGATTCCGGCGGGAGCCTGTCGCTGGGAGGTGCACGCCGCCGTGCGCCGCCACTATCGCTCCGAAGCGCTGACGCCGGCCTGCTGCATCCTCTGAGCCCCGCAAGAACCCGGCCTGTCGGCCGGCAACGCGCAGCCTTCAGCGCGCAGGCGGCAGCAGTCCGGAAGCGCGCAGGGCGGCGAGCAGGTCGGTCAGCAGCCGGTCCAGGCGGACCTGCGGGTCGGCATGCATGCCGGTGCGGGCGGTGTAGGACCACATGGCCTGACCGTCGGCAACGCGCAGCAGTTGCGCCTGAGCCTGCATTTCTTCCTGGAACGACACCGCGCCGCCGATCGGCAGGCTGATGCCTACGCCCCCGCCGCCACCACTGCTGCCACCCCAGCCACCGAGGCTGATCGACGGACCCGAGTTCATGTGTTGGGCCTGCGCGAGGTAGACGCTCAAGCTGGCGGTGGCGCCGGCCTGAACCTGCGCGCCCTCGCGCGCCAGTCGCGCGGCCAGTTGCTCCCTGCACTGCGCGGCCAGGGTGGCATCCTGCGCGCGGCACTCCACCGCGAGCGGCCTGCCACGCCACTCGGCGGCATCGAAGCCGGCCAGGGTCCAGGCTGGAGGGCTACGGTCGGTGGCGCAACCGGCCAAAAGGAGAGCGGTCAGGGCGAGGGAGAGGATCAGTTTCATGGTATCCAACAGTCGTTACCGGCAACTACGCCAACAGGATCAGCCCCCAGACTACCACCACATTCAGCAGGGCGATCAGCACCGCGGCGCTGCCGATGTCCTTGGCGCGCTTGGCGAGATCGTGGTTTTCCAGGGAAATGCGGTCGACCGTGGCCTCGATGGCGGAATTGACCAGTTCGACGATGAGCACCAGCAATACGACGGCGATCATCAGGGCGCGCTCCAGCGCCGCGTCGGCGAGCAGGAAAGCCAGAGGCATGAGCAGCACGGCCAGGATGGACTCCTGGCGGAAGGCGTCCTCGTGCTTCCAGGCCGACTTGAGGCCGGCCACCGAATAGAAGAAGGCATTCCAGACCCGTTTCAGGCCGGTCTTGCCCTTGTGCGGACTCTCCTGCGCTGCGCTCACGCGGGTTTCCAGACCAGGTCCAGTTCACGGGCGGCCTTGACGTCGTCCAGGCGGCGGGACGGCAACTTGTGGGGCGCGGACTTGACCAGGTCGGGCTGGCCCTCCGCCTCCCGCTTCACCGCCAGCATGGCGGCGACGAAGGCGTCCAGGGTTTCCTTGCTTTCGGTTTCCGTCGGCTCGATGAGCAGGCACTCGGGCACCAGCAGGGGAAAGTAGGTGGTGGGAGCATGGAAGCCGTAGTCCAGCAGGCGCTTGGCGAAATCCATGGCGGTGACGCCGGTCTCGTCCTTCAGCTTCTTCAGCGTGACGATGAATTCATGGCTGGCGCGGCGTCCCGGATAGGCCAGTTCGAAGCCGGCCTTCCTCAGTTCCGCCGCCAGGTAGTTGGCGTTCAGCGCCGCAAATTCCGCCACCCGCTGCATGCCCCGGCCCCCCAGCATGCGGGCATAGACAAAGGCGCGCAGCAGCACGCCCATGTTGCCGCCGAAGGCGCTCATGCGGCCGATACTGGCGGGGCAGTCGGTCTCCCCGGCGTAGCGGTGCAAGCCCTGTTCCTCCAGCACATAGGGGATCGGTAGGTAGGGCTTGAGCCGTTCCGACACACCTACCGGCCCGGCGCCGGGGCCGCCGCCGCCATGAGGGGTGGAAAAGGTCTTGTGCAGGTTCATGTGGATGACGTCGAAGCCCATGTCGCCGGGCCGCACCCGGCCGAGGATGGCGTTGAGGTTGGCGCCGTCGTAGTAGGTCAGGCCGCCGGCCTCGTGCACGATCTTCTGGATCTCGACGATGGTTTTCTCGAACACGCCGAGGGTGGAGGGATTGGTCAGCATCAGGCCGGCGGTCTGCGCGCCGACGGCGGCCTTCAGGGCTTCCAGGTCGACGTTGCCCTGGCGGTCGGTGGGAATCTCCCGCACCGCGTAGCCGCACATGGTGGCGGTGGCCGGGTTGGTGCCGTGCGCGGCGTCGGGGACGATGATCTCGCGGCGGGCGGTGTCACCGCGCGCATCGTGATAGGCGCGGATCATGGCGACGCCGGCGAACTCGCCGTGGGCGCCGGCCATGGGCGCCATGGACACCGCCGCCATGCCAGTGACTTCCTTCAGCATCTCCTGCAACTCGTACATGCTGGCGAGGAAACCCTGGCCGGTGTCGGCGTCGGCCAGCGGGTGGCGGGCCAGGAACTGCGGCAGCATGGCCAGGCTGTTACAGGCCCGCGGGTTGTATTTCATGGTGCACGAACCCAGGGGATAGAACTGGGTGTCGATGCTGAAATTCTTCTGCGACAGGCCCGTGTAGTGGCGTACCACGTCCAGTTCCGACACTTCCGGCAAGGGTGGCGGGGTCTGCCGCAGCGCCTCGGCGGGCAGGTCGTCGGCGGCGGGAGCGGTCAGCGGCGCCTGCGCGTGAGCACGGCGGCCGGGATGGGCGTGTTCGAAGATGAGCATTGGATAGCGAGTAGAGAGTAGCGAGTGGCAAGTCGCTTTGGCCACTTGCCACTCGCGACTTGCCACTTGCCGGTTGAATTACAGCGGCTGTCCCTTCGCTGCGGCGAGGGCGACTTCGTAGTTGGGCTCCTGCTTGATCTCGGGCACCAGCTCCGAATGGACCACGCGGTCGTTCTCGTCGAGGACGATGACGGCGCGGGCGGTAAGCCCGGCCAGCGGCGGATCGGTGATCATGACGCCGTAGTCCTTGTGGAAATCACGGCCGCGCAGGGTGGACAGGGTGATCACATTGTTGAGGCCTTCGGCGCCACAGAAACGGTTCTGCGCGAAGGGCAGGTCGGCCGAGATCACCAGCACCACGGTGTTGGGCAGGGACGAAGCGGCGGCGTTGAATTTGCGGGTGGATTCCGCGCACACCGGCGTGTCGAGGCTGGGCACGATGTTCAGCACCTTGCGCTTGCCCCAGAACGAGGACAGCGACACATCCTTCAGGTCCTTGTCCACCAGCATGAAGGAATGCGCGGAATCGCCGGGCCGGGGGAAGTTGCCGCCGACGGCGATGGGATCGCCGCCCAGGGTTACGGTTGCCATGTCAGAGTCTCCTTTGGAGGGAATCAGGATTTGTACGCACAGGGCGGCGCTTCGCGGCGCCGGCTGAGGATACGCGCCAATTGTTGCGCGTATTGGGTAAGGTCGTCATCTGTCTTGGTTTCCGTCGCGCAGACCAGGATGCAATCGGCCAGGTCGGGATAGTCCGGGCCGAGGTCGTAGCCGCCCAGGATGCTTTGGGCACGCAGGGCGCGCAGCACGTCGGGCACCGGACTGTTCACGCGGATGACGGCCTCGTGGAAGAAGGGACCGGGAAATACCCGCTCCACTCCGGGTATCGCGCAAAGCCTTTCAAGCAGGGCGCGGGTGTTGGCGTGACTGCTCAAAGCCACGTTCTTCAGGCCTTGCGGCCCCAGCAGGGCCATGTGGATGGTGGCGGCGGTCACCAGCAGGCCCTGGTTGGTACAGATGTTGGAGGTGGCCTTGGAACGGCGGATGTGCTGCTCCCGCGCCTGCAAGGTCAGCGCGAAGCCGGGCTGGCCGTCGAGGTCGACAGTGCGGCCGACGATGCGGCCGGGCATCTGCCGGACCAGGGCCTGGCGCGCGGTCATGAAGCCGAAGTAGGGGCCACCGGAGGACAGCGGCACGCCCAGGGGCTGGCCGTCGCCGACGCAGATGTCGGCACCACGGGTTCCCCAGCTACCTGGGGCTTTCAGCAAGGCCAGGGACAACGGATTCACCACCGCGAGGGCCAGCATGTTGCGCTGGTGGGCCCAGTCGGTGAGCGCGTCGACCGGCTCCAGCACGCCGAAGAAGTTGGGCTGCGGGATGACCACGGCGGCGGCCTCGCCGGCGATGGCGTCCAGAGCGACCAGGTTGGTGATGCCGGTGGCCGGGTCGTAGGGCACGGTGACCAACTCAATGCCCTGGTTCTTCACCGTGCTGCGCGCCACCGCCAGGTAACGCGGATGCAGCGTGGCCGGCACCAGCACCCGGCGGATGCCCGCCTTGTTGGCCCGCACCGCCATCAGCACCGCTTCCGCCAGGGCCGAGGCGCCGTCATACAGCGAGGCATTGGACACGTCGAGGCCGGTAAGGCCGGCCATCATGGTCTGGTACTCGTACAGCAGTTGCAGGGTGCCCTGGCTCGCCTCCGCCTGGTAAGGGGTATAGGCGGAGTAGAACTCGCCGCGGGTGACGATCTGCCAGACCGCCGCCGGGATGTGGTGCTCGTAGGCGCCGGCGCCGAGGAAGCTGCTGTAGAAGCCATCCTGTGCCGCGCGCTGGTGCATGAGGCGCGTGACGGCCATCTCCGACAGGCCTGCCGGAATGCCGGGCAAGCCGCCGCAGTTGAGCTCGGCGGGTATCTCGTCGAACAGGGCGTCGGTCGACGGCACGCCGATGCTGGCCAGCATGGCGGCGATGTCGGATTCGGTATGGGGAATGAAGGGCATGGTCAGTAGCGAGTAATGAGGACTGAGGACTGAGTCAAATACTCGCTACTCAGTCCTCAGCACTCAGTCCTGAATCAATGGCTTTCCGAATCCACGAAGGCCTGGTAGGTGGCGGCGTCCATCAGGCCGTCCAGGTCGGCGGTGTTGTCGGGCTTGAGCTTGAACATCCAGGCGGCGTAGGCGTCCTGGTTGATGCTCTCCGGGCTGGCCTCCACGTCGGCGTTGGCGGCCACCACTTCCCCGGCGATGGGGGCGTAGACGTCGGAGGCGGCCTTCACCGATTCCACCACGGCGCATTCCTCGCCGGCGGCAAGCTTGCGACCGACGGTCGGGTTTTCGATGAACACCATGTCGCCCAGCAGATCCTGGGCGTGGTGGGTGATGCCCACGCTGACCGTGCCGTCGGCTTCGAGGCGGCACCATTCATGGGATTTGGCGTATTTGAGGTTGGCGGGGATGCTCATGTATCTCTCCGGGGAAATGGGAAATGGGACATGGGAAACGTGGGGGCGCGAGTGGTTTTGCGTTTCCCGTTTCCCGTTTCCCGTCGTTAAACCAAAGCCTTGCCGTTGCGCACAAAGGGGTATTTCACCACAAGCGCTCGCAGACGTTTATCGCGGATTTCCACTTCCACCGTCTCGCCCAGGTTGACACCGGCGGGCACCCGGGCCAGGGCGATGGAGGCGTTAAGGGTGGGAGCGAAGGAACCGCTGGTGATTTCGCCCTCGCCCTGCGACGTGAGCACTTTCTGGTGGCCTCGCAGCACCCCCCGGTCCAGCAGCTTCAGGCCCACCAGTTGCCTGCTGCGTGGCAGGCGCAGGAGGGCGTCCTTGCCGATGAAGTCGCGTTCGGACTTCAGGTCCACGGTCCAGGCCAGTCCCGACTCCAGAGGGGTGGTGGAGGCGTCCATGTCCTGGCCATAGAGGTTCATGCCCGCTTCCAGGCGCAGGGTGTCGCGGGCGCCCAGGCCGCAGGGCTTCACCCCGGCTTCCAGCAGGGCCTGCCAGAAGAAGGGGGCGGCCTTGGCCGGCAGCATGATCTCGAAGCCGTCCTCGCCGGTGTAGCCGGTGCGGGCGATGAACATGTCGCCCACCACCACGGCGCTGAAGGGTTTCAGGGGCGCGGCCAGATCCCGCGTGCCGGGCATGGCCTGCCACAGCTTTTCGGCGGCTTTGGGGCCTTGCACGGCGATCATGGCCAGATCCCGGCGCGGGGTGAGGGCGAGGCCCGGCGCCAGGCGGTCGCGCTGGGTCTCCATCCAGGCGATGTCCTTGTCGGCGCAGCCGGCGTTGACCACCAGACGGAACCAGGATTCGTTGAGGAAGTAGACGATGAGGTCATCCACCACGCCGCCGCCTTCATGCAGCATGCAGGTGTACAGGGCCTTGCCCGTGGATTGCAGCTTGTCGACGTTGTTGGCCACCAGCCTGCGCAGGAAGTCGCGCGCGCCGTCGCCCTTCAGGTCCACCGGCAGCATGTGGGAGACATCGAACATGCCGACATCCGTGCGCACGATGTGGTGTTCCTCGATCTGGGAACCGTAGTGGATGGGCATCTCCCAGCCGGAGAAGTCCACCAGCTTGGCGTTGGCTTCCCGGTGCCTGGCGTTGAGGGGAGTCTGTTTGAGCATCGCTTAATCCTTGTTGCCGGGAAACGGGAAACGGGAAACGGGAAACGTGGAAAACACGACGGGGTGAATTTGCGTTTCCCGCTTCCCGTTTCCCTTTTCCCCTTGTTCTTCCTCCGCAAAATACGAACTGCGCACCAGCGGCCCGGCCTTCACCCAGGCAAAGCCCATCTCGCGCGCGGCGCTGTCGTATTCGACGAACTCCTCCGGCGGCACGTAGCGGGCCACCGGCAGGTTGTCCAGGGTGGGACGCAGGTATTGGCCCAGGGACAGGCGTTGCACCCCCGCGGCGCGCAGGTCGGCCAGCACCGCCAGCACTTCCTCCCGGGTTTCCCCAAGGCCCAGCATGAGGGCGGACTTCGCTTCCATCCCGGGCTGACGGGCAGCCAGGGCGAGCAGGTCCAGGCTGCGCTCGTATTTCGCGCCCTTGCGCGCTTCCTTGTACAGACGCGGCACGGTCTCCACGTTGTGACCCCAGATCAGGTGAGGTATGCGGCGTGAGGCGTGCGGCGGGAGTGGATGGTCCTGTATCGCGGCCAGGAAGGCCGCGGCGGCTTGGGACTGGACGTTGCGGAAATCCGGGGTGAGGAACTCCACGCCCATGTCCGGCTTGCGGCGGCGCAGCTCGCGCAGAGTACCGGCGAAGCAGCCGGCGCCGCCGTCGGGCAGGTCGTCCCGGTTCACCGAGGTGAGCACCACGAAGGACAGGCCCAGGTCCAGGCAGGCTTGCGCCACCCGGCGCGGCTCGTCGGCGTCGTTCCAGGCGGGGCGGCCGGTCTTCACCGAGCAGAAGCCGCAGGCCCGGGTGCAGGTGTCGCCCAGCAGCATGAAGGTGGCGGTGCCCCGGCTCCAGCATTCGCCCCGGTTGGGGCAACGCGCCTCTTCGCAGACGGTGTGCAGGCCATGGCCATGGACCGCGGCGGCGGTGCCGGGATAGTGGCGCTCGCGCCCCAGGTTCTGGCGGATCCAGATGGGCATGCGGGCGGCGTTGGGGACGATGGACTGCAAGAACGGCTCCGGTTGTTGGGCAGATCAGCCTGAACTGCTATCACCCCGCTGTCCGGTTACCTGAGAGATTTGCCCCATCGGTGGCGATTCGTCGAATCGCGCTCTCCAGCGTTGCCCAATCCTCGCGGTCCTTTTGCCTGAGCGGTTGCGGGTGGCGTTGCGCCTTCGGCGGCCGGCTGTTCCGGCGCTCTCCCGCGAGAACGATGGCGGCACGGACTATACCGGAGCCGTTCCCGCCCCGGCAAATCTCAACCTTGATTCCTCGGTTGAACACGTCCGAAGGCGCGGCTGTGCGTGTGGCTGGCGCGAAGCGACGACGCAGCGGGGTCGTTCCCCGCAAGGAGGAGCGACAAAGCCAGGTGCACGCACGGACGTGCCCTAAAGGGCATAAACTCCAGCGGGCGTGTAGCGGGCTCACCCGAATGGTGAGCGCGATCGAAGGCACGAACGTCAGCAATCACGCGGCCTCAGGAAGATAAAACAGCGGTCAACCGAGGAATCAAGGTTCAAGGATATACAGGGCTCAGCGCGAACCCGGTGGCGGCCAGGTTGCCGATGTCGAGCTCCAGCCGGGCTTCTTTCTCCTCGCCGCTGGCCATGCCGGCGGCGATCTTCGTCTGCGCGGGCAGATAGCTGGCGGGCGCAAACAGCTTCATGGCCACCGGTTGCTCACGCACGTCGGTCAGGGTCAGCGAGATATGCGGCCAGGCCTGGGTCTGGCCGCTGCGGTTGGCCAGCAGGAAGGTGAGGCGAACCCGCGATTTCTGTTCCGGATCGTGCTCCAGATTGGCGGCGGCGATGGCCTCCCTGCCCAGTTGCCGGGGCAGCGGCACGTCGCAGCCGAGCAAGCGGCAGGCGCCTTCCAGAGCGGGCCGCGACGCGGGCCAGGCGGCGACCAGCGGCGCGCGCAGGAAATAGGCCAGTTGCGCGAACAGCAGCAGGACGAGCAAGCCGCCAAGCAGGCCGAACAGCGCGCTTTTCACTCGCCCGGTCGAGGCGGCAGCGGGCTTGCGGTGAGGCAGTTCGGACAGCAGGATGGAATCCGTCGTCTCCGCCGGCGGAGCTTCCGCTTCCACCAGCGCGTTCGGCTTCGCCGTGTCCGCCGCGGGGGCCGGTTCCGTCTCGGCCGGGGCAGGTTCTTCGGGCTTGAGCGTCTCCACCTCCGCGCTATCCGGCTGCGCCGCCAGCGCGGGCGGCGCGAAGGCCGCCCAGGCCGCCTCCGGATCCGCCAGCGCATCATGCGCCGGCGGAACCGCCGTGGACTCCGGCGCATCGCGCAGCTCCGCGAGCAGGGTGTCGTAGGCATTGAACACGGCGTTGCACTTGCCGCAGCGCACCAGGCCGCGGCGCAGGCCGAGCTGATCCTGGCTGACCAGGAAGACGGTGCGGCATTCCGGACAGGTGGTCTGCATGCTCGATCTATGCCGACGTGGCCCGGCGGCGCGGAGCGCCGGCCCTCATCGTTTCACCCCGCTCAGGCAAACCCAGCCCTCTTCCGAACCCCACGCCACCATGTCGAAGGCCTGGCCATAGAGATCGAGGATTTCGTCCGCCTGTTCCGCCAGGATGCCGGACAGGGCGATGCGGCCGCCCGCGCGCACGCGCCCGGCGAGCAGGGGCATGAGGGCCTTGAGGGGATTGGTCAGGATGTTGGCCACCAGAACGTCGTAAGTTCCGGCTGGGAGCACCCCGGGCGCGAAAAATTCCGCCGCGCAGGCGTTGCGTTGGGCATTGTCACGCGAAGCGTTGATGGCCTGCTCGTCCAGGTCGGTGCCCAGCACCCGTCCGGCGCCCAGCTTCTTCGCGGCGATCGCCAGGATGCCGGAGCCGCAGCCGTAATCGAGCACGGACTCGCCGCCGCGCAGGTGCTGTTCCAGCCAGCGCAGGCACAGACGGGTGGTGGGGTGGCTGCCGGTGCCGAAGGCGAGGCCGGGATCCAGTTCCAGGGTAATGGCGGTCGGGTCCGGCGCAACGTGCCAGGAAGGCACGATCCACAGCCGCTCGGAGACGCGGATGGGCTCGAACTGGGACTGGGTCAAGCGCACCCAGTCCTGTTCGGGCACGGCCTCGATGGCGTGTTCGACGTCGGCGGGCAGCGCCAGGCGGGTCAGCAAGGCCGACACGTCGGCCTCTCCATCCAGCAGGGCCACCACCCAGTTATGCTGCCAGGTCTTCGGGTCGTCGAGGCCGGGTTCGCCGAACTGGGGGGCTTCCGCGTCGGAGCCCGCGTCCCGGTCCTCGATGGAAACCGACAGGGCGCCCGCCTCCATGAGGGCATCCGCCAGGGCCTCGGCGCGGTCGCCATCGGCGGCAAGTTTCAGGGAGAGCCAGGGCATTGTCAGGACTGAGGACTGAGGACTGAGTATCGAGTGGCTGGACTCAGTCCTCGCTACTCGACACTCAGTCCTAATGTTTATTCATCCCCAGCTTGTTTTCCAGGTAGTGGATGCTGACGCCGCCTTCCAGCACGGCCTGATCCACCAGCAGTTCCTGATGCAGGGGGATGTTGGTCTTGATGCCTTCGACGATCATTTCCGACAGGGCGATGCGCATGCGGGCGATGGCCTGTTCGCGGGTGGCGCCGTAGGTGATGAGCTTGCCGATCATGGAATCGTAGTGGGACGGCACGTAATAGTTCTGGTAGACGTGCGAATCCACGCGCACGCCGGGGCCGCCGGGGGCGTGATAGAGGACGATGCGGCCGGGCGACGGCATGAAGGTGCGCGGATCCTCGGCGTTGATGCGGCATTCCAGCGCATGGCCCTTGAAGTGGATGTCCTTCTGCTTCCTCGACAGCGGCAGGCCGGCGGCGATGCGAATGGATTCCTGGACGATATCGACGCCGGTGATGAACTCGGTGACCGGATGCTCCACCTGCACGCGGGTGTTCATCTCGATGAAGTAGAACTCGCCGTCCTCATACAGGAACTCGAAGGTGCCCGCGCCCCGGTAGCCGATCTTGCGGCAGGCCTCGGCGCAACGCTCGCCGATCTTGTTGCGCAGCTTGGGGTCGAGGCCCGGCGCCGGCGCCTCTTCCATCACCTTCTGGTGGCGACGCTGCATGGAGCAGTCGCGCTCGCCCAGATGAATGGCGTTGCCGTGCGTGTCGGACAGCACCTGGATCTCGATGTGGCGCGGATTGCCCAGGAACTTCTCCATGTACACCACGGGATTGCCGAAGGCGGCGCCCGCCTCGGCCTGGGTCATCTGCACGGCCTGGATGAGGGTGGCCTCGCTATGCACCACGCGCATGCCACGGCCACCGCCACCGCCGGCGGCCTTGATGATGATGGGGTAGCCGACCTCACGGGCCAGGCGCATCCACTCGTCCGGATTGTCGTCCAGGGCGCCGTCGGAACCGGGCACGCAGGGCACGCCGGAGGCCTTCATGGCCTCCTTGGCCGAGACCTTGTCGCCCATCAGGCGGATGGTTTCCGGACGCGGGCCGATAAACACGAAACCGGAACTCTCGACGCGCTCGGCGAAGTCCGCGTTCTCCGAGAGAAAGCCGTAGCCGGGATGGATGGCCTCGGCATCGGTCACCTCGGCGGCGGCGATGATCGAGGGCACGTGCAGGTAGCTTTTCGCCGAGGGCGGCGGGCCGATGCACACGGACTCGTCGGCCAGGCGCACGTACTTGGCCTCGGCGTCGGCCTCGGAATACACGGCCACGGTCTTGATGCCCATCTCGCGGCAGGCGCGCTGGATGCGGAGGGCGATTTCGCCGCGATTGGCGATGAGGATTTTTTCAAACATGGGTGGCCTCCGCGGCGAAATCTCCCTTGCGGCCTCCGGCCGCCATGCGATTTAGCTTCGCTGCTGCGCCACCTAGCGGCGGCTGGTCGCCGCGATTGGCGATGAGGATTTTTTCAAACATGGTTTAACCCCAGTGAGGGGTAAGGCGTGAGGGGTGAGGAGTTGGGCACCGGTTCTGCCCTCTCTCCTCTCCTCACTCCTCACCGCATCAACCGATGATGAACAACGGCTCGCCGTATTCCACCGGCTGGCCGCTCTCCACCAGGACGGCCTTGACCACCCCGGCCACGTCGGCCTCGATCTCGTTCATGAGTTTCATGGCCTCGATGATGCACAGGGTGTCGCCGGCCTTGACCGTCTGGCCCACCTCGACGAAGGCCTTGGCACCCGGCGAGGGCGAGCGGTAGAAGGTGCCGACCATGGGCGACTTGACCACGTGCCCCTCCGGCTGGGCCGGCTCCGCGGCAGCCGCGGAGACCGTGGCGGCGGCGGGCGCAGGCAGCATGGCCGGCGCCAGCATCGGCGCCTGCGCGTAGACGGTCTGCGGCGACGCCACCACGCTGGTGATGCGGACCTTTTCCTCGCCCTCGGTGATCTCCAGTTCGGCGATGCCGGACTCCTGCACCAGGTCGATGAGTTTCTTGAGCTTGCGTAAATCCATGTGTTCAGTCCTCCAATGCGTGCAGGGCATAGCCCAGGGCGAACAGGTAGCCCATGGCGCCCAGCCCGGATATCACGCCGACCGCCTTGTCGGAGAAATACGAATGCTGGCGGAAGGCTTCGCGGGCATGGACATTCGACAGATGCACCTCGATGAAAGGAATCGCCACCCCGGCCAGCGCGTCGCGCAGGGCCACGCTGGTGTGCGTGAAGGCGGCGGGGTTGATGATGATGAAGCCGACGTTCTCGCGCCGCGCCGCGTGGATCCGTTCCACCAGCGCGTGCTCGGCGTTGCTCTGGAAACACTCCACCTGAACACCGACGGCGGCCCCCTGCTGCTTCAGGGTGGCGTCGATCTCCGCCAGGGTCTGGCTGCCATAATGCTGCGGCTCGCGGGTTCCCAACAGGTTGAGGTTGGGGCCGTGCAGGACCAGAATCCGCCTGTCCGCCGCGGCTACGGCTGACTCCTGGTCGGCGGCGGCTTTCGGCGGGCTTTTCGGCTTGCGGTCACGAGCCATGCGCTGGATGCCGGTGGTGGAATTGGCGGCGATTGTGCCGGAAATCACTGCGATCCGTCCAGTTGACATGGCTTTCGCGACATGTTTGCGCGGCTTCGCGCCGGCCTGGCGCGAGGCGGACTGGACTTACAATTTCCACCCCGATATGTTTGCATGCCCACCCGGCGGCATGCCCCGACTGAAGCCTGCCCATTGCCAGAACACCATGCCTTCGCCCAACACAACTCGCGGCCGAACACGATGACGCAAATCCTGGTGGCAGGTCCATCCTGGGTGGGCGATATGGTCATGGCGCAGAGCCTGTTCATGACCCTGAAGGCGGCCGGCCCCTGCGCAATCGATGTGTTGGCGCCGCCCTGGTCGCTGCCCCTGCTCGAACGCATGCCCGAGGTGCGGCGCGGCATCGCCCTGCCGCTGGGGCACGGCGAACTTGGCCTGGCCGCGCGCTGGAGGGTGGGCCGGGAACTGGCCCGGACCGGCTACGACCAGGCCATCCTGTTGCCGAATTCCCTCAAATCCGCGCTGGTGCCCTGCTTCGCCGGCATTCCCCGGCGCACCGGATTCCGCGGCGAGATGCGCTACGGCCTGCTGAACGACCTGCGCCTCCTCGACAAGTCGCGTTTGCCGATGACCGTGCAGCGCTTCGTCAGTCTCGGCCTGCCGCCGCGCGCGCCAGTCCCGGAGGCGCCACCCCGCCCACACCTGCGCGCCGATGCCGGCAACACCGCGCGCCTGCTGTCACGGCATGGCCTGGATGCCGCCCGCCCGGCCATCGCCTTCATGCCGGGAGCCGAATACGGTCCGGCCAAACAGTGGCCCCTGGCGCATTACGCCGCCCTGGCGCAGACCCTGGCGAGAAACGGCTACCAAATCTGGGTCCTTGGCTCCGCCAAGGATGCCGAGGCGGGCGAGGAAATCTGCCGGCTGGCCGGCGCCGGGGTGTTCAATCTCTGCGGCGCCACCGCCCTCGCCGACGCCGTCGATCTGCTGGCCGCGAGCCACGCCGCGGTGACCAACGATTCCGGACTGATGCACGTGGCGGCGGCGCTGGACAAGCCGCTGGTGGCCCTGTTCGGCTCCTCCACGCCCGACCACACCCCGCCCCTGTCGGAGCGGGCGGCCATCCTCTACCTGCGCCTGTCGTGCTCACCCTGCTTCGAGCGGAAATGCCCTCTGGGTCATACCCGCTGCCTGCTGGACATCGGCCCGGACCAGGTGCTCGCCGCCCTGGCAGGCCTGAGCGTGCCTGCAAGCGCGGCGGCGGGGGAAACCGCCTGATGCGGGTCCTGCTCGTCAAGACTTCCTCCCTGGGCGACGTGATCCACGCCCTGCCCGCCATCACCGATGCATCGCGCGCCATACCCGGCATCCGCTTCGACTGGGTGGTGGAGGAGTCCTTCGCCGAAATTCCGGCCTGGCACCCGGCCGTGCACCAGGTGATCCCGGTGGCCTTGCGGCGCTGGCGCAAGCAGCCGCTGCGAGCCTGGCGCGGTGGCGAATGGCGGGCATTCACCGAGGCTGTGGGGGACACGCCCTATGACGCGGTCATCGACGCCCAGGGCCTGCTGAAAAGTGCCCTGCTCACCCGCTACGGCCAAGGTCCGGTGCACGGCCTCGACCGCGACTCGGCGCGGGAGCCCCTGGCCAGCCTGTTCTACCGCCATCGCCACAGGGTGGCCTGGGGACGCCACGCCGTCGAACGCGTGCGCGAACTGTTCGCCCTGGCCCTGGGCTATGCCTTGCCGGACGCGCCCTGCGACTACGGCCTGGACCGGCGCCGCATTCCCATGCCGGACACCCCCGCCGCCGTCCCCTATCTGGTGTTCCTGCATGGCACCACCTGGCCCACCAAGCACTGGCCGGAATCCTACTGGCGCGGCCTGGCGGAACTGGCCGACGCCGCCGGCTGGGAAACGCACCTGCCCTGGGGCAACCCGGAGGAACAGGCGCGGGCGGAACGCATCGCCACTGGACTGGCCCACGCCCGCGTGCTGCCGCGCCTGTCGCTGGCCGGGATGGCGGCGGAACTGGCCGGCGCGCGTGCCTGCGTCGCGGTGGACACCGGGCTTGGCCACCTGGCCGCCGCCTTCGACGTGCCCACCCTGTCCCTGTTCGGCCCCACCCATCCAGGCTTCACCGGCGCCTGGGGTCCGCGCCAGGAACACCTGGCCAGCGATTTCCCCTGCGCCCCCTGCCTGAAGAAACGCTGCGCCCACCGCCCCACCGAACAGGAACGGGCGGCCCACGACCTGACGCGGGAACAGCCGCTGTGCTTCACCCGCCTGCCGCCGCAACGGGTATGGCAGGCCTGCCTGGCGCGCCTGGCGCGGACGTGAACGGCATGCAACTGGCTTTCGCCCTCTACAAGTACTTCCCCTACGGCGGCCTGCAGCGGGACTTCCTGCGCATCGCCCAGGCCTGCCAGCGGCGCGGCCACGCGATCCGCGTCTACACCCTGGAATGGGAAGGGGAGATCCCGGCGGGTTTCGAGGTGCGGGTTGCCCCCACCCGGGCCGTGCGCGCCCTCACCAACCCGGGACGCTACCAACGTTTTTCCGCCTGGATGCACGCTGAACTGAAGGCGCGCCCGGCGGATCGGGTGATCGGATTCAACAAGATGCCGGGCCTGGATTTCTATTACGCCGCCGACCCGTGCTACGAGGAGAAAGCACGCGCCCTGCGCGGCAGGCTCTACAGGATGGGACCGAGATACCGCCACTTCTCAGCCTTTGAGCGGGCCGTGTTCGCACCTTCCAGCCACACGGAAATCCTCATGATCTCCGCAGTCCAGCAACCCTTTTTCGAGAAACACTACGCCACCCCAAAGGCGCGCTTTCATCTGCTTCCCCCCGGCATCTCCCGGGACCGGAGGGCACCGACCGACGCCCCGCGCATCCGCACGGATTTTCGTGCCGAGTTTGGCCTGAAAGACGAGGAACTGCTGCTCTTGCAGATCGGTTCCGGCTTCAAGACCAAGGGGCTGGATCGCTCCCTTAAAGCCGTGGCCAGCCTGCCTCCGACCTTGCGGTCGCGGACACGGCTGATCGCCATCGGCCAGGATGAACCCAGCGCCTTCCTGCGCATGGCCAGGCAATTGGGGGTGAGCGAACGGGTGACCATCCTGCCCGGCCGCGGCGACATCCCCCGCGTGTTGCTGGGCGGCGACCTGCTGGTCCACCCGGCCTACAACGAGAACACCGGCACCGTCCTCCTGGAGGCCCTGGTGGCCGGCCTGCCCGTCCTGTGCTCCGCGGTATGCGGCTACGCCCACTATGTCGAGGAGGCCCGGGGCGGCCAAGTCATGCCGGAGCCCTTCGTCCAAACCACCATGAACGATATGCTGCGCGCCATCCTGGAGGACGGACAGCGGCGCCGGACCTGGCAGCGCAACGCCCTGGCCTTCGCCGAAACGGCGGACATCTACAGCAACGACGAGCGCACCACCGACCTCATCCTGGGGGAGGCGGGATGATGGCCGCCACCCTGGTATTGCGCCCCCCCTTCGACCGCCTCTGGGCAGGCCAGGATCCGTTTACCGCCGTGGAAACCCTGGAGGGCCAGGTATTCCGTGAACTGGACGGCCGCCGGACCCTGCGCACGGAAATCGACGGACGGGGCTACTTCGTCAAGATCCACCGGGGCATCGGCTGGGGGGAGATCGCAAAAAACCTGCTGTCCCTGCGCCTGCCGGTGCTGGGAGCAGGTAACGAATGGCAGGCCCTCACCCGACTGGCGGAACTGGGTGTGGACAGCATGCGCGCCGTGGCCTTCGGCTGCCGGGGCGTCAACCCGGCCCGCCAGCGCTCTTTCATCGTCACCGAGGAACTGGCGCCGACGGTAAGCTTGGAAGACTACTGCAGGGACTGGCCCCTCCACCCCCCCGATCCCGCCCTGAAACGCGCCCTGATCCGTCGGGTGGCCGACATGGCGGGGCGCATGCACCGGGGCGGCGTCAATCACCGGGACTTCTATCTGTGCCATTTCCTGCTGCACCTGGACCCGGCCCCAACGTCCGACTCCTTGCGCCTGTCCCTGATCGACCTGCACCGGGCCCAATGCCGAACGGTCACGCCCCGCCGCTGGAGGGACAAGGATCTGGCTGGGTTGTATTTTTCGGCGCTGGACATCGGCCTGACGCAACGGGATATCCTGCGCTTCCTACACGGCTACTTCGCGCGACCGCTGCGCCACATCCTGCGTAACGAGACACCGCTATTGCGCCACCTGGCCAGCGAAGGCGAGCGCCTGCTCAATCGCTACCAGCGCAAGTACGCACCGGGAGCCGGCCGATGAGTTCTTGGTGGGTCGATCCTGTCCTGCCGCCCGCGGCTGGTCGGGCGTTCGCAAGCCTCGAGGCGGTGTTCGCGCTGGAGGGCGAACTGATAGCCCGATCACCACTGCACAGGGTACTGCGCATCAGCCTCGACGGACGGCGCTACTACGTGAAGCGCTATGTCGGCGATCGCCAGGAACTCGTCCGCAGTTGGTTCGGCCTGCGCAGCCGGCTGCTCACCCCGCCAGTACAGAAGGAATGGCAGAACCTGCGGGCGTTCCAGGCCTGGGGGATAACCACGGCACGCCTGGTGGCTTACGGAACGGAGCGCAAAGGCCGCCGTTTCGTCCGCGGTGCCTTGATCACCGAGGAATTCCCCGACACCGTCGACATGGCCGAGATGGCCCGCCAAGGCGACCAGCGACTCAAGGACGGACGCTGGGTGATGGCGGTCTCGCGGCAGCTGGCGAGGGCGACCCGGACCATGCATGCCGCCGGTTTCGCCCACAACGACCTGAAATGGCGCAACCTGCTGGTGGACCGCAACGATCCGCCGCGTCTGTATTTCATCGACTGCCCGGCGGGCAGCCGATGGTGGTGGCCCATCCTCGACTATCGCAAGATCAAAGATCTGGCCTGCCTGGACAAGGTCGCGAAATATCAGCTGCGTCCTAGCCAGCGTATGCGCTTTTTCCTGGATTACCTGGCCAAACCCAAACTGGACGCGGGCGACAAGAAGCAACTGCGCCGCATCCTGGGTTACTTCGAGGGCCGGGAATGAGCGCATCTCCCAGCCAGCCCCCCGCCCCGCAGGTCACCGCCGGTGATCTGCGCGCTGCGGGCCGTACACCGGCCTGTCCATTCCGCATCCAGATGGACGACGGCTCGGATTTGTTTTTCGCGCAGCCGCTGCGCGTGCTTCCCGGCAAGCGGGTGGTGGGCCGAGCCATGTGGAACGGCATCCCAGTGCTGGCCAAGCTGTTCATCGCCGAGGAAAGCGCGCGACATTGGGAACGGGAGCGTAAAGGCATCCTCGCCTTGGGCCAGGCCGGCCTGCCCACCCCCCCATTGCTGACCGCCGGCCGACTAGCGAAAGGAGGACACTACCTGCTTACCCGCTATCTCGACCCCGCCAGCCCGTTGGATACCCGTGAAGATACCCTGAAGGACTGGCTATGCCCCGTGGCAGACCTTCTGGGACACATGCACGCCCATGGCCTGCTACAGACAGATCCCCATCTGAGCAATTTCCTTCTCCACGATGGCCGCCTGTTTCTGATCGATGGCGATGGCGTGCGGACCTATCGCGCAGGCGATCAACGTGCCCCCCGGCGCAACCTTGCGCTCTTTTTGGCGCAGCTACCGATACGCCAAGCCGGCCGCCATGCCGAGGCCATCGACGCCTACCGGCGCGCTTTTCCAGCGGCGGCCATCGACCCGAAGGAACTCGCGGCTGAGGTACACGAGGCACGCGCGGAACGCCTGCGCGATTACCTAACCAAGTCCGTGCGCGATTGCGGACAGTTCCAGGTCGAGCGGACCTTCAACCGTTTCACGGCGGTAGTTCGTTCGGAAATCGAACGCCTGGCGCCGATCCTGCGCGACCCCGACGCATGGATGGCGAGGGGCGTGACGCTGAAAAAAGGCAACACCAGCACGGTGGCACGCATTGCCGTGGATGGCGGCGAGGTGGTCATCAAGCGCTACAACATCAAGGGCCTGATCCACGCCATCTCCCGCTTCTGGCGCCCGAGCCGGGCATGGCATTCCTGGCGTGAAGGACACCGCCTGAGTCTGCTGGGTATCCCCACGCCAGCGCCGCTGGCGCTCATCGAGCAACGTTTCGGCCCTTTGCGCGGTAAGGCCTGGCTGATCACAGCGTATTCATCAGGGCCTAATTTGCTTCAAATTTGGACTCAGACGGCACTTCCACCCCCGAATGAAATGCGGGCCCTGCGGGAAATTCTCCACGCGCTAGATGAAGCGCGCATTAGCCATGGCGACATGAAGGCAAGCAACCTCATCTGGCTCAGCCGCGGAATCGCTTTGATCGACTTGGACTCCATGAAACAACATTCCTCGCAAGCCAGTTTCTCTAGAGCGAGGAAACGAGACATGCGCCGGTTACTGAAAAATTGGCCCAGAGCCAGTCCACTCCGTGACGCGCTCGCATCCACATTCAAAGCATGGCTGTAACCCGGCCAGATAAGCACAACACAAAAACATGACGGAAATTCATAGCCCGCATCGCAGCGCATCCAGCAAGTACACACTAAAAATACTTTTTATTTCAAAAGGGAAAAGCTCCGCCTCGACGCGCTACCGTGCTTCGCAATTTTTCTCCCGATTTGCGGATGCCGGCATAGAGACTCTACACGTTAAGGCATCAGGCAATCTGCGCGCCTACATTCGAACATTACACGTGGCTTATTCGGCCGATGTCGTCATCGTTCTACGCAAAACCTTTCCAGCACCCTATCTCTGGCTGCTGAGGAAGGCATCCCGCAAACTGGTCTTTGACTTCGACGATGCAATCTTCTGCAACACGGATGGAACACCCTCGAAAACCCGCATGAAGCGTTTTGCCGCCATGGTCTCCGTCTGTGACCACGTCCTGGCCGGCAACCAGTTTCTCGCAAACAAGGCGGCCCTTTTCAACAAGGCCACAACCATCATTCCAACATGCGTCGACGCCTCCAAATATTTGGAAAATCAGGCAAAACCAGCAGACCACATTGAGCTGGTTTGGATTGGAAGCAGTTCCACCCGGAAGTACCTCGTGGAAGCACTCCCTGCTTTGCGTTTAGCCGCAAGCCGCGTAGCCAATCTCCATCTGAAAATCATCGCCGATTTCGACTTGCCCGGCGCAGGACTGCCGGTCAGGGCATCACTCTGGAGTTCAGATACGGAGGCCCGTGAGCTCGGCGCCGCTCACATCGGCATCGCCCCTATGCGAGACGACAACGACTGGACCCGTGGAAAATGCGCATTGAAGGTCTTGCAATACATGGCTGCCGGGTTACCGGTAATCTCCTCAAATTGCGGTGCCAATGCAGAAATCATTGCCGACCGCGAAAACGGATTTCTGGTGTCTCGGGAAGAGGACTGGGGCGATCGAATTCTTGAACTGGCCAGTGACCCGTTGCTGCGTGAAAAATTGGGCACGGCAGGCAGAAAGACCGTCTCAACTCACTACGACATCGGCCCAATCTTTCAGAGGCTACTGCTTGTCATAACCTCTTTATCGAAAAAAAATCCCGCAACAGGCTAGTCTTCGGACATCCGCAACAGCGCGGCAAAGCGCTGGTAATCCTCATGTGACGGCGTGGAAAAATGGCTTTGCCAGAGCGCGCCAAGCACCTTGGCAAACAACCATGGCTGTCGTTTACGCATTCGGCGCCAGAAACGCCAGACATTCTTCCTGAACTGGCTCCGTATCTCAGCCTCGGACAGCAAGCCGGGATTCGCCTCAATAAATTTTGCGTAAGTCAGCAACTGGGCACGCAGCATCTTTACACGCTTGCGCAGCGTATTCCCGGGATGCTTGCGGTAGCTTGCCAGAACCTCCGGGACGCGGGCGATCGAATAGCGGGCAGAAAGCCTTAGCCAGCAATCGATGTCTTCAAGCGCAAGGCTCCTGTCGAACCCGCCGACAGTCAGGAACGATTTACGGTGCAATGCAACCGTGGGGTTGAAGATGGAATGCCGCCCCATAAAGATCCATCGATAGGCATCGTGCTGCGGTTCTGAAGGCGGTCTGGGCAGCGATGAGGATCGCGTCATGCGCTTGCCTTCCGCATCGATAAAATCAGCGTCTGCATGAACCAGCGCCAGATCCGCCTCATTCCAGTCCGTAATGGCTTGTTGTATACGGGCCACTTTATTGGGATACAGCAAGTCATCAGACCCCAATAGATGAACCCACTCCCCACTACAGGCCTCGACACAGGCATTGGAATTAGCGCTTACGCCCCGATTCTCGCGCCGATCCAGAACCACTCTGCGATAGCGCTCGCCATGTATTTCCATGAAACGCCGGGCAATTTCAAAGGTGTCGTCGGTTGACCCGTCATCGATCAGCACCAATTCCAGTTCAGGATAAGTCTGCGCGCAAACAGAAGCGAGGCACGCTTCAATATACTTTGCGTGGTTGTACGCCGGTATCGCCACACTCACCAGAGGTGGCGTCATTGCTTTCTCGCAATCACCAGATACTGCACAGCCACGAAAGGCTCCAAAGCACGTGTGGGCATAAACCAGCGGCGGTAGCGGTTTTTCATGTGGCTGCCGAGCTTAACGACCTCCCAGCCGCATTCGTTCAACGTCTTGATCAAACTATTACGGGTAAAAAGATGTAAGTGGGTACGATCCATGATGCCATGGTCTGTATAGCGGAATTCCCCCAGCAGCAGCAGTGGGAGAGACACGTGGTAATGGCGAACATTGGGCACGCTGAGCAGCAAAGTGCAATCTGAGCGGGTATGGGTATGGAGATGGCGCAATGCTGCCCAGGGATCACTCAAGTGTTCAAGCACATCCGTCATGCTGATCATATTGTAATTAGACCACGGTACCTGCGCAGAAACAGCATCCAGTGTTCCGTGCCATACGTGACGCAGCCTGGTACGCGCCACCTCGGCAGCACCTTCGTTCGGTTCAATACCGTCACATACCCCCACCAGCCCGGCCTTGATCAGACTCGCCCCCAATGCGCCGGAAGCACAACCGATGTCGATCGCGGTTTCATAGCGACCATGAGACTCGAGGAATCGCAGCACCTCAGGACGGTCGGTCATATAGTATTTAGCAAGCATTTTTCATCCGCGACACATATTTTAAGGTGGGGAACTCATTTCCGGACCACCTTCCGCAATCGGCTTCGCGACAATAACCGCGTCCTGCCCTGGCCCGACAAACCGCCGGACCTCCACGAGTCCAACCGCCGACAACCAGGAATCAACATCAATGTCTTCGAGTGGCAGCTCGAGAATGACAAAATCGTATTTATTCTGAGCCAATGCAACACGCAGATGCTCACGATTTTCCCCGGTGAGAGCTGTTCTTATGCCCCACCCCGCATAATAAGCCGCCCGACCACTTTCGTTATAAATACGCGACGAATAAACAACATTCTTCTCCAACCATTTCCCCGCCTCGGCAAAATGCTCTTTTCCTGGCCGCAGCGTGACCACGTTTGCCAGCATGATCAGCAGGGACAGTATGATCATCGGCGCTGCCAGGCGGGGAAACCGCCTTGCCATGAGCCACAGACCCAATGCCGTCAGGGGCGTCGAAAATACCAGGAGTAGGGCCAGATAACGGCCTGACAGGAACTGTAAATCCACTACGAATACTGCAAGAACCAGGAGATACGCGAAAAATGCCCAAAGGAAAATCTGACCACGCTCGAGAACCGCCCGCGCTTCTTTCTGCACGATCGAGTAAAGAAAGGGAACAACAAAAACACCCATCTTGGTGACGAATTTCAGCGGAATGATAGCGAGGGATCCGAAGAACAGAATAATGTGGGCCTGATCCCGCGCGTAAGGGATCAAAGTCTGGGCAATGGCTTCGGCCTTAGCATCGAAACGTTCGAAGCTCAAGCGGCCCAGGTCTGCCGCCAGCCTGGTCGACCCCAGATGTCCCGTGACATGCGACACCAACAGCAGGGTCAAACCCAGGAGGGGCAGTCCTCCGATTTGCAGCACGCGTCGCCCCCGCTCACCCGCTGGCGCGGAGAAAACCTGCCAGAGAATTAATGCGAGGAAGAAGGCCAGAGCTTCGGGGCGAAATAGTGCCCCGACGATGAGTGCCACCTGAACGGACAGAGCCATTGGCCAACTTGGCCTATCTGCCCAACGCAAAGCCAGCCAGAAGGCGAGCATGATGAAGAACCAGGCACCATATTCTCGCAACAGTTCATCTCGATAGCCATTTAATCCGGGCAAAGCCAATACGACCAGGCAGGCGTACCACGCGGATTGGGGATGGAAACGCGCGGTTGAAGCTACGAGAAGGGCACAGGCTCCGGCCATGAACAAGGCGTTCAGTAGATGGCCACTGGCCTCTAGTCCGAGGCCGGCAAGCTGTGAAACCCAAGCCATGGCGATGGAGAGAAACGGCCAGGGAAAAACTTTGAGCGCTGCCTCCAGGCCTCCATCCATGAACGCGCGCGCGGTTTCGACATAGAGCATGCCGTCGCGGTTGAGCGTGCCTTTCTGCAGGGCGATCAGCGACAGCAGTAAGCTGGCGAGAAAAACCGTGCGCGCCGGGCCGAGTGCGCCGAACCCAGCCTTTAGGCGGGCGAATCCGGAGGCTGAGGCCAGCCGGTCAGCGGTCAAGGCCATCGTCTTCCAGGATGCGCCGGTAATTCAGGCTTTCCAGCTCGCGCCGCACCCGGCGGCGTTCCGCATCGGTGCCGGTCTTGCGGCCGGAGATTTCCGGGTTGAGGATCATCGTCGCGTGGTTGATGTGGCGCACGTGGCTGCTCAGACCGTGAATGTCGAGGAATTTCAGCGTGAAGCCTAAATCTTCCAGCTTCCTGTGCAAGACCTTGCCGGCGACGTCGTTCTCGTCGAAGCTAAGCGAAAAGCGTCGCAGCAACTCGGTGCGATAGAGCGCGCAATGGCTGCGCAGATACAGGTAGTGGTTGTCCTTCTTGCTTGGCCCTCTTTGACGAAAGCGCCGCGGCAGGCGGGCGCGAAGCGCGCACCAAGCCGGGTCGAGCAGTTTAGCGAGGCGTCGGTACCAGGGCTTGAACTCAAGCTTCCAGCTGCCGACGCCGGCGACTTGCGCCTGGCCCTCGATTTCCCCAAGCAGGTAGTCGAGCCAGCGCGGCGAGGTGATGATGGTGTCGGTGTGCATCGACAGCACATAGGGCGCCATCGCTTGCTCCAGCCCGAGATCGAGGGCGCGCGCGTGTGCCGCCGCGACGCCTTCACCGGGTATCGGTGCGCGCTCGATTAGCGTGATCCACGACAGGCCGCGTAAATACGCCGTCGAGGCATCCTGCGAACCGTTGTCGATGACGATGACCTGGATGCGTGCCGGATCGGTGTATTTGCGCAGCGAGCGAAGGCAGAACCTAGTCAGATCGAGTGTCCTGTAGTGCGGCAGCAGGATGGAAACCTGCGCGCTCACGAGCGAACCCCGGCTTTCGTCACGAGGATGTTTTCCATGATCAGATACTGGAGATCCGACCCGAAGAACATATTCAGCGCATCCGTCGGCGAACAGATCATCGGTTCGCCGCGCCTATTGAGCGAGGTGTTCAGCACCACGCCGTTGCCGGTGAGCTTTTCCAGTTCCAGCATGAGGTCGTAATAGCGCGGGTTGAACTCGCGCTTCAGCACCTGCGCGCGCGAAGTCCCGTCCTCGTGCACCACTTCCGGCACGCGCGTCTTCCATGCCTCGGCCACCTCGAAGGTGAAAGTCATGTAGGGCGCCGGATGCGCGGACTGGAGCATTTGCGGCCCCACCGTGTCCAGCATGCTCGGGCAGAACGGACGCCAGCGCTCGCGGAACTTGATCTGCTCGTTGATGCGGTCGGCCACCCCGGGCACGCTCGGGCAGCCGAGGATGGAACGGCCGCCCAGCGCGCGCGGGCCGAATTCCATGCGGCCCTGGAACCAGGCCACCGGCTGGCCATCGGCGAGGATGCGGGCGATGCGTTGCGGCACTTCCTCGTCGCCGCTCTCGATTTTCTGCCACTGGGGTTTGGCGGGGTGCCGCGCGCAGGCGGCGATGACGTCCTCGTTGCTGTAACGCGGACCCAGATAGACGTGCTCCATCTTTTCCACCGGCACGCCGCGCTGCACTGAAACATAGGAGGCCGCGCCGATGGCGGTGCCGGCGTCGCCGGAGGCGGGCTGGACGAACAGTTCCTTGAGTTCCGGGCGGGCGATGATCTTCTGGTTGAGCTTGACGTTCAGCGCGCCGCCACCGGAGAAGGCGAGCTTGCCGGTCTCGCGCAGGATGTCGCCCAGGTAGTGGTCCATCATTTGCAGCGCCAGGTCCTCGAACAGCTTCTGCATGCTGGCTGCGTAGTGGATGTAGGGGTCGTCGGCGATGTCGCCTTCGCGCATGGGGCCCAGCCACTCGATCAGCTTGGGCGAGAAGTAATAGCCCTTGCCCTTTTCCTTGTAGCGGCGAAAGCCGATGACGTTGGCGTAGTCGGTATCGATGACCAGTTCGCCGTTCTCGAATTTCGCCAGGCGCGACAGGTCGTACTTGTGCGGGTCACCATAGGGCGCCATGCCCATGACCTTGTATTCCCCGTCCAGCATCTCGAAGCCCAGGTATTCGGTGATGGCGCCGTACAGGCCACCCAGGGAATCCGGGTCGTAGAACTCTTTGATCTTGTGGATGCGGCCGTTCTCGCCGTAGCCGAAGAACGTGGTGGCGTACTCGCCCTTGCCGTCGATGCCGAGGATCGCGGTCTTTTCCTTGAAGCCGGACAAGTGGTAGCAACTGGAGGCGTGCGCCAGGTGGTGCTCCACCGGCACGATCTCGGTCTTGCCCACGTCGAAGCCCAACTGTTGCAGGCACCACTGGATGCGCTTGCGGTAGCGGTAGAAACGCCGGTTGCCCATGAGGATGGCGTCCAGCGAGCGGTCCGGCGCGTACCAGTAGCGCCGCGCGTAATGCCAGCGCGCGGGGCCGAACAGGCTTATGGGAGCGTAGGGAATCGCCACCGCGTCCACGTCGGCGGGCTTGATGCCGGCGTATTCCAGGCAGAACTTGGCGGACTCGTAGGGCATGCGGTTCTTCGCGTGCTTGTCGCGCACGAAGCGCTCCTCCTCGGCCGCGGCCACCAGCTTGCCGTCGATGTACAGCGCGGCGGAAGGGTCGTGCCCGACGGCGCCGGACAGTCCGAGTATGGTCAAGGCCACGTTGCGTCCTTTTCGTTCATTCGCCCGCGATGCGGTTGAGGATGGTGGTGGAACTGCGCCCTGGCAGGAAGTCAATGAGGGCGACGCGGCCGCCCCAGCCTTTCACGTCCTGCGCCCCCACCACCTGGTCCTCGGTGTAGTCGCTGCCCTTCACCAGCACGTCCGGGCGCAGCGCGCGGATCAGCTCGATGGGCGTGTCCTCGTCAAACAGCAGCACCGCGTCCACCGCCTCCAGGGCGGCCAGCACGCGGGCGCGATCGTTCTCGTGGATCACCGGCCGGCTCGGCCCCTTCAGGGCGCTGACCGAACGGTCGGTGTTGAGGCCGACGATGAGCCGGTCGCCCTGTTTGCGCGCCTGTTCCAGATAGGTCACGTGGCCGGCGTGCAGCAGATCGAAGCAGCCGTTGGTGAACACCAGCCGCTCACCACGCGCGCGCCAGGCGCGGGCGCGCCGCATGAGGACGTCGGGCTGGCAGATCTTGTCCGCCTGTTCCACCGCGTCCTCCACCTCGATGGCGTGCAGCAACTCGTCGCGGGCGATAGGCACGGTGCCCACCTGGCCGACGACGATGCCGGCCGCCAGGTTGGCCAGGCCGCAGGCGGCGGCGGGGGTCAGGCCGGCCACCAGTCCCGCCGCCAGGGTGGCGATGACGGTGTCGCCGGCGCCGGACACGTCGAACACCTGGCGCGCGGTGGCGGGCAGATGCTCGACGCCCTGGGCGCCGATCAGGGAAATGCCCTCCTCGCCCCGCGTCACGGTCATGAATTCCAGATTCAGCTCGGCGGCCAGGCGGCCGGCGCCGGCCAGCAGGGCATCGATGTCGCGGGCCGGCACGCCGCAGGCCTCGGCGGCTTCCTTCTTGTTCGGCGTCAGGGTGGTGGCGCCCGCGTACTTCGCGTAGTCGCGCCCCTTGGGGTCGACCAGCACCGGAATGCCGCGCGCGCGCGCCGCGTCGATCAGCCGCCGGCACAGCTCGCCATCCAGCACACCCTTGGCGTAGTCGGACAAAATCACCGCCGCCGGGGGGCGCTCGCGCAGCAGACCCAGCACCCGCTCGGCCAGGGCGCCGCGGTCCTCGGCCAGGTAGGGGGTCACCTCCTCCCGGTCGATGCGCAGCATCTGTTGGTGGCCGCCGATCACCCGGGTCTTGGCGATGGTGGAACGGTTGCCGCTGACTACCAGGCCATGCGCGTCGATGCCCGTCTCCGCGCACATGCGCGCCAGGCGCTCGCCGTTGGCGTCGTCGCCTACATAGCCGGCGAGGACCGCGCGCAGACCCAGTCCGGCCAGGTTGGCGGCGACGTTGGCGGCGCCGCCCATGCGCTCGGTTTCGCGGTGCAGGCGCACCACCGGCACCGGCGCCTCCGGCGAGATCCGCTCGACGTCGCCCCACAGATAGCGGTCCAGCATGAGGTCGCCCACCACCAGCACGCGCGGAGGCTCGCCACCGGTGGGCGCGAAGCCGTGACGCACCAGATCGATCAGCGGTCGCGACATCTCAGGCCCCGACCTCCACCAGTTCGCACAGGATGTGTCCGATCAGGATGTGCGCCTCCTGGATGCGCGCGGTCTCCGCCGAGGGGGCCAGCAGGACCAGGTCGCACAGGCCCATCAGGGCGCCGCCGCTACCGCCCAGCAGGCCCATGCTGCGCACCCCCGCCCGGCGACCCGCCTCGATGGCGGCGATCACGTTGCGACTGTTGCCCGAGGTGGAAATGCCGACGAGCACGTCTCCCGGCCTGCACAGGGCCTCGACCTGCCGGGCGAACACATGGTCGAAGCCGTAATCGTTGCCCACCGAGGTGAGGATGGAACTGTCGGTGGTCAGGGCGATGGCCGCCAGCCCCTTGCGCTCGCGCTTGAAGCGGCCGACCAGTTCGGCGGCGATGTGCTGGCTGTCGGCGGCGCTGCCGCCGTTGCCCATGAGGAACACGGTGCCGCCCGCGGCCAGGCATTGGCGCAGCAGCTCCGCCGCCTCGGCGATGCGCGGCTTCAGCGGCGCCAGCGCGGCGATGGTGGCCTGATGATCGGCGATGCAGCGGTCGATGACGTCGGTGTGGGTCATGCGCGCCTCAGCAATACGGATCGTCCTTCAATAGGTAGCCGCTCACATAGTCGTGCACGCCGTCCTCCAGCTCGGTGAAGGGCTTGTCGTAGCCGGCGGCGCGCAGCTTGGCCATGTCGGCCTGGGTAAAGTACTGATACTTGCCGCGCAGGTCCTCGGGCATGTCGATGAACTCGATGGCCGGCTCCAGGCCCATGCTCCGCTGGGTGGCGCGGGCCAGATCGAGGAAGGCGCGGGCCTTGCCGGTGCCGATGTTGTAGAGGCCCGAGGCAGGCCGGCGCTCGACGAAATGCACCAGCACCGCCGCCGCGTCCTTCACGTAGACGAAGTCGCGCATCTGCATGCCGTCGGCGTAGTCCGGCCGATGGCTGCGGAACAGCTTCATGCCGCCGCTGGCGCGAGTCTGGTTGAAGGTGTGGTAGACCACGCTGGCCATGCGTCCCTTGTGGTACTCGTTGGGGCCATACACGTTGAAGAACTTGAAGCCGTACCAGAACGGCGGCGTCGGCTTGCCCTCGCGCGCCTGGCGCAGCGCCCAGCGGTCGAAGAACTGCTTGGAGAAACCGTAGCCGTTGAGCGGGCGCAGGGCATCGTTGTCATGGCTGTCCACGTAGCCCAGCTCGCCGCCGCCGTAGGTCGCCGCAGAGCTGGCGTAGAGATAGGCCACGCCCTTGTCGGCGCACCACTGCCAGAGCCGCTGGCTGTAACGGATGTTGGTCTCCAGCAAGAGGCCGAAATCACGCTCGGTGGTGGCGCTGATGGCGCCCATGTGAATCACCGCTTCGACCTTCAGGTTCGGTCGGGCCTCCAGCCAGGGGAACAGCTCATCCTTGTCGAGGTACTCGACGATGTCGCGCCGGCAGTAGTTCTGCCACTGATCCGCCTCCAGGATGCGGTCGACCAGGACGAGGTCGTCGCGTTGGCTGTGCGCGTTGAAATGCCAGGCGATCATGCTGCCGATCATGCCTGCGCCACCGGTGATGATGATCATGGCGAACCGAAAATGAACTGTGGGTGCGTCATTGTAGGGATTAGCCCAACCAAATCAAAAACCTTCCGTTTTAAGCTTGATTTAAGGGCCGAGCCCTAGCCTTGCGGCAACATCATTGCAAGGCTCAGACATGGCCAACGCCCTCCGATCCGTTCTCTCCCCCTCGCGCAAACAGCTCAACGTCGTCCACACGGTCGCCGGCGCACCGCGCCGGGAGGAGGCTGAATCCTTCATCCGCGCCACATTCGCCAGCCATTACAACGCCGAAGTTCCGTCCTTCGCGCCCAACCTGATGCTGATGGAGGACGCCGGCCGCATCGTCGCCGCCACCGGCTGGCGCTGCGCGGGCAGCGAGCCGCTCTATCTGGAAAACTACCTGGACACCCCCATCGAGGCGGCCATGGCCAGGCTGGCGGGGCAGCCGGTGCGACGCGAACACATCGTGGAAGTCGGCAACCTGGCCACGGCCAGGCCGGGCGCCAGCCTCGACCTGATTCTCACCCTGGCCCGCCATCTCGACCAACTGGGCTACAAGTGGGTGGTGTTCACCGCCACCAGCACCCTGGTGGGGATATTCTCCCGCCTGCGCCTGCCGCTGCTGGCCCTGGCCCACGCCAACCCGTCCCGGCTGGGAGGCGACGCCGACGCCTGGGGCAGCTACTACGAAACCGAGCCGATCGTGGTGGCCGGCAAGATCCGCATCGCCCTGGAATGCGCCGCGCGCCATGAATAATCCCTTGTTGCGCGCGCTGGCACTGCAGTCGCCCCATGCCGTGCTGCTCAGCGGCGCGGACGGAGACTGGCGCACGGCGGACATCCTGGCCCAGGTGGAAACCCTGTCCTCCCGGTTGGCAGGATGCCGGGTGCTCGCCGTGCTGGCCGACAACGGCCCGGCCTGGGTGATGGCCGATCTGGCTGCGATGCATGCGGGCAAGGTCCATCTGCCGCTGCCCGGTTTCTTCAGCCCGGAGCAGATGGCCCATGCCCTGGCGCGGACGGCCGCCGATGCGGTGCTGACCGATCAACCGGAGCGCATCGGCGCCCTGGATCTGGGTTTCAGCATCACGGATCGCTGGATGGGTATGACCCTGATGCGGCGTGTCGTGGCACCGGTGGCCATCCCTGCCGGCACCGCCAAGATCTCCTTCACCTCCGGCAGCACGGGCGCCCCCAAGGGCGTCTGCCTGAGCGCCGAAGGCCTGCACGACACCGCCGGCGCCGTGCTGGATCGGCTTGCCGACCTGCCCATCCAGAGGCACCTGGCGGTCCTGCCTCTGGCCTTGCTGCTGGAGAATGTCGCCGGCGTGTACACCCCCCTGTTGCGCGGCGCCGCCGTCCATCTGCCACCGCTGCAACAACTGGGCTGGCACGGCATGGCGGGCTTCGATCCGGCGGCCCTGCACGCGACCGCGGAGGCCGCGCGGCCGGACAGCCTGATTCTGGTGCCCGAACTGCTCAAGGCCTGGACTTTGTATCTGGCCAAGACGGCCAAGCGTCCACCGGTCAGTCTGGACTACGTGGCGGTGGGCGGTGCCCGTGTCGACCCTGCCCTTCTGCAAGGCGCCCGCGCGTTCGGCCTGCCCGCCTACCAGGGTTACGGTCTGACCGAATGCGGGTCGGTGGTCAGCCTCAATCGGCCCGGCGATGACCGGCCCGGCGTGGGGCGTCCTCTGGAGCATGCCCGAGTCCGCATCGACGGCGGCGAGGTCCGGGTTCAGGCCAGGGCCTTTCTCGGCTATCTCGACGGCCAGCGACCGCTCAATGACAGCGAGGGTTCGGTGGAATTCGCCACCGGCGACCTGGGGGATTTCGACGCGCAAGGTCATCTCAGGCTGGCGGGACGGCGGAAAAACCTCCTGATCAGTTCCTTCGGCCGCAACCTCTCGCCGGAATGGGTCGAGTCCACCCTGCTGGCTCAGCCCGCCATCGGCCAGGTCGTGGTGGCGGGAGACGCCCGGCCTTATCTGAGCGCCATCCTGGCGCCCGCGCCAGGGGCCCGCCCGGAGGACATCGCCAGCGCTGTCGACGCCGCCAATGCGGGTTTACCGGACTACGCGCGCATCGGCGCCTGGCTCAGCGTGCCGCCCTTCAATCCCCGGAACGGCCTGGCCACCGGCAACGGCCGTCCGGTACGGGCCGCGATTCTCGATCGTTTCGCCGCGGAACTCGCGGCGCTGTATGACAACAAGGAACCCACCAATGCCGTTCTATGAAGAATTGATCGCCGCCACGGCGGCGGACCGCGACCGCTTGCTAGCCGCCCCGGTCATCGCCGATTGCCTGCAAGGCCGCGTCAGCCTGGAAAGCTATCTCGCCTTCCTCGGCCAGGCCTACCACCACGTCCGCCACACCACGCCGCTGCTCATGCTGCTGGGGGGAGGCCTGCCGGATCGCCTGGGCTGGATGCGCCGGGCCGTGGCCGAATACATCGAAGAAGAAATCGGCCACGAGGAATGGATCCTGGAAGACATCGCCGCAGCCGGCGGCGATGCGGCGGCCGTGCGCGCCAGCCGCCCGGATTTGCCCGCGGAGGTGATGGTGGCCTACGCCTACGACCTGATCCAGCGCGGCAACCCGGCGGGGTTCTTCGGCATGGTGTTCGTGCTGGAGGGCACCAGCGTGGCCCTCGCCCTGACCGCGGCGGACCGCATCCAGCAGGCCCTGGGCCTGCCCGACGGCGCCTTTTCCTACCTGCGTTCGCACGGCACCCTGGATCAGAGCCACACGCGACACCTGGCCGACCTGCTGGAAAAGATGACTCCTGAAGACCAGGCCGAGGTCATCCGCCGCGCCAAGGTGTTTTTCAAGCTGTACGGCGACCTCTTTCGGGCTCTGCCCGCCGTGGGAGAATCCGCATGGAACTAGGCAACGCTCGCATCCTGCTGACCGGCGCCAGCGGTGGCTTGGGCAGCGCTCTGGCCCGATCGCTGTCCTGGGCAGGCGCGGAACTCCTGCTCGCCGGCCGCGACGCCGGCAAGCTCAATGCCCTGCGCGTCCATCTCAGGACCCGCTCGGACGTGGTCGTCGCCGATCTCAACCGCGAGGAAGGGATCGCCGCTGTGGCGCGGGCTGCGCGGGACTTCGACATCAACGTGCTGCTCAACAATGCCGGCGTTGGCGGCTTTGGCCTGCTCGATCACCAGGGTTGGGAGGAGGTCGAAAGGACCCTGAGCACCAATCTGCTCACCCCCATCCGCCTGACCCAGGCTCTGCTGCCCTGGCTCAAGGCGCAGCCGCAGGCCGCCATCGTCAATGTCGGTTCGACCTTCGGCAGCATCCCCTTCGCCGGCTTCGCTGCCTATTCCGCCGCCAAGGCCGGCTTGCGCGGCTTTTCCCAGGCCCTGCGCCGGGAATTGGCGGATTCCCGGGTCGACGTCATCCATCTGGCCCCGCGCGCCATCGACACGCCCCTCAATTCTCCGGCGGTCAACGCCCTCAACCGCGCCCTGGGCAACCGCAGCGATACCCCGGAAGCCGCGGCGAAAAAGATCGTCGAAATCCTCAAGCGCGGCGACCGGGAGCGTCATATCGGCTTTCCGGAAAGCCTGTTCGCCTGGCTGAACGGCGTCATGCCACGCCTCGTGGACCAGGGCCTGGCGGGCAAGCTCGCCACCATCAAGAAACACGCGTCAACCCCCGAATGAAAGGAATACCCATGAATTACACCAAGAACCTCGCCGCGATCTTTTTCATCCTCCTGGCCGGACCGCTGCTGGCCGCCTCGCCGGAAGAATTGATCCGCCCGATCCAGGACCAGTGGGCCGAGATCAAGTACCGCCAGCCGGCCAAGCAGCATGCGGACCTTTATGAAACCCTGGCCCAGCAGGCCCACAAGCTCGCCGAAGCCCATCCCAACATGGCGGAACCCCTGGTCTGGGAAGGCATCGTCGTCTCCAGCCAGGCCGGCGCGCGCGGCGGCCTCGGCGCCCTGTCCCTGGCCAAGCAAGCCAGGAACCTGCTGGAGGAAAGCCTGAAGCTGGACGAAAAGGCCCTCAACGGTTCGGCCTACACCAGCCTGGCCACCCTGTACGCCAAGGTTCCGGGTTGGCCCATCGGCTTCGGGGACAAGAAACGTGCCGAGACCTTCTTCCGCAAATCCCTGGCCATCAACCCGGCCGGTATCGACCCCAACTTCTTCTATGCCGAGTTTCTCGTCGACCAGGACCGTTTCAGCGAGGCGCGGCCCTATCTGGATGCCGCCCTCAAAGCCCCGGCCCGGCAGGGCCGGGAATTGGCGGACAAGGGACGCCGCCAGGAAATTCATGCACTATTGAGCAGGATCGAAAAGGAAACCCGCTAACGGACATGACTTTGAGTAGACACCCCGAAGCATGAAAGTCATTTCCGTTTCCCTCACCCCCAACCCCTCTCCCGCCTGCGGGAGAGGGGAGCTTCGAGAGTCGCTGACGCGACTGTCACGCGAATGAGAGTGCTGCTGGCCGAGGACGATGCCCTGCTGGGCGACGGCATACGCGCCGGCCTGAAGCTGGCGGATTACGCCGTCGACTGGGTGCGCGACGGCGAGATGGCCCACCTGGCCCTGCAGGACAACGTCTATGACGCCTGCGTGCTGGACCTGGGCCTGCCGCGTCGGGACGGGCTGTCAGTATTGAAGGCCCTGCGCGAGCGCGGCAACGCCTTGCCGGTGCTGATCCTCACGGCCCGCGATACCAGCATGGACAAGATCGCCGGTCTCGACAGCGGTGCCGACGACTACCTCACCAAACCCTTCGACCTGGCCGAATTGCAGGCCCGCCTGCGCGCCCTCTTGCGGCGCACCCAGGCCGCCTCGAGTCCCACTCTGTCGCATGGCGGCGTCGTGCTCGACCCCGCCAGCAAGCAGGTTACCGCCCATGGTCTGCCTGTCCAGTTGTCGGCCCGGGAATATGCCCTGCTGCACGATCTGCTCCGACACCGGAACCAGACCCGCAGCCGCGCCCAACTCGAGGAAAGCCTCTATGCCTGGGGCGAGGAGACCGGCAGCAATACCGTCGAGGTCTATGTGCACCATTTGCGCAAGAAACTGGGGACGGATTTCATCCGCACCGTGCGTGGCTTCGGCTACAAACTGGGAGACACCGAGGAATGAGGGCGCTGCGACCGGCCGGCATCCAGTCCTTGCGCTGGCGGCTGCTGCGAACGGTCAGCATCGTTGCCCTCATGATCTGGACGCTGACGGGCCTGCTCAGCTACCTGCAGGCCCGCCACGAAGCCGAGGAGTTCCTCGATGGCCACCTGGCCTTGTCTGCCCGCACGCTGATGGCCCTGGTGCGCGACAATGAAGCCAGGCTCCCGGACCTGAAGGCTCGGCTCGACGGGATGCGTCGGCAGTCACACGGGATTTACGACCCCCCGATCGAGTTCCAGGTCGGCAAAGCCGACGGCACACCGCTGGTCAGATCCGCGAATGCGCCTGACATCCCCATGCGGGGCATGGCCGGCTTCATGGATATCCAGCGCGACGGCCAGTCCTGGCGCCTCTACAACCTGGCGCCGCCCGAGGAGGGCTATCGCATCCAGGTCGCCCAGCCCATGGAACTGCGGGAAGTAGCCGCCCTCGAGGTGGCAATGCAGACCATCCTGCCTGTCGGTGCCATTCTTCCAGTGCTGCTGCTGCTCATCTACTTGTCGATTCGCCGCGGATTGAAGCCGCTGGAAGATCTGGCGTCCGAGGTCTCCGCCCGCACGTCGGAGAACCTCTCGGCACTGACCGGCCGCGCAGTGCCGCGGGAGGCGCTGCCCCTGGTCACCGCCGTCAACCGGCTCATGTACCGCCTGGGCGAAACCCTGGAAAACGAGCGGCGCTTCACCGCCGATGCCGCCCACGAACTGCGCACCCCCCTGGCCGCGGTGAAGACCCAGGCCCAGGTCGCGCTCATGAGCCAGGACCCCCAGGCCCGGGAACACGCCCTGCGCCAATTGCTGGCCGGTGCAGACCGGGCCGGCCGCCTGATGGAACAGTTGCTGCGCCTGGCCCGCCTCGATCCGCTGGCCACCCTGCCCGAAGCCCAACCCGTGGATCTGGTGACATTGGCGGCAACCGGGGTGGCCGAGCGACTGGATGACGCGGTCGCCAGCGGACACGTCCTCGACTTCCAGAGCGACGCGGGTCCCGTTCGGGTGGAAGGAGATGCCGACCTACTGGCAGCGGCTCTGCGCAATCTGATCGACAACGCCCTGCGCCACACCCCCCCCGGTTGCCAGGTAACTGTGCGTGTCCTAAACGAGGGCGACCACGCGGTTCTCTCGGTGAGCGACGACGGCCCGGGAGTAGCGTTAGAGGAGCTGCCGCGGCTGGGCGAACGCTTCCATCGAGGATCCGCTCCCCGCTCCGAGGGCAGCGGCTTGGGACTGGCCATCGTGCGCCGCATCGCCGAGCTGCATGGCGCGGAATTCACATTGCACAGCAATGACCCGCAGCACGGCCTCACCGCGCGTATGGACTGGAGGGCGTTGCGTCATGGATAATCCTCGACCTTCCTCGAACCATGACCTGCACCCGACGGGTGACTGCAAATCCGGGCCTTCCTGAAAAATTAATGGTTCGTCACTCAGTACATGACACATAAGCCTCGTTACCTATCCTTGCTCGGCGTCGTTGTCGTCACTGCGGTGTTCGGCTATGCCATCAACAATTCCCGGCCCGCCTCTTCTGCACCGCCGGCATTTCTAATACCGTCATTCGAGAAATCAACGGGTGAAGGCAGCTACCAGCAACGGTTTATTAATCATAAGGCCGATAATTTCATTCACTCGCCTTCGATTGCAGAACTCAATGGCGGCGATCTCATTGCGGTATGGTTCGAAGGCAGCCGAGAAGGCGCGGCAGATGTTCAAATCATGCAATCACGATTCGTCGCTGCCGAAAACCGCTGGACAGAGCCGACCGTACTGATCAGTCGCGAGAGCACAGCCCGCGGCGTCGGACGTTATATTCGCAAGCTTGGCAACCCAGTGGCCGCAAGAGATGCAAACGGCAAGGTTTTCGTGTTCTTCGTCTCGGTCTCGGTGGGCGGCTGGGCTGGCAGCGCGATTAACTGGATCGCCTCGACGGACGACGCGAAAACCTGGTCCGCCCCAAAACGCCTGATCACTACGCCCTTCTTCAACATCAGCACTCTGGTGCGGAACCCGCCTGTGCTCCATGAAAACGGCGTTATCGGCTTGCCTGTCTATCACGAATTTCTTGGCAAGTTTCCTGAATACCTGTTGATCTCCGACGCGGGCAGAGTCATCGATAAAATCCGCATGAATCATGGCACCGATTCACTTCAGCCCAGCATTGCGCCAATTGATTCTGATACCGCGATGGCTGTTCTACGATATGCCGGAGATGGTTTACCCAGAGCCCTGGGGCAAATCACCTCAAACCGTGGGGCGCAGTGGCCGAAACCACAAGCTCTGGCAATTGCCAATCCCAATTCTTCGCTCGCATCGGTTGCCACCGGACTAGTTGAATGGCCTCTCCTTGTTGTAGCCAACGACACCGAAGATGATCGCTATCGCTTGAGGATGTATGTAACCGATGCAAGCATGCGCCAGTGGAAAATGATTTACGCGCCGGATGCCTCACCTAACGAGGATGGCAAGCTCTACAACATCGAGGCCGATCCTGATTACATAAAAAACCTGATGTCTACAGTCAGCGCATCGGCAATGGACGACGCTGCGCTTGTAGTGAAGAACCGGGTATGCAGGGATGGAAAATCTTGCGAGTTACAATACGAGTATCCCACCCTGATTCGCGCCAGCAATGGCCATTATCATCTCGTTTATGCCTGGAATGACATGCTGATCAAACACGTCGTCTTTGATCAGGCCTGGCTTGAAAAACAGATCGCCCAGCCATGATCGAAGTCATTTCTGAAGTATATATGCGCATTCGCGGCATCATCGACGAGCCCGCGATCATGACCATACTATGGGTATTAGCCAGTTTAATCGCCTGGACAACCAAGGTACGTCTCGTTTCTCCTCAGGAGAAACACTTTCTTCTCTGGCTGATCGGCATCTCCGGGCTCGTACTCTACCCGGCGACGCTTGGTCTTAGCATGTGGGATCCCTACCGCTATGGCTACGATCCCGTCGGCCTGCTGGCAGTCTATGGCTGCATAGCGTTGTGGACGGCAGTCCGTGGCTATTGGGCATCCCTGTGCATGCTGCTTGCCGCAACCCTGGCGTTCGCATTTCAACTCAAGACTTCCATCAACTATTGGGATTACCTGTTGGATCCCATGCTGGTCATTTATTCCTGGTTTGCCTTGCTTCGACTCGGTTATGGAAGAGCATATAGCGGGCGGTCTCCTGAAGTCCGCGCGCGAGTTCGCTAAGTCTTTGCGCTTCTTCCGGATATTGCGCCGCTACATTTTCTAGGGGCTTGTCGGAACGGATATCATGCAGCCTTGATTCAGTGCCATCGGCATTCATCTGGGCAAGAAAGTCTTTGGTCACCGCGCCTATCAAAGGGAATGTACCCTCGCGAAATGTGGTGGGAGCGGCGCGTGTTCCCTCCGGCGCACGCTGCAAAATATCCCGCCCCATCGTGGTATTGAGGTATTCCACGCCGACCAGGCTCACGACCGTTGGAATCAGATCGACCAGGCTTGCGACTTCGGATATCACCCGGGGCTTGATATGCCTCGGAGAATAGATGAATGCCGGAACATGCAGGCTTTCGAGTTCCAACTGTTCGAAGGCAGGCGGCAGGAAGGGAAGTGTTGATATACGGTTGTTGTGGTCGCCAAAAAACACGAATATGGTGTTATCGAAATAGCCGCCTTCCTTGGCAAGCTTCATGAACCTGCCGACACTGTAATCGAGCAGACGCACGGCATTGTACTGTTGCGCACTGCGAAACCCCGCCTGCCTGAGTTCTTCTTCCGAGCGGCTTTCTGCCACGAAATCATCGCTATCATGGGGAATCGTGAATGGCTCGTGATTGCCTGCCGTTTGGATCAATGCATAGAAAGGTTTGTTCTTGGGCAGAGCACGCAGAATATGATCTGTTTCCTTGAAGAGATTAAGGTCCGAGATGCCCCACACATCCACATTGCGTGATTTCCAGTAGCCTTCTTCGTAAAGGGTAATATCGGGAATGCTGTGTTTGATCAGTGCATTCATGTTAGCCCAGCGAGCACTGCCGCCAATGGCATAAATCTTCGTATACTCGGTTAATGCATTGATCACCACCTGCTGCCTGATGATCAGCGGGTTGCGGGTTGCACTTTTGCCACGTGACGCATCCGGCATGCCCGTGGTGACCGCCCAGACGGTCTCGGCGGTACCTGTGACGGGAACATAGAGATGTTCCATGCGCAGGCTGTTGGCGCCGATATCATCAAGCACCGGCGTTGGCTTTAAAGGGTTGCCGTAGATGCCCACCCGGCTTGCCCCGAGGCTTTCCAGAAAAACAAAAATAATATTGGGCTTTTGCTCCGCGTTGATGCGATGAGGCTGCAGTGGCACGAAGCGGTCGTAATTCAGTCCCGCAGAGTCTTTATTGGTGACGCCCAGATAGTTGGCGACCACGTCGTAATGCTTGCGCACTTGCTCTATATCATAACTGTCGTGTCGCGCCCGCGAAGTTTCATAAAGGAAGATTACCGGGTGAATACCCAATGATCCAATCTGTTGATTGCCCGTGTAATAGGCATCGCTCCAGCGCAGAGGCACAGGGTTCTCCAGGTTAATATCCGTCACCCGGCCGAGAATGCCAAAGAACATCAGCGGCAGCACGATCACTGCGGAGAAAACACGAGCCGGCCAACCTATGCGCACTTCATTTCGATCCAGCGTGATCTTTTCAAGCCACAAGAACAATAATGCAAAAACAGCGGCCCCGAGAATGATGCCGAACGCGATCTTGATGACCGGATAGCTCTGCCAGAGCATATCGGCCGAGATTTCGGCATTCCCGAGAAAACGGAAGACCGTCGCATTAAGCCGGGTGCCGAGATACTGGTAATGACCAAAATCAAAGGCTGCGATGAGCAACATCGCTAACAGAGCCAGCACGAAATAAACGCGCATGGCATAGCGTAGCCATTTGATACGCAGGGCATTAATCCACGGCAAAACCAGCAGCAAGCCGGGAATGATCATCAGCAAAATCGCTACGCGCAGGTCAAAACGCAGCCCGATACTTATAGTATTTAAAACATCGGCCGTAGGGACCACGGTCTGCCCTACTGCACCCGAGAAACCGAAGTAGAAGATGGCTCGCAGGATTGCAAAAAAGATGAAAAATAGAGCAATGCCAGCAGCAATGAAGCGGATTCGCCTGGAATGAAGCCAGGAAAAAAGTGATCGCATGGAATGGGACTCTGGATGGTGAGTTAAGGAGGCTCGGCACAGCCCGATCTCTCAGACTGCAAAGTTTACTCTCATCCATCCGGCAACATGGGTGGCTTCGGTGCTTCGTTCGCCGATGACGAATGCATTTGCCTGAGCCGTCGCTGCAAACACCCTGGCCCGCAAGCCTGTCTTGAAGCGGTTCCAATGGCGGAAGCCTTCCCGCTCAACTAGTCCCCATGTCGGCTGCCACACCCGGCGTGATAGCATGCGCACGGCGCTCAATTCCGGTGGAAGTCACGTCGCAATCAGGCGTCCAACCATAGACTTATCCGTCATGCACCCCGCTCCGTGCACGCATGGCAGCGGACAGGATCGCCACCGTGGACAAACTGGATATACAGGCCTACCAGAACTTGCGGACGGGGGCACAAGTGATCGAGGCCGACAAGTTCGGCGAAAAGGTGTTGCGCTTAGCCGATGGCACCTTCCTCAAGCTATTCCGCCGCAAGCGACTGATTTCTTCCGCAGTCTTATTTCCTTATGCCCAGCGTTTCGCCAACAACGCGGCCACCCTGGCCGAGCGAGGGATCCTCTGTCCACGCGTGATCGCTGTATTCCGTGTCGCCGCGCTGAAGCGGGACATGGTGCACTATCATCCGCTCCCCGGCGTGACCCTGCGTGACCTGATGCGTGGTGGCCTGTCGGAGGAACAAGCTACACGCTTGCGCACCCAGTTCAATGCCTTCGTGCGGCGACTGCATGACCTGGGCATTTATTTCCGCTCTCTGCACTTGGGCAACGTGGTGCTGACTCCCGCCGATTACCTCGGACTCCTCGATATTTTCGACCTGTGCGTGCACCGCAAGGCGCTCAGGCTTTTCTTGCGCGTCCGCAACCTGCGCCTTATGGAAGGGATCGAGGCCGAGCGGGACTGGCTGGACCGCTCGACCCTGCTCGCGCCGCCGGGCGATGGGGCCGCGCCGCCGCTGCCGTGATAGCATCCATGCCCTGATCCCCGCGCCGCGTCGATGCACTCGTCTCTGTCGACTCCTCCGGCCCACCCAGCCAGCTCGGCCCGCATCTATCTCCGCCTGCTGACCTATGTGCGCCCGCATGCCCGGCATTTCGCCGTCAGCGTACTGGGCTTTCTGATCCTGGCTTCTGCCCAGCCCATGCTGGCGGGCATGATGAAATACTTCGTCGATGGCTTGGCCGATCCCGCCAAGGCCGTGTTGCGCGACGTACCCCTGCTCGACGGCATGGAGCTGATGTACGGCGTGCCCATCATGCTGGTGCTGATCGCAGCCTGGCAGGGCCTCGGCGCCTTCCTCGGCAGCTATTACCTGATGCGGGTCAGCCTGGGCCTCATCCACGATCTGCGCCGTGCCTTGTTCGACAGCCTGCTGCGGCTGCCCAACCGCTATTTCGACCAGCACAACTCCGGCCACCTGATCTCGCGCATCACCTACAACGTGACCATGGTCACCGGTGCCGCCACCGACGCCATCAAGACCGTGGTGCGCGAGGGACTGACCGTGCTGTTCCTGTTCGGTTACCTGTTGTGGAAGAACTGGCAACTGACCCTGATCATGGTGGCCATCCTGCCCGTCATCGGCGTCCTGGTCACCTCCGCCAGCCGCAAGTTCCGCAAGCAGAGCCGCAAGATCCAGGTGGCGATGGGCGACCTCACCCATGTTGCCTCCGAAACCATCCAGGGCTATCGCGTGGTACGTGGCTTCGGCGGCGAGGACTACGAGTCGGCGCGTTTCCGCGCCGCCAGCGAAGACAACACGCGCAAGCAGCTGCGCATGGCGAAGACCAAGGAAGTGTTCGTACCGACGCTGCAACTGGTCACTTATTCCACCATGGCCCTCATGCTGTTCCTGGTGCTGTGGATGCGCGGCGACGCCAGCGCCGGCGATCTGGTCGCCTACATCATCGCCGCCGGCATGCTGCCCAAGCCGATCCGCCAGCTCTCGGAGGTGAGCGCCACCATCCAGAAGGGCCTGGCCGGCGCCGAGAGCATCTTCGCCCAACTGGACGAAACGCCGGAGGTGGACCAAGGCACGCTGGAGAAAGACCGCGTCGAGGGCCGAGTCGAGGTGCGCGACCTGACCTTCACCTACCCCGGTGCCGAGCATCCGGTGCTAAACAGTGTCTCCTTCGTCATCGAACCCGGCCGCATGGTGGCGGTGGTGGGCCGCTCCGGCAGCGGCAAGTCCACCCTTGCCCATCTCATCCCACGCTTCTACCCCTCCGCGCGCGGGCACATCCTGATCGATGGCGCGCCGGTGGAGGACTACACCCTGCGCAACCTGCGCCACCACATCGCCCTGGTGACCCAGCAGGTCACCCTGTTCAACGACACCATTGCCAACAACATCTCCTACGGTGGCCTCGCCGGCGCACCGAGGGCCGACATCGAGGCCGCCGCCGAAGCCGCCCACGCGCGCGAGTTCATCGACCGCCTGCCGCAGGGCTTCGACACCCTGGTGGGTGAAAACGGCGTGCTGCTGTCCGGCGGCCAGCGCCAGCGCCTGGCCATCGCCCGCGCCATCCTGAAGAACGCGCCCATCCTGATCCTGGACGAAGCCACCTCGGCCCTCGACACCGAGTCCGAACGGCATATCCAGGCGGCCATGCGCGGCGTCATGCGCGGCCGCTCCACCCTGGTGATCGCCCACCGTCTGTCCACCATCGAAATGGCGGACCTCATCCTGGTCATGGACCAGGGCCATATCGTCGAGCGCGGCAACCACGCCGAGTTGTTGGCCGCCGGCGGCCACTACGCCAGGCTCCACGCCATGCAGTTCAAGGAAGAGAAGGACTGAGGTCGGCGCCGGCTGCGCAAGACCGCGTTCGACCAGCGCCTGAAACGCAAAGGCTCAGCGCGAGCGGGCGACGAGATAGCGCCAGAGGCGACGCCCGCGCTTGGATAGCCGGCGCTCTCCCAGATAGTGCAACAGAAAACGCAAGCGGTCCCGCGCGCTCCAACCCGGGCTGTGCCTGTGCATGGCGCTGAGATCGTGCCGCGCCGCCATGGACGGCAGGATGGGGCGGCGCAGTTTTTCCAGGTCGATGAGACGCACATCCACGCGCGTACTTTCCTCGTCGGAGTCGATCTTGGCCAGCAGATGCTTGGGATACAGGCAACTGTGCTGCAAGCCACGCGAATGCAGCGCCCGCGCCAGGTCGGCGACCGCGCCGATGAGGGCGCGGCGGTTGTCGGGCTGGCGGGCCCATTCACTGTCTGGCGCGAACGGCCCGCTGCCCAGGGCTGCGTAGCCATCCAGGGCGCGCGTGACCAGGATGGCCCGCCCGCCCATGTTCTTCCGATCCATGGCGAAATACACCGGCTCCAGGGTCGGCACGTCGATCTGCCGCAGGCGCTGGATGTTGGCAAACTCGCGCGCAAAGGTGGGTATGCCCGACCAGGGATGGCGCCAGGTACGGCAACCGTGGTTTTCCTGACGCTTCAGGAAGACCGCCGCACTGCCTTCCTCCGGCAGCCGCAACTCGACCCTGGCCACGCCACTCCACCCGCCACGCCCTTGGTTGGGAGGCTCGAACCACTCGGCACGCAGATTCCAGAGGCTGGAAAAATCCGCCAGGCCGTTGAACTGCAGAACCGGTTTCCAATGCGGATCGATCCATTCCACGGAGCAGGCCACCCGTTCGCTCATAACAGCAGCAGGGTGGCCAGCCCCAGGAAAATGAAGAAGCCCATGGAGTCGGTGATGAAGGTGAGCAGGACATGCGCACCGAAGGCCGGATCATGGCCCATGCGCACGATCAGGTGGGGCGCCCAGTAGCCGGCCATGGCGGCCACCATCAGGTTGAGCAGCATGGCCATGGCCATGACGCCGGCGAGAGCGGGCTGGCCATACAGCATGTAGGTCACCAGGCCCATGATGCCGCCCCAGACCACGCCGTTGAGCAGGGCGATGCCGGCCTCCTTGAGCATCAGCCGCTTGGCGTTGTCCTTGGAAATCAGGTTGAGGGCGAGGCCGCGCACCACCAGGGTCAGGGTCTGGCTGCCGGAGTTGCCGCCCATGCCGGCGACGATCGGCATGAGGGCGGCCAGCGCCGCCAGTTTCTCGATGCTGCCCTCGAAGGCGCCGACCACGCGCGAGGCGATGATGGCCGTGACCAGGTTCACCGACAGCCACAGCCAGCGGTTCTTGGCCGCCTTCCACACGGTGGTGAAGAGGTCTTCCTCTTCCTGCAGGCCGGCGGCAGCGAGCATATCCGCCTCGGCCTCGGCGCGGATGAAGTCCAGCACCACGTCCACCGTCAGGCGTCCCACCAACCGGTTATGGGGGTCCACCACCGGCGCCGTCACCAGGTCGTAGCGTTCGAAGGCCTGGGCCGCGTCGGTGGCCTCGTCGGAAGGATGGAACACCACCGGGTCGTCGGACATCACCGCCGCCACGTGCACCTCGGGGTCGTGCACCAGCATGCGCTTCAGCGGCAGGGTGCCGATCAGGCGGCCGTTGCGCTCCACCACGAACAGCTTGTCGGTATGCGGCGGCAGGTCGCCCAGGAAGCGCAGGTAGCGCAGGGCCACCTCCAGGGTGACGTCGGCGCGGATGGTGACGAAGTCGTAGTCCATCAGGGCGCCGACGGATTCCTCGTCGTAGGACAGGGAGGATTCGACCTGGGCGCGCTTGGCCTGGTCCAGGGACTTCATCAGTTCCTGCACCACGTCCTTGGGCAGATCGGCCGCCAGGTCGGCGATCTCGTCGGTATCCAGGGTGGCGGCGGCGGCCACCAGCTCCCGGTTGTCCATCGACTCGATGAGGGATTCCCGCACCGCGTCGGAGACTTCCAGCAGGATTTCGCCGTCGCGTTCCGCCTTCACCAGATCCCAGACCAGGAGCCGGTCCTCCAGGGGCAGGGCCTCCAGGATGTAGGCCACGTCGGCCGGGTGCAGGCCGTCCAGCTTCTTCGACAGGTCGGTCAGGTTCTGCTTGTGCACCAGCGATTCAACCAGCTCGTGGCGCGGCAGTTCCGGCCGCGTCGTCTCCTGCTTGTGGACGAGTTCCTCCACCAGCTTGTGCCGGGCGATGGCCGCGGTCACCAGGCGCAGGCTGTCCTCGACCGAGGGATAGGCTTGGGTGTCGTGTGGATCGGGCATGGCGGGGGCGATTGTAGCCCCTCGCCAGCGGCCTGGGCCGCTTCCCATCGTCGCTCCGCGCGCCGGCGGGCGCTTAGCGCCAGACCCCGGCGGGGGCCGTGTAACTGTCGAGCACGCGCAGGTAGCTGGCGCGTTCCACCGCGCTCGGATCGGGCAGCTTCTGCTGGCTCATGCTGCCCTTGAGCTGGGCGACCGAGGCATATTCCCGCGCGATCAGCCAGCGCTCCAGGTCGGCCAGGATCTCCGCCAGGCGGCCGGGGCCGTGTTGCAGCAGGCAGGAGGCCAGATGCACCACGTCGGCCCCGGCCAGCAGCAGCTTGATGGCCTCGCTGGCGGCGTGCACGCCGCCGGTGGCCGCCAGGGTCAGGCGGGTGCGTCCATGCAGGATGGCGATCCAGCGCAGACGCAGGAGCACCTCGTCGGCGCCGGACAAGTGCAGGCTGTCCTCCAGGCGCAGGCTGTCGAGATCGAAGTCGGGTTGGTAGAAGCGATTGAACAGGGCGACCCCGCGCGCGCCCGCCTCCTCCAGCTGGCGCACGAAATGAGGCAGGGAGGAGAAGAAGGGGGAGAGCTTCATGACGATGGGCAGGTCGACGGCGTCGCGCAGCTCCGCCAGCAGGCCGACGTAGCGCGCCTCCACCGCATCGCCGGGCACCAGGGCGTCCGCCGCGACGTGATAAACGTTGAGTTCCAGGGCGTCGGCCCCGGCCTGCCGCAGTTCCCGGCCCAGTTCCAGCCAGCCGGACAGGGAGACGCCGTTGAGGCTCGCCACCACGGGGATGTCCATGCGCTCCTTGAGCTGGCGCAGATGCTCCAGGTACTTGTCCAGGCAGCTCTGGAAATGGCCGTGATCGGGCAGGAAGCCGTCCGACTCGCCGTGGCCCAGGTCGGCGTGCAGCAGAAAACGCTCGGACATGGCCTCCTCGGCGCGCAGTTCCTCCTCGAACAGGGAATGCAGCACCAGCGCCCCGGCGCCGGCATCCTCGAGACGCAAGGCGGTGTCCAGGGACTTGCTCAGGGGCGAGGACGACGGCACCAGCGGATTCTTCAGTTTCAGTCCGACATAGTCGGTGGAGAGGTCGGGCATGTCAGGCTCCTGTCTTGGTGGCGTCGGGGTGGCCCTGGGCCAGTTCCTGGTAAGCCTTGAAGCGCCGCTCCGCTGCCTTTTGCGCCTCGGCGAGGAAGCGCTCGCTGGCCTCCGGGTGGCTGCGGGCGAGCATGGCGAAGCGGGTCTCGCTGTCCATGAAGGCCTTGATGGGCTGGCTGGGCGCCGCCGAATCCAGCTTGAAGGGATTGCCGCCGGCCTCCGCCAGGCGCGGATCGAAGCGGAACAGGGGCCAGTGTCCGCTCTTCACCGCCAGGTCCTGCTGGCGCTGGTTGTAGAGCATGTCAACGCCGTGGGCGATGCAGGGGCTGTAGGCGACGATCAACGACGGTCCGGCGTAGGCCTCGGCCTCGTGGAACACGCGCAGGGTCTGGGTGTCCTTGGCGCCGTAGGCGACCGTGGCGACGTAGACGTGGCCGTAGTCGGACGCCAGCTTGGCCAAGTCCTTCTTCGCCGTGGCCTTGCCGCCGGCGGAAAACTTGGCCACGGCGCCGAGTGGCGTGGCCTTCGAGGTCTGTCCACCGGTGTTGGAGTAGACCTCGGTGTCGAGCACCAGGATATTGACGTCGTAGGGCAGCGCCAGCACGTGGTCGAGGCCGCCGTAGCCGATGTCGTAGGCCCAGCCGTCGCCGCCGACGATCCACACCGAGCGGCGGATCAGCCATTCGGCGACGCTGGCGAGTTCCTTTGCGCGCGCATGGCTTGAAGTGGCCAGCTTTTCGCTCAGGGCCGCGACGCGGTGGCGCTGCGCGTGCAGTCCCGCTTCCTCGCGCTGGTCGGCGTCGAGAAGCGCCGCCGCCAGGTCGCCGCCGAGTTCCGTCGCCAGTTCCTTCACCAGCACCTTGGCGTAGTCCATCAACTGGTCCGCCGCCAGCCGCATGCCCAGGCCGAACTCGGCGTTGTCCTCGAACAGGGAGTTGCTCCAGGTCGGGCCCTTGCCCTCGGCGTTCACCGTGTAGGGCGTGGTGGGCAGGTTGCCGCCGTAGATGGAGGAACAGCCGGTGGCGTTGGCGATCATCATGCGGTCGCCGAACAGCTGGGTCGCCAGCCGGATGTAGGGCGTCTCGCCGCAGCCGGCGCAGGCACCGGAATACTCGAACAGCGGATCGAGCAGCATGGAACCGGGAATGGTGCCGTGCTTGACCGCCGCCCGGTCGAATTCCGGCAGGCTCAGGAAGAAGGCGTAGTTGTCCCGCTCCGGCTCGCGCAGCGGGCCGATGGGCGCCATGTTCACCGCCAGCCGGCTGACGTTAGACTTGTCGTGGATGGGGCAGGCCTCGACGCAGTCGCCGCAGCCGGTGCAGTCCTCAGGCGCCACCTGGTAGCTGATGTGGGTGCCGGGCGGGTAGTCCTTGCTGCGGGCCGGCACGTGCTTGAAGCTGGCCGGCGCGTTCGCCGCCAGTTCCGCCGGGAAGGCGCGGGCGCGGATGGCCGAGTGAGGACAGACGAACACGCACTTGCCGCACTGGGTGCAGAGATCCGCTTCCCATACCGGAATTTCCAGGGCGATGTTGCGCTTCTCGAAGCGGGCCGTGTCCACCGGGAAGGTGCCATCCACCGGCATCAGCGACACCGGCAGGCGGTCGCCGTGGCCGCGGTAGATGGGCAGGGTGACGTCGCGCACGAAGGCGGGGAGGTCCGTCACCCCGGCGCTTGTCCCCGCATGGGGGAAGGCCGGGGTCGAGGACGTTGCCTCCTGGATTCCGGCCTGCGCCGGAATGACGACTGGGTGCAGATTCGCCAGGGTCATGTCGATGGCCTGGTAATTCAGGTCCGCGAGCCGCTTGCTCTTCTTGCCGTAGGTCTTGTCCACCGCATGCTTGATGGCGGAGATGGCCTCCTGCCTGGGCAGGATGCCGGAGATGGCGAAGAAGCAGGTCTGCATGATGGTGTTGATACGCCGGCCCATGCCCGCCTCCTGCGCCACCCGGTAGGCGTCGATCACCCACAGCTTCAGGCCCTTGTCGGCGATGCCCGCGCGCAGGCTCTCTGGCAGGCTGTCCCAGACCCGCTCCGGCGGCTCCGGGGTGTTGAGCAGGAACACCCCGCCGGGCGCCGCGTGGGCCAGCAGGTCGTAGCGCTCGGTGAACACGGTCTGGTGACAGGCGACGAAGCCGGCCATGCCCGGCTCCACCAGGTAGGTGGAGCGGATGGGGTCGCGGCCGAAGCGCAGATGGGAAACGGTCACCGCGCCGGACTTCTTGGAGTCGTAGACGAAATAGCCTTGGGCGTGGAGGTCGGTGGCCTCGCCCACGATCTTGATGGAGTTCTTGTTGGCCGACACCGTGCCGTCGGCGCCCAGGCCCCAGAACACGGCGTGCTGGAGTTGGTTCGCGGCATCGGTGCGGAAGGAGGCGTCCCAGTCCAGGGACAGGTGGGTGACGTCGTCCTGAATGCCGACGGTGAAGCCGCCTCTTGCCCCCCTCTCCCGCACTCACCCCGGCCCTCTCCCGCTTGCGGGAGAGGGAGTAAGGCGGCGAACACCGCCTGCACCATGCCCGGCGTGAATTCCTTGCTGGCCAGGCCATAGCGGCCGCCGATGACCCGGGGCATGGGTCGGATGCCGTCCGCCGCCGCCCGCGCCAGGGCAGTGAGCACATCCTTATAGAGGGGTTCGCCGTCGGCGCCGGGCTCCTTGCAGCGATCGAGCACGGCGATGGCCTGGGTACTCGCCGGCAGCGCGCCCAGCAGCAGGTCGGCGGCGAAGGGGCGGAACAGGCGCACCTTCAGCACGCCCACTTTCTCGCCGCGCGCGGTCATGTGGGCCACGGTTTCACCCGCGGTCTCCGCGCCGGAACCCATCAGCACGACGACCCGCTCGGCGTCCGGCGCGCCCTCGTACTCATAGAGCCGGTAGTGCCGGCCGGTAAGATCGCAAAAGCGGTCCATGGCGCCCTGCACCACGCCGGGGAAGGCCTCGTACCAGGGATTGGCCCGCTCGCGGGCCTGGAAGAACACGTCCGGGTTCTGCGAGGTGCCGCGGATCACCGGGTGTTCCGGCGACAGGGCGCGCGCCCGGTGGGCGGCGATGGCCTCGGCGTCGAGCAGGGCGCGGGCCGTATCCGGCTCCACCGCGACGATCTTCGCCACCTCGTGCGAGGTGCGGAAGCCGTCGAAGAAGTGGATCACCGGAATGCGCCCGGCCAGGGTCGCGGCCTGGGCGATGAGGGCGAAATCCTGCGCTTCCTGCACCGAATTGGAACTCAACAGGGCGCAGCCGGTGGCGCGGCAGGCCATGACGTCGGAATGGTCGCCGAAGATCGACAGGGCGTGCGTGGCCAGCGCCCGCGCCGCCACGTGCAGGACGAAGGGAGTCAGCTCGCCGGCGATCTTGTAGAGATTGGGGATGAACAGCAGCAGCCCCTGGCTGGCGGTGAAGCTGGTGCCCAGGGCACCAGAAGTGAGCGCGCCGTGCAGGGCGCCGGCGGCGCCGCCCTCGGACTGCATCTCGATGATCCTGGGCACCGCGCCCCACAAATTGGGCTGGCCCTGGGCGGCCCATTCGTCGGCCCATTCCCCCATGTTGGAGGAGGGTGTGATGGGGTAGATGGCGATGACCTCGTTGCACAGATAGGCCATGCGGGCGGCGGCTTCGTTGCCGTCGATGGTGAGGAATGTGCTCATGACTGCTCCCGGAACGCAACAGGCCCTCCCGCGGGTTGCCCCCGACATGGGCCCAGACGCCTCCACCACTCCTCGGCAACATTCTAGGAGCCGGTCGAAAAAAAAGCATGGGGGCCAGACAATCCGAAGTATTGGATTTCATGCCATGCCATGGCCCGCTTCTTGCTAATCTGGAAGCAAACCCATGATCGCCCCCATGCCCACCCCTCCCAGCCCCGACCTCCTCGCCACCGCGGTGATCATCGCCGACAACCAGCGCGTCACCCGCTACCTCAATCCGGCGGCGGAAAACCTGCTGGGCATCTCGGCGCATCATGCGCTGGGTAAGCCGGTCAACCTGCTGTTCGGTACATGCACCGTATTGGTGCGCGCCCTGGAGCATGCACTATCCGAGGGCGCGTCCTATACCGAGCATGATCTCAGTTTGCCCATCAATGGCCACACCCTGGTGCTTTCCGCCACCGTCTCGCCCCTCGACGAGGCCGAGGGCGCAGCGGTGGTGGAACTGCATCCGGCCGCCGGCGGCATGCGCATCGCCCGCGACGAACAGGTCATGGCGCAGACCCAGGCCAGTCAGGCGCTGCTGCGGCAACTGGCGCACGAGATCCGCAACCCCCTGGGCGGCATCCGCGGCGCCGCGCAACTGCTGGAAGGCGAGCTGGAATCCTCCGACCTGCGCGAGTACACCCAGGTCATCATCCAGGAAACCAACCGCCTGCAAGGCCTGCTGGACCGCCTGTTGACTCCGGCCAAGCGCCCCGTGGTGCAGGCGGTGAACGTGCACGAGGTGCTGGAGCGGGTACGCAGCCTGCTCCAGGCGGAATTCCCCCGCCTGCAATTTCAATGCGACTACGACGTCAGCCTGCCCAATCTCGAAGGCGATCCGGAGCAACTCATCCAGGCCGTGCTCAACATCGCCCGCAACGCCGCCCAGGCCATGCAGGGCGAGGGCCGCATCAGCCTGCGCAGCCGCGTGGCGCGCCAGGTCACCCTTGCCATGAAACGCTGGAAGCTGGCCATTCGCCTGGACGTCATCGACAACGGCCCCGGCATCCCCGACGACATGCTGGGTCGGGTGTTCTTTCCCCTGGTGTCCGGCCGCGAGGGCGGCTCCGGCCTGGGGCTGACCCTGGCGCAGAACCTGGTGCAGCGCCACGAAGGCGCCATCCACGTGGAAAGCCAGCCGGGCCGCACCTGTTTTTCGATTTATCTGCCGATACAGGCTACAGGGGACAGGCGACAGGATTCAGTCACCCTGCAGCCCCCACGGAAGAACAGCCTGAAACCTGAAACCTGAAACCTGGAACCTGACCATGAAACCCGTCTGGATCATCGACGACGACCGCTCCATCCGCTGGGTGTTCGAGAAAGCCCTGACGCGGGAAAACCTGCCGCACCGCATCTTCGATACCGCCGAGGCCGCCCTGCGCGCCCTGGAGCGGGAAACCCCGGGCGCCGTGCTGACCGACATCCGCATGCCGGGCATGAACGGCATCGAGTTCATGGAGCACATCAAGAGCCAGCAGCCGCGCCTGCCCATCATCGTCATGACCGCCTATTCCGACCTGGATTCGGCGGTTTCCGCCTTCCAGGGCGGCGCCTTCGAATACCTGCCGAAGCCCTTCGACGTCAACCACGCCCTCGAGCTCATCCACCGCGCCCTGGAGGAAGGTGGCCGCGCCGAGGAAATACCCGGGCTGGATTCCGGCCTGGTGGGTCAGGCCATGCTGGGCCAGGCGCCGGCCATGCAGGACGTGTTCCGCGCCATCGGCCGCCTCTCGCAAAGCCACGCCACCGTGCTCATCACCGGCGAGACCGGCACCGGCAAGGAACTGGTGGCGCACGCCCTGCACCGGCACAGCCCGCGCAAGGACAAGCCCTTCATCGCCCTGAACACGGCGGCGATCCCCAAGGACCTGCTGGAGTCCGAGCTGTTCGGCCACGAGCGCGGCGCCTTCACCGGCGCCACCGCCTCGCGCCGGGGCCGCTTCGAGCAGGCCGACGACGGCACCCTGTTCCTCGACGAGATCGGCGACATGCCCGCCGACCTGCAAACCCGCCTGCTGCGGGTGCTGGCCGACGGCGAGTTCTACCGGGTCGGTGGCCACTCGCCGGTGCGGGTCAACGTGCGGGTCATCGCCGCCACCCACCAGAATCTGGAGGACCGGGTACGCCAGGGCCTGTTCCGCGAGGACCTGTTCCACCGCCTCAACGTCATCCGCATCAAGCTGCCCAGCCTGCGCGAGCGGCGCGAGGACATCCCCCTGCTGGTGCAGCACTTCCTGCGCAAGAGCGCGCAGGACCTGGGGGTGGAGATGAAGCTGGTGTCGGAGGAGGCCATGAAGGCCCTGGCCGCCCTGCCCTACCCCGGCAACGTGCGCCAACTGGAAAACCTGTGCCACTGGCTGACGGTGATGGCGCCGGGCCAGGTCATCGAGGCCAAGGACCTGCCGCCGGAGGCCCTGCGCGAATCCGCCGGCGCCGCCCTGGACTGGACCGAGGCCCTGGCGCGCAGCGCCCAGGCCCGCCTGGCGCGGGGCGAAAACGGCATCCTCGACGGCCTCGTCGCCGATTTCGAACGCACCCTCATCAAAGTCGCCCTGGCCCACACCGGCGGCCGCAAGATCGAGGCAGCCAACCTGCTCGGCTGGGGCCGCAACACCCTCACCCGCAAGATCCAGGAACTGGGCATGGAGGGTGGCGGCGAGGAGCAGTAACAGGGCTGAATCCGGGAAAACCTCGCCCTTTCCGTCATACCGGCGCAAGCCGGGTTCCAGAAGGCCCTGATTGATCGAGCGCGCTGTGCTGGACCCCGGCGTTCGCCGGGGTGACGCCTCAAAATGAGTCGCTCACACCACCCGGTTGCGCGCCTCCCCGCGCACGAAGGCCTCGATGTTGTCCATCAATTGATCCGCCAGGTTCTGCATGGCCTCGCGGCTGGACCAGGCCACATGCGGGGTGAGCAGGAAGTTGGGCAGATCCAGGTCGAGCAGCGGATTGCCCTCGCGCGGCGGTTCCACGCACAGCACGTCGAAGCCGGCGCCGGCGATGCGTCGGCTGCGCAGGGCGGCGATCAGCGCGGCCTCGTCGACGACGCCGCCGCGCGCAGTGTTGATGAGCACGGCGGAGCGTTTCATGAGGCCGAATTCGCGCGCGCCGATGAGATTGCGGGTGGCCTCGGTCAGCGGCGTGTGCAGGCTGATCTGGTCGGCGCGCGCCAGCACCTCGTCGAACGGCGTGCGGCCGGGGCGCAGGCTGTCCGCGCCCTTGTGCTCGGCGATCAGCACCTGCATGCCGAAGGCGCGGGCCAGGGTTTCCACCCCGGCACCCACGCTGCCGTAGCCGATCAACCCCAGGGTGGAACCATGCAGATCGTGCATCTCGTGGTCGAACAGGCAGAAGCGCTCGGCCTGCTGCCAGGCGCCCCGGCGCAGGCTGGCGCGCCAGGCCAGCAACTGGCGGCGCAGGGCCAGCAACAGCATGAACACATGCTCGGGCACGGTATGCCCGGCATAGCCGCGGATGTTGCAGACGGCGATGCCGCGTTCCCGGCAGGCTTCCAGGTCGACGTTGTTGACGCCGGTGGCAGCCACCGCCACCAGGCGCAGCTTGTGGCAGGACTCCAGCACTGCGCGGGTGATGGGCGCCTTGTTGGTGATGGCCACGCTGGCGCGCCACAGCTTGTCGGCCACCTCCTCCGGGGCGCTGTCCGGGTGTTCAACCCAGACGTGGTCGAAGTCGGGGATGCGCAGATCGGCGATGACGGTCGCTCGGTCGAGAAAGACGATGTATTCCTTCATGGCCGGCTCCCGTTCATGCTTTCCAGCACCTCGATCAGCGCCGAGGAGTCGCCCTCGCCGCCACCCGCGCCCACCAGAGCGTTCATCAGCTGCGCGCTGAGAGCGGCGCCGGGCAGGGCCAGGCCCAGGCGGCGCGCCTCGTCGAGCACGATGGCGAGATCCTTCTGGTGCAGGCGGGCCTTGAAGCCCGGCACGAAATTGCGGTCCAGCATGCGCTGACCGTGGATTTCCAGGATGCGGCTATAGGCCGAACCACCCAGCAGGGCCTGGCGCACGTGGCCGGGATCGACGCCCTGGCGCGCCGCGAAATCCAGGGCCTCGGCCACGCCCAGCAGGGTGGCGGAAACGGCGATCTGGTTGCAGGCCTTGGCCACCTGGCCGGCGCCGGTGCCGCCGACATGGACGATGCTGTCGCCAAGAACCTGGAACAGCGGCAGCACCCGCCGGTATGGCGCCTCGGGACCACCCACCATGATCGACAGGGTGCCGGACTTGGCGCCCGCCTCGCCGCCGGACACCGGCGCGTCCAGCAGGTGGGCGCCGCGTTGCGCCAGCCGCGCGGAGAAATCGCGGGTGGCGGCCGGCGAGGTGGTGCCCATGTCGACCACCACCGCGTCTTCCGCCAGGCCCTCGGCCGCGCCCTCCGCGCCGAACAGCACGACGTCCAGGGCCGCATCGTCGGCGACGTTGACGAACACGATATCGGCGGCCTCCGCCACCCCGCGCGGCGTCATGGCGGCATGCGCGCCGGCGCGCACCAGCGGCTCGGCGCGCTGGATATTGCGGGCGAACACCGTGAGGGGATGGCCGGCGCGGCGCAGGTTGAGGGCCATGGGCTGGCCCATGGTGCCGAGGCCGATGAATCCGAGGGAGGTCATGGGGGGAGGGGGAAGTGAGGGGTGGGGAGATGGTAATCGACTGGCGCCACGGTGATTCAAGACGGTGAGGACTTGAGCCGATATCCACAGGGTCTACAGTGACTGTATTCGCCCCGCCGGGGCGGATTTTTTTCCTCCCACTCGAACCAGGAGTTCACGTCATGACCGAGATCCGCGCCACCAACATCACCTGGCATGAAGGCCACGTCAAACGCGAGGATCGCGAACGCCTGCTGGGCCAGAAGGGCGCCACCATCTGGTTCACCGGCCTGTCCGGCTCGGGCAAGAGCACCATCGCCTTCACCCTGGAACATGCCCTGGTGGAGCGCGGCCGCCTCGCCTATGTGCTCGACGGCGACAACATCCGTCACGGCCTCAACAAGAACCTGGGCTTTTCCGCCGCCGACCGCGAGGAGAACATCCGCCGCATCGGCGAGGTCGCGCGCCTGTTCGCCGACACCGGCGCCATCGCCCTGACCAGCTTCATCAGCCCCTACCGCAAGGACCGCGACCAGGCCCGCGCCATTCACCTGGAAAGCGGCCTGCCCTTCATCGAGATCCTGGTGGACGTGCCGGTGGAGGTATGCGAGACGCGCGACCCCAAGGGCCTCTACAAGAAGGCGCGGGCCGCCCTGGCGGAAGGCAAGGGCATGGGCTTCACCGGCGTCGATGATCCCTACGAGCCGCCGCTGGCGCCGGAACTGGTGCTGCACAACGACCGCGTCACCCCCCAGGAAGCCGCCGCGCAGGTCATCAATTATCTGGAAGCGCGCGGCCTGCTGCCGGACCTGCCGCGCTAGGCGCGCCGAAGCAAGCCATCCCCGCTACCCCGGAACCCGACTAGCGTCCGAGGAAGGCGATCCACGCCGGCAGGGTGGCCAGGAACACCAGGCTGGACCAGCTCGCGGTGAGCGCCGCCGCGCGCACGTCCAGGCCGAAGCGGTCGGCAAAGCTGGCGGCCATGAGCATGGTGGGCATGGCCACCTCCAGGATCGCGGCGGTCTGCGCGGGCCGCAGCTCGCCGAAGCTGGCGCGCGCCAGCAAGTACACCAGCACGGGCGCCAGCAGCAGCTTCACCGTCACCGCCGCCAGCACCGGCCGCGTCGGCCTGAGCTCGCGCCAGGGAATCGAGAGACCTAGGGTGAACAGCATGATCGGGATGGTGGCCTGGCCCATGAACTTGGCCGCCTTCACCAGCGGCTCCGCCTCCAGGCCCGACAGGTTCACCGCGAAGCCCAGCACGAAGCCCCAGATCGGCGGCAGGGTCAGCATGGTGCGCAGCAGGCTGTGGCCCTGCCCGCCCTCGTGCCCCAGGCGGGTGGCGATCCACACGCCGAAGGTCCAGACCAGGGGCGTCGCCGCCAGCACGTCGGCGAATGCGGCGTAGCTGCCGCCGATGTCGCCGTAAAGAAAGGTCAGGGTGGGGTAGCCCATGAACAGCACGTTGCCGAAGCAACCGGCGAGCAGGATGGCCGCCCGCGTCTCGCGCCTGAGCCCGCGCCCCAGCGGGGAATGGAACAGCAGCGGATAGAGCAGGGCGAAGCTGATGAGGATGCCGGCGATGGTCAGCGCCGGCACCGTCAGCAGCTCCCGGCTGATCTCGGCCTGGGCCGAGAGGGCGAACAACAGCGGCGGCGCGAACACGTCCACCACCAGCCGGTTCAGGTTGACGCGCAGGGTATCGGCGGGAAAACGCGGGCGATAGCGCACCCACAGGCCGCCCGCCGCCACCAGCAAGGCGATGGGCAGCCAGACCTGAAGCAGGAGTTGCAGGAGGAAATCGGCGGACATGGGGTAGATTGTAGGTGCCCCGCCGACAATCCGGCGCACGCCGCAATAGAGCCTCATCGCCCGGTGGCGGTGGGCCTGGCACACGGGAACCAAAGCAGTGCCTCAACAAACTCAGGGTTTCGGCGCCCAGGGAAGATGACACCATGCCCGCAAACGATCCTCAGGACATCCTCGACTTCTGGTTTTCCCCGCGCTCCAGGGCGCTCTGGTTCGCCTCGACACCGGAATGGGACGCCGAGATCCGCGCCCGCTACGAGCCGCTCTGGCACCGGGCATGCCGGGGCGAAATGGAGGCGTGGATGGACTCGGCCGAGGGCGCCCTGGCGCTGGTCATCCTGCTCGACCAGTTCCCCCTCAACATGTTTCGCGGCCTGGCCGCCGCCTTCGCCAGCGAGGCGCGGGCGGTGGCCGCATGCAAACGGGCGCTGGAGCAAGGCTTCCACCACAGCCTGAGCGAACCACAGCACCTGTTCCTGTTCATGCCGCTGATGCACAGCGAACACGCGGAAGACCAGGATCTCTCGCTGCAACTGTTCGAGGAAGCCGGCATGGACACGCGCTGGTCGCGTCACCATCGCGACCTGGTCCGCCGCTTCGGCCGCTTCCCGCATCGCAATGCCATCCTGGGCCGGCCCAGCACGCCTGAGGAACTGGACTACCTCGCCTCCGACCAGGCATTCACAGGCTGACCCGACATGACCGAAAAACCCTTTGCCGAATCCTCCGCGCAGAACCGGGCGCCCATCCAGGCCGTGCTGGAGGAGGTCTTCGCCGACCGCCGCCGGGTGCTGGAGATCGCCAGCGGCACCGGCCAGCACGCGGTCTACTTCGGCGCGGCCCTGCCCCACCTGAACTGGCAGACCAGCGAATTGCCGCACAACCACCCGGGCATCCTGGCCTGGCTGGACGAAGCGAAGCTGCCCAACGTGCTGCCGCCCGTCGCCCTCGACGTGAACGACGCGGACTGGCCGGTGGGCCGCTTCGACGCCGTGTTCAACGCCAACACCGTGCACATCGTGTCCTGGCCGGCGGTGCAGCGCATGTTCGCCGGCATCGGCCTCGTGCTGGAGCCGGGCGGCCTGCTCTGCCTGTACGGCCCGTTCAACTACGGCGGCCGCTATACCGCCGAGAGCAACGCCCGCTTCGACGTCTGGTTGAAGAACCGCGACCCGCACAGCGGCGTGCGCGATTTCGAGGCCCTCAACGCCCTGGCCGAGGCCCAGGGCCTGGTCCTGATGCGGGACTTCGACATGCCCAGCGACAACCACACCCTGGTGTGGCGGCGGCAATCGGTGCCGGCGAAGCCTTGAGCGCGCGCATCGTCGAATCCATCGCGGACATTGCCGCGCCGGCGTGGGACGCCCTGGTCGCGAGCGCCAGCCCGGAGCCGGAGGACATCAACCCCTTCCTCTCGCACGCCTTCCTGCTCGCCCTCCAGGCAAGCGGCTGCGCCGTCCCCGATACCGGCTGGCAGACCCGCTTCCTGGTCCTGGAGCGGGATGGCATTCTGGCCGGCGCCCTGCCCCTCTATGGCAAGACCCACTCCTGGGGCGAGTTCGTGTTCGACTGGGCCTGGGCCGACGCCTATCGGCGCCACGGCCTGGCCTATTACCCCAAGTGGATCGCCGCCGTGCCCTTCACCCCGGTGTCCGGCCCGCGCCTGCTCGCGGCGACTCCGCAAGACCGCGCCCGGCTGATGGACGCCGCCCTGGACTTGGCCCGGGAAGCCGGCGTCTCCTCTCTCCACCTGCTGTTCCCGGAGGAAGGCCAGGCGCGGGAAATGGCGGCGCGCGGCATGCTGTTGCGGCGCGGCGTGCAGTTCCACTGGCAGAATCCGGGCTACGCGGATTTCGCCGATTACCTGGCCGGCCTGCGCCAGGACAAGCGCAAGAAGGTCCGCCAGGAACGGCGCAAGGTGAACGAGGCCGGCATCCGCTTCCGACGGCTGACCGGCGCCGACATCCGCGAGGCCGACTGGCACCACTTCCTGGCCTGCTATCTGCGCACCCACCGGCAGTTCAATTCGCCCCCCGCCCTCAACCTGGATTTCTTCCTGCGCCTTGGCGCCACCATGCCGGACAACCTGCTGCTGGTCATCGCCGAACGGGAGGGCGAACCCATCGCCGCCGCCTTCAACCTGCGCAACCGCAGCACACTGTTCGGCCGCTCCTGGGGCGCCCTGGAATACCACCCCGGCCTGCACTTCGAGACCTGCTACTACCAGGCCATCGAGTACTGCATCGAGCACCGCATCGCCACCTTCGAGGGCGGCGCCCAGGGCGAACACAAACTGGCCCGCGGCTTCCTGCCCGTCACCACCTGGTCCGCCCACTGGCTTGCCCATCCCGAGTTCTCGCGGGCGGTGGAGGATTTCCTGGCACGCGAAGGCGCGGGCATGGACGGCTACCTGGACGAGTTGAACGAAAGGAATCCGTTCCGGCGGGCTCCGGGCAACCCTGCTCCAGCCGCCGATACGGCCGAGCGGGGACTCTGCTGAGGAGCTTTCCCTGGAGAAATGGCATGTGCACATGCTGTACTCGCACTCGATCCACGCGCCATCCGGGCATGGGTGCAAGACCGGATGGTTTTCATGGAACTGACGGATGGCGGCCAGATCGGCTTTCCATCGCGCGCTTCCGTCTGCTCGCCCAGGCATCCGACGCAGACTTGGCTCAAGTGGCGCCATGCCAGAATGGCACCGCGTTGCGCTGGGAAGAACTGGATGAGGACATCTCTGTTCATGGCGTGCTTGAAGGTCGGTTCCAACTGCCACTGCCTGAGGCGCTGGCGGCGTGACGGGATGCCTGGATTCAATCGCTGGAAGCAAACTGAAGGAGCTGAAAGATGCCGTCGAAAAAACCTTTGTCCGATAGCGAGCTGGCAGCATGGGAAGCTTCCCATGACATCGCCGCGGAACTGGAAACGTCGGTGCGTGAAATGTTGGCGGGACAGGGCACCGAGGTATCCATTTCTCCCGTGGTGTCGGCACGCATGAAGTCCGGCTTGTCCCAGGCACGCTTCGCCGCACTGTTGGGGGTTTCAGTCCGCACACTGCAGGAATGGGAGCAAGGACGTCGCCACCCCTCCGGCGCAGCCAAGACACTCATCGCCATTGCCCAGAAACGCCCCGAAGTGCTCAATGAACTCGCGGGTCAGGATTCGGTGGCCTAAACCCGATTTCTTTCGAAGCTTGTCCGCCACTCGTGCGGCGCATCGGTCGCCTACAAGGTGGCCAAGTCCTGCTGGTTCAACAAGTCGAAATTCGGCGGAAATGTCTTCTACATGGACTACCAGCAGAAGGTCTAGATCGGCCTACTGCATGCCGGGACGGCTAACCGGACGAAGGGGCGCGGCGTGCCGTTTTCTCCCTTCTCCCGCAAGCGGGAGAAGGGCCGGGGATGAGGGAATATCGAAGCCGCACCACTTTCGCCCCCCCTCACCCCGACCCTCTCCCGCTTGCGGGAGAGGGAGAAATGGCCACTCCGGCCTTAACTTAGCGCCATAGGAGACTGATCCGTTTCATCGTCGGGTGACGAGAACGGGTTGCACGATCGGACTAGACTAGACTAAGCTCGGCATGCATTCATTGGGAGCAGCCGATGCAAACCGTCAATATCCATGAAGCCAAGACCCATTTTTCGCGTTTAGTCGACCAGGTGGCCAGCGGCGAGGAAATTCTCATCGCCCGGGCCGGCAAGCCTGTCGCCCGGCTGGTGCCCCTGGCATCGCCTCCCACCCAGCCGCGCGCGCTGGGCGCGGGCAAGGGCCGATTCACCCTGCCCGAGGATTTCTCCAGCCTGCATGAAGAGGCCATCCGGCGCATGTTCGAAACCGGTGAATGACCATGTCACCCCAGGCGCTGCTGCTTGATACAAACATTCTCCTTGCCGCTCTGATCGACCCGGACCGTTTGCCCGAGGAAGCACAGACCCGGTTGCGCGATCCAGCCAACAGCGTTTTTTTCAGCGCCGCCAGCATCTGGGAAATCGCCATCAAGCGATCCCTGGGAAGGGAGGACTTTGGTTTCATGCCGGAGGACATACAACATCTCGCACAGGAAACCGGCTTCACTGAACTCCCCATCCGCTCCGATCACTGTTACCGCATCACCGACCTGCCGTGGCACCACCGCGATCCCTTCGACCGCCTGCTGGTCTGCCAGGCCATCTCCCTGCCCGCCTACCTGCTGACGAGCGATGCGTTTCTGAAGAAATATTCGGAACTGGTCCAGGTGGTGGGGATGAAGTAAAACCCGCGAAATGACACATTTTGGCGGAATGCCCCGGCACTGCATGGCAAGCAGGATGGAATGAGCGAAACTGTCTTGCACCGGGACCGGGCAACAGCTATTCGGCGCAATGCTCTTCGGTTGTGCCCTACATGGCTTGAATGACGCTTGCCATGAAAAAAGATGAAGCGTTTAATCCAGTGCGCATAAGATATTTTGGTACGTTTTGCGTACCCGAGACGGCGAACCCGGTCACGAACCTGGTCCGACAACTTCGGAGGAGGCTCAGAGGGAGATGGTGGTGGATAATTTGGCATGCCGTAACCAACCCATTGAATTGTTTCCCGAGTCATGCACTCGGGGGGGGGCGAGTATGCACACCAATTGGTGCGCATATCACATTAGAGACTTACCCAAAGCGAGACAAGAAATGAACATAACACTTAGAATGGCTTTTGGAATGCTAATTTCCATCATTACATTTTGCGCACATGCTGTGCTGATTGTTGAAATTCCGTTGTCAAGCTGGTCCAAACCATCTGGCTACTACACGTCGTTCAGTTTTAATGCCCTCTACTTAACTGGGCCTACGTCTAGTGGGATAGTGGAGTTGCCTGGCACGAAGATATTTGACTCTATCCAAATAACCCCAAGCGATTCGGGGCGCACATTTACTTTGGCGAGTGTCCTCGATGATCCAGAACTAGAAAAATTCATTGGGTACCTAACGAATGGACAAGATAATCAGTTGATGTTTTGGTATCTAACAAATGGTGCAGGTGGCCCCGGTCAGGACCAATCAGAATCAACTGCACTTTCAAGTTTTCTGAGCATAGGGCAAGTAGATTTGTCTGGATATTCGATTGATTCCATTAGTCTCTATGTAGACACCCTAAACATGAATAGGGTGTTTGGTTCTCCGTGCAACAGATTCCTGGGGTGTACTGAAACCTCCTTTAACGGCAGTTTGATATTTAATGGCCATGTAAACTCCATTCCCGAGCCTTCTATGTTTTCATTAATGTGTCTAGGGCTGTTGGCGCTTTTGCCTCTAACACGTCGCTTAAGCGGACGCTCCTGTCGTCGCGCCACTTAGCTTGGCGTTGGGTGTCTTCATTTCATGCTGCGTATTCCTCTTTCCGTTCGCATAAGAAGCCTCTTCTCCAGGGATAAGCACGAATTCTGGTGGAACCACTACACCGACGAAGAGAAACAGCTTCGCCGCATGGACGCATGGCAACTGGCAACGATTATTCATGAAGAAAACATCCGCCAAACCGCGCCTGAAAAGCGCATCGTTGCGGAACACATGCTGAACGTGCGGCTTGCCCAAATACAAGCAACTGCATCATGGGGTTCTGGTGTTCTAGGTTTCGTTGGCGCAATCATCGGCGCTGCCCTTTCCGTTTCATTAGCAATGACCTTTCAAAGCCCAAAAGAGGCTCCATGCGCTCCAGTACGTGCAAACGAAAAACACGCTGTAGCCGCACCAGTACAGGAAGCACGGGAAGCACGGGAACCAATAGCACCACCTATCAAAAACCTTCCAAGCACACCAGTTGTCGAGGTACATCCTCGTGCACAAAGTGCAGTAAGCGGGCTACGCCACAGCGCAGAAACAAAGCAGTCCAATGCTGCCGCCAACCCCTAACAGGCCGTTGAAATACCGTTCATGACCACGTGCTTTCCCATCCCGATGAGTCCTTGCCGGGTTACGCCGAGCGTCCTGGGAGGACGACGAACCA
>WOUQ01000001.1 GCA_009772925.1 bacterium
ATACGATCTTCAGGTTGAAGCTGGCGGTACGAACTTTGTGTTTGCATCCGTGCACCTTACGACATCCAAGGTGTTGCACTTCAGATTTGAGGCCGCCCTTCCTCTCTCTGGCCCGCCGCCAGCTCGAACGCCCTGCCGAAGTAGCTCAACAAGTCGGTCTGCTGCGTGCCCGGCGATGATGACCGGAAGGCGAACAAGCGAAGATGGGGCACCCAGGATGCCTCCAACTCCGAAGGAAGATCGGTAATCCGTGTCTTCTTCGGGTTCAGTTGGAGCTGGAGGTTGCCAATCAATCGCTGCAACTCACCCAATGTTGCCTCGGCCTCGGCAATCGTCCGAAAGCCGCAGGCAATGTCGTCGATGTAGCGAAAGCCCCGCTTCGTAATTGCGCCCGTAAGCTGAACATCGACCGACGACAAGATCGCCTCCGCAATGACGAGCGAGGTATCCGGCCCGATAGGAATGCCGATGGTCTGCTTGTCCTGTCCATTGCGCATTGCCAGGTCCAGCACGTTGCCGAGCAACGAGTAGTCGTTCGGGCTGGCCTTCGCTACGCTCTTGGTATGCAGCGCCCAGGGAATCGAATGGGTGTAGATGCTCGGGTAGAACTGGCTCAGGTCGGTCGCAAGCAAGTAGCGGGAAGCGGTGCGCGAGCGCGCCCGCGCGACGGGGATCGCATCGAACGGATTTTTCGCACTGATGGCGCGGGCGCCAAGTTTCTGGTATCGCGGCGTGGTCAGCGAAATCGTTGACTTGACGCAAACGGACTTGAGTTCTCCCCAGCCCTCGGCGACGGCACGCGCGATCTGATACTGATTGACCGGATTGGGGATGGTCAGCTTTCGCCGCAGCGTGCCGGTGCGGGCCAGGTTGTGAATCGCCGGCCGTGTCGTCAGGTTGTTCTTGAGCCCCTTCTTCGTCGTAGCCAGATGAAAGTCGGCCGGTGCAGTCTCGGCAAATGCGCCGAAGGATTTCGTATTGAACGGCGGGGGCAACTCCTTCGGGAAATATCCGCGAGCCAGAATGATGGACAGAGGCGAGGCCATGGTGTTGGAATGCTATCGGCGTATCGCGACGACTGATTTTTCGGGCAACACCGCACTTCCGGCGGGCGGGGGGTGATAACCAGCATCTGGTCGTCCTTGACACAATCCGGCACGCGGTAGAGGGCTCGGGATAATAAGAAATGCCTTATGAAATTGTTTTAGCACGACTTTTTTTATTGCTCCGGCCCATTATCCAGCGTCAAAGATAAAGAAGACGCTGCTTCGACGATGCCGTCCGGGAGAGGCTTTCGGTACACCGTGTGGCGTTTGCCGGCGGAATCATCCCGCAGCAACACCCCCTGCTCGACCCAGCGTTTGAGCATCTTCGACGCCTTCAAGGTGTCCACCCCCGCGATTTGACACAGGTCGCTGTTGGCCAGTGGGCCGTGGCGGTCTATCCAGTCGCTCACCTGTTCCCAAATAGGCGGGCGTTCCTCGTTGAGCAGGCTGACGACGACCGAGGCTTGAGCGGCGTCGCGGTTCTCGCTGTAGAAGGGTGGGTACAGATTGGCGGCGCGCATCTCGGCGAACATCATGCGCACCCCCTCGCCGGCATCCACATTGGGCGGTTCGGGAAATTCGCGCAGGTTGCGAGCGATGAGCGGATTACGGGCGAAGGAACCGGCCTTGGCCACATTGGAGGGGGTGATGGTACCGGGAAACAGGCCGGGGCTTTCGATCTCGATGCGGTTGTCGAAGATACGAATCTGGATGTCGCGATTCAAGCGGTAATCGCGGTGGATCACCGCGTTGGTGATGGCTTCCTTGATCACCCGTTCCGGGTAGCGGTGCACCGTCTTGAAGCCGGAAGCCGCCAGGGTCAGGCCCGCCGCCAGTTCGTCCAGCACATAGGCGCTGGCCTGGGCGATCTGCATAGGCAGGGGGCCGGACAGGGTTTTGGGCGGTTTCAGCAGGTTGGGCACTGCCCCGGGCTCGATGCGGTTGCCCCGGTAATGGAACACCCGCACATCGGCCCGCGTCTGTTGCGCCGCCAGCAGGCCGCCCGGTTCGTCGGCGAACAACAGCACCGCCGCACGCACCGGCTGCAACTCGCCCGCCACCCGTTTTGCCAGACCGATGCGAAACAGCCGGTCGGCCAAGTCGCCAGACTGAAAACCCCGGTTGGAGGCGAAACGATGCCAGGTGTCGGTGGCCAGTAACTCGAAGGACACGGCCACCGGCTCGGACTCGGCGCTGATGACGCCGCGCCGGTAAGAAAGCTCGGTGATCTCGGCGGCGGACATCTCGCGGTTGCTGGCATCCAGCCGCGTCCAGGTGCCGTCGTCGAGGATGGAATGCACCTTGGGACTTTGCGGAACAACCAACAGCAGGACATGGCCGTCCGTGCCATCGCGCAGGCGGCACGCCACCCGCACCCAGCGCAACCCCTCCACCGCCGGCAGCAAGTGGGTGAGGGTCTTGCGGCGTAGTTCGTCCACCGCCTCGGTGTTTTCTTCCAGGCCATACAACCGTTCCGGCCCTGTGGCCTTGGCCAGGTCTTCCAGGCCCAGGGCCAGGGTGCCGCCCGCCGTGTTGGCGAAGGCACAGATGGCTTCCAGTGCCTTGCCCACCATCTTGCCGGACACCCGCTTGGACTCGAAGCGGCTTGTCTCCGGCTGAGCCAGTAGGGTGGCTATCAGGGCTTCAGCGTCTGGGCCGGTGATTTCATTCATGGTGGTGTTCCTTCAGCAGGCGGGCCAGAGGGCTTTCAGCCGCGACATAAGGCACAACAACCTCGCTGGCGAGCGCCAGCACCAGTCGGTTGCGCTCCAGCGCGGTTTCGCGGGTGGTACGGCGCACCTCGGGCGGGCAGGCGGTGATGACCAGCATCCGGCCGGTTGCCAGCGGTTCGCGCTCTTCGGCGGCGGGACGGTAGTCGGTCATGCCGCGCGCCAGCACCTTGACTGCGCGACCCTTGCGGCGGAGCACCGAGCGCAGCACCTGCTGTTCCAGGGGCGAGTGAAAGCCGCTGACGATGACGCGGCCGACCTTGACCCATTCCGGTAGGCTGTCGAGGGTTTCGAGCAGGACATCGCCGGGGCATTCGCGCGAGGCGATGAGGCCGAGCAGCGGTTCCGAAAGCAATGCCGTCTCGCCAGCACCGACTATGCGCGTGGCGGCTTCAATACCGGCATGCTGAGCGCAGAGAGATGGCAGAGCTACGGGCGTGGGCTTCATTCTTCGTCAGCGTCTTCTTCGACTTGTGCGGTCGAAAATGATGCATTGAAGTCACGAATGTCTAGGAAAAATTCTGCCGACAATGAAGAGACATGTTTTCCTAAGCATGCATCGATTTCGTCGATAGTCGTCTGACATGCAGGTAAATAGTAATTACCGATTCGCCCCCGGTTGTCTTTGTAGACGTACTGTTGTTCCAATTCCGACGCAAGCTTCTCACCCAACGCGGCCAACTCCTTCTTTGCAACATTCGACATGCTTCGAAGTGAAAGTGGAAAGCGGTCAAGAAGCCATTTCTTGAGGTTAAAGCCGTCTGATGCCACAGCCCACCACCAATAACCGAGCGAACTGCAGAGCATCGCAAATACAGCATTCGCATCCTCCGCATTGTCGAACCTGAAACCCGCTGTTCGTGCAGGAAGCGACGGCGCACCTGTAGCAGTAGTAGTGGCGGGGATGCTCCGCCACGCTGGAAACCAGTTGTAGGCTACGCCCCCAACAAAAACAGAGTTCTTTGGGAAGTTAGGTGCTGACGCAGCAAGCGAAGAAAAAGGTAGCGATTGCCTTAACTCTTCTCCCAGCTTATGGCCAGCAAGAGAAAGCTGCTGATAGGCTTGAGCCTGCAATGCAGACCCGAGCTTAGGAATCCCATCGGCAATCCCTGTGCGCACAAAGGCATAATTCACCGTCTGGAACAAAACATCGCGTTCCTCTGCGGTCCACCTCATCAATGCGGATGTAAATCTATTCCAAGAGCTATCTCTCTGGGAGGATCGAGAAAGAATGGCAATCGTGCATCGGGTCCGAACCTCATTTCCGAAGAGTGCGCTTGGTATCCGGTCGTAGTGGGTCCACCACCAATGGCCTCGCTCTTCGGCCATAACTTGCCGCATCAGGATAAATGATCGCTTTGTCGAGAACGCCAAAGAGAGGGGCAATATCAGTCCAAGCTTTCCGGTTGCCTTTAGTAAGGAAAAGCTTCGCTCGGTCATTAAGGTGTACAGGTCTTCGTCCCGACTCCACCGTTCCAAAGCAGTTCGATAGAGCGACCTAAGAAGGTTGCGACTGTACTCTGTTGGTATCTCTACATACGGCGGATTTCCAATCACGACATCGAACCCACCCTCTCGCATCACCCCGTAGAACTCGGCAAACCAGTGAAAGGGGCGATGACTCTCGCGCCAAGCACTAAATGTCTTCGGTTTGTCGGGGTCAATGCCGGAGTCGCGGGCGAGATAGCGATCCAGTTCCAGGGCCAGGCTGTTTAGCTTATCGCGCAGCTTGCGCTTATCTTCCGCCGTGACCTTCCCGCCGTGCACCGTCTGCTGTTCGCGGAAGCGGTCGAAGAGGTCGGCCAAATCAGCGGTGCTGGCCTTGATCTCATCGCGATGACTCTGGTCGCTGGCGAGCGTGTTGGCGGCGTCGAACTGGGCTTCGGTGGCGTAGCCAACTAGGGTATTGCCGGCGCGGATGTTGAAATCGATGTCGGGCAGCGGTTCCAGCTCGCGCCTGGCATCCACCTGCGACACCAGCTTGAGGAAGAGGCGCAGCTTACAGATTTCCACCGCCTCGGCCATGATGTCCACGCCGAAGAGATTGTGCAGGATGATGCTCTTGAAGATGTAGTAACGGCGCGAGGGGTGCTTGTCCACTTCGGCCAGCACCTTGGCGAAGTCGGGGAAAGCACCCTCACCCCCGGCCCCTCTCCCGCCAGCGGGCGAGGGGAGTTTCTTGGCATCCTCGACAAAGCCTTCCATGCGCTCCAGGCAGGCTTCGTAGAGCGGTTCGAGTACGCCCAGCGCGGCGAATAGGAAGGCGCCCGAACCACAGGTGGGATCGAGGATGGTGATGCCGTGGCGGAACTTCTCGTTGGCCTTTTCCGGCACGCGCCCGACGATGGCCTGCCACACGGCGCGCAGCAGGTCGGGGGAGGTGGCGGTGTCGATCACATCCTGCATGAACTGGCGGATGTCGAGATTCAGGGTGATGAGGTCGTCAGCGCTCTTCACCTCGCCCTTGGCCAGTTTCTCGCGCAGGGCCAGGCAGCGGCTGCGGCGTTCCACATACTCGCGCCAGGTCTCGGTGGGCAGGGTGCCGCGCTCGCCGGTGGCAGTGTGGAATACGGCTTCACCCAGGTTGTAGCGACGATCAAACATCCGCGCCTTGGGGTCTTTCATGCCGGCCTGCACGAAATCCGGCAGGGCCGATTCGGGCACGACCTTGCCGGCTGCGTCGATCACGCCCGTCTTCATCGCCGGGTAGATGTAGCGGTCGGGGTCGGCCTGGAGCAGGTTCCACACTGAGGCCTCGCCATCGAACGCCACTTTGCAACGCTCGCGCGCCTGCTCGATCAGGTGCGGGACGACCGTGTTCTTGCTGATGTACTCGGTGATGTCTTCCTTGGTGTAGTACGCCCCCATCTGCTTCTGGTTGATGTACTTCTCGAAGATGTAGCCGAGCACGTCGGGGTTGATTTCTTTGCCGCTGGAGAGCGGGCGGTCATCCAAGTGCCAGTCCCAGGCATCAAAAAAAGCGAACAGGCGTTCGAAGGCCTCGTCGGGCACATCGATGCCAGGGTTGGCTTCTTCCAGCTCGTGCAGCGAAAAGAGGCCGCCGTTCAGATAGGGCACTTCGCCGATCAGGTGATTGAGCTCGGGGTTGCGCTCGGACTTGGCCTGCCCCAGGCCTTCATGGAACAGGCGGCGCAGGAACTGGCGGTAGAAGCTGTGGAACTTGCCCTTGCCGGCGGCGGCCTGCACCTGGGCCATGCGGTTGGCGAGGTAATTTTCGTCGCCATCGAGAAAGCCCTTCTTCTGGATAAAGTAGACGAACATCAGCCGGTTGAGCATCAGCGAGGCGTACCAGGCCTGGTCGCTGGCTGCACTCAGGCCTTCGATGAAACCGGCGAAGGCTTCGTGCTGGGCCTTGAACTTGTCGTAGAAGCTCTTGGAGATGCGGTCGCGGTCGAAGGCATGCTTGAGGCCGGTGATCACGTCGGTGAGCGTGATGGCCTCTTCCTCTTCCAGCGACCAGACAATCTGGGAGAGCTTCTGCCGCAGCGATTCGCCGCTCTGGCCCTTGTGCCAAGTGTGGGTGCGGGTTGTGGTGGGCTGTCCGGGTGCGCGCGAGACCCACAGCCAGGTGAGCATTGACTCCTTGGCATCGGCAAATACCAAGAGATGCTCGTGGGCGAGCTTCGCCGCCTCCTTCTCGATCTTGAGCAGCATCGGTCGCGCGGGCACCTTGCCGGTACTGTCCGGTGAACAGCGGAATACCGCCACGCCACGCTTGTGGGCGATGTTGGTCAGAGTGAAAGACTCGCCGTTGGCTGTAATGGCCTGCGGCTTGAGGTGGGGGCGCTCCCAACCGAGCTCATTGAAAAGCTGCTCCAGCTTGAATTCGCCAAGCAGTTTGTGAAAGCGGGCGGCATCTATCGTCATGTTCAGTTCTTTCCCGGACGGCTCAGGCCAGGCCCATGGAGCAGATGAGCTTGGGCTCCTTCTGCTTGTCTTGATCCTCAATCACGCACAGGCGTCCGTCTTCCCTCAGCGAGAAAATCAGATCGAGTAGCTGGTGGTCGCCGATACCGGCCTTGAGCTGGCGGTTGAGGCTGTCGGTCGCCGACTGGTAGAGCGGATAGCGGTAGATTTCCTCCATCACCCGGTCGATGCGTCGCACGTATTCGTCGGTGATGAAGAGGTCGCGCTTGTCGCCCAGCCCCTCGCGGAAGCGTTTAAGGCGCTCGAATGCCTTGAAGCGCGCGCCGGAGGGGCGGCCCAATGCACCGCCAAAGGACTTTTCCTCTTCGACGATGTGCGCCAGGCCCTGTTGGGTGAGCGCGTGGTGATGTTCGGTGCGCGGCTGGGCAGGGGTATCCGCTGCACAGGCCGCCGCTTTCAGGATGGTGAGTTGAGACTGAGTGACCGGCTTGCCGGCCTCGTCCATCCAGGCAAGGGCGTCGTTGCCCTGCGCGGTGCGCATGTAGACCAGCACACCCCTGGGGGATGCCGGGTTGTGCTCGTGCGCCTTGGTCGCATACACAACATTGGGCATGGCCTCGATCTTGGCGGCCAGCGACGGATCGGCATCGGTGGCGTTCTTCCAGATCTGGTAGGCGTAGGACGCGAGGTCCACCTCGGTGTCGCCGTCGTCATCCAGGATGCCGTTCTTCTCGGTGTAGAGATCGCGGATCAGTTCTTCGTCCGTGTCGTCGTCGAAGAAGCTTTCGTCAGACCCCACGACCTCGGCGTTCTGAATCAGGCGCTGCTTGACCCGGGCACGCAGATTGATGAGCCGCTCGACGCCATCGGCGGGCACAAAGGAATAACAGAGGATGGTGTCGGACTGCTGACCGATACGGTCGACACGACCGGCACGCTGGATCAGGCGAATGATGGCCCAGGGTAGGTCATAGTTGACGATGATGTGCGCGTCCTGGAGGTTCTGACCTTCGGAGAGCACATCGGTGGCGATCAGTACGCGCAGCTCGTCCGTTTTCTTGATCTGCTCGCGCTTGCCGTTCGATTCCGGCGAGAAGCGCCAGGCCAAGGAGGTGGGATCGGCGCTTTGCCCGGTTGCCTCCTCCACCTGTTTGATGCCACGAGCCAGCAACTGGGCATTGAGATAGCGAGCCGTGTCGGCAAACTGGGTGAAGACGAGAAGTTTCTCCTTCGGGTAGCTCTGATTGATCAGCTCGATCAGGGCAGCCAGTTTGGTATCCGCATCGGCCTGCCAGTCTCCACAGAGCTTCAGAAGCTGGAGCAAGGATTGCGCATCCGCAAGCAGGTCTTTGGCCAGCGCCTTGATGAACAGGGAACCCGGCAGCCACTTGAAGCGACTTTTCAGCGCACCGCTATACGCCTCATAAGCCTTGGCGGCGCGGGCACGGTAATCAGCCTCGGTGCGCAAGCCATTGGTGGCGGTTGGGTCGGCAACGTCTTCGTCGCCGCCATCATCCCCATTGCCGGCTAGTAGACCATCGGGGTCCTCGTCGTAATGGCGGGTGTCGAGCAGTTCGGCCCCTTGCGTGCCCAGCGGAATATCCAGACCGTTCTCGATGGCGTGCAGAACGATGAAATTGCGCAGGATGTGTCTCTCGATGGACAGGATGAATGCCGGGCCGGCGCTTTCCAGCCGCTTGAAAAGATTGGTGCGACAGAAACCCATCAGGCGCGTGCCGGCACGGGAAAGTCCTTCGATGATTTTGGCCTGATGGGGCGTGGGCGGCGTCTTGGGCTTCGGGGCGACATAGTTGCCCAAGCCGTAGCGTGGCAGGATCAGCTCGTTGACTGCATTGACTACCGGGTCGCTGTAAAAGCGTGCGTATGGGTCGGAAGGATTCGCGTCGTCAATCTTGAAGCTGAGATTCTTCGGAATCCGCTTCGGAAAATAGGACTTGCGGCCATCCGAGAACAGCAAGTATTTGCCGCGCTCATCTTCACGGGTGTAGTGCTGCATGATGAAGCCACGCGTGCGGCGCACCATGTACAGGCGCATGAGATCGCGCCAGTCATCCGGGATTTCGCTCTTCTCAAATGCCGCCAGCGACCGTACACCACACTGATGACGGCGGATGAATTCGTGCTCGCCGCCCAACTCGGTGAGCAGTTTTTCCGGGCGGATGCCGATGTCGGCATCTTCATTCAGGAACAGCGCTAGTTGTGCGGAAAGGTCAAGGTAGGTCTTGTTGTAGGGCGTGGCCGAGAGGAGAACAGTCAGGCTGTCGTTGCGCTCGATGTATTCGCGGATGACCTTCCAGCGCTTGCCTTCCTTGTTGCGCAGGTTGTGGGATTCGTCGATGAGGACCAGCCGGTAACGCCGGGTTTTCTCTGGCAGTTCAGTCAGCACCTTGGATAACGGCAGCACCTTGGCATGCAGGCGATACCGGTGGGCATAGTCTTCCCACATCGACACGAGGTTCTTGGGGCAGATGATGAGCGTTTCAGTGTGGTAGTCGTCCTCGAACACCTTGGCCAGGGCGGTGGCCATCATGGACTTGCCCAGGCCCACCACGTCGCCGATGAGCACGCCGCCACGCTTGTTGAGGTGGTGCGCCGCAATCTTTACGGCGGCGATCTGGAAGTCAAACAAGGTGTTGCCGAAAACTGCTGGAATGCGAAATTCTGAAAGACCGGAACGCGCTTCCTGTGCCAGGTGATAGGCCATCTTGAGGTAGACGTGATACGGCGGCACCAGCCGCTCTCCCGCCCAGCTTTCGTCGATGATGTCGGCCAGTTCTTTCGATATGTCGATACACCAGCGATCCTGCCAGCGGTCCTCGAACCAATCGACCAGCTTGTTGCAGGCGTCATGTTCCAGCACATCGACGTTCAACTCGCCCTGCTTGGCAAGCCCGGCCAGCGTGAGGTTGCTGCTGCCGAGGAAGCCAGTGACGGGGTTGTTGGCGTCCTGCCGGTGCAGCAGATAAAGCTTGGCGTGCAGCGGGTGACGCAGATGGACCTTGACGACCAGTTTCTTGGTCCGAATCTGTTCGGCCAGTTGGCGCAGTGCGGCCTCGTCGTCATTGGTGGGAACGCCGAAAGTCAGTTGCTGACGAAACTCCTCGGCAATTCTGCGCTTTTCGCGCATGGCGGTCTGATTGTCGAGCGTGTCCTCTTCGTGCGAACGCAACGCACGGCGCAACTCATCGGTTGGCGTGACGTGCATGCCAACGAGTAGGCGACAGCATTGACCGTCGCCGCCAGCCCAGCGATCAACATGCTCGGCGAGGTGCCGCCAGCCACGCAGGTTGAAGTAACCAACGCAGAAATCGGCACGCTCGGCAACATCAAGCGTCTCCCGAAGCGCCGGCAGCAGCGATTTTTGGATGTTGTCAAAGATTCTCGGCATGTGGTCTCCCTACCTCTTCACGCGTCTTTTTCTGGCTAGGTACGACAATTTACTGGAACGTCCAGCACAATCAAAAATATGTGGGGCTCACCCGATCTGAATGGTGGTAAGGGAGCGGACGTTCAAGCCGGGCTCCTGCCAACGTCAGCTAACTGGAGAGGCCCCGACGGGCAAGTCAGAAGCTGGAGCAGCCGTTCACGGAATCAGGACCGCGGTCATTCGAACGGCTGCAAGGCTTTGAAAGCTGCCCGATGGGCTATGCCTTCAAATCGGCCGGAACGGTCGCTCATACGCTAAAAGCGCCGTGTCCGTATCCCCTGCGCTACTACCAGCAGGATGCTATCCGCGCGTCAGAACAGCCGATAGCCGCCGGCCGCCGCGAGATGCTGCTGGCCATGGCCACCGGCACCGGCAAAACCAGGACCTGCATCGCGTTGATCTATCGGCTGCTGAAGGCGCAGCGCTTCCGCCGCATCCTGTTCCTGGTGGACTGCTCAGCCCTGGGCGAACGGGTGCCAATGCCTTCAAAGACAACTGCTGCAAACCCTGGAAGCATTCAACGAAGCGCTCTGGGCAGCTTGAACGAGTCGGCATCACAAGGTATAAACCACGGTATATACCAGCAGCAAAGTATCGGAAACAAAGGAGCCCCTCATGCAAACCGCCAAACTCTTCAAAAATGGCCGCAGCCAAGCCGTGCGCCTGCCGGCGGAGTTCCGCTTCGAGGGCGATGAAGTCGTGATCCGGCGCGACCCGCTCACCGGCGACGTCATCCTCAGTCAGCGCAACCGCAAATTCTCCGAGTGGTTGAAGCTGCGCGATGCACTGCTCGCCGACATCCCCGAAGAAGAACTTTCAGCCCTGGACAACCTGCGTGATCCCGGCCCGCCCGTCGAAAGGGATTGGCCGTGATGGGCGATCTGATGCTGGACACCAACGCGGTGTCCGCGCTCGCCAAAGGCCGGGCGGAAACGCTGGTGGCGCTGCTTGAAGAGCGGAGGTATTGCGTGTCGGGCATCACCGAGGCAGAACTGCGCTTCGGCCTGGCGCGCAGGCAGGTCAATGCAGACCTGCGCCGCATCGTCGAAAGCTTCCTGCGCACGACGGACATCCGGCCATGGAACTCCGTTTGCGCGGAACGTTACGCCAACCTGCGCAGCGAACTGGAAATCCGCGGCAAACCGCTGGCCCCCATGGACCTGCTGATCGCCGCCCACGCCCTGGCGGAAGATTGCACCCTGATCAGCGCCGACCTCGCCTTCAGTCAAGTACCCGGCCTGCGCGTGCTGGACTGGTCCGCCCCGCTCAACCCGCCCGCCAAACCATGACCACCCACGACTTCGTCGACAATCCAATTGAAGGCGGAACCTCACGCCTCACGCCACGGATGACCGCAGCAGCGGCATTGCGGCCATCGAAAACGTAAAGCGCAACAGCGCCCCCAATTTTCGAGGCGGGCGCACCGAGGTCCGCTCGACGCTGTAATCCCACACCGCATTCCGGACACAAAAAAGCCCGCCAGGGGCGGGCTCTTCGTCACAGGGAAAGCCTTATTTCGCAGGGCAGGCGGCTTCGCCGGGCACCTTGCTGGCCAGGGTCATGAAGGCCTTGAACGGGCCCATGACGCTCATCGCCTCCAGCTTGGGGCCGTCGAACTTCAGGTTGCCGAACATCATGGCGGTGGCCGGGTTCATGTCCGATTTCCAGTCCTTGGTGGTGGCGTGCATCTGGTAGTCGACGTCGTAGTCCAGCTTGGCGTTGGCCACCGGACCGGCGCTGGCGCACAGCGCCTTGCCGCCCTGCGACACGATCTTCATTTCCACCTTGCTGTCCACGCCGCAGTCGGTGCGGAACATGTGGATGATCTTGTAGCCGCGGCCCTTGTCGTTCTTGATCCATTTGGCGCCCAGTTCGTTGGATAGCTGCGGGCTGGCGTTCCAGCCCTGGCAGGCCTGGGTGGCCCACTCGGCGGACATGTAGGGGGTGGAGGCATGGGCGCCGGCGGCGAACAGGGTGGCGGCCAGGGTGGACAGGATCACGTTCGGTTTCATCAAGGTTTCCTCGGGTTGGGGGCAATCGGCGGCGCAAAGTAGCGAGCGAGCCGCCGGGCTGTCAATGCAACCCTGTTAATCACGGGGCTGAAAAGTTTTATGGGCGGGTCGCGCGGGTTGCCCGCCCCGATCGCTGTCGGCCGATCCAGGCAGCCGGCTGCCAAAGTGGCAGAGTCGATCAACGGTTTTACGGGGCTCCCCGCGAGGGCGCCTGTCAACTTGGCAGAGATGCCCCCGGTCGGGTCCATCGGGCAAAACAAAACATTCAATAAAACATAGAGTTACAAAACTATTTTCGGTTGGCACAGGCCTTGCTGAAGGACTTGCATGCGTGCCGTGGCGATTCACCGGTGCGTGTCTCGACGGCGAACCTTCAGGAGGCAGCATGTTCCACGACCCGACCCGCAAAGCCCGGTTCACCCTGGTTGTCCTGCTTGCCTCGCTTGCCGCGTTTTCGCCGGTCAGTTCGGTGGCCGAGGATTTCGTCGCCGGCGTGGAACCGTCCAAGCGCCCCGCGGGCGCCCCCGTGCAGACCGCCACCGTTCAGGACGCGGCCTGGTATCGCCAGGCCCTTACCGGCGTCTCCCGACCCTACCCCGCCAGCCTGCGTTTTCTGGAAAACCAGGGCGCTTGGCACACCCCCTTCAATCGGCCGGGCATGACCGGCCCCTATGACATCCGCAATTGGCACGGCTCCGCTTCATCAGGCGCTGGCCGGTCCGTCCCAGGACGGTAAATCGAACGCTCTCGCGAGCGTTTTTCCATGCCGGTCAGAAACCGGCTTTTTTGTTCTCAAGGAGAAGACGATGACTCGAATGCGAGTGTTGAAACTGATTGCCGCGATGGTCGCCGTGACCGCGGTGGGTGCCGTCCACGCACAAACCGGCATGTCCGGCATGGGCGGGATGTCCGGCATGAGTGGTATGGGTGGCATGTCCGGGATGTCCGGTATGGGCGGGATGTCCGGCATGAGCGGCATGTCGGGCATGAGCGGCATGTCCGGTATGAGTGGCTATTTCCGGATTTCCCCGACCGGTGAAATCTTCTTCTACCCCATGCAACAAGGCATGTCTGGAATGTCCGGCATGGGTGGCATGAGCGGCATGTCCGGAATGGGTGGTATGTCCGGGATGTCCGGCATGGGCGGGATGTCCGGCATGGGCGGCATGTCTGGCATGAGTGGCCAGCAAGGCATGGGCGGTATGTCCGGAATGGGTGGCATGTCCGGCATGTCCGGCCAGCAAGGCATGGGCGGGATGTCCGGCATGTCTGGCATGGGCGGAATGTCCGGGATGTCCGGCATGGGTGGTATGTCCGGCATGAGCGGCATGGCTGGCACCTGGAATCCGGTGACCACGCCCTATGGGCTGATGTGGTTCTACTCCCCGCCCACGGGTATGTCCGGCATGAGCGGCATGAGCGGCATGGGTGGCATGTCCGGGATGTCCGGCATGGGTGGCATGTCCGGCATGTCCGGTATGTCCGGTATGTCCGGTATGTCCGGCATGGGCGGGATGTCCGGCATGTCCGGCCAGCAAGGCATGGGCGGGATGTCCGGCATGTCCGGCATGGGTGGCATGTCCGGGATGTCCGGCCAGCAAGGCATGGGCGGCATGTCCGGGATGAGCGGCATGGGCGGCATGTCCGGCATGTCGGGCATGAGCGGCATGTCCGGCTACTTCCGCATTTCCCCTACCGGTGAAATCTTCTTCTACCCGATGCAACAAGGCATGAGCGGCATGTCCGGCATGGGCGGCATGTCTGGCATGTCCGGCATGGGTGGCATGTCCGGGATGAGCGGCATGGGTGGCATGTCCGGCATGTCCGGCCAGCAAGGCATGGGCGGCATGTCCGGCATGTCCGGCCAGCAAGGCATGGGCGGCATGTCCGGCATGTCTGGCATGAGCGGGATGTCCGGCATGTCCGGCCAGCAAGGCATGGGTGGTATGTCGGGCATGTCTGGCATGGGCGGCATGTCCGGCTGGACGCCTCCGGCCAAGTAAGTCGCCGTGCGCGCCGCTTTCGCGGTGCGCCGACTTCTCGGGGTGGCGGGCGCGTCCCGTCACCCCCCTCCCAAGTCATTGCGGCCGATCAGGCCAAGGAGAGGACGATGTCGCACTATTTCGAGACCGATCATGACAAGCACGAGTTTGCCGGCAGACTCATCGTATCGGTGGGGCTGGGTTTGGCACTCATGCTCCTGGCCGTTCTGGTCTTTGCCGCCGAGTCACCCACGAATTACGCCGCCGCGCGCTGGTATCCGCTGCATTTCAAGCCGGCCATCGAGCGGGCGGATGACAAGGAATGCCTGGTCTGCCATGCCGAGGTGCTGAAACCCAGCGTGCGCGCCCAGTCGCCGGCCGGGGTCCGCGCCGACCAGAGCCTGGCCTGGTACCAGACCCTGGAGATCTATAGCGGCGCTCAGGACACCTTCCACCGTCGCCATCTGCTTGGTGAGATGGCCAAGCGCTACATGAATCTGCGCTGCAATACCTGTCATCAGGGCCACGACCCGCGCGACGAGGCGCCGGGCACTTCGGTCACCGCCCAGGCGACCGGCTACACCCTGCGCAAACAGGTCGATCCGAAAACCTGCCTGATGTGCCATGGCCAGTTCAATGCCGAGGTCATGGGCCTGCCCGGACCCTGGGCGGAGCATGGCGAAACCTTCGGCAACAACTGCCTGACCTGCCACGAAGGTATCCGCACCACCCGACACAACGTCAATTTCCTGAAACCCCGCGCCATCGAGGAGGCGGGGCGCGAGTCCTCCGAACACTGTTATGGCTGTCACGGGGGACGCGCCTGGTATCGCATTCCCTTCCCGTATCCGCGCCATGCCTGGGAAGGCATGGACAAGGATATCCCGGATTGGGCGAAGCATCGGCCCACGCAATCGGAGCCGCGCTTCCGCCTGGAGGCGTGGACCTCCACGCCCGCCGCGCCGGCGACTGTGAACCCGTCGCCCGCCGCCAAAACCAGCGGCGCGACCCCAGCCCAGCCACGCGCGATGGCCGCCGGCAAGGCGCCCGCAAGCCCTGAACTGCGCATGAACGTGAAAGGGAAGAACCATGTCCGCCCGCTTTGAATTCGACCTGAACCGCCTTGCCGAGCGCCTCAATCCCGGCCGGCGCGATTTCCTGAAAACCACCGCAGCGGGTGCGGGCGCCCTCGCCGCCGGCGGCCTGGTGAATCTGGGCGCGGTGAAGGAGGCCCAGGCTTTCGCCTACGAGCCTTATCCGCGCGACGACGAACTCACCACCGTGGTCACCTCCTGCGCCCACAACTGCGGCTCGCGCCACGTGCTGGTGGCGCACAAGAAGGGCGACGTGATCGTCCGCCTGTCCTCCGACGATGGCCGCTACCAGGCCGACGGCGCCTTCGGCAAGGACACCTTCGAGGAACCGCAACTGCGGGCCTGCCTGCGCGGCCGTTCCTACCGCCAGCGCCTGTATTCGGCGGAGCGCCTGCTGTATCCGATGCTGCGGGTGGGCGAGCGCGGCGAGGGCAAGTTCAAGCGCGTGTCCTGGGACGAGGCCCTGGACTACGTGGCCAGCAAGATGATCGAGATCAAGGACAAGTACGGCTCCACCGCGCTGCTCGACCAGTCCTACGCCGGCGCCTCCTACGGTGTGCTGCACAAGTCGGATCAGATCGAGGGTCTGCTCGGACGTTTCCTGGGCATGTTCGCCTGCCGCACCAACTCCTGGTCGGTGCCCTCCTACCAGGGCACCACCACCAGCTCGCGCTGGACCTTCGGCACCATCAAGGACGGCAACGAGGACGATGCCTACGCGCATACCAAGCTGATGATCATGTGGGGCTGGAACCCGGCCTACACCTTCCACGGCGGCAACACCTTCTACTACATGCGCATGGCCAAGCAGAAAGGCTGCAAGTTCGTCCTGATCGATCCGCAGTACACCGATTCGGCGGCGGCCTACGACGCCTGGTGGATCCCCATCAAGCCCAACACCGATGCCGCGATGATGGCCGGCATGGCGCATCACATCTTCGTCAACAACTTGCAGGACCAGGCCTTCATCGACAAGTTCTGTTCCGGCATGGATGCCGCCACCATGCCGGACTGGGCGAAGAACACGCCCAACGGCCAGGAGAACTTCAAGGACTACATCCTGGGAACCTATGACGGCGTGCCGAAGACCCCGGAGTGGGCGGAAGCGATCTGCGGCGTCAAGGCGGCGGACATCCGCAAGCTGGCGCAGATGTATGCCACCACAAGGCCGGCGGCGCTGAAGGCATCCTGGGCGCCGGGCCGGGCCGAGTATGGCGAACAGTACAACCGCATGGCGGCGGCCCTGCAGGCCATGACCGGCAACATCGGCGTGCTCGGCGGCTGTGCCGAAGGCGTCGGCAAAGGCTGGGATGCGAAGGCCGTGGCCTACCCGTACGACGAGTACTCCAATGTCTGGTTCGCCTCGATCAAGAGCGACCGCTGGGCGCATTGCGTGTTGAATTACCCCAACGTCAAGCGCGAGGACATCGGCCTGTGGCCGCGTCAGGACAAGCTGGACGGTGTCATCCCCAACATCAAGGGCATCTTCTGGCAGGGCTCGGACTGGTTCAACCAGCTCACCAACATCAACAAGGAAATCCAGGCCATCAACAAGCTGGAACTGGTGGTGTGCATGGATTCCACCATCACCCCCTCGGCCCTCTACGCCGACGTGCTGTTCCCCATCGCCACCCACTTCGAGCGGCATGACGTGGCGCTGCCCTGGTACAAGGGCCACTACTACATCCACCGGCCCAAGGTGATCCAGCCGCTGGGCGAATCGAAGACCGATTTCCAGGTGTTCACCGAACTGGCCTACCGCATCGGCCACAAGACCGGGATCGGCGATGCCTTCGGCAAGGCCTTCAATCCGAAGGCCGGGCGCAACTACTTCCACCACGACGACGACGTCGACGAGGCCTATCTGCGCGACTGGTGGCACAACCAGGTGATGGCCGGGCAGGGCGTGACCATGCCGTGGGAGACGTTCAAGCAACACGGCATCTACAAGTTCGTCTTCAAGGAGCCGCTGGTCGCGTTCAGGAAACAGATCGAGAAGGGCGTGCCGTTCGAGACCCCGTCCGGCAAGATCGAGATCCTGTGCAGCGAACTGGCCTGGATCGCCGACTGGAAGAAAACCCGTTACGGCAGCCACATCCCGTCCATTCCGAAGTGGATTGAGCCGACCGAATACCTGGGCGGCAAGATCGCCGAGAAATACCCCTTCCACCTGATCTCGCCGCATCCGCGCCACCGCACCCATTCCATCTTCCACAACTGTTCCTGGCTGCAGGAAGCCTTCCAGCAGGAAGTGACCATCAATGCCAGCGACGCGAAGAAGCTGGGCATCCGCACCGGCGATACCGTGGAAATCTGGAACGATCGCGGCGGCGTCGTGGTGCCGGCCTATGTGACCGAGCGCCTGTTGCCCGGCGTGCTGGTGCTGCACGAGGGCGCCTGGCTGGATCTGGACAAGGAAGGCTGGGACCGCGGCGGCAACCCGGATTTCCTCACCGACGACAATCCCAGCCCGGCCGGCGCCTTCACCTACAACAACGCCCAGGTGCGCATCCGCAAGACCGACAAGGTGCACCGTCCCGGCTGGGACCAGCTGGCCACCGCGCGTTCGCATGTATTCCGGCGCGATTACTGAGAGGGGATAGACCATGGACCAGTCCAAAGATCGCGAACTCATCAAGGCCGCCGTCAAGCGCCGCAAGAAGGAGGTCTACACCCCGGTCGTGCCGGAGATGCAACTGGGCTTCGTGCACAACAACGTCGATTGCATCGGCTGCCGCGCCTGCGAGATCGCCTGCAAGGACAAGAACGGCCTGGAAGCGGGGCCGCGCTTCCGCCGCGTGATGTATGTCGAAGGCGGCACCTTCCCGGAGGTGTTCGCCTACAAGCTGAACATGTCCTGCAACCACTGCGCAGAGCCGGCCTGCCTGCCGACCTGTCCCACTGGCGCCATCTTCAAGCGCAAGCAGGACGGCATCGTCGACATCGATTCCAGCCTGTGCATCGGTTGCCGCAAGTGCGAGGCCGCCTGCCCCTACGGCGCGCCGCAGTTCATGCCGAACCAGAACATCGTCTCCAAATGCAACCTGTGCGTCGACGAGATCGACGCCGGCCGCAAGCCCTACTGCGTCATGGCCTGCATGATGCGGGTGCTGGACATCGGCCCGATCGACAAGATCCTCGCCAAGGAATGGCAGACCAAGGCGATGGCCGAGTTCGAGACGCCGGTGCGCGCGGTGAAGAACCTGGCCGACCCGGAGCTCACCAAGCCCTCCATCGCCTTCATCGCCCACAGCAAGGCCAAGGTGGAATGAAGCCCGCCGACAAGCCATGCTCATTCAGAGGAGACCCGGCATGAACACGGACGAACTGGAAGCCCTGGGCGAATTGCGCGAGGCGGTGGCGCAGGATCTGCTGGTTCTGGCAGCGCTGCATCACACGGAACTGGACGACGCCCTGCTGGCCGGATTGGCCGAGGCCGGCTTTCCCGACGGACTCGGCCTGCGCCTGCTCGGCGAGGAGAGCGGGCGGGCGCTGGAATTGATGCGCGAAGCCCTGGCGGAATTGCCGAGGCCGCTGACACCGGTGATGCGCGACGAACTGGCGGCCGACTATGCCGCCATCTACCTGACCTATGCCTACCAGGCCTCGCCCTACGAGTCGGTGTGGCTGGACCAGGAGAACCTGGCCATGCAGGCACCCATGTTCCAGGTGCGCGAGTTCTACCGCCTGTTCGATCTGGTCGCCGCCGACTGGCGCACACGGCCCGACGACCACCTGGTGCTGGAACTCCAGTTTCTCGCCGCCTTGTTCCGCGACAGCCATCCGCAGGCCCTGGCCGAGGCCGCGCGCTTCCTCGACAGTCACCTGTTGCGCTGGCTGCCCCGTTTCGGCCAGCGCGTCGCCGCGCGCTGCGCGACCCCGTTCTACGCGGGCGCGGCGCGCCTGTCGGCGGCCTATTGCGACGAACTGCGCGACCTGCTCGCCGAAATGCTGGGCGAAGCGCGCCCCAGCGCCGAGGAGGTGGAAGCGCGCATGCGGCCGCGTCCCGCCCCAACGGTCGCGCCCGTCACCTTCGTGCCGGGCTTGGCACCCTCCTGGTAAGAGTTTTTCCACCCCCCGCATCCTCAAGGAGCACAGCATGAACGCAACCCGACTCATCCCTCTCACCCTGTCCCTCGGACTCCTGCTTGCCGCCGGCCAGGCCGCGGCCGACGAGGCCACCGCGAAGACCAACGGCTGCCTGGCCTGCCACGCCGTCGACAAGAAAATGGTGGGGCCCTCCTTCAAGAGCATCGCCAGCAAGCACAAGGGGGAGGCCAACGCCGCCGACAAACTGGCGGCGTCGGTGCGCGCCGGTGGCAAGGGCACCTGGGGCCAGGTGCCGATGCCGCCGCAGGCCAAGATCAGCGACGCCGATCTGAAGAAAGTCCTGGCTTGGATCCTGGCTCAGTAAGTCCAGGGATTGCCCCCGCGGCGGAGGCCGCGGCCCTGCCTGAACTCCATGGCGCGCGCTGCGTGCACGCCGCCATCGAGACCGCGGCCTGCCGCGCCTGCGTCGAGGCCTGCCCGTGCGGCGCCTGGCACCTGGACGACACCGCGCTGGAGTTCAACGCCAGCCGCTGCGACGGCTGCGGCCTGTGCGTGCCGGCCTGCCCCGGGCAGGCGATCAGCCTGCCTCTGGCATTGGCGATTCGGCCGCTGGCGGGCAGCCATGCCGTGCTCGCCGCCTGCGCGCATGCCGGCGCCGAGGCGAGCGGCCATGTCGGTCCCGGCCTTGTGCCCTGTCTGCACGCCATCGGCACCGCCGATCTGCTGCGCGCCTATCGCGCCGGCCAGCACGCCTGGCTGCTGGCGCATGGCGATTGCGCAGCGTGTCCGCGTGGGCAGGGAGAAACGCTGTTCGCGCGGGTGGCGCATGTGAACGCGGCCCTGCGCCAGCGTGGGCGGCGACCCATGCTGACGCGCCAGGTGTCGCCGGCGACCTGGTTCGCGCTGGTCACCGACGCGGACGCGGTCGGGGCGCAGGCGCGGCGCGCCTTCTTGCGCTCGCTGTCGCGCCGGCCGGCGACGCTGCTGACGGGCACCGCCGCCGTCACCGAAGCCGAGCGGACCGGGGCACCGGGTGAAGACCTGCCGGACGGGGAGGATGCCCTGATGCCCTGGACGGTGAATCTCGATGCCGGCCGCTGTGTCGGCTGCCATGCCTGCACCCGCGTGTGTCCGCGCGGCGCCATTGAATACGACACGGCCGCATCGGCCTACCGCCTGCGCCACCGCGCCTGCACCGGCTGCGGCCTGTGCCGCGATGTCTGCGCGCATCGGGCGGTCGCCCTGCGTGCATGGGCCGAACCCACGCAATGGCTGCTGCCGCTGGCCGAACGACGCTGCGCCCGCTGTGGCGTGACCTACACCGCGCCGACCGCTGCCGCCGGCAAGCACGCACATTGCTGGGTATGCGCGGCCAAGCAACAGCCGTCACGGCTGTATCAGGTCATGGCCTAGCCCGGACTGGTCTGACGACGCATCTTCGGCCCGGCAATCGAAGTCGGGCCACGGCAAGGCCTGGATTCCGCCGCCCGCGGAAACCGGCCTGGGAATATTCTGGTCAGCCCGCAAGGGCGACGTGATAATGCGTCATCAAAATTTCCCTGTTCGGCGTGATGAACAAGAAAAAAATCTTCCTGCCGGTGCTGCTGCTGGCCTTGGGCGTCGGCGGCTTCGCCGCCCTCAAGGCGACCCGGCCGACGCCGCCGGTGGTGCCGCCGAAGGAGCCGGTGTGGCGGGTGGAGACCCTGGTGGTGTCGCCGCACACGGCCAGCCCCGTGCTGACCCTGAACGGCCGCGTGGAAAGCCCGGACCAGACCAAGGCGGCGGCGTCCGGCGTCGGCAGGGTGTTGACGGTGCGGGTGCGCGAAGGCCAGCGTGTGGCTGCCGGCGATCCGCTGCTGGAACTGGATCCGCGCGATTTTCTGCCCAGGGTGGACCAGGCGCGCGGCGAGGTGATGGAACTGGATGCCGCCCTGCGCAGCGAGGAGCTGCGCCACAAGGCGGACCTGGACCAGCTCGAGCACGAGAAACACCTGCTCGACGCAGCCGCCGCCGACGTGCGGCGTTTCGAGCAATTGCAGCGGGAGAGCTTCTATTCGCAGTCGGCGGTCGAGCAGAGCCGCTCCAACCTGGCGCGCCAGAACATCAGCCTGCGCACGCGGGAACTGGCCATCGCCGACCATCAGGCCCGCCTCGCGCAGATCAAGGCGCGGCTGCTGCGGGCGCGCGCCAACCTCGACCAGGCCCAGCTGGCGGCCACGCGGGCGCGGGTGCTGGCGCCTTTCGCCGGCTTCGTCGCCAAGGTGGAGGTGGCGGTGGGCGACCAGGTCAACAACGGCCAGAGCATGCTCACCCTGTATCCCGCCGCGGCCCTGGAAGTGCGCGCGAAGCTGCCCGCCAGCCAGCAGGATGAATTCCTCGCCATGCATGCGGCGGGTGGACGCGCGCGGGCCACCGCCCTGGTCGGCGGTGAACGCCTCGGTTTCCGGCTGGCGCGCCTGGCCGCAGCCGCCGATGCCCGTGGCCTGGACGGGTTTTTCGTGCTGGAGACACCCGCCGCCGCCGTGCGGGTGGGCGAACTGGTGACCCTGGAAGTGACCCGTGCCGCCGTCGACAACGCGGTGACGGTGCCCTATGTCGCCCTCTACCACGGCCGCCAGGTCTACCGCATCGAGGACGGGCGCCTGCGCGCAATGGCGGTCAACGTGCTCGGCGAGGCCGGCGGTCAGCCGCCCATGCTGTTGGTGAGTTCGCCCGACTTGAAAAAGGGCGACGTGCTGTTGGCCACGCATCTGCCCAATGCGGTGAATGGCCTTAAGGTGGAGGCCAGGGGAAAGTGAGCAGGGGGATGTTCGGGAAACGGGAAACGGGAAAAGGGAAACGCCAACGCTCTGCTCCGACCACGAGCGCAGGTTTTGAATTCACGTTTCCCATTTCCCGTTTCCCATTTCCCGTTTCCGGTTCCCCGTCTCCCGCAATGCAATGAAGCGCGACCTCCTCGGCACCTTCGTCCACCATCCGGTGGCGGCCAACCTGCTGATGCTGCTGCTGATGGTGGCCGGCTTGTTCGCCGTGAGTCGGCTGAACGTCCAGTTCTTCCCCAGCTTCAACCTGGATTTCGTCACCGTGCGGGTCGAATGGCGCGGGGCGGCGGCGGAGGATGTGGAGGAGGGCATCACGACGCCACTGGAGCAGAAGCTGAAGACCGTCTCCGGCATCAAGCACCTGACTTCCACCTCCAGCCAGGGCGTGAGTTCCATCTCCATCGAATTCCACGAGGGCAGCGACCCCATCGCCGCCGTCGACGAGGTGAAGCAGGCGGTCGAGCAGTTCCGCAATCTGCCGCAGGAGGCGGAACAGCCGGAGGTGTCGCGGGTGATCCGCTACGAACCCATCGGCCGCGTGCTGCTCACCGGCGGTAGCCTGCCCGAGCTGCGCAGCCTGGCCCGCCAGTTCGAGACCGACCTGCTGGCGCGCGGGGTCGACAAGGTCGATCTGCTGGGCCTGCCCGAGGAGGAAGTGGCCATCACCCTGCCGGCGCGAGAACTGGAACGCCTGGGCATGACCCTCGACCAGGTCGCCACGCGCATCGCCCAGACCAACCGCGACCTGCCCGCCGGCAAGCTGGGGGAGGGCGAGGTGCAGCGCGAGGTTCGCGGCATCAATCTGCGCAAGGATCCGCGCGACTATCGCGACCTGCCGCTGGTGACCGAGACCGGCTCACGCGTGGAACTCGGCCAGGTGGCCGAAATCACGCGGGCGCCGCGCGACAACAGCGTGTTCCTGGAGGTGAATGGCGAGCCCGCCGTCGAACTGGCCCTGCGCCGCGCGGAAACCGGCGATTCGCTGGCGGCGGCGAAGATCATGGAGACCTGGCTGGCGCAGGCGCGCGAACGCTTGCCGCCGGATATCCGCCTGCATGCCTACGACCAGCAGTGGACCCTGATCGAGGACCGCATCGGTCTTCTGGTGAGCAACGGCATCCTCGGCCTGATCATTGTCTTCTTCCTGCTGCTGCTGTTCCTCAACGGCCGCGTTACCGTCTGGGTGGCCATGGGCATTCCCACCGCCTTCCTGGCCGCCCTGGCGGTGCTCTGGCTGGCCGGCGGCTCCATCAACATGATCAGCCTGTTCGCCCTGATCATGGCCCTGGGCGTCATCGTCGACGACGCCATCGTCGTCGGCGAGGACGCCTATGCCCACTACAGGATGGGCGAGCAGCCCATGTACGCCTCGGAAGGCGGCGCCCGGCGCATGTTCTGGCCGGTGATGGCGTCCAGTCTCACCACCATCGCCGCCTTCATCCCTCTGATGATGGTGTCCGGTCCCATGGGCAAGATTCTCGGCGACATCCCCTTCATCATGGTCTGCGTGCTGGTGGCTTCCCTGGTGGAGTGCTTCTTCATACTGCCCGGCCACCTGCGCCACGCCTTCGTGCACGGTGCCGGCGACCGGGTGCACCCCCTGCGCGTGCGCCTGGACGGCGCCTTCGAACGTTTCCGCGACGGCCCCTTCCGGCGCGCCGTCAGCGCTTGCGTGGACTACCGCGGCGCCACCGTCGCCGCGGGGGTGGCGATCCTGATCCTGGCAGTCGGCCTGCTCGCCGGCGGCCGCGTCAAGTTCACCTTCTTCCCGACGCCGGAACCTCAGGTGGTGTTCGCCAACGCCACCTTTTCCAGCGGCACGCCGCGCCAGACCGTCGAGACGTTCCTCGATCACCTGCGCGAGACCCTGGAAGCCACCGAGAAAAGCTATGGCGCCGACATCGTCGAGCAGGCGGTGTTCCGCGCCGGCGCCCTGTCCGGCGACCAGAATCCGCGCCAGGGTGACCAGTTCGGCTCGGTGACCGTCGAACTGGTGCCCTCGGAGGCACGCGACGTGCGCACGGAAACCTTCATCCGCGACTGGCAGGCGCGGGTGCGGGTGCCGGCGGGCATGGAAAACTTCCTGGTGGTGCCGCGTCGGCAGGGCCCGCCCGGCCAGGATCTGGTGATTCGCATGAGCGGCCGCGACGCCCACAGCCTCAAGCTCGCGGCCCTGGAGGCGCAGGCCAGCCTGCGCCAGATCGTCGGCGTTTACGGCATCGAGGACGACATGCCCTACGGCAGGGAGCAGGTGGTGTTCAACCTCACCCCGGCCGGCGAGGCCCTGGGCCTGACCCTTGAGGAGCTCTCGCGCCAGTTGCGCGCCGCCCTCGACGGCCGTCTCGTGCAGTTGTTCCAGGACGGTCCCGAGGAGGTGGAGGTGCGCGTGCGTCTGCCCGAGGCGGAACGCGCCAGTCTTGCCCTGCTGGAACGCATGACCGTGCGCACCCCCGCCGGCGACTGGGTGCCGCTCGACACCGTCGCGCGCTGGACCTCGCGCCAGGGCTTCGAGGCGCTGCGCCACGCGGAAGGGCAGCTGGCGGTGGAAGTGAACGCGGCGGTCAACAGCGCCGTTGCCAACACCAACGAAATCCTGGCCGGCCTGCAGGACGTCACCCTGCCCGCCCTGGTCGAGAAATACGGCATCGAATGGTCGTTCGAGGGCAGGGCGGCCGACCAGCGGGAAACCCTGGCCGACATGCGCGCGGGACTGCTGCTCGGACTGTCCCTCATCTACCTGGTGCTGGCCTGGGTGTTCGGCCATTACGGCTGGCCGCTCATCATCATGCTGGCCATTCCCTTCGGCCTGGTGGGGGCTGTCGCCGGGCACTGGATCATGGACATCAACCTCACCCTGCTGTCCCTGTTCGGCCTGTTCGGCCTGTCCGGCATCGTCGTCAACGATTCCATCGTGCTGGTGGAGTTCTACCGCCACCAGCGGGAAAAGGGCGTGCCGGTGCGGGAGGCGGTGATCAACGCCGCCTGCCTGCGCCTGCGCGCCATCCTGCTCACCTCGCTGACCACCATCGGCGGCCTCTCCACCCTGATGGCGGAAACCTCCCTGCAGGCGCAGTTCCTCATCCCCATGGCCACCTCCATTACCTTCGGCCTTGCCTTCACCACCATCCTGGCGCTGTTCTGGCTGCCGGCCATGCTGTCCCTCTACGAATCTGCGCACGCCCGGGTGATGGCCTGGCTGGGCCGTCCCGCGACGGCCTGAGGTTTCCACCGCGGCGGCGCCCTGTCCATGTCGAAGTTCCCGTTCCCCACCCGGCGATGGTTGTTCGGACTGATCCTGGTCCTGGTCGCCCTGTTCCTCGGCCGCGGGTTGATCCTGGGCACGGCCGCGACCACGGTGCGGGCGGACCGGCGTGCCATCACCGAAACGGTGATCTCCAGCGGCCGGGTCGCCACCCCGGACCGGGTAATGGTGGGGTCCGAGCTGGTGGGCCGGCTGCTGCGGTTGTCGGTGGAGGAGGGCGACCGCGTGGCGGCCGGCCAGGTGCTGGCCGAGCTGGACGACGCGGAACAGCGTGCCGCCGTGGCCCAGTCCGCGCGCGGCGTGGACGAGGCCGAAGCCCGGCTGGCCGAGCTCGCCCAGGTGAGCCGGCCGGTGGCCGAACAGAACCTGTTGCAGGCGGAGGCCGGCCTGGCTCAGGCTACGGCGGAGCACGCCCGGGTCAAGGCAATGACGGACGCCGGTTTTATCAACCAGTCGCGTCTGGACGAGGCCCGCCGGGCCCTCGATGGCGCCCGGGCGGCGCGGGACGGCGCCCAGGCCCAGGCCCGCGGCAACCGGCCCGACGGCGTCGAGGTTCGGCTCGCCCAGGCCCGGCTTGCTCAGGCACATGCCGCCCTGGCGCTGGCCCGGGCCAGGCAGGCCAAGATGGTGCTGCGCGCGCCGGTGTCCGGTCTGCTGGTGCGCAAGGCCGTGGAGGCGGGGGACACCGTCAGCCAGGGCAAGGTGCTGTTTGAAATCGCCGCTGCCGGTCAGACCGAGATCGTCCTGCAGGTGGACGAAAAGAACCTCGGCCGGCTGGCTCCGGGACAGGTCGCCAGCGTGCTGGCCGACGCCTATCCGGGGCAGCCCTTCCAGGCTGCCATCTTCCACATCGCGCCGGCCGTGGATGCCGCCAAGGGTTCGGTTGAAGTGAAATTGCGGGTGCCCGAGCCCCCCGCCTTCCTGCGCGCCGATATGACCGTGTCCGTCGAAATCGTGGTGGGCCGCCGCGAAGGCGCCCTGACCCTGCCGGTGGGTGCGTTGCGCGAGGTAACCTCGCCCAAGCCCTGGGTGCTGGTGGCGGAAGGCGGGCGCGCGCTGCGCCGCGACGTCCAGCTCGGCCTGCGCGGTACCGGCGTGGTGGAAGTGCGGGCGGGCCTCAAGGGCGGCGAGCGGGTGATCCTGCCCGAGTCCGGCGCCGAGCCCGGCGACCGGGTCCGCGACTAGGCCCTCACGATGCGTTTCGAATGGGTGCTGGCCCTGCGCTTCCTACGCGAAGGCCGCATGCAGACGGCGCTGATCATGGCCGGCACCACGGTGGGGGTGGCGGTGATCATCTTCATCACCGCCCTGGTCAACGGTCTCCAGGCCAGCCTGGCCAGCCGCACACTGTCGACGCAGGCCCATATCACGGTGCGCGCCGCGGACGAGGCCCCCAGCCCGGTGCTCGATCGCGGCCAGGGCGAGGTGGCGGCCCGCGTCGAGCCGCGGGTGCAGCGACTGCGTTCGATCGACCAGTGGGAACGGGTGTTCCGGGAATTATCGGATTTGCCCCACGTGGTGCACGTGTCGCCGCTCGCCGCCGGCTCCGGATTCGCCTATCGCGGCAACGCCAGCAAGTCCGTGGCCCTCATGGGGGTAGAGCCGGAACGCTACAACCGCATCGTCGGCGTGGCCGACAAGCTCACCGCCGGCAGCTACCGCGTCGGCCCGGGCGAGGCCCTGATCGGCGTCGAACTGGCCCGCGACCTTGGCGCGGCGGTGGGCGACCGCATCCGGGTGCGCAGCAGCGAGAACCGGGAAGACGTGTTTCGCGTCACCGGCCTGTTCGACCTGGGCGTGAAGGACCTGAACCGGCGCTGGGTCATCGTGCCCCTGCGTTCGGCCCAGACCATGCTGGACCTGCCCGGCGGCGTCACCCACATCGACCTCACCGTGGACGACATCTTCGCGGCCGAGACCGTGGCCCGGCGCATCGCCTCGCAGACCGGCCTGACGGCGGAGAGCTGGATGGCCATCAACACCCAACTGCTCACCGCCTTCAACAACCAGACCATGACCACCCGCACCGTGCGGGCTTTCCTGGTGCTCATCGTCGCCCTGGGCATCGCCAGCGTGCTGGTGGTGTCGGTGGTGCAGAAGCAGCGCGAGATCGGCATCCTGCGCGCCATGGGGGCCTCGCCGCGGCGGATCATGCAAGTCTTCCTGATCCAGGGTGGTCTGGTGGGCGGCGTCGGTGCTGCGCTGGGGTCCGGACTCGCCACCCTGATGGTCTACGGCGCCGCCTTCGTCCTGCGCCAGGACGACGGATCGCCCCTGTTGTCGGGCGCGATCGAGCTGGAGGTTTACCTGACCGCTGCCGCCGTGGCCCTGGTCACCGGCCTCCTGGCCGCCGTCGCCCCGGCCCGTCGGGCTGCGCGCATGGACCCGGTGGAGGCCATCCGCTATGGCTGAGACCGCTCCGCCCATCCTGCGCCTGGAAGGGGTGCGCAAGTCCTACAACGTCGGCACGCCCATCGAGGTGGAGATCCTGCACGGCATCGACCTTGCCCTGGCAGCCAGTGAGTTTGCCGCCCTCATCGGTCCATCCGGTTCCGGCAAGAGCACCCTGCTGCACATCATCGGCCTTCTGGAACGACCCACCGTCGGGCGCATCCTGATTCAGGGCCGCGACATCGGCGCCCTGGACGAGGCCGGCATCACCGAACTGCGCGGCCGCACGCTGGGCTTCATCTTCCAGTTCCACCACCTGCTGCCGGAATTCACCGCCCTGGAGAACGTCATGATGCCCACCCTCATCGAGGTCGGGCGCTACGACCAGACCATGCGCGACCGGGCCCGCTGGCTGCTGGCCCGGGTGGGCCTGGCCGACGCCGTCGACAAGCGTCCCAGCGCCCTGTCGGGCGGCATGCAGCAGCGCGTCGCCATCGCCCGGGCCCTGGCCATGAAACCGCCCCTGGTGCTTGCCGACGAACCCACGGGCAACCTGGACAGCCACACCGCCGACGAAATCTTTGCCCTGATGCGCGAATTCAACCGGCAGGAGGGCGCCGCCTTCCTCATCGTCACCCACGACCCGCGCCTGGCCGCCCGTTGCGACCGTCGGGTCGAACTGATCGACGGCCAACTGCGTCGCGCGCAGACTCCATGAGCCACGAGGCCCCCCTTCACTCAGTACACCAGCCATGAAAACCATCCTCATCACCGGCTGTTCCTCCGGCATCGGTCTGGCCGCCGCGCGGGCCTTGCGCGAGCGTGGCTGGCGGGTGTTCGCCACGGCGAGAAAGCCCGCCGACGTCGAACGCCTGGCCGCCGAGGGGCTGGAAAGCCTGCTGCTGGACCTTGACGATTCCGCCGGCCTGCGCGCCGCCGTGGCGGAGGTGCTGGAACGCGCGGGAGGCCGCCTGGACGCGCTGTTCAACAACGGCGGCTTCGGCCAGGTGGGGGCGGTCGAGGACCTCACCCGCGACGCCCTGCGCGAACAGTTCGAGACCAACCTGTTCGGCTGGGTGGAACTCACCAATCTGCTCATTCCGGTGATGCGCGCCCAGGGCGGCGGACGCATCGTCATGAACAGTTCGGTGCTCGGCTACGCTGCCTTCGCCTATCGCGGCGCCTACAACGCCGCCAAGTTCGCGCTGGAAGGGCTTACCGACACCTTGCGCCAGGAGCTCGCCGGCACCGGCATCCACGTCAGCCTCATCGAACCCGGCCCCATCACCAGCCGCTTCCGCGAGAACTGCCTGCCGCACTTCGAGAAGCACATCGACTGGCGCGCCAGCGTGCATCGGGCTCGCTACGAGGCCCAGCTCGCGCGCCTGCGCACGCCCGGCCCGGCCGCCCCTTTCACCCTGGGGCCCGAGGCGGTGGTGGCCAAGCTGCTGCACGCCCTGGAAAGCCCGCGTCCGCGCGCCCGCTATCCGGTGACCGTGCCGGCGGTGGCGTTCTGGTGGCTGAGGCGAGTGCTCTCGGTAGGCGCGATGGACTGGCTGCTGACGCGGGCTTCGGGGGGTGGCAGGCGCTGAACAGTGCTAGACCAGGAAGGCGCTGTCCGAACAGGGATTGCACCAGCCCATGCGCACCAGGAAGTCGTCGAATTCCAGGCGGTGATCCGCCTCCAGGCGAGCGGCGCGGCCGGCGAGATGGGCGAAGCCGGTTTCCGGCAGGGGAGGCCGAAAGGCGAAGGCCACCACGTTGGCCTTGGACTCCGCCGGCAGCCGCAGGACATGGCCGGCGAAGACCTCGGCGAGGCGCTCGAGATGCGCGCGGTAGTCGGGATCCGACTCCCACAGGTTGAACACCGCCACGCCGCCGGGCCGCAGCATTTCCCGGCAGTCGCGGTAGAAGCCCGCATCGGTGAAAGCCTCGACGATGCCCTCGGCGCCGTAGCAGTCCACCAGCACGGCATCCTGGCTGTCCGGGTGCGCGCGCGCGAAGGCGGCGCCGTCGCCGAGGAGGACCCGCAGGCGCTCGTCGTCGGGCGGCAACTGGAAGGCGTCGCGCGCGGCGGCGATCACCCCGGCATGGATTTCCACCGCGGTGACGCGGCTGGCGGGCAGCCGGCGATGCAGGAACTTGGCCAGGGATCCGCCGCCCAGGCCGATCAGGGCGATATCGCGCGGATTCCGGTGGAACAGCAGGAATCCCATCATCGCGCGGGTGTATTCCAGTTCCAGGCGGAACGGCGCGTTCAGGCGCATGGCGCTTTGCACGGCGCTGCCGCCCAGATGCAGGAAACGCACGCCGTCGCGCTCGCTGACCCGGACGGGCAGGGCGTCGGGGGAGGTGTCTGGGGAAGTGTCGGGATCCCGCATGCCGAACCAATCAGGCAGCCGGTTCCGCCTTGGCAACGCGCCATGCGTCGAGGGCATCGAGGGTTTCCCGCATGCCCGGACACAGGCGCACTCCGGGCAAGGCTACGCTGACCCGGGCGCAGCCGGCGCCGCCGGCCCATAGTTCCGTTTCCTCGTCTAGACGCTGCCGCAGCTCGGCCAGGGCGGGGGCGATGCGGCGGTGCGGATAGGCGATGCTGAAGGACAGGGCGACCACGTTGGCATTGTAGGCAGGCGCCGCCTGCGCGATGTCCTGCACCGGCGTCTGCGTGCCCAGCGACACGCAGTAGGCGCCGCGCAGGGAGAGCAGGGCGGCGACCATGAGCAGGCCGATGCCGTGTTCTTCCTCCGGCAGGGTGGTCAGCAGCACGCGCGGCCGCGCGCGGGTGTCGGCCAATTGCGCGACGACGTCGCGCAGCAGGCCCTGGACGACCTCGGTGTAGACGTGTTCCTCGTGGATATCGATGCCGCCACGCGCCCAGGATTCGCCCACGGCATGGTTGAGGGGGGTAATGACGTCCTGGACAAAACTCTCAACGCCACGACTCAGCATTTCCCGTTGCAGGCGCCGGCGCAGCCCCGCCGGATCCTCGTGGCGCAACATTTCCAGGGTCAGGTCGCGCATCCGGGCGATGCTGGCCGTCGCCTCGACAGGGGGTTTCGCCAGTATCAGCGCGTGCAGGTTCTCCGCGCTTTCGGCGACGATGCGCGAGGGCCGCAGGCCTGTATCCATCAGGCGTTTGATGAGGCGAAGGCGGTCGACCTGGTCGGCCGGATAGCTGCGTTCGCCCTGCGCGTCGCGCAGCGGCGCGGGAAATCCGTAGCGACTTTCCCATTTGCGCAGCACGTCCTTGGAGATTCCCGTCTCGCGCTCGACGGCTCGGATCGACAGGGCTTCCTGATCAGCGATATTCATCGTTGTCTGTCCTGGACAAATGTCTTGACATGGCAATCTTGTCCAACTATCTTACGTCCATCGATGTAATTGTCCAGGACAAAATATGAAAACCTTCTCCTTGTCCATGCCTGTGTTGCGTCGCTTCCTGCTGCCGGCCGGCTTCCTCTTCCTCGTGACTGTCGCTGTGCTGCGGCCGACCCCGGCCATCGCCGAGTCCTGCCCTGAGCTGTTGCGGCACAGCTTTGCCGACCTCAATACCGGCGCGCCGGGCGACCTGTGCCAATACCAAGGCAAGGTCATCCTGGTGGTGAATACCGCCAGTTACTGTGCCTTCACCGACCAGTACGGCGGTCTCGAAGCGCTCTACCGCAAGTACAAGGACCATGGCCTGGTGGTGCTGGGCTTTCCTTCGAACGACTTCGCCGGCCAGGAGCCGGGCAGCAACCGGCAGATCGCCGAGTTCTGCCGGCTGACCTACGGCGTGGAATTCCCCATGTTCGCCAAATCGCACGTGACCGGCGCGCAACGAAACGCCCTCTTTGCCGAACTGGCGCGGCGCACCGGCGAGGTGCCGCGCTGGAACTTCCACAAATACCTGATCGATCGCGACGGCAGCCGCGTGCAGAGCTTTTCTTCGTCGGTGCCGCCGGATGACCCGCGTCTGACGAAGCCGATCCTGCGCTTGCTGGAGACCGGCAAGAGCCTGAAACGCGAGACCTGAACGAATAAGGATGAGAGGAGACAACGCCATGCACCTGCAGCAGAGCACCGCCACACCCCAGTCAGCCGAGCAATCCTCGGGGCTGGTTTCGCCGGTCCCGGCCGGCGAGCCCGCGGCCAGGCCGAGCCGCCCGAGCGAGCACTTCATTACCGAATGGGCCATCCATCACGGCGCCGACGCGCCGCGTAACTAGGAGGAGCACAGCATGGGCGCCGCTGAACGAGCCATCGGTTGGGTGGAACAGGGCTACGTGCCGGATGCCGTGATCCGGCGCGGCATCCGGCGTCTGTGCAAGGCGCGGCTGGAGGAGATCGCCGATGCCGACTGCGCGGCCGCGGCCGAGGCGGAAGCGGACTTCCTCGCGGCCATGGCGGCGGCGCCTGTCGCCGAAGTGCCGCAGCTCGCCAATGCCCAGCACTACGAGGTGCCGGCGGCGTTCTTCGCTCAGGTGCTGGGGCCCGAGCGCAAATACAGTTGTGCTTACTGGCCGGACGCCATGACCGATCTGGCCAGCGCCGAGTCCGCCGCGCTGGCGCTGACCTGCGCCCGCGCCGAACTCGCCGACGGCCAGGACATTCTCGAACTGGGCTGCGGCTGGGGCAGCCTCACGTTGTGGATGGCCCGGCGCTATCCCGGCGCCCGTATCACCGCCGTCTCCAACTCCGCCTCCCAGCGCGCCTACATCGAGACCCGCGCGCGCAGCCTGGGTGTTTCCAACCTGCGGGTGATCACCGCCGACATGAACCATTTCGAGGCGGGCGCCCAGTTCGACCGGGTGGTGTCGGTGGAGATGTTCGAGCACATGCGCAACTGGGCCGCGCTGATGGCGCGCGTGCATGACTGGTTGCGGCCCGGCGGCAAGTTCTTCATGCACATCTTTGCGCACCGTCAGCACGCCTACCTGTTCGAGGACCGCGGCGGCGACGACTGGATGAGCCGTCACTTCTTCAGCGGCGGCATGATGCCCGCCCAGCATCTGCCGGCGCGCTTCCAGGAACACCTGCGCCTGCGCCGGCAATGGACCTGGAGCGGCCGCCACTACGAAAAGACCGCCAACGCCTGGCTGGCCAACATGGACGCCCGGCGCGAGGCCATCCTGCCCATCCTGGCCGAGACTTACGGCGCCGATGACGCGCAACTCTGGTGGATGCGCTGGCGCCTGTTCTTCATGGCCTGCGCCGAGACCTTCGGCTACGACGGCGGCGAAACCTGGCGCGTCGGCCACTATCTGTTCGAGCGGCCCGCCGCGCGGGAAATGGCGCCATGACCGCGGCCAGCCTGGCACGCCGCGCTGCGGCGGGTACGCGCACCAGCCCGGTGCTGGTCAACGCCCTGGCCTTCCAGGCCGGCTGGTGGGCGGTGGTGCTGAGCGCCGCCCGAGATGTCACGGCCATCGGCCTCCTGGTGGTGACCCTGGTGCTGGCCTGGCACCTGACGCGGGTGCGGCCGGGTCGCACGGAAGCTGCACTGATTGCCGGCGCTGCCTTGATCGGCCTGGTCTTCGACAGCCTGCTGCTGGCCACCGGCTGGGTGGCATTCACCGGCGGCGCCCTGTTCGGCGTGCTGGCCCCCCTGTGGATGGTGGCGCTGTGGGCCAATTTCGCCGCCACCCTCAACGTCTCCCTCCGCGTTCTGCGCGCGCGGCCCTGGCTCGCCGCCCTGCTCGGCGGCCTCGGCGGTCCCCTGGCCTACTGGGGCGGCGCCGGCCTAGGCGCCATGCGCCTGATCGAGCCGCTGCCTGCCCTGCTCGTCCTGGCCGCGGGCTGGGCCGTGCTCACCCCCCTGTTGTTCCGCCTGGCCACCTGGCTGGAGGCGCGGCCATGACGCTGAGCGGCGCCGCCGTCGCCCTCGCCGCCGTCCTGCTGGCGGCCTTCGCCACCTGGCTGGTCAGCCTGGCGCGTCGCGACGTCAGCATCGTCGACAGCCTGTGGGGCCCGATGATCGCCCTGGCCCCCTGGGCCTACCTCGCGGCCATCGCCCAGCCCGGGCCGCGCGCAACCCTGGTGCTGGCCCTGGCCAGCGCCTGGGCCCTGCGCTTGGCGCTGCACATCACCTGGCGCAACCGGGGGCACGGCGAGGACCGCCGCTACCAGGCCATACGCGCCCGCAACGAACCCCATTTCGCCTACAAGAGCCTGTACCTGGTGTTCGGCCTGCAGGCCGTGCTGGCGTGGATCGTCGCCCTGCCGCTGATGGCCGCCGTCGATTCCACGCGGCCCCTGGGCTGGCTGGATTACGTTGGCGCCGGCCTGTGGCTCGCCGCCATCGTTTTCGAGGCGGTGGCGGACCGGCAGCTCGCCCGCTTCAAGGCCGACCCGGCCCATCGCGGACGCGTCATGGACCGCGGCCTCTGGGCCTGGAGCCGGCACCCCAACTACTTCGGCGAGTGCCTGGCCTGGTGGGGTGCCTGGCTGCTGGCGGTAGGTGCCGGTGCCGCCTGGACGGTGGTCTCGCCCCTGCTCATGACGCTGCTGTTGTTGCGCGTGTCCGGCGTCGCCCTGCTGGAAAAGGATATTGCCGAGCGCCGGCCGGCCTACCGCGACTACGTGGCGCGCACCAGCGCCTTCATCCCCTGGCCGCCAAGGCGCACCGCGGCGCGCGCCACGGAATCGGTATGAGCCCGCGTTGGCCGGCGTTCGCGCTCGCCTTGCTCACCGCCGGGACCGTGCAGGCGGCGGCCCAGGAAACCTGGCGCTTCCGGGTGTTGCTGGATGGCGACGAAATCGGCCGCCACGTGTTCGAGGCGCGCGGCGACGGCGCCACGCGGGAACTGGTCAGCCAGGCGGATTTCCGCGTGCGACTGCTGTTCTTCGACGCCTTCCGCTACGACCACCGCGCCACCGAACGCTGGCGCGGCGACTGCCTGGAGTCGATGCGCGCCCGCACCCGTCAGAACGGCCGCGTCGATACCGTGGAAGCGGCGCGCGACGGTGAAGGATTCGTGGTGCGTACCCCGCGCGGCGAGCAGCGCCTGCAGGGCTGCGTGCGCTCTTTCGCCTACTGGAACCCCGACATCCTGCGTGGCGGTCCCCTGCTGAACGCGCAGACCGGCGAGTCGGTGCCGGTCAGCGTCACGCCCCTGGGCCGCGAAACCCTGAGCGTGCGCGGGCGCCCGGAATCCACTCGCCGCTATCGCCTGTCCGGCCCGGACATCGCCATCGACCTCTGGTATGCCGGCAACGGCGACTGGGTCGCCCTGGAGTCGCGCTTGCCCAGCGGCGTGCTGCGCTACGAGATCCTTTAGGGAGCTGCCATGCTGAAGTCCACCCTGCTAGCCACCGCCGCCCTGTTCCTGGCCGGCTGCCAGTCCGCGCCGCGACCGCCCATCGCCCTGGCCGGGCCGGTCGACCTGCCGCGCTTCATGGGCGACTGGTACGTCATCGCCAACATCCCCACCTTCCTGGAGAAGGGCGCCCACAACGCGGTGGAGTCCTACCGGCTGGAGCCGGACGGCAGCATCGCCACCACCTTCACCTTCCGCGCCGGCGCCTTCGACGGCCCGGAAAAACGCTACACGCCGCGCGGCTTCGTGCGCGAGGGCCAGGGCAACGCGGTGTGGGGCATGCAGTTCCTCTGGCCGATCCAGGCCGACTTCCGCATCGTCTATCTCACCCCGGATTACGGCCAGACCGTGATCGGCCGCGAGGCGCGCGACTATGTCTGGATCATGGCGCGCACGCCGGCGATTCCGGAGGCCGACTACCAGTCCATCCTGGCCTTCCTGGCCGGACAGGGCTACGACGTCACCCGTATCCAGCGGGTGCCGCAACGCTGGGAGAAATCATCGTGAAGATCGCCATCATCGGCAGCGGCATCGCCGGGCTCACCGCCGCGCACCACCTGCATCCCGAGCACGACATCAGCGTGTTCGAGGCCGGCGAGCACATCGGCGGCCACGTCCACACCCACGAGGTGATGTCGGGCGGACGCGCGCACCGGGTGGACACCGGTTTCATCGTCTTCAACCACCGCACCTACCCGCGCTTCGTCGAACTGCTCGCCGACCTTGGCGTGGACAGCCAGCCCAGCGACATGAGCTTCGCCGTGAGCTGCGGCCGCAGCGGCCTGGAATACAACGGCAGTTCCCTCAACGCCCTGTTCGCCCAGCGCGAGAACTTGGTGAAGCCCGGCTTCTGGCGCATGCTCCAGGACATCCTGCGCTTCAACCGCGAGGCGCCGGAACTGCTGCGCCGGCCCGACGACGGCGAGAGCCTGGCCGATTTTCTGGCGCGCGGCGGCTACGGCGAGCGTTTCCGCGACTACTACATCCTGCCCATGGGGGCCGCCATCTGGTCCACCGATCCTGCCCGCATGCTGGCCTTCCCCGCCCGCTTCTTCATCCGCTTCTTCGCCAACCACGGCCTGCTGTCCCTGGACGACCGGCCGCAGTGGCGGGTGATCCGGGGTGGCTCCCGCGCCTACGTCGAGCGCCTGGTGGCGCCGTTCCGCGAGCGCGTGCGCCTGGCCACGCCGGTGCGGCGTCTGGCGCGCCGGCCGGATCACGTGACCGTCTACACGGACGCGGGCGCCGAGCGCTTCGACGCGGTGTTCATGGCCTGCCACAGCGACCAGGCCCTGGCCCTGCTGGACGTCCCCTCGCCGCAGGAGGCGGAGGTGCTGGGCGCGATTCCCTACCAGGCCAACGAGGCGGTGCTGCACACCGATACCCGCCTGCTGCCCAGGAAACGCCTGGCCTGGGCGGCCTGGAACTACCGCATGCCCGATGGGCCCGGCGGGCGCGTGAGCCTGACCTACAATATGAACATCCTGCAAAGCCTGGACGCGGAGGACACCTTCTGCGTCAGCCTCAACCCGGGTGAGCGCATCGATCCCCGGCGGGTGCTCGCGCGCATGACCTACCACCACCCCCTGTTCACCCGCGCCGGCGTCGCCGCCCAGGGCCGCCACCGGGAGATCGACGGCACCCTGCGCACCTACTACTGTGGCGCCTGGTGGGCCAACGGCTTCCACGAGGACGGCGTGGTGAGCGCCCTGGATGCCCTGCGCCATTTCGAAGCGGACCACGGCCATGCAAAGCTGCCTCTACGTCGGCTGGGTTAGGCACCGGCGCCTGGCGCCGCGGCCGCACGACTTCCGCTACGGTCTGTGCATGCTGTGGCTGGACCTGGACGAGCTCGACCGGGTGTTCGCAGGTCGCTGGCTGTGGTCGACGCGGCGTCCCAACCTGGCCTGGTGGCGGCGCGCCGACCACCTGGGCGACCCGGCCATGCCGCTGGCCGACGCGGTGCGCGACGCGGTGGCGCGCCAAAGCGGCAGCCGCCCGCTCGGCCCCGTGCGGCTGCTCACCCACCCGCGCTATTTCGGTTTCGGCTTCAATCCCATCAGCCTGTTTTATTGCTACGCCGAGGACGGCACCACCCTGGAAGCGGTGCTGGCCGAGGTCACCAACACCCCCTGGCGGGAGCGGCACGCCTACGTGCTGCCCATGCGGCGCAACCTGGGCTCGCCGGAGAAGCCGGCCTTCCGCTGCGCCAAGGCGATGCACGTGTCGCCCTTCCTGCCCATGGACCTGGAATACGCCTGGCGCCTGACCGTGCCCGGCGACACCCTGTTGCTGCACCTGGAAGACCTGGATCGGGGCGCCAGGGTGTTCGACGCCACCCTCAGCCTGCGCCGCCGGCCCCTGACCGGAACCAGCCTGGCCTGGGCCCTGGCGCGCTTCCCCTTCATGACCGGACAGGTAGTGTTCGGCATCTACTGGCAGGCCCTGCGCCTGTGGCTCAAGGGCACGCCGCTGTTCGACCATCCGCCGGCGGCCGGCACACCCCGGGAGACTTCCGCATGAATGACACTGTCCTCACCCATCCCGAGCTGGCGACGCCCGCCGCCACCCCGCTCGCGGCCCTCGCCCGGCGCGCCGTGCTGGGCCGATTGCGGTATCTCGCCCAGGGCACCCTGCTGATCCAGGAAGGCGGTCGCCTGCACCGCTTCGGCAACGGCCAGCCCGAGGCGCGGGTGCGCGTGCTGCATCCGGCGTTCTGGTCCCGCGTGGCCTTCGGCGGCAGCGTCGGCGCCGGCGAGTCCTACATGGCCGGCGACTGGCACAGCGACGACCTCAGCGGCCTGATGCGCCTGCTGCTGCGCAACCGGGCAGTGGTGGATGGCCTGGAGACCGGCCTGGCGCGGCTGTCGGCGCCGCTGCGCCGGCTTGCCCACCGCCTCAACCGCAACACCCGCGCCGGCAGCCGGCGCAATATCGCCGCCCACTACGACCTGGGCAACGACTTCTACCGGCTCTGGCTGGACGAGACCCTGATGTATTCCAGTGCCGTGTTCGAGCGGCCGGAGATGACGCTGGCCGAGGCTTCCACCGCCAAGCTGGAACGCATCTGCCGCAAGCTCGGCCTCGGCCCGCATCACCACGTGCTGGAAATCGGCACCGGCTGGGGCGGCTTCGCCCTGCACGCGGCCGGCCGCCATGGTTGCCGGGTGACCACCGCCACCCTGTCGCGGCAACAGTACGAACTGGCGAGCGAACGCGTGGCGGCGGCGGGGCTGACGGACCGGGTCGAGGTGCTGCTGACCGACTACCGGGATCTGACGGGACGCTTCGATCATCTGGTGTCCATCGAGATGGTCGAGGCGGTGGGCGCCGCCAACCTGGACACCTACTTCCGCCAGTGTGCCCGCCTGCTCAAGCCCGAGGGCGCCATGCTGCTGCAGGCCATCACCATTGCCGACCAGCGCTACCAGGTGGCCCTGGGCGAGGTCGACTTCATCCAGAAGCACATCTTCCCGGGCGGCTTCCTGCCCAGCGTCACCGCGCTGAGTGCGAGCCTGACCCAGGCTTCCGACCTGCGCGCCGTGCATCTCGAGGACATCGGCCCGCACTACGGCGAGACCCTGGCGCGCTGGCGCGAGAACTTCCTGGCTGCCGTCGACGCCGTGCGCGCCCTGGGCTACCCGGAATCCTTCCTGCGCATGTGGCTGTTCTATTTCGCCTACTGCGAGGCGGGCTTCCGCGAACGCGACCTGGGCACGGTGCAGATGCTGCTGGCCAAGCCGGGCTGGCGCGGGGAGCCGGTGCTGGGACAACTGCCGATGTCAGCCGGGGTGTCGCCATGCTGAAGCGGCTGCCTATCCTGGCCCTGCTCCTGCTGGCGGTGCTGAACCTGGCCGGCTGTACCGGCGTGCCCGATGGCGTCACGCCGGTACGCGGCTTCCAGGCCGAGCGCTACCTGGGCACCTGGTACGAGATCGCCCGACTGGATCACAGCTTCGAGCGTGGCCTCAGCAACGTTTCAGCCACCTACGTGCGCCGCGAGGACGGCGGTATCGACGTGCTCAACCGCGGCTTCGACCCGGCCAAGGGAGCCTGGCGGGAGGCGCGCGGGCGCGCCTATTTCATCGACCGTCCCGACGTGGGCAGCCTCAAGGTCAGCTTCTTCGGTCCCTTCTACGGCGGTTATCACGTCATGGCCCTGGACCCGGACTACCGCTGGTCGGTCGTGGCAGGTCCCGACCACGACTATTTCTGGATCCTGGCGCGCACGCCCAGCCTGCCCGAAGCGCAGGTGGCGGACCTGCTGGCCCGAGCCCGCCAGGCCGGCTTCGACCTGTCCGGCCTGATTCGCGTCGAACACGGCCGCGCCGCGGCTGGGCGCTGAACCATGCCATGGCGCGCCTCGTCACCGTGTTGTTTGCCCTGGGCGGGAGCGCCTGGGTGATGGCCGCCGAGCCGCTGGTCCTCGACGACCGCCGCGATCCCGGCCTGTGCGCCGCCAACGGCGCCTGCTGGCGCGCGGTCACCGACACGGTGATGGGTGGCGTCTCCGGCGGCCGCCTGCGACCCGACCGGGTGGAAGGCCGGCCTTGCCTGCGCCTGACCGGTGAAGTCAGCCTGGAGAACGACGGCGGCTTCGTCCAGGCCAGCCTGGACCTGGACCGGCACGGTCCCCTGGATGCCAGCGGCCATGCCGGCGTGGAGCTGGAGGTGTACGGCAACGGCGAAACCTACAACCTGCATCTGCGCACCGCCGATACCCGCATCGTCTGGCAGTCCTATCGGGCGTCCTTCGCGGCGCCGCCCACCTGGCAGACGCTGCGCCTGCCGTTCGCCGCCTTCCAGCCCCACAGCATCGAGCGTCCCCTGGACCTGACCACCCTGCGCCGCCTGGGCCTGGTCGCCATCGGTCGGGAGATGCGGGTGGATCTCTGCCTGGCCCGTCTGTCCCTCTATCCCTGAAAGGAACCGCCATGATCACCTGTACCCGCGACCCCATCACCCTGAACGACGTCACCAACCTGGCCGAAGCCCCCTTCGTCATCGAGGGGCAGGGGTCCGGCCGCATGAAGATCTACTTCGAGTCGGAGGCCAACCGCCGGGAATACCTGGAGACGGAGACGCACGGTGGCGTACGCTCCCCCGGCCTGCGCGCGATCTTCGACGCCATGGCCGACAACCCCAATACCGGCAGCATCAATTGAGGCCCGCCGACGTGTCGCCCCGCCATCTGCTCATCGTCGCCCACGGCAGCCGGCGCCAGGCCTCGAACGAGGAAGTGCGGCAACTCGCAGAGCGCGTGCGCGAACTGCGCTCGCCCGGCATCGATCACGTGGAAACCGCCTTTCTCGAACTCGCCGAGCCGGACATCTCGGCCGGGCTGGCCCGCTGTGTGGCCCTGGGTGCGCGCGAGATCGTGCTGTTCCCCTATTTTCTTGCCGCCGGCACTCACGTGGTGGAGGACATCCCCGAGGTGGTGGCGGCCTTCCGCTCCGGCCATCCGCACGTGGCGGTGCGCGTCACCGGCCACCTGGGTGCCTCCGAGGCCCTGCCGCGCGCCATTCTGGACGTGGCGGCCAGCCCGCTAGCCGCATGAGGTTTTATCGGGTATCCGGAATCTGGTGTTGAAACTGGCGACTGGACGGTCATTGCAGATAGCATCGATAAGTCACTTGGAAGTTTGCAAGGATTGCCCCAATTTCTTACGATCTCTACCATTCCTTTCATTTATATCAATATAGAAAGGTAAGGAATATGCTCGCCACGATGACATCCAAAGGCCAGATCACCATCCCGAAGCAGGCGCGTGATGCATTGCAGTTGCATCCCGGTGATCGGGTCGAGTTTGTTTTCGACGATGACGGACGCTTGTTTCTGCTCTCGGCAAGCCGGCCGCTCGCAAGCTTGAAAGGCATGCTGCCCAAGCCGGCTCGCCCTGTCTCGCTCGAAGAAATGGATGCGGCGATTGCCGCATCCGCACGCAAATGATCGGGCTCGACACCAATGTGCTGGTGCGCTTTCTCACGCAGGACGATCCGCTGCAATCGGCGCAAGCCAATGCCTTCATCGAGCGGCAGCTTTCCCCGGCGGAGCCGGGCATCATCGGCCATATTGTCCTGTGCGAAGTAGGCTGGGTGCTGTCGCGGGCCTACGGCTATAGCCGCGAGCAGGTTGCCGATGCCCTGGGCGCCCTGTTGACCTGCCGTGATTTCCAGGTCGAATCGCCGGATCTTGGCATTCTCGCCTTGCAGGACTATCGGCATGGGACGGCAGACTTCTCCGATTACCTCCTGGGTCGCGCCCATCAGCGCCTGGGCGCTCGGTATACGGTTACGTTCGACCGCAAAGCGGCTGAAGTGTCGCAGTTCGCTCTGCTGGCTTGATGTCGGCGCCTGCGAAACCGGCCCACAGGACCGGGCATCGCACAGGGTTCACCCCAGCAGGGCTTCGATGTCGCGGGCCAGTTCGGCCGGTGTGGTGGTCGGGGCGTAGCGGCGCGTCACCCGACCCTGGCGGTCGGCCAGGAACTTGGTGAAGTTCCACTTGATGGCTTCGCTGCCCAGCAGGCCGGGCGCGGCATGGGTGAGGAAACGGTAAAGGGGATGGGCGTCGGCTCCGTTCACCTGGATCTTCGCGGACAGGGGAAAGCTGACGCCGTAACGGCTGGTGCAGAAGTCGCGGATGCGGGCCGCGTCGCCGGGTTCCTGGTGGCCGAACTGGTCGCAGGGGCAGCCCAGCACCACCAGGCCGCGCTCCCGGTATTCGCGCCAAAGGGCTTCCAGGCCCACGTATTGTGGGGTGAAGCCGCATTCGCTGGCGGTGTTCACCACCAGCAGCACCCGCCCGGCGTAGTCCGCCAGGTTCAGCGTGCCGCCGTCCAGGGCGGGCAGGGTGAAGTCGTGCAGTGATGTGCTCATGTGGGGCCTGCGAAGCTGAGATATCGGTATGCGAAGACCCATGCCGTTAAAGGTCAAGCCGACCGGCCACGCCCGCCCCGCCGGGGCGGACGGGGCGGCAGGAACTCAATATTGATCGGCCATCCATTCGTCCAGCGGCACGCAGGCGCGTTCGTTGGGCTTGGCGCTTCCGCCCAGCAAGGGGGTCAGGCAGATGTATTCCACGCCGTCCTCGGCCACCAGGTTGCTGACGGGCAGCCTGCCCACGGTCTCGAAGCCGCGGGTCTCCATGAGAATGAAATCGAACTGGTCGCCGACGGTGACCTCCAGCCGGCCGCCGTTGCCTTCCCCATACTTGGCCCACCAGGATTGGGGATCGATGCCGTCGTAGCTGGGCGAGACCGAATCGGTGCCATGCTGGTGCCAGGCCATGATGGTGGGGCTCTGCATCTGGCTGTCGCAGGCGGCGGACTTGGCCATTGCACTGGCCATGGCGAAAGTCAGATTGTGGTCGGGGTAGTCAACGCGAAGGGTCTGCATGGTCTTCTCCTTGAGTGTGAGAGGTTGCGGAGGACAGCGTGTGTCACCCCGTATTTATTTGTCTAGGACAAATAAAATATAGTTCAAGGAAAATTTAGAAAATTTATTAAATGTCCAGGACAGAAATGGATTGAACATGCCCAGGAGGCAAGCGTAAGCAGGCTGGGAATCGCAGGTTGGCCGAGGTGGCTGGGGACTCAGGTGTCTGCTTCCGCCATCAGCGAAAGGAACAGATTCAGCGCCCGCTGCGCCCCGCAGGGCGCGGTGTCGCGCAGCCGGCGCAGGCGCTCGGCGGCCTGCGTGCCGGCGTCGCCCGCCACGCAGGGGCCGTAGCCCATGCTCCAGTCGGCGAACTGCCTGCGCTGCAACGGTTCCCGGAACAGCAGGCGCATATCCGCGTGGCGGGGATCGGTGCCCAAGCGCGCCAGCAGTTCGTCCAGCGCGGCACCCGGTCCCTCCAGTATCTGGAAGAACAGACCGCCGTGGCATTGCAGGTGGCCGCTGATGTCGCGGCTTGCATTGTTTCGCCTGGATTGTTCGAGGATGCGCTCGATGTCGGCCTGCCCGATGCCGGGAGCGGCCACGCTGATGTAGGCGAGATGCTGGAGGGGCATGGCTGGAGGGTGGAGATGCGCGAGGGCGGCAAGCTTGCGGCAACTTCCACGGCCCGGCAAGCACAGGCCTGCCACGATGTGCCCGCGTGCATTCGGGAACCATGGCGCCCCCGCCGCGACAAACACAGGGTTCGGCAGCGAGCCGAAATCACCGAAGGAGACTGACCATGTCATTGCACAAGCATTTTTCCGCGAGCCGGCTCCTGACAGCCCTGGCCTGCGCTGTCGTCCTGTCCGCTCCCGCCGCCGCCGATCACTGGCGCGGCCATCCCGGCATGGGCAATTACGGCCACTGCCCGCAGTACCACGGCATGGACAACTGCCCGCACAAACCCGCCGGGCCGATGATGCAACGCATGTCCGGCAAGATGCTGGGCGTGCAGATCAGCGACCTGCCCAACGCCATGCTGGACGCGGGCGAGGTGGGCTATGGCGTCAACGTGGAGAAGGTTCAGCCCGACAGCGCGGCCGCCAGCGCCGGCATCCAGGCCGGCGACCTGATCGTCGAATTCGCCGGCAAGCCGGTGCTGTCGGCGGAACGCCTGCGCTGGCTGGTGCGCAAATCGGAAGCGGGCAAGGCCCTCGACGTCAAACTTATGCGCGAAGGCAAGCCGGTCGCGGTGAAGGTCACCCTTGCCGAGCCGGCGCCCAAGGAGAAGTGCGAGCCCAAAGGTCCTCCCCGCGTCGGCACCTGAATGCCACCCCCCTCCGGGACCTCGGTCCCGGAGGCGTGGCCGGCATCAGGCCCGGCTGAAGCGCCTCCCGGGACTCCCGCTATTTCGTCTGCAATCGGTTGAGGTAGTCGATCAAGGCGAAGATGCGGCTGCGTACGAAGAACTCGGCGTTATAGGGATAGTCGTCGAACTCAGGACTGCCGCTGGCCAGATAGGCATTGCCCCAGATCGGCATGTCCCGGCTGCCATGGGCGGGATACGTGACGCGGCCGTCGATGGCCTCGTAGACGCGGGCAAACGGGAAAACGCCGCCGTTGTTCTTGGTCATCACCGTCAGGTCAGGCATCTGAACCTTCAGCAATGGTGCGAAGAACCCCTCGCCCTTGCCGCTGAGGCCATGACATGAGGCACAGTTGGCGCGATATTCCCTCATGCCGATGTCTGGCTGCTCGCCTGCGGCCAGACCGGTTCCCGCCACGAGGGCGAGCAGCCCGGCGCATGCCGCCAGTCTTTGCATGCGTGATTTCATAAGAACCTCCTTTTAGGAAAACTGAAACTCCACCGTTCCCCCACTTTCTTTCTAGCCCAAGGGGGCCGCTGCAAGGTCAATAAGGAGGTTCAGCGCGGGAGATTGTTCCCTGGCGAGGGCTGCAGCAATGCCTTGATAAAGGCATTGCCATGGCCTGGGCTGCGATAGTGGAGGTAGGACTTCACCATGAACTGGCAGGGATTCATGGCGTAATAAATCTCGCTGATCTCATCGACGCCTGCGAAGCCTTCGAGTTGGCCGTAGCCGGCCAACAATGCGCTGCGCTCCGGTTCCGGCAGGACAGAGAGCTGGGCTACGGCGGCGATGTATTCATGCGCGGCCAGTTCCGGGCATGACCGGCCGCAAGCGGCATGGATGGCGGCATGCGTCAGTTCGTGCGTGATATAGCTGCGCCACACGCCGGGACTCATGCCCAGTCGCAGCCCCGGGCTGTCGACGGCACTGAACGCGGCCTGTGCCCGGGCGAAATCGAGGATGTGGATGCTGCGCTGACGGCTATCGTAATCGGCGAGGGCGAACGGTTCCGAGATGGCGCCCTCCAGGTGGCCGACAACGTGAATGGTCATCCCCGCCGGCAACTTCAGGCCGCTTGCGGTAAGGAAGGCTTCCGATTCAGACACCGCCTTGCAGGCCTGTTGGCGGTCATGTTCGCTCGCGGCGAGCACGTCTATGCTGGTGTCGAGGCAGGCGACGGGCGCGGCCTGGGCTGGTGACGATATTGCCGCGGCGAGGGCCCAGCAGATCACCCCGAGCAAAAAAGGCCCGGGAAATGCGGGCAAGCGGTGGGTTCGGGTGGGCATGGTTTGTCGGGCTGTTGTGTTCAGCATAGCCCGTTAGCATCCGCCCAACGCTGAATCGGACAGAGTCCAGCCCGCGTGCCGAACTGCGGCGGCTTGAACATGAAGCGTTCCATAGGCGGACCGAGGACCAACGATCCCGGCTCGGCCAATGTGGATGCTTACTTGCCCTGTATGTTGCCCGAGCGGCTCACCCGGTACCGCCCTTGAGTCAGGTCAAGCAACCCTCGCGGAAGCCCGTTAATGGCTGCCGGCGCTCAGTCCGGCAAGCCTTCACGAAGGCTTAGACGCAGCCAGTCGGCTGGGGCAGACCACCGTACTTGGTGATCATCTTCATGGGGCCCCGGGGGAAGAGGTCGTACAGCTTTTGCGCCTTGCGGTCCATGCCGTGCAGCTTGGCGAAATCGCGGATGGGCGGCACGGTCTGGGTTTCGCCGAACACTTCCCGAGCCGACAGGATGTACTTCACATGTTCATCCGTGAGTTCGAAGTTGTCGTCCAGGCGAGCCAGTTCGTACATGATTTCCTCCGTCCAGATGGAGGGGTCTACCAGATAACCGTTGCCGGTAAGTTCGAGTTCCATGGGGAATCCTGTTGCGTTGAGACTGGTTCGAAGTATACCGGGACTGCCGCGCAAACCCGCGCTAAACCCCATGGTGAGTAGGGGCCCTGAAGACTCGCAGCACCCATCCCTGTCCATGGTCCCTGCGCCGACCGGTTTGATGCCTTTCGGCCTGAAGATTGGCGGGTTACCGCTGGTTCCTGCCAGTCGGCCCGGGCGAACCACCGTCGCGGAATCGGCTAGCCCGGTCAGCCATACGTGGGCCGGCGCCTATAGCACGTGCCAGTCAAGCCGCCAGTTTGGAGCTTGCCAGCCTATTCAGGCTCACACCCTGTTCCGCAGCCTGCATGGCAAGTGCACGATGCAGTTCGGGCGGAATCCTGACCCGAAACTCGCCGCTGTAGTGCTTCTCAGCCAAGGGGATCGGGATCGCCTCGCCCGAAGCCTCCATTTCGGCCACAACCTCGCACACAAGTTGGCGAATGCCCTGCAGAGCCGCCACTGGATCGTCCGCGAGCCAGGATAGGGAAGGAAACTCCGTGCATAAGCCAACTTGTTCCCCGTCTTCCGGCGACCAAGTGACCCGATAAGTGTAGTGATCAGCGCTCATGACGCATGCCCTCAAGCTTGTCGATTGCCAACAGCACCTGTCGAACCTGATAGGGCTTTGCCTTGCCCTTGGTTTCCTGGATGTTGATCCGCGGGTCGCCCACCCAGGGCGTCTTGAAGATCGCATGGCTGGTGCCAGTCTGGCGCGCCTTCCCAAAGTACTCCTCACAAACCTTCTTGAGGTCGTTGTAGCGGACGTTCGCGGGTTCGCGACGCATCTGCTCGATGATCTTCCGAGAGGCTACCATGCGAGAATGGTATCAATATAGGCACCAAGCGCAAAGCCGTCCGATGGTTGAGCCAGCTCGGATACCGCGAAGTCCGGAATAGACACCGACCTGTCCGACGATGATGCGCGCCCCGATGGCAGCCCTCGTGGAAAGATCAGCCCTTGCGGTAGACCGTGCCGGTGAACAGGGCCACCCGCTTGTCGCCGGCGCGGATTTCCACTTGGTAGACGCCGGTCTTGCGGGTCAGGCTGACTTCTTTGGCCACGGCCTCCAGGGTGTCGCCGGCGGCACAGGGCGCCAGGTGCTCGATGTGGGCGGCGAGGGACACGGCCAGGGTGCCGTGCGAGTTGGAGGCCAGGGCGAAGGCGGAATCGGCGAGGGCGAAGAGGAAGCCGCCGTGGGCGGAACCCCAGTTGTTGAGATGCTCGCGCCGGAGTTGCACGCTCATGCGGGCTTCACCGGGGGCGGTAACCTCGCCTTCGAAGCCGAGGAGTTTCATGAACGGGTCGAGGTGCATGGCCTTCGCTCCAGAAGAATGTCCAGAACCCTCTCCCGCGCTGCCGCGCACCCCTCCCCCGCCTGCGGGGGAGGGGCTGGGGGAGAGGGAAAAGTGGTGGCTACCCGCACCCGTTCAGTTCTGCCCCCGCTTGTCCACCACCCGCTTGGCCTTGCCGGTGAAGCGCTCCAGGGTGCGCGGCGCGGCCAGCTCGACGTTGGCGCGGATGCCGGCGACGGTGAGGATTTCCTTGCCGATGCGGTCCTTCAGGCGCTGCATGCGGTCCATGCGGTCGGACAGCAGCTCGGGCAGCACCTCCACCTTCACCGTGAGCTGGTCCAGGGTGCCGGGGCGCTCCACCTCGATCATGTAGTGGGGCGTGGTGCCCTCCACGCGCAGCAGGGCTTCCTCGATCTGCGAGGGGAAGACGTTGACGCCGCGGATGATGAGCATGTCGTCGGTGCGCCCGGTGACCCGGCTCATGCGCACCGTGGTGCGGCCGCAGGCGCAGGGTTCTCGGGTCAGGCGGGCGATGTCGCGGGTGCGGTAGCGCAGCAGCGGCATGGCTTCCTTGGTCAGGGCGGTGAATACCAGCTCGCCTTCCTCGCCGTCCCCGACCGACTCCAGGGTGTCCGGGTCCAGGCACTCGACGAGGAAATGGTCTTCCTGGATGTGCATGCCGTCGCGGTGGGCGCATTCGCCGGAGACGCCGGGGCCGATGACTTCCGACAGGCCGTAGTTGTTGAAGGCCAGGATGTCCAGGTCGGCTTCGATCTGCTGGCGCATCTCCTCGGTCCACGGCTCGGCGCCGAAATGGCCGAACTTCAGCGGTAGGCGGCGCGGGTCGATGCCCATCTCACGCGCCGTCTCGGCGATGGTCAGGGCGTAGCTGGGCGTGCACACCAGGACCTCGGCGCCCAGGTCCTGGATGATCTCGATCTGCCGGCGGGTGTTGCCGGAAGCGGCCGGTACCACCGCCGCGCCCACCTTCTCGATGCCGTAGTGCAGGCCGAAGCCCCCGGTGAAGAGGCCGTAGCCGAAGGCCACGTGCACGGTGTGCCGGGGCTGGAGGCCTCCGGCGACGAGGAAGCGGGCGCACAGGTCGGACCAGGTTTGCAGGTCCTTCGCCGTGTAGGCGACGAAGGTGGGCTTGCCGGTGGTGCCCGATGAGCCGTGGATGCGGGCGAGTTGCTCGCGCGGCACGGTGATGAAGCCCAGGGGATGGTGGCGGCGCAGGTCGTCCTTGGTGGTGAAGGGCAGGCGGCGCAGGTCGTCGAGGGACTTGATGGTCCTGGCCGTGATGCCGCGCAGGGCGAAGGCTTCGCGGTAGAAGGGCACGTGCGCCACCCGTTCCACGACCTCGCGCAGACGGGTCAGTTGCAGGGCCTCCAGCTCGGCGCGGGGCAGGGTTTCGTCGCGGTCGCGGACGGCGTTGTCGATGGGGGGCGGTTGGACGGTGTGCATGGCGTCAGGTCAGGTGAGCCGCTGGCCGGGGCCCTCAATACAACTCTTCCTCCTGGATCACGCCGATCCCCGCCTGCTCCAGCACCTCGATGGCCGCGTCCGGGTCCTCGAAGCGGAACAGCAGCACGGCCTTGACGTTGCGGCGCAGGGCGAAGGCGTACATGTACTCGATGTTGATGCCGGCCTCGGCCAGCACGGCCAGCATCTTTACCAGGCCGCCGGGCTGGTCATCCACGTCCACGGCCACCACGTCGGTGACGTTCACCACCCAGCCGTCCTTTTCCAGCACCGACTTGGCGAATTCCCAGTCCTTCAGCACCAGGCGCAGGATGCCGAACTGCTCGGTGTCGGCGAGCGAGATGCTGACCAGGTTGATGTCGGCGGCGGCCAGCACCTGGAGCGGTTCCAGCAGGCTGCCAGGGCGGTTTTCCAGGAAGACGGAGAGTTGCGGGAGTTTCATGGATGACTCCTATCGATGGATCCGAAGAACATGGCGGAAGGCACGGCGTATTTCCCCCTCTCCCCCCGGGAGAGGGTCGGGGTGAGGGAACACGGGCGGGTTCCAGCAAGCGCCGTTCCCTCTCCCCCAGCCCCTCCCCCGGCGGGGGAGGGGGGTGTTGTTTCGGCCTGCTTCAGCCATTGCGTTTATCGATCACCCGTTTGGCCTTGCCTTCGCTGCGCTGGATGCTGTGCGGACCGACCAGGCGCAGGCCGACGCGGATGCCGAGAATGTGCTCGATGGCATGGGCGAGGCGGGCGCGCACTTCCTCGAGGGCGCGCACCTTGTCGCTGAACACTTCCGGCGTGACTTCCACTTCCACGGTCATCTGATCCAGGCCCTGCTCGCGGGTCAGGAGGATCTGGTAGTGGGGCAGGGTGCCTTCGACATTCAGCAGGGCGGCTTCCACCTGGGACGGATAGACATTGACGCCACGGATGATGAACATGTCGTCGGAACGCCTACCGATGCGCCGGATGCGGCGGATGGTGCGACCGCAGCCGCAACGCTCGGGCAGGATGGCGGTGATGTCGCGGGTGCGGTAGCGGATCATCGGCATGGCCTTCTTGCTGAGCGTGGTCAGCACCAGCTCGCCCTCGCTGCCGTCCGGCAGCACCTCGCCGGTTTCCGGATCGATGATCTCCGGATAGAAGTGATCCTCGAACACGTGCAGGCCCTCGTGCTGGCTGCATTCGCTGGCCACGCCCGGGCCGATGATTTCCGAGAGGCCGTAGATGTCGAAGGCCTTGATGCCGGTGTCCGCCTCGATGCGGGCGCGCATGGCGTCGGACCAGGGCTCGGCGCCGAAGACGCCGACGCGCAGCGGCATGGCCTTGAGGTCGACGCCCATTTCCATGGCCTTCTCGGCCAGGTGCATGAAGTAGCTGGGCGTGGCGCAGATCGCCGTCACGCCGAAGTCGCGCAGGACCATGATCTGCCGGTCGGTGTTGCCGCCGGAGATGGGGATCACCGTCGCGCCCAGGGTCTCGGCGCCGTAGTGGGCGCCCAGGCCGCCGGTGAAGAGGCCGTAGCCGAAGGCGTTCTGCACGATGTCGCCGCGGTGCAGGCCGCAGGCGGCGAAGGTGCGGGTCATCACCTCGGCCCAGACCTCGACGTCCTCGCGGGTGTAGGCGACGACGATGGGCTTGCCGGTGGTGCCCGAGGAGGCGTGCAGCCGCACCACGTCGGCCATGGGGCTGGCGAACAGGCCGAAGGGGTAGGTATCGCGCAGGTCGGTCTTCACCGTGAAGGGCAGTTTGGCAATGTCGGCCAGGCTCTGCATGGACTCCGGCGTCAGGCCGCGTTTCTCCAGGCGCTGGCGGAACAGGGGCACCTTCTCGTAGGCGCGGCCCACCACCGCCTTGAGGCGGCGCAGTTGCACCTCGCGCAACTGGGCTTCGGGCAGGAAGTCGGGGGCGCTGACCGGGTGGAAACCACCGGCGGCATCGTTCCAGAGTTCGTGGTGCATGCTCGCTCCGGTCGTCAGGTCGGATGGAAACGGTCGCGCGCGGCGGCGCGGCCGAGGGCGAAGGCCTCGTCGTTGAGGCGGTGCAGCTTGGCGGCCAGGCGGGCATGGATGGCATCCAGCCAGGCCGCCTCGGGGATGTCGAGCAGGGCCGAGAGGGCGCCCAGCATGGCGACGTTGAAGCTCTTCTTGTTCTTCAGCTTGTCCAGGGGGATGACGTCCGGCGCGATCAGCACGCCGTCGGCCTTCAGCACGGGCCGGTTCACCTCCACCTGGGTGGGCTCCAGGACCAGCAAGTAATCCGCCTCGCCGGCCGGCACCATGGGCGAAAAAACCTTCGCCCCGTAGCGCACGTCGCTGGACACCGAACCGCCGCGCTGGCTCATGCCGTGCAGCTCGCTTTTCTTGACGTCGAAGCCGGCGCGGAAGACGGCGTCGGCGAGGATGTCCGAGGCGGTGAGGACGCCCTGGCCGCCGAGGCCGCCGAGGACGATGTTGGTGACTTTATGCATGTGTCGCGTTCCTAGGTTTTCTCCCTCTCCCCATGGGAGAGGGCCGCGGTGAGGGAGCCCGGATGGTGGATCCAGGCCGGGTTCCCTCACCCCCAACCCCTCTCCCGGTGGGAGAGGGGAGTTCGATCAATCCGCCGGCATGGCGGCGCAGGCGTGGCTCATCTTTTCCAGGGCGGCCCGCTCGTAGATGCGGATCTTCGGCGCCGCCAGCACGCAGGGCTGGCGCACCACCACCAGGGAAGTCTCCGGCTTGTCCAGCAGTTCGCGCAACACCGACTCCAGGCGATGGCCGTCGGCGAAGCGCTCCAGGCTGAGCACGTTCTGGATGCCCATGGCCTTGCCCAGCGCCTCGAAGTGGATCTTGCCGGTGGGGTCGTGGTTGAGGCTGCGGCCGGTGCCCGGGTGCTCCTGTAATCCGGTCATGGCGGTGGTGCCGTTGTCGAGGATGATGACCACGTGGCCGGTCTTCGGTGGGTTGTAGACCATCTCGGCGAGGCCGGTGATGCCCGAATGCACGAAGGTGGAATCGCCGATGACGCTGACCACGCGCTTCGCCTGCTCGTCCGGCAGGCTGTGGCGCAGGCCGAGGCCGACGCCGATGGAGGCCCCCATGCAGACGCAGGTGTCCATGGCGGAGAAGGGCGGCAGCACGCCCAGGGTGTAGCAGCCGATGTCGCCGGAGACGATGCAGTCCATGTCGCGCAGCACCTCGAACACGTCGCGGTGCGAGCAGCCCTGGCACAACTCGGGCGGCTTGCCCTTGGGCGGCACGGGTTCCGGCGAGGTGTCGCCGGCGAGGATGCGGCGCACGCGGTTGACGTTGAGTTCGCCGAAACGGTACATCTCAGGCTTGCCCTCCACCGGGATGCCGGCAGCGCGCAGGGATTCGAGCAGCACCGGATCGCCTTCCTCCACCACCATCAGGCGCTCGACGCCGGCGGCGAAACGGCGGATGGTCTCGATGGGCAGCGGGTAGCTCATGCCCAGGATGAGGTGGCTGGCTTCGGGCGCGGCCTCCTGGGCGTGCACGGCGGCGATGCCGCTGCTGACGATGCCCAGATCCTTGTCGCCGGCAACCACCCGGTTCGGTCCCTGCGCCTCGTTCCAGGCGGCGATTTCCACCATCTTCGCGCGCAGCCGCAGATGCGCCGGCTTGGCGAAGGCGGGGATCATGACGCGCGCCGGCACGTCGCGGCGGAAGCCCGGCGCGGGCGGCGGCGCCACCTCGGCGCGCGGGCGCACCAGGGTCTTGGAATGGCACACCCGCGTGGTCAGGCGCAGGATCACCGGGATCTTCCAGCGTTCCGAGAGTTCGAAGGCCAGCAGGGTGTAGTCGTAGGCTTCCTGCGAATCGCACGGCTCCAGCATGGGCGCCACGGCGGCGCGGGCATAGTGGCGGTTGTCCTGCTCGTTCTGGCTGGAGGCCATGCCGGGGTCGTCGGCGGAGACCACCACCAGGCCGCCGTCGACATCGGTATAGGTGGCCGTGAAGAATGGATCGGCGGCGACGTTGAGGCCGACGTGCTTCATGGTCACCAGGGCGCGGCCGCCGGCGAAGGCGACACCGATGCCGACCTCCAGCGCGACCTTCTCGTTGGGCGACCATTGCGCTCGGCCGCCGATATGGTCGAGGTATTCCAGGATTTCCGTGGAGGGGGTGCCTGGATAGCCGGTGCCGAGGGCGACGCCGGCGTGCAGGGCGGCGAGGGCGACGGCCTCGTCGCCGTTGAGGAGCTGTGGTTCAGTGGACATGGGTTCACAAGCGGTCATGGGAAATCGGGAAGGGTCGGAAGGGTGCGCGCAAGCGCGGGGCTCACCAGGTCAGGTTCACCTCGGCGCGGAAGAACCAGGCGTTGTCGTCATTCGACGAGGCGTAGTAATCGCCCGGCAGGAAATACTCCGCCACCAGGTGGCCGGAGATCGTCTTGTCGAACTTCGCGCGGATCCAGCTGGTGAACAGGTGGCCGCGGAAGCTGCCGTCGCAACCGTAATCGAGGGCGCCGACCGTGCATGTTTTTTCATCAGCGAACAGGGCGTGCCAGTCCAGACTGAGATTGGCCTTGGCATGTACCTGGGCGGTCCAGCCCAGGTTGAGGCGATGCAGGTTGGTGATTTCGCCGATGCGGCTCTCGGCGGCATAGGTATAGATGATCAGCTCGCTCCATTGCGGCCAGCGTCCCCACAGGGGGTCGAAAGCCTCGTTGTCGGAGGTGTCCGGGTCGTCGCCGGAGAGGAATTCGTAGCCGAGGTGGGCGCGCTGCTTCCAGTCACCGCCGAAGTCGCGGGTCAGGCGTCCGTTGAAGCCCCAGGCACGCAGGTCGCGATCGGAGATGGTGCCGCCGCTGGCATTGCGAGTTTCGCGCCGGCCCCATTGGTAAGCGGCCTCGGCGCGCAGGCTCCAGCGCTCGGCGAACCTGCTTTCGACGCGGCCGCCGACGGCGTGGGTATGGCCGTCGTCGGCGAAGGAACGGGCGGCGGCGCCGTTGTTGTACCAGCGCGGCGGCGCTTCGCCCCTGGAGGCATCGTTGTCCTTGTACATGTAGAAGCCATCGATGCTGGTATCAGGGTTCCACTTGTGGCGGGCGTAGAGGATCAGGCCCTGCTCGTCCTGCTCGATCTGGTCCTCGTCTTTGTTGTTGAGCACCAGGGTGGACTTGGCGTCGTTGTCGACGAGGATCAGGTCGAGGCTGGTGTCGCCGCGGCTATAGGTGGCGCGCAGGGCATCGAAGTAGATGGTACGGGAACCGTCGAAGGGGGTGCCGTCCAGCACCAGCCAGCCGTTGCCGAGGATGATGTCCTGGCGGCCCAGCTTCAGCGACAGCGGCAGGCCGCCGAGCCGATCGGCCTGCAGATACAGGCTGTCGAACATCAGCGCGCCGTTGTAGGTGTCGTCGTGCGGGGTGGTGGCGGGCAGGTCGAGGGTGGAGTAATGCCGGCCTTCCCACATCAGGCGGCCATGGGCCTTGATGTTTTCCGCCGGCGCGGCCTGTCCCCAGGCGCGGGCGCGGTAGCGCTGGAAGCTGCGTTTGTGATCGTCGTTGGTGCTGTCGAGCCAGATGGCGTTGTCGAACATCTCCTGGCGCAGGCGCAGGTCGGCGCCACCGCTGAACACCGGGGCGGGATCGGCGGCGCTCGCCAGGCCAGCGCAGAGAGCCAGGAACAGCAGGCCGCATGCGCGGGGATCAGAGTTCATCTTCCACCTTCTTTTCTTCGCGCGCCCAGCGGCGGTCCTCGCTGCTTACCGTGTCGCTGGCGCGATTGCGGCGGACCAGGCCGTAGACGACGGACAGGGCGGCGGCGCCCAGGCAGGCCAGGTAGGCCAGCCAGATCAGGTGATCCTCGATGCCGAGCATGGCGATTCCTCAGCGGGTCTTTTCGGGAAAGCAGCGCGCCAGATGGGCGGCATCCGGTGGCCGGGTGAAGGCGCTGACCACGATCAGGGTCAGGATGGACAGGGGCAGGGCGACGATGATGGGATCCACCGAGGGCCAGTTGAGGCGGTCCTCGACCAGGCTGCTCTTGCCGTCGGTGACCAGCTTGACCAAGCCGATGGCGCCGGCCTCGCGCGCCTTGATGAACAGCAGCCAGAACAGCGACACGGCGAAACCCACCAGCATGGAGGCGGCGGCGCCGGCGCGCGTGATGCGCCGGCTGAACAGGCCGCCGATGTAGGCGGGCAGGAAGGTGGCGGCGCACAGGCCGAAGAAGATGGCGGTGAAACGGGCGATGACGTATTCGTCGCGCACCGTGTAGGCCAGGGTCACCGAGACCAGCAGGCCGACCAGGATGGCGACGCGCACCACCTTCAGGCTGGGCTGGCCGTCGCCGGATTTGCCGAAGAACTGCTCCCACAGGTCGCGCCCGGCCGCGGTGCCGAGGGTGTGGAACTGGCCGGACATGGTGCTCATGGCCGCCGACAGCAGGGTCAGGAAGAAGACCAGGCCGAACCAGCGCGGCAGGGCCTGGGTGATGTAGGTGGGAATGATCTCGTCAGCCTGGCCCTTGGCGTAGACCACGGATATGGAGCGGCCGCTGACCTTCTCGAAGGGCTGGCCGTGGATGTCGATGGCGGGTTCGCGCGCGGTGACGGCCACCGGTGCCAGGCTCGGCTTGCCGGTCTTTGGATTCATCACCGCCTCCCAGCGGCCCGGCGAGATTTCCTTCATGACGTGGATGACGGCGCGCTCCGGCTCGGCGCTGATCGCCTTGACCAGCTTGCCGGAGAGCGGCGCGCCGTTCTGCATGAACCAGGCGTTGGACAGGCTGCCCACCACGAAGGGCGTGCCGGTCATGAGGACGATGAACAGGGCGCCGGTGGGCACGGCGCGGTCCAGTTCGCGCCGGCTGCGCACGGTCATGAAGCGCACGATCAGTTGCGGCTGCGCCAGCACGCCGATACCCACGCCGAGGATGATGGCGGTGACGACGGTCCACCACAGCTCGTAATTCTTCGCCCCCCAGCCGAATTCGGGCATGGCGGTCCAGCCCTGGTGGCCCATCTCCTTCAACGGCCCCGGCACCATGTCGGCCATGCCGGTGAGGGTCTGGTGCGCCTGGGTGACGCCGCCCAGGCTGTGGTAGGTGAACCAGAGCAGGAACAGCATGCCCAGGATCATGATGATGCCTTGCAGGGTGTCGGTGTACATCACCGCCTTGAGGCCGCCGGTGATGACGTAGGCGGCGGTGATCAGGCTGAAGATGAGCAGGGCTGCCTCGAAGGAGATGCCGAACTGGGCGGCGGCGAAGACGCTGCCACCGGTCATCACGGCGGCGATGTAGAGGGGCATGAACAGGAAGATGAGGCCGCCGGCGAAGATCTGGATGCCCCTGCTCTGATAGCGCAGGCCGAGCAGTTCCGGGAAGGTGTGGGCGCCGAGATGGTGGCCGATGCGCCGGGTCGGCTCGCCCAGCACCGTGAAGGCGATGAAGATGCCGACGCCGATGTTGAGGAAGGTGAGCCACAGCAGGCTCATGCCGAACATCCCGGCAACGCCGCCGAAACCGACGATGGCGGCGGTGGAGATGAAGGTGGCGCCGTAGGAAACGGCCATGATGATGGGATGCGCGCCACGCCCGGCGAGCAGGAAGTCGGAGGCCGACTTGGTGCCCTTCCAGCCCAGCCAGCCGAGATAGCCTGTCGCCGTGAGATAGAGCAGGATGACGACGATGTCGATCCAGTCGAGAGCGGTCTGGGCGGGCATGATGGCTGATGTCCGGGCAACGAAGATATCAGGATAGAACTATCTTCTTATTTTTGCGGTGCGACAAGATTGATCTGCGGCAAGCCGGGGCAAATAATCCGCCGTCATCAGCAAGGATCCCATCATGGAAAGCTTCAAGGTCGTACGCCCGGAACACCTCAACCACTATGGCTACCTGTTCGGCGGCTTCCTGCTGAAATGGGTGGACGAGATCTCCTGGATCGCCGCCAGCCGCGACTATCCAGGCTGCCGTTTCGTCACCGTCGCCATGGACAAGGTGGAATTCCGCAGCAGCGTGCACCAGGGCACCGTGCTGCGCTTCAAGGCGCGGCGCGCGCGGGTCGGCGGCACCTCGGTACAGTACACGGTGAAGGTCTATGCCGACGATCTGGAGACCGGCGCCGAGGAGGCCATCTTTTCCACGCACGTGAGCTTCGTCTGCCTCGACGGACAGGGGGAGAAGAAAGCCCTGCCGGTTGCCGACGCCTGAGCGGCCATGGTGTATCTTCCCGCGGGCCGCATGCCGCCGTCGCCGAGATGCTGAAAAAACTGCTGCCCTTCCTGCTCGCCTTCGTCCTGCCCCTGGTGCTGATCTATGCCTGGTGGGGCGGCTTCAATTCGGCGCGGATCGAGGAAACCACGGCCGGCCCCTACACCTACGCCTATCTGGAACAGAAGGGCGATTACGCCAAGCTGCCGGAACTGGCGGTGAAGGCCCGCCAGGCGCTGGAAGCCGGCGGGCTGAGCGCGGGTACGCCGATCACCGTGCTGTATTCCAATCCCGATCTGGTCGACCCGCCCGAGCGCCTGGCGCGCGCGGGCTTCCTGGTGCCGGCGGACAGCCAGGTCGGCGGCGGCCTGCGCATCGACACCATTCCCGCCCGGCGTGTGCTTTCCGTGCAGGTGCGGGCGGGCAGCCTGCTCGCCCCGAGCAAGGCCTACCTGGCCCTGGACCGCTACCTGCAGGAGCGCGGCCGCGGCATCCACATGCCCACCGTCGAACTCTATGCCCCCGCCGAGAGCCGGCTGCGCATGGGTCTGCTCACCGTGGAGATGGAATGGCGCTGAGGCGGGCGCCCGTGAGCGTCCCGGCCCGGTCGAGCGGCGACGGAAAGCCGAGCCGGTGAGCCTGTTCGCCCTGCTTGCCGCCCTCGGCCTGGAGCACTGGCGTCCGGAGCGCCCGGACGGACCCCGGCAGTGGGCCGGGGAATGGCTGGCGCGCCTGCTCGACAACCTGAATGCCGGTGGCGAGCAGCACGGCGTCCTCGCCTGGACCCTGGGCGTCCTGCTGCCAGCCCTGGCGGTGGCCCTGGCGGGCTGGGCGCTGGCGGGTGTGTGGACTCCCCTGGCCTGGGTCTATGGCGCCGCCGTGCTGTATTTCTGCCTCGGTTTCAGGAGTGCCTCATACCTCGCCGCCGGAGTGTTCAAGGCCCTGCGCGCCGACGAACTCGAGACTGCGCGCGCGCAACTGAGCGCATGGCGACCCGGCCAGCCGGCGGGCGCCGATGCCGACACCCTGATGCGCCAGACCCTGGAGGAGATCCTGCGGCAGTCGCTGATCCGCCTGTTCGGCGTGGTGTTCTGGTTTCTCCTGCTCGGGCCGGCCGGCGCCGTGCTCTACCTGCTCACCCGCCTGGCGCGCGACCGCTGGCAGGCCGAGCCGGAGTTCGCCCGATTCGCCCGCCGCGTCGCCCACTGGCTGGACTGGCTGCCGGCGCGTCTGCTTGCCTTCAGCTTCGCCATCGTCGGCAACTTCCAGGATGCCCAGGCCTGCTGGCGCACCCAGGCCGCAAGCTGGGGCGAGGCGGGCGACGGCATCGTGCTGGCCGCCGGCGCCGGCGCCCTCGGCCTGCGTCTGGGCGGCGACGCGCGCCTGCCCGGCGGCGAACTGCCGCGCCCGCCGCTGGGACCGGACGAACCGCAGGGCATGGCGCCTGGTCCGGATTCCCTGGATGCCGTGGTGGCCCTGGTCTGGCGCGCCGCCCTGCTCTGGGTGGCGGTGCTGGGGCTGCTCTGGCTGGGCAGCCTGTAACGCCGCATGCTCAACGTCCTCTGGATCGGCTTCTTCGCCATCGCTTTCGTCGCCGCGGTGCTGCAATACCTGGGCGGTGACGCGGCCATCTTTGGCGCGGTGATGAAGGCGGCCTTCGATTCCGCCAAGACCGCTTTCGAGGTGGCCCTGGGCCTGACCGGCGTCATGTGCCTGTGGCTGGGGGTGATGAAGGTGGGCGAGCGGGCGGGCTTCCTCGACCTGGTGGGGCGCGGGCTCGGGCCGCTGTTCGCGCGCCTGTTCCCCGACGTGCCGCGCGGCCACCCGGCGCTGGGCTCCATCACCATGAACATGTCGGCCAACGTGCTCGGCCTGGACAATGCGGCCACGCCCATGGGTCTCAAGGCGATGAAGGAATTGCAGGACCTGAACCCCGACAAGGACACGGCGAGCAACGCGCAAATCCTGTTCCTGGTGCTCAACGCCTCCTCGGTGACCCTGCTGCCGGTGACCATCTTCACCTACCGGGCGCAGCTGGGGGCGGCGGACCCCACCGACGTCTTCATTCCCATCCTCATGGCCACCTATGCCTCCACCCTGGCGGGTTTTTTGTTCGTGGCGTCGGTGCAGAGGATCCGCCTGGACGCGGTGGTGCTGGCCTGGCTCGCCGGCGTCACGGCGGTGGTGGGCGGCCTGGCCTGGCATTTCTCGAGGATGCCGGCGGCGGAGATGACGGCCAGTTCCTCCACCCTGTCCAACTTCCTGCTGCTCGCCCTGGTACTGGTGTTCCTGCTGGGCGCGGCGTGGAAGCGGGTGAATGCCTACGAGGCCTTCATCGACGGCGCCAAGGAGGGCTTCCAGACCGCGGTGACCATCATTCCCTACCTGGTGGCCATGCTGGTGGCCATCGGCATGCTGCGCGCCAGCGGCGCCCTGCCGGCCTTCGTCGAAGCGGTGCGCGGCGCGGTCGCGGCCCTGGGCTTCGACACCGCCTGGGTGGATGCCCTGCCCACCATGCTGATGAAACCCCTGTCCGGTTCCGGCGCCCGCGCCATGATGGTGGAAACCATGCAGGCCCAGGGCGCCGACAGCTTCGCCGGCCGGCTCGCCAGCATCGTCCAGGGCAGCACCGAGACCACTTTCTACGTGCTGGCGGTGTATTTCGGCGCGGTGGGCATCAAGCGCGTACGCCATGCCGTCGCCGGCGGCCTGGTGGCGGACGCGGCCGGCTTCGCGGCGGCGGTGGCGGCGGGGTATCTGTTCTTCGCCCACGTTGCCTGACAGGGTGGTTCCCGGGCCCCGGCGGGGTTCCAGTCAAGAGTTGCCGGTTTTTGCCGTAAATCTCGGTGCTTCCCCGCCGTCGCCGAGACGCGATGAGTCGGGATTCACTCAACCTCGGATGCAAAGGAAGGCGTCATGACGCGCGACGTGAACAATGCACAGATGGGTAGCCCAGCCCCGGTTGCGGGCCCGCAGGGTATGTCACGCGACGTGGGCGGCGGCTTCAGCATCGCCCTGCGGCTGTGGCTGATGGTCGGGCTTTCCGCCCTGCTGTTCGCGCTCTCCGTCGCGGTCGGTTGGCAGGGCCTGGATCAGTCGCGCAATGCGCTCAAGACGGTGTACGAGGACCGCGCCGTGCCCCTGCATGACCTCGCCCGCATCGACGCCGGCATCCGCGAGAACACGGCGCAAATCCTGCTCGCCTTCCAGCACGCGCCCGACAGCCCCACCGCCGCCCTGCACGACCATCCGGTCAGCATGCACCTGGATGCGGTGGCGGGCCGCAAGGCGGAACTGGACGGCCTGTGGACGAAATACCTGGTCACTTACCTGACCGAGGAGGAAAAGCTGCTCGCGGCCGATTTCGCGGACAAGCGCAAGGCCTGGGTGGCCAAGCTGCTGGCCGCCTCGGAAGCGATGCGGGCGGGGAATTACGGGTACGAGGTGTTCCACTCCTTTGTGATGGCGGTGCGCACCGAAGGCAAGGCCGCCCACCAAGCCCTGGCCAAGCTCATGGCCTACCAGACCCAGGTGGCGAAGGCGGAATTCGAGCGCGCCGAAGCCGCGTACGAGCGGGGTCGTCTGATTTATCTCGCCTTGTTCGTGGTCGGCCTGGTATCCGTCCTGTCCCTGGCCCATTTCACCGTGCGGCATCTCACCCGTTCCCTGCACGAGGCGGGGGAGGCCGCGGCAGCCATCGCCGCCGGCGATCTCACCCGCGCCATGCCCAAGGCGGGACGGGACGAGATTGGTGCATTCATCGCCAGGCTGGCGCGCATGCGCGACGATCTGCGCGAACTCATCGCCGGCATCGCCGGCAATGCCCGGGCGCTGGCGCAAGCCGCCGGTGATTTGTCGGCCTCGGCGGCGGGCAGCGCCCGCTCCACCGAGATGCAGGCGGAGGCGGCTTCCAGCATGGCGGCCTCGGTGGAACAGCTGTCGGTGTCCATCGACCAGGTGGAGGAACACGCCCGCGAGGCGCGTGCCGTCACCCAGGATTCCAGCGCCCGCTCCGGCGAGGGCGGCCGCATCATCCACCAGGCGGCGGGCGAGATGAAGCGCATCGCCGAGGCGGTGAACGGCACGGCTTCCACCATCCGCGAGCTGGAGGGATATTCCGACCAGATTTCCAGCATCGTCCAGGTCATCAAGGACATCGCCGACCAGACCAACCTGCTCGCGCTCAACGCGGCCATCGAGGCGGCGCGTGCCGGCGAGCAGGGGCGCGGCTTCGCCGTGGTGGCGGACGAGGTGAGGAAGCTAGCGGAGCGCACCGGCAACTCCACCCAGGAGATCGGTGCCATGATCGCCAAGATCCAGCAGGGCACCGAGCGCGCCGTGCAGGAAATGCAGGCCGGCGTCCGGCAAGTCGACGAGGGCGTCAATCTCGCGCACCAGGCCGGTGATTCGGTCACCGGCATCCAGGCCGGAGCCGAGCGCGCCACCCACGCCGTGGACGACATCAGCCTGGCCATACGGGAGCAGACCGTCGCCGCGCGCGACATCGCCCAGAAGGTGGAACGCATCGCCCAGGGTTCCGAGGAGAACAGCGCGGCGGTGGCTCAGACCGCCGCCGCGGCGCAGCGACTGGAACATCTGGCCGCCGAATTGAACGCCCTGGCGGGACGCTTCCGCGTCGCCTGAGGCGCGCACAGCGCCCCCTTGCGCGGGTGACGGCTCGCCCCACGCAGGCTGGGCGCGGCGTATTAGGCCATGACCTCAGGCCCGGCTGGCAGGCCAGACGCCCGCCCCGGGTGTGACCGCCTTCACTGTCCTGCCTTCGCGGGGGTCGCATTCTTTGGCAATATGGCTGCAAGAACCCGAGGAAGCCCCATGCTCGCCCGCCTACGCTCGTTTCTGCTGAAGATCCCCGTCCTGGTCGCACTGGCGCTGGTGGCAGCCTGGTTCCTGTTCGCCTGGTTCGGTTTCGATCCCCTGGTGAAATGGGCCGCGCCCAAGTTTATCGCCGACAAGAGTCGGCACCAGCTCAGCATCGCCGAGGCGCGCTTCGATCCTTTCGCCCTGTCGGTGTCGGTGAAGGGGCTCAAGCTCGCCGAGCCGGATGGCAAGCCTCTGCTGGCCTTCGACGATCTGTTCGTGGACTTCGAGGCGGCCAGCCTGTTCAAGTGGGCCTGGACCTTCGACGCCATCCGCCTCACTGGTCCCCGCGCCCGGATGGAACTGCTGGCCGACGGCCGCCTGAACTGGAGCGGCCTGATCGAGGCCTTCAAGGACGAGGAGGAAAAACCCGAGAAGCCCCTGCCGCGCCTGTTGATCCGGCGCATCGTCCTGGAAAGGGGCTGGGTGGACGTGGCCGACCGCAAGGTGGATTTCGAGACCAGCCTGAGCCCCCTGGCCCTCACCCTCACCGATCTCTCCACCTTGCCCGAGGACAAGGGCGCCCATACCCTGGCCGCGACCACGGAAATCGGCGCCCGCGTGCGCTGGAAGGGTGACGTGACCCTGAAACCGGTGCTGGCCACCGGCGAACTGGCCGTGGACAGCCTGCCCCTGGCCAAGGCCTGGCCCTATCTGGAGGCCAGGCTGAACATGGCGCCGCCCGAGGGCGTGGCAGCCCTGGGCCTCAAGTACAAGGTAGGCTGGGCCGACAAGAAGCTCAGCCTGAACGTGGATGACCTCAGCCTGGCGGTGGACAGGCTGGCCCTGCGCGGCGCGCCGGCCGCGGCACCCGCCGTGACCCTGGAGCGACTCGCCCTCAGCGGCGGCCGTTTCGACCTGGGCCGGCGCAGCCTGGAGATCGGCGAGATCGCCCTCAACGGCGGGCGGGTCGCCCTCACCCGCGCCGCGGATGGCCGCATCGATCTGCAGGACTGGTTCGTCGCTCCGGCCCAGGGCCAGGTGGCGTCCGCGCCGGATATAACTGGCAAGGCGCCGGCTCCCGCGGCGCCGGCTAAGGCCGGGCAGGCTCCGGCAGCAGCGCAGCCTGCGGCGGCCGAGCCGGCCTGGCGCATCGGCCTGGGCCGCTTCAGCCTCGACCAGATGGCCATCCACTTCACCGATCTGGGCTTCGTCAAGCCGCTGACGGCGGAAGTGGGCAATCTCAAGATTGGTTTCAAGGCCCATGCCGAGCTGGGGGCGGGGGAACCCAAGGCCGAGCTGGAGGACCTCGGCATCGATGTATCCGGCATTCGCCTGTTGTCCGGGGAAGTGAAGGATCCCGTGCTGGTTCTGGGCGGTGTGGTGGTGGAGGAGGGCCGCGTCGATCTCGCCGGCCAGAACGCCACGCTGGGCCGCATCGCCCTGCTCAACGGGCAGATGGAGGTGGTGCGCGACGCTCGGGGGCAACGGCCCCTGCTGGAGGCCCTGCGCCGACAGCCGGCCAAGGCGGTCGCCGAGCGCGTGGTGGTGGTGGCCGCCAGGAAGACCCTGGACTGGCGCTATCGCGTCGGCGAAGTGGAGGCCAACGGGTTCCGGCTGGCCTTGCGCGACGAGTCCATCACGCCGTTCGTGAAGTTCACCGTCCAGGATATCCAGGCCAGCGCCAAGGGGCTGAGCGAGGACCTCAAGGCCGCCATTCCCGTGCGCATGGGATTCCGCGTGCTCGAAGGCGGCCGCTTCGAAGCGTCCGGCAAGGTGGCGCCGGGGCGTCCGACGGCCGACCTGAAGCTGAACCTGGTCGACCTGGCCCTGAGCCCGGTCCAGCCCTATCTGGCCAAGGCCTCCAATCTGCTGCTGGCCGGCGGCCGCGCTTCCACGGCCGGCCAGGTGCGCTACGGCGACGGCAAGGTCCGGTACACGGGTGGCTTCCATGTGGACGACCTGCTGATCAACGAAATCAGCACCGGCGAGCGCTTCCTGGCCTGGAAGTCGGTGTCCAGCAATGACCTGGCGGCCACGCCGACCAGCCTGGACATCGGCGAATTGCGCCTGGACCGGCCCGGCCTGAAGCTGGTGATCTTCAAGGACAAGTCGACCAGCCTCGCCAAGGCCTTCCAGAAGGGCGCGCCGACCGCCGAGGCGGGCAACAAGGAAGCCAAGGCGCCGGCCTCGCCCTGGGATGAGGACGATGCGGCCGTCAGCACCGCCGTAACCCCCGCGGTTGCCAAAGCGGCCGAAGCCAAGCCGGCGCCGGCCGGGCAGGCTTCCGCCGGCGGCAAGGCCGATCCCGCCTTCCGGGTCAACATCGAGCGGGTGCGCATCGACCAGGGCGAGATGGATTTCGCCGACCTGTCCCTGGCCCTGCCCTTCGGTACCCGCATCCACGAGTTCAAGGGCAACATCAACGGCATCAGCAACAAGCCCGGCGGCCAGGCCGAGCTGGAACTGGACGGCCGCGTCGACGAATTCGGCCTGGCCCGCGCCGTGGGGCAGCTGGACACCTTCGATCCCACCGGCTTCATGGACATCAAGGTGGTGTTCCAGAACGTGGAGATGACCCGGTTGACGCCCTACACGGCCACTTTCGTGGGGCGCAAGATCGAGTCCGGCAAGCTTTCCCTGGACCTGGAATACAAGCTCAAGCAGCGACAGATGCAGGGCGAGAACAAGATCGTCATGAACAAGCTGACCCTGGGCGAGCGGGTGGAAAGCCCCACCGCCAAGAACCTGCCGCTCGATCTGGCCATCGCCATCCTGCAGGACAGTAACGGCGTCATCGACCTCGATCTGCCCGTTTCCGGCAGCCTGGACGATCCCAAGTTCAGCTACGGCCGCATCATCTGGAAGGCCATCGGCAACATCATCACCAAGATCGTCACCGCCCCCTTCCGCGCCCTCGGCGCGCTCTTCGGCGGCGGTGGCGAGAAGCTGGAGAAGGTGGCTTTCGAGGCCGGCGAGGCGGGGCTGACGCCGCCCGAGAAGGAGAAGTTCAAGCAGATCGCGCAGATCCTCAACAAGCGTCCCGGCCTGGCCCTGACGGTGCAGGGTGCCTGGTCCGCCGAGATCGACCGGCCGGCGCTCAAGGAACGGCAACTGCGCCGGGCCGTGGCCGAGAAGATGGGGGTGAAGCTGGCGGCGGACGAGGACCCGGGTCCCATCTCCACCGCCAATCCCAAGGCGCGGGCCGGACTGGAGGCGCTCTACGCGGCCCGCTTCGGCGAGACGCAGTGGAAGATGCTGAACGGCAAGTGGCTGCAGGCCAATCCGGACAAGAAACAGGAATCCGCAGGCGGCAAGATGGTGTCGCGCCTGAAGAACCTGTTCAAACCCGAGGAACCCCTGTCCGCCGAGGACCTGGGCCAGCTCAAGGGCGCCGACCTGCACGCGCTGCTCTACCAGCGTTTGCTGGACAAGGAGACGGTGGACGACGCGGTCCTGGTCAAGCTTGCGCAAAGCCGCGGCCAGGCGGTGGTGGATGCCCTGGTGGCCCTGGGTACCCCGGCCGACCGGGTCAAGTCCGGCGCGGCCGCGAAATTCGAGGGTGAGGGCCGCGAGGTGCCGGCCAAGCTGGAACTGGGCGTGGCCAAACGCTGAGCTTGCAGGCGCTGTAGGGCGCAAACCTTCGGGCATTGCACCATTCCGGCATTGATTCGGTGCAATACGCCGCGTTATTGCACCCTCCGCCCTGCGTGACCGTTTCCGAGGCCGCAGCGCTTGCCAAGGCAGGCCGGCGACCGCATGCTTGCCCGCCTTTTCGCGCCCGTTTCCTCACGCCTGTCATGAACCCCTTTGCCCGCCTGTTGCGCCTGGTTCGCGACGATACCGCCGACCCCGACCTGGAAGTTGCCCTGGAACGCGCCACGGCGCGCGTGGAGCCGCGCCTGCCGCAGGCGAGCGGCTGGCCCCGGCGTTACCGCGTCGCCATCGCCGCCGCCCTGGCACAGGCGCGCCGCGTCGCCGAGGGCATTCCCGGCCCACTTGAGCTGAGTCCGGGGCGTTACGCCGGCGAGCCGGCCGTGCGCGCCCTGTTCGCCTCGCCCGAGGACATCCGTCGCGCGCTGTGCGGCAGTCCGGCGCTGCGTGACTACGTTGCCGCCGGCGGCCGGCGCGAGATCTATGCGCTGTTGTCCATGCGGCGCATGGAAAAGACCGTGCTGGGTGTCGATATCAGCGGCGGCGCGCTGCGCCGCGAGGTGCCGCAAACCCTGATGTGGTTCACCGACCATCGCCTGTCCGGGCCGGCCGAGGACGAGGCCGGGGCGCGGCGCGCCCTGTTGTGGACCCTGTTCGACCGCTTCCTGGAACGTCTGGCTGTAGGCGTCGAACGGCTGCGCGAGGAGCGGGTTCGCCTGCTGCGCGAGAAGGATCTGGCGATGGCGCGTCTGCGCGACGCCGACGCGCGACGCGAGGCGGCGGCGAGGGATGCGCTGGAGGAAATCCTGCAGCGCCTCGCCGAGGTCACCCAGGCGCTGGAACTGGAGCGGCTGGCGGAGGTGTTCGACACCGTGCTGTCGCACCCCGAGGACTGCCTGTATCTGACGGAACATACCTACGCGCTGGACGAGATGGGGCGCCTGCGTGGCGGCGACGCGCGCGCCACCGCGTTGCGCTTCGTCGATCTGCTGGAGCGCTACCAGGAGCCGCGCACCGTGCTGCTGGCGCATTGCCGGGACTTCACCCCGGTCAGCGTCGGCGAGCGCCTGCGCGAAGCGGAGGGCTGGCTGTGAGCGCCCCCAGGGCCGGGCAGTGCCCGGCCCGCCCCCCGTGGGGGACAAGAAAACTCGGGGCGGCCCATCGTTTTCTTGAGCGCGTCCCCGAGCCGGCCGGCGCTACAATCCCAGCACCGCTTCGCGTCGCCCGCCCGCCATGCAGTCCTATCCCACTCTTGCCGCCGTCGATCTCGGTTCCAACTCCTTTCACCTGCAGGTGGGCCGCGTGGAAGGGGAACAGCTGTTCTACCTCGACGCCATCAAGGAGCCGGTGCGCCTGGCCAGCGGCCTGACCGCGCGCAAGGCGCTGGACGGCGCTTCCCAGCGCCGCGCCCTGAACTGCCTGGCGCGCTTCGGCGAGCGCCTGCGCGGCATGCCACCGGGCGCCGTGCGCGCGGTGGGCACCTCCGCCCTGCGCGTGGCGAAAAACTCGGCGGAATTCCTGGACAAGGCGCGTCAGGCCCTGGGCTTCGACATCGACATCGTCGCCGGCCGCGAGGAGGCGCGCCTCATCTACCTGGGCGTGGCGCACAGCCTGCCGCTGTCGCGCAGGCCACGCCTGGTGGTGGACATTGGCGGCGGCTCCACCGAATGCATACGCGGCGTCGGCTACGAGCCGCGCGAGCGGGAAAGCCTGCGCATGGGCTGCGTGGTCTATTCGCTGCGCTTTTTCCCCGGCGGCCGCGTCGACAAGGCCGCCCTGCGCGCCGCCGAAACCGCCGCGCGCATCGAGATCCGCCACGTCACCGCCGGCCAGTTCGGCGCGGGTACCTGGAAGGAGGCGGTGGGCTCCTCGGGCACGGCCAAGGCCCTGGGCGAAATCTGCCGCCTGAATGGCTTCTCCGACGGCGCCCTCACCCTGGAGGGCCTGAAGTGGCTGCGCGAGCGGCTGGTCAAGGCGGGCTCCGCCGAGGCGCTCGACATCCCCGGCCTGAAGCCGGACCGCCGGCCGGTGCTGGCGGGCGGCCTCGGCATCATGTACGCCCTGTTCCTGGAACTCGGCATCGAGACCATGACCGCCGCGCAGGGCGCCATGCGCGAGGGCATCCTCTGGGACCTGCTGGGGCGCGTGCACGACCACGACATGCGCGACGTCACCGTGAGCCAGTTGCAGCGCCGCTACGGCGTCGACACCCACCAGGCCGGACGCGTCGAGGCGCTGGCCGCGCATCTGTTCGCCGCCGCGCCGCCCCCCGCCGGCGAGGAGCCGGCGGAGGCCGCGCGCCGCCTGGCCTGGGCCGCGCGCCTGCACGAGATCGGCATCTCCATCGCCCATTCGGGGCAGCACAAGCACGCCGCCTACATCCTGGAGAATGCCGACATGCCGGGCTTCTCCCGCCGCGATCAGGCGCGCCTGGCGGCGCTGGTGCGGGCCAGCCGCGGCGGCCTGGACAAGTTCGCGCTGTCGCCCGCGGACCCCGCCTGGCCGCTCATCCTCTGCCTGCGCCTCGCCCTGCTGTTCAACACCAGCCGTGGTGACGCGCCGCCGCCCGACATTGGCCTTGCCTGTACCGACGGCGCATGCAGCCTGCGCCTGCCCGCCGCCTGGCTGCGCGACAACCCGCTCACCCAGGCCATGCTGGAGGTGGAATTGCGGGACTGGGCGAAAGTTGCGCCGGCGTTGCGCCTGGCGGGGGTCCAGACGGATTGACCCGGCCGGTCATGGCGGCGCCTCGATCCAGATTCTTGAAGTGTGCCCCTGAAGTCCCGTCGCGATGCCCGGGAACACTTGCCACAAGTTCCACAGGGGTTCCTCTCCCCGCCGCATTGCGCTTGCGTGTAAACCTCAGTGTTGTGAGCTACCTTGAAACCATCAAGTGATGTGTAAGAGAGTCCCGCATGTGCCTCAAGGTGGTGCCATGAAAATAATGCAGAGTCTCCTGGCGGTCTTCTTGCTGGCCGGCTGTTCGAGTCTGTTGCCCACCGCTCAGGACAAATCGGTTCAGCCCTGGGGGACTTTCGAGGAAGCGAAAGCCAGCTACGACAGGATCGAACCCTTCGTCACCGACATGGATACCGTGCGCAGCCTGGGTTTCGACCCATTCAAGACACCGAACTTCAAGATTCTCAATCACGCCCAGGTGGTGCAGACCGTTCTGCCTCCGCCCATACAGGGCAATGGTGTCGTGCCGGCCGGCATACTTGAATGCATCAAGGCCCAGGATGCCTGCCAGGGCTACTACATGGAGCCGAGGCGGCTGAAAAAGGACCGGGTCGGCAACTTCATGCTCGACTTCATGAACTTCAAGCGGGAGACGGTTACCACGGGCTGGAAATTCGGTGCCCTGATCGTGATCGTCGGCGACAAGGTGGTCTACAAGCAGTGGAGCGGCAGCCCGAATATCCTGGAAGAGACCGTGCAAAAGAATCCCCTGGGTCCTTTCCAGGGTATGGGGTCTTCCAGCGACCTCTATCGCTGAAAAGCCGGTTTGCGCAGGGCATCCCGTGCGCAAGACCGTTTCAGGTCTTCGCCGCCAGCAGGTTGAGCAGGAATGCCTGCGCCTCGAAGGCGCGCCCGCGTCGGGCACGCCGCCTGTAGCCGCCGTCCGGCTGCATGTCCCAGGCCTTGCTGTTGTCTTTCAGATAGGGCTTGATGCCTTCGTTGATGACCCGTTTCTTGAGCCTGGGCTCCAGCACCGGGAAGCCGGTCTCGATGCGGCGGAAGAAGTTGCGGTCCATCCAGTCGGCGCTGGCGAGATAGACATCCTCGGCGCCGCCGTTCCAGAAGTAGAAGATGCGGTGGTGTTCCAGGAAGCGGCCGAGGATGGAACGCACGCGGATGTTCTCGGAGACGCCGGGAATGCCAGGGCGCAGGGCGCACACGGCGCGCACGATGAGGTCGATCTGCACGCCGGCCCGCGAGGCCTCGTAGAGCGCGGCGATGACGCGGGGCTCGAGCAGGGCGTTCATCTTGGCGACGATGAAGGCCTTCTCGCCGTTGCGGGCCTTCTCGGTTTCGTTGCGGATGGCCTGCATGATGCGGGCGTGCATGGTGAACGGCGACTGCCACAGGTAGGTGTGCTCGCCCGCGTCGCCCAGGCCGGTGATCTGCTGGAACACGTCGTTGACGTCCTGGCACAGCTCGGGGTTGCAGGTGAGCAGACCGAAGTCGGTGTAGAGCCGCGAGGTGCGGGCGTGGTAGTTGCCGGTGCCGAGATGGCAATACCTCTTGAGTTTTCCATTTTCGCGGCGCACCACCATGGCCATCTTCGCGTGCGTCTTGTGGCCGACCACGCCATACACCACGTGGGCACCGGCCGCCTCCAGCTTCTCCGCCCAGTTGATGTTGGCCTCCTCGTCGAAGCGGGCCAGCAGTTCCACCACCGCGGTGACCTCCTTGCCGCGCTGGGCCGCGGCGATGAGGTGGCGCATCAGTTCCGAGTCGGTGCCGGTGCGGTAGACGGTCTGCTTGATGGCCAGCACGTCGGGGTCCTCGGCCGCCTCGCGGATGAAGTCGATGACCGGCTGGAACGACTGGAACGGGTGGTGCAGCAGGATGTCGGAGGCCGAGACGGCCTTGAACAGGTCGGGCTGCTTGCCGAGCTGGGCGGGCTGGCCCGGGGTGAAGGGCGGGAACTTGAGGTCCGGGCGCTCCACCCGGTCCGGCACGTTCATCAGTCGCACCAGGTTCACCGGGCCGCGCACCTGATAGAGGTCGGCGCGGGTGAGTTGGAACTGGCGCAGCAGGAATTCCTTCATTTCCTCGGAACAGTTGTCGGCCACCTCCAGGCGCACGCCGTCGCCGAAATGGCGGTGCGGCAGCTCGCCCTGCAGCAGTTCGCGCAGGTTCTTGTTCTCCTCGTCGTCGATGAACAGGTCGGAATTACGGGTGACGCGGAACTGGTAGCAGCCCTGCACCTCCATGCCGGCGAAGAGGGCGCCGACGTGGGCGTGCAGGATCGAGGACAGGAAGACGAAGCCGTATTCGCAGCCCGCCACCTCGCGCGGCAGCTGGATCACCCGCGGCAGGGCGCGCGGCGCCTGCACCACGGCCTTGCCGGAACCGCGGCCGAAGGCGTCCTTGCCGGCCAGTTCGACGGCGAAGTTGAGGCTCTTGTTGAGCACGTTGGGGAAGGGGTGGGCCGGGTCCAGGCCGATGGGCGTCAGCACCGGCATCAGCTCGTCGAAGAAGAACGCGCGGATCCACTCGGCCTGCTCGGGATTCCAGTGCGTGCGGCGATGGAAGCGGATGCCCTCGGCGGCCAGCGCCGGCAGCACTTCGCCGTTGAGCAGCTCGTACTGGCGCGCCACCAGGGCGTGCGAGACCTTCGCCACTTCCTTGTAGGCCTGGCGCGCGGTGAGGCCGTCGACGCCGATGTGCTCGGGATTCAGGCGGATCTGTTCCTTGAGGCCGGCGACGCGGATCTCGAAGAACTCGTCCATGTTGCTGGAGGTGATGCACAGGAAGCGCAGGCGTTCGAGCAGGGGGGTGGCGGGATCCTCGGCCTGGGCGAGCACGCGCCGGTTGAACTCGAGAATGCCGAGTTCGCGGTTGATCAGGTATTCGCTGGGGGGGGTGGGACTCATGGTGGATGCGCCGGTGGCGGCGGTAACCTAAACAATAACGCCCCATGCTAACCTCAAAGCCTTCCCGCTTCTATCGCGCGGCCATCGCCACCGCCCATGGAAATCGAGCTCAAGCTAGCCCTGGATGCCCGCCACGCCACGCGCCTGCGCCGGCATCCGCTGCTGGCCGGCATCAAGCCGTCCGGCCGTGTGCTGCACAGCGTTTACTACGACACGCCCGATTTCGCCCTGATGCGCCACGCCATCGCCTTCCGGCTGCGGCGGCTGGGCTATCACTGGGTGCAGACCCTGAAGGCGGAGGCACCGGCGGTGGGCGCACTGAGCAGCCGGCCGGAATGGGAAATGCCGGTGGCCGGCTCAGCTCCCGACCTCGCCATCCTGCCCGCCGAAGCCCTGGAACTGCTGCGCGGCATCGGTACGGCGCGACTTGCGCCGGTGTTCGTCACCGAATTCCGGCGCACGACCTGGCGGCTGCAAGGCGCGGGCGGTGCCGCCGAACTGGCCCTGGACCAGGGCACGATCCGCGCCGGCACGGCCGAGCGGCCCATTTCCGAAGTGGAGATCGAGCTGCTCGACGGCGCCCCGGAGGCGCTCTTCGACTGGGCGCTCGGCCTGCTGGAACACCTCTCCCTGCGTGTCGAGCCGCGCAGCAAGGCGGAGCGCGGCTATTTCCTGTGCGGGGCCGCCCAGCCGGCGCCGGTCCGCGCCGGGCGGCCCGATCTGCGCGCCGGGCAGCCGGCGGCGCAAGCCTGGCAGGAGATCGTCCGCTCCGCCCTGAGCCAGCTCGTCGCCAACGTGCCCGGCTTCCTGGAACAGGCCGACGACATCGAATATCTGCACCAGTTGCGCATCGCCCTGCGCCGCCTGCGCGGCGCCGCCGCCCTCGGCGACGGTGTCGGCAAGGCGCGACCGGCCTGGGCGGCGGGTCTGGCCGCGGTCATGCAAGACCTGAACCCCGCCCGCGACTGGGACGTCTTCGTGGCGGAAACCCTGCCTTCCGTGCGGCCGGTGCTGGGCGACCCGCCCCTGTGCGAGAGCTTCCTGTCCGGCGTCGGCACGACCGCCGCGCGGGCGCGCGAACAGGCCCAGGCGTGCATCGCCGCGCCGGATTTCACCCGCCTGGTGCTCAGCATCGGCCGCGACCTGCAGGCCGCGCGCGAGGCGGGCGCGCCGGTGGAAGACTGGGCGCGCCGCATCCTCGGACGGCGCTGGAAGAACCTGCGCCGTCAGTGTCGCCGGCTCGACGAACTCGATGCCGCCGGTCGCCACCGCCTGCGCATCGCCGCCAAGAAGCTGCGCTACGCCGCCGATGCCCTCGAGGGCCTCTATGGCAAACGCGCCCGTAGCTTCCTCAAGCGGCTGGCCGAATTGCAGGACCGTCTGGGGCGCGCCAACGATGCCGTCGTCGCCGACCGGCTGCTACAGGAGGTACATCGGCGGGACGCCGAGGCGGCCTATGACGCCGGCCGTATCAGCGGCGCATTGCGCGAGCGCTCGGGCCAGCATCACGCCGAAGACGAGGCTGCCTGGCGGCGCATGACGGCAGTGAATAAGTTCTGGTGAGCGGCGGCTAGGCTGCCACCAGCAGCCTGTCGGACTTGAAGGAAATCGGCTGCAACAATGGCGGAACGGTCCATTTTTCGCCGCTTTCTTGGGCAATAGTTCGACTATTGCCCTGCAAAATCGTCAAAAACTGTCCTCGTTCGGCCATTTTTTTGCTTCGATTCTTCAAGTCCGACAGGCTGCTATGTACTGATTGAGCAGGCGCCGCGCGTGCGGGATCAGCTCCGACGCCGCCAGTCCGATCGGGCCGAGCCCCGCCCGCGCGGCTGCGTCGCCTGCCGCGCCGTGCAGCCAGACGCCGGTCCTGGCCGCGTCGAAGGCGGACATGCCTTGCGCCAGCAGGGCGGCGATGATGCCCGCCAGCACGTCGCCCATGCCCGGCGCGGCCATGCCGGGGTTGCCCGTTTCATTGCGCCAGACCTCGTTTTCCGCGCTGCCGACCAGGCTATGAGCCCCTTTCAGCACCACACAGGCGCCGGTGAGTTGTTGCAGACGCCGCAACGCCTCCGGCCGCTCGGCCTGCACGGTGGCGGGCGTCTCGCCCAGCAGGCGGGCGGCCTCGCCGGGGTGCGGCGTGATGAGGCTGGGGGCGGCGCGGGCGCGCAGCAAGGCGAGCAGGGCATCGTCGCCCGCCAGCAGGTTGAGAGCGTCGGCGTCGAACAGCACGGCATGCTCCAACGGCAGCACGGCCCGCAACCATTCGCGCGCGGCGGCGGCGAGGCCGAGGCCGGGACCGGCGACCAGACAGGCCGGGCGGGGCAGGGCCAGCAGGCACTCGGGCACGGCGAGCATGAGTTCCGGCGTACCCGCATCCACCGCGACGCGCGCATCGAGGAGGCCGACATAGACCCGCCCGGCGCCGCAGGCCAGGGCGGCGCGGCCCGCCAGCAGTGCGGCGCCGGCCATGCCTGGGGCGCCGCCGAGTATGCCCACCGCGCCGAAGTCGCCTTTGTGGCTTTCCATGGGACGCGCCGGCAGGCGCGCGGGAGGGGGATACAAACCTGACGTCAGCATGGTTTTCATTTCGTTTCGGCGATCTATAAAACCATTACAGCCCAGATGCAGGAGGATGTCATGCAAAACCCCATCCCCCGTTCAGGCAAGACCCGGCCGCCGCGCCCACGCGAGGAAGCCTGCCCGATCCTGGAGGACGACGACGATTTCGGCGTCGATGCCCTCGATACCCCGGAGGGCGCCGACCTCCTGGGTCATGACTGCGGCCTCGATCACCTGGGCAAGTGGTCCCTGCCCGAGGCGGATGACTAACCCTCGATATCGCCCGAAAGCCTGGACCTTCCAACAGGGCGCGGGCGACTCTCCATATAACTAAAGTTTTATCCGGCGCTGCCGATAAAAGCCTTCTGTGCCGGCTTTTCCTTTTCTCGTGGCTTATGAATCCAATGGATAACTCCCCCCGTGTGCTGGTGGTCGACGACGACACCCTCATGCGCGAATTGTTGAAGGCGCTGCTGCGCGATGAGGGTTTCACGGTCGCCGGCGAGGCCAAGGACGGCCAGAGCGCCCTGGCCCAGGTGGACCGCGTCCGTCCCGATCTGGTGTGCCTGGACGTCAACATGCCCGGCATGTCCGGCATCGACGTGCTCAAGGCCATCAAGGCGCGCTGCGAATCCTGCCGCGTCGTCATGATTTCCGGCGATGCCAGCATGGCGACGGTGCGCGAGGCCGTTGGCTATGGCGCCGTCGGCTTCATCGTCAAGCCTTTCAAGGCGGGGCGCGTCGGCGCCTCCCTGCGTGCCGCCATGAAGGCGCCGGCGGACGCCTTCGGCTGATTAAGAGCCTATTTCAGTAGGGATCATGCCCCGCGCCGCTGGTGTGCGGGATGCAGTGCAAGGCGCGGGTGGCGCGGTTTGGTCGTTCCAAACAAGCCACCCGCAACGCGGCAATGTACCCGCACACCAGCGGCCCTTCGGGTTGAGACCAGGAACGGCGTCTGCGGCGTTGCGGCGCTTGGCCATGGAATGACCATGGCCGGCGCGTCGCGCCTTGCATCCATCCGTTCCTGGCCTCAACGCGGGGCATGACCCCTACTGAAATAGGCTCTAAGGCAGGGTGTGCCCGCGCGGCGACAAGCTACGCGTTGTTTCGTTAACATAGGCGGCTTCCCAATCCGATGGGCAAGCCCATGCACCGCGTACTCCACCTGAAGGGCGGACCCGCCCTTTCCGACTTCCGCATCGACAAACTGCTCGCCGCGCTGAAACCCGCGGGCGTTGCCGGTCTGGTCGCGGAATACCGCTATTTCGTCGAACTGGCGCGGGAGCCGGATGCGGACGACCTCGCTTTCCTCGGCGAGCTGTTGCACGCCTCGCCGCACACGCCGGAGGCGGACGTGGTGCTGGTGGTGCCGCGCCTGGGCACCGTCTCGCCTTGGTCTTCCAAGGCCACGGACATCGCCGCCAACTGCGGTTTGCAGGCGGTGCTTCGCATCGAGCGCGGTGTGTGCTGGCAACTGTTCCGCAAGAAGGGTCGCCGACTGGCGCCGGAAACCATCCAGGCCGCGCTGCCCCTGCTGCACGACCGCATGACCGAGAGCGTGTTGTTCGACGAGGTCGGCGCCGGGCAACTGTTCCACCACGTCGAGCCGCCGCCCTTCAACACCGTGGATATCCTCAGGGGCGGCCGCAAGGCCCTTGAGCAGGCCAACGCCGACTGGGGCCTGGCCCTGTCGGCGGACGAGATCGACTACCTGGTGAAGAACTTCAAGGCGGTGAAGCGCAATCCCACCGACGTCGAGTTGATGATGTTCGCCCAGGCCAACTCGGAGCATTGCCGGCACAAGATCTTCAACGCCGAGTGGGTCATCGACGGCAGGAAGCAGGATGAGTCCCTGTTCGCCATGATCCGCCACACCCATCAGGTGCGGCCGCAAGGCACGCTGTCGGCCTATTCCGACAACGCCTCGGTCATCGAAGGCGCCAGCATCGGCCGCTTCTATCCGGACGCGAAGGGCGTCTATGGCTACCACCTGGAGCCCACCCACATCCTCATGAAGGTGGAGACCCACAACCATCCCACCGCCATTTCCCCCTTCCCCGGTGCCGCCACCGGCTCCGGCGGCGAGATCCGCGACGAGGGCGCGGTGGGCCAGGGTTCCAAGCCCAAGGCCGGCCTTACCGGCTTCACCGTCTCCAACCTGAACATCCCCGGCTTCATCCAGCCCTGGGAAAAGGAGCACGGCCGCCCCGGGCGCATCGTTTCGCCCTTGCAGATCATGCTGGAAGGGCCCATCGGCGCGGCGGCGTTCAACAATGAATTCGGCCGGCCCAACCTGACCGGCTACTTCCGCACCTTCGAGCTGGATACCCCGGACGGCCAGGTTCGCGGCTACCACAAGCCCATCATGCTGGCGGGCGGCGTCGGCAACATCCGCGAGGACCACATCCACAAGCAGCATTTCAAGGCCGGCGCCCTCCTCATCCAGCTCGGCGGCCCCGGCCTGCTCATCGGCCTGGGCGGCGGCGCCGCCTCCAGCATGGGCGCCGGCAGCAATGCCGAGGCCCTGGACTTCGACTCGGTGCAGCGCGGCAACCCGGAGATCCAGCGCCGCGCCCAGGAAGTCATCGACCGCTGCTGGCAGATGGGGGAGGCGAATCCCATCCTCTCCATCCACGACGTCGGCGCCGGCGGCCTCTCCAACGCCATGCCGGAACTGGCGCATGGCGCCGGCCTCGGGGCGAAGTTCGAACTGCGCGACGTGCCCAGCCTGGAGCCGGGCATGGCGCCCAGGGAAATCTGGTGCAACGAAGCCCAGGAACGCTACGTGCTGGCCATCGCCGCCAAGGATCTGCCGCTGTTCCGGGCGCTCTGCGAGCGGGAACGCTGCCCCTTCGCGGTGGTGGGCACGGCGACGAAGGATGGTCAACTGGTGGTGGCCGACCGCCACTTCGGCAACCAGCCGGTGGACATGCCCATGGAGGTGCTGCTCGGCAAGCCGCCGCGCATGACGCGCAAGGTCAAGCGCCTGGCGCCCAGCCTCAAGCCCTTCACCGCCGAGGGGCTGGACCTGGTAGAGGCGGCCTACCGGGTGCTGCGGCATCCCAGCGTGGCCAACAAGAACTTCCTCATCACCATCGGCGACCGTACCGTCGGCGGCTTTACCGCCCGCGACCAGTTCGTCGGCCCCTGGCAGATGCCCGTGGCGGACGTCGCGGTGACCACCCTGGGCTACGACACGAATCTGGGCGAGGCCATGGCCATGGGCGAGCGCAGCCCCGTCGCCCTCATCAACCCGGCCGCTTCCGGCCGCATGGCGGTGGGCGAGGCCGTCACCAACCTGGCGGCGGCGGCGGTGAACGACCTCTCCGACCTCCGCCTGTCCGCCAACTGGATGGCCGCCGCCGGCCACCCGGGCGAGGATGCGGCCCTGTTCGAGACCGTGCAGGCGGTGGGCAAGGAACTGTGCCCCGCCCTGAATATCAGCATTCCGGTGGGCAAGGACTCCATGTCCATGCGCACCCTGTGGGAGGAAAACGGCGAGAAGAAGGCCGTGGTCTCGCCCCTGTCCCTCATCATCACCGCCTTCGCTCCCTGCGCCGACGCGCGCCGCACCCTGACGCCGCAACTGCGTGCCGACCAGGGCGAGACGGATCTGCTCCTGTTCGATCTGGGCCGCGGCCGCAACCGCCTGGGCGGCAGCGTGCTGGGCCAGGTCTACGGCGAGTTGGGCGATACCTGCCCGGACCTGGAGAAGCCTGCCCGGCTGAAGAGCTTCTTCGCCCTGATCCAGAAGCTCAACGCCGAGGGCAAGTTGCTGGCCTACCACGACCGTGCCGACGGCGGCCTGTTCGCCACGATCTGCGAGATGGCCTTCGCCGGCCGCTGCGGGGTGGACCTCGACGTCGACGAGCTGAGATACCACCGTATCCACGACGACATCATGGAAGACGTGGTGGACGCCCCCGATCCGCGCGAGCCCTACACCAGCCGCCTGTTCGGCATCCTCTTCAACGAGGAACTGGGGGCGGTGGTGCAGGTACGACGCGGCGACACCCGCGCGGTCATGGATGCCATCCTGGAAGCCGACCTGCGCGACGAGTTCTACATCATCGGTGCAACCAACAAGAAGGACCGCATCCGCATCCTGCGCGAGGGCGCCGCGGTGTTCAACGAGGCGCGCACAGATCTTCTCGAAGCCTGGTCCGAGACCAGCTTCCGGCTCCAGGCCCTGCGCGACAACCCGGCCTGTGCCGAGCAGGAGTTCAAGGGTTTGGCGAAGAAGAACAACCCCGGCCTGCATGCCAGGCTGAGTTTCGAACCGAACGAGGACGTCGCCGCCCCTTATGTCAGGAAGAAGCGCGCGCAGCCGAAGGTGGCCATCCTGCGCGAGCAGGGCGTCAACGGCGAGGTGGAAATGGCCGCCGCCTTCCACAAGGCCGGCTTCGCGCCGGTGGACGTGCACATGAGCGATGTCCTCGCCGGCCGCGTCAAGCTCAAGGATTTCAAGGGTCTCGCCGCCTGCGGCGGCTTTTCCTACGGTGACGTGCTCGGTGCGGGAGGTGGCTGGGCCGCGTCCATCCTGCACAACCCCCGCGCTCGCGACGAGTTCCAGGCCTTCTTCGTGCGGTCCGACAGCTTCGCCCTGGGGGTCTGCAACGGCTGCCAGATGATGAGCCGGCTCAAGGACATCATCCCCGGCGCCGAGCACTGGCCGCGTTTCGAGCGCAACCTGTCGGAGCAATTCGAGGCCCGCTTCGTCATGGTCGAGGTCCCGGAGACCCCGTCCATCCTGTTCGACGGCATGGCCGGTTCGCGCATGCCCATCGTCGTCGCGCACGGCGAGGGCCGCGCGGTGTTCGATGGCAAGGCCCAGCGCAAGGCGGCGGAGGTGTGCCTGCGCTACGTCGACAACCGCGGCCGCAGGACCGAGACCTATCCCCTCAACCCCAACGGTTCGCCGCGGGGCATCACCGGGCTGACCACGCCGGACGGCCGTTTCACCATCATGATGCCGCACCCGGAGCGGCTGTTCCGCGCCGTGCAGCATTCCTGGCGGCCGGACGACTGGAAGGAGGATGGTCCCTGGCTGCGCCTGTTCCGCAACGCGCGTAGGTGGGTGGGCTAGGAGAGGGGTCGCCGATGGACGAGCCCGAAGCTGAATCCCACCCCGCTCCTTGCGAGGTCGCTCAGTCCGTCATCCCCGCCTCCTTGAGCCCGGCACTGTAGTACTCCAGCGCGGTCCTGGTTTTCGCGGACTGATCGGCACCGAGCACGATGCCGTGGGCGGCGAGGTAGGCCTTGAACGCACCGCCGAACTCGAAGGCTTCTTTCGGCAGGCACTTGGTGGAGACCTCCAGGATGCGCGAACCATCGGGATAGAGCCACATTTCGACGACGATGGGGCGGTCGAAGTCCTTCGGCTGGTGCTTGGCTTTGAGCAGAAAGGTGGGGCCCAGGAGGACCAACTGGTCCATGGTGATGCCCGCCGGCGCGTGCGCGTCATAGAAGGCGCGCTGTTCCTTGGAGAACAGCTTGCGCAGCGGCATCGCCCCCGCGGTCACATCGAGCACTTCCCGGCCTTTGCAAACGCCCTTGTATGAAGCCGAGCAGACGAACCCGCCCGGCATCACGTCCACCTCGATCTTGAAGGCCGCCGAGCGGCGCAGGTCCGGGTCGATGGTAGACGGGTCCACGGGGCGCAGCTTGATGACTGTGTCGGCGTCGCCGCCCTGGATGCGCCGAGCCCGGACGACCACCCCCGCCTTGTTCAAGGCCAGGTCGGGCGTATCGAAGAAAAATGCCTGCCGTGGCTGCGCCTCGACCGGGTCGAGGCCGACGCTCTTGACCGTCGCGCGGTGGCTGGTGAGGGGGACCGACAACTTCAGTTCGACGCTGGTCGATCCTTTGATGAGCTTGAAGAGTGCGTCAAATTGATCGCGCGAGAGGGGTTTCGCCAATGCGGGTTGCTTGGGCTTCACGATCCTTTTACGAGCCGTCACCGGTTTCGTTGCTGTCGTGGGCGTTGTACTTGGCTTGGGTTGAACGGTTTTTGTCGCTGTCCTGGTCACCATGGTCTAGATCCCTTTTGTAATCAATGAGCCGTGTCGTTCCACGGAGCCTTCTTTATTCAGGATAGCGCACGATCAGGCGCCGAAACGCTCGGCCAGCAGGCCATGGCGCAGGCCGCGGTCGCTCACGGTGAAGGACTGCTTGCCCAGCTTCTCCATTACCGTGCGGACGATGCAGGCGCCGGCGAGGATGACTTCCGCCCGCTTCGGCTGGAGGCCGACGATGGCGCGGCGGGCATCGGCATCCCGCGACCGGAAGAGTTCGATCTGGCGATCGATCTCGGCGCGGTCGAGGACGCTGCCCTGCACGACCTCGGGGTCATAGCGGGTGAGCCGATGCATGACTGCGGTGAGATTGGTCACCGCGCCGCCCATTCCCACCAGCGCGTCGGGAACCGGGCGCCGGTCGATGCGCGAGAGGTCGGCTGCAATCGCCGCCATGGCGGCGCGCAGCACTTCGGGGGAAACGGCACGGTCGAGTCCGAAACGCTCGGTGAAGCGCACGGCACCGACATCGACGCTGAAACGATCCTCCACGACGGCGTCGTGCCCGAAGGTGAACTGGGAACTGCCGCCGCCCGTGTCGAAGACCACGAGCGAGCCCTGGTTCAGCCGCAGGCCGGCCTTCGCGGCCAGGTATGCCAACCGGGTTTCCTCGTCGCCCGAGATCACCTCGATGTGAACGCCGGTGCGCGCCCGGATCGCTTCGACCACCTCGTTGCCGTTCGAGGCGATGCGCAGGCCGGCGGTGCCCACGGCGGCGATCGCACGCACGCCGTGCCGCTTCGCCTCGTCGGCCATGCCGGCGATGGCCGCGATCGCACGCTGCAGCGCCGCGTCGATGATCACGCCCTGATCCGCGAGCCCCTCGCCGAGGCGGGTCACTTCCGCGCGGTCGACGACGGTGTGCCACTTGCCGCCAGCGTCGCGCTCGCCGATGTGGAACTTGATGGAATTGGTGCCGGTGTCGATGACGGCGTAGCGCTCCGCTGCGCCGTCGATCAGGGACGCCAGGCCAAGGGGATAGCTGGTGTTCGTGTAGCCGCACAGGCCGAGTTCGCGCACCGCCCGCATCACCCCGGCCGCATCCTCGGACTCCACCGCGAGGGTGCGGGTGGGCTTGCCGTCCGCCACCACCTCGGAGAGTTCGGCCATGCAGCCGCCGACCGTGAAGCGCGTGCGCCGCTTGTGCACCTTCACCGCGCGGATTGGACCGCCCGGCGCGGCAAACTGCGCGATGAACGCGTCCAGCGTGTAGCCCGCAGGGGCTGGCGCCGGAATCGGCAGCCGCAGCGCCTCGAACACCTTCGCCACATCGGTGGCCTGGAGTGGAAAGCCGGCCTTCATGATGGGCGTCCACTGCTCGAGGCCGTCGGCGTTGACCTCGCGCAACACCTTGATGTCCATCAGCCCATCGCGAACTTTTACATTCTCGCCGGCTGCGGACAGCAGGTAGATCTCGTCGCTTTCCTGCACGCTACCCGGCGTGAGCCGCGCCAGCCGCGCCTCCGCCGCGCCGAAGCGCAGGCCGAACGAACGCCATTCCCAGCGTGGTGTGATTTCAGCCATGGCCAATCCTGTTTTCCCAATCAAGCCTTCGACCCAACCCGGGGGACGCGCCAAAAAAGCGCGCCGCGCAGGTTCCGCGTGCATCGTCCAGGGGGAGCATCAGCGGCACGCTTGGCGTGCGCGGCTTCAGTTCAACTCGCCGTCCTTGAAGTACTTGCTGCCGCTCAGGGTCATCTCCGCGGCCAGTCCGGCATCCGTGAGCTGATACATCAGGACGCCTTCGCCCACCCTGAACGCGTCCTGGTAGGCACCGCCCATCTCCTTGGTCTTGGCCGCTCCGGTGACTTGTCCAGCGAGTTCCCAACCCTTGTCGACGAAGCGGTTGAGGGCATCCTCGGTCTCGAAGATGAATATCACCTGGGATTTCTTCACGCCCAGGCCCAGGCCGGCCTTGGCCTCCAGCATGCGCATGTAGGTGTGCTGCTTGGTCTTGTTGTTCACCGCCATGCCCTTGCCCGCGCCGCCGCCGAGATAGAGAACGGTGACGCCATAGTTGCTGAAGACAGCGAAACCCGCCGCCTTGGGCATGGCTTCCGCAGCCGCCGGTTTGGCCTTGAACAGGGTGGTGAGGACGTCTTGTGTGGTCTGGCGGATCTCCGCCCGGGCCTTGTCCTTGTCCGCGGTGGGCTCCGCTGCGAACACCTGGGTGCTGCTCAGGCAGACAAAACCCATGATGAACGCCATCAGAAAATTACGCATTTGATTCTCCATGCTGGTTGATCGACCTGTCGCTTCATCCAATGCGCAGGCGCGCGGATGGAGTGGTCTTTTCAAGCTAGCAGATGCACGGGTTCCGCACTTGCCAAAATAGGACACGCCGAGGGCGGCATGCGTCTCCTGGCGCCGGCCCGCAGGGTAGTCCCGCTTACAACGCCGGCAGCATCATGATCGGCAGCAGCCACCAGGGCGTCGGTCCCTGCACGGTGAGCAGCAGGGGTGTGCTGGGAGGGCCTTCCACGCCGTCGGCGCCGATGGCCAGCACGCGCAGCCAGTATTGGCCCTTTGCCGGCAGGCGAAGGCTGACCCGGTTTCCGCTTACCCCGGTCTGCGAGATCTTCTCGGCAAAATTGGGATCACGCGCCAGGTCGATCCGGTAGTTGTCGGCTTCGCCCCGCCAAGCCAGCGTCAGGGTCTCGCCGATGACCTGGCCGGCCAGTTCTGTCGGTCGCGCCGGCGGCAGCACCACCGGGCTGGGCTCGCTCCAGACGCCGGCCTGGCCGTCCGCTTCGACGCCGCGCACGCGCCAGAAATACTTGCCCGGCTTCAGTTCCGCGCTGGTTTCCGGGGTGTGGGTTCGCCGCTGCGCCAGGGGGTTGGCCATCGACGGGTTGCCGGCCAGTTCGAAATCGTAGCTGGAAACGCCGCGGCTGCCGCTCCAGGCGAAATGCAGCCGGTTGCCGTCGCCGCGGGCCGTGCCGCCGGTGGGGGCACCAGGCAGGTGCTGCACGCGCAGGGCGCGTGGTGCGGTCCACAGGCGGGCGCGTCCGGCCGCGTCGACGCTGGCCACGCGCCAGTGCCATGCGCCCTCGGGCAGGGCTTCCGTCAGGCGCAACTGTGCACCCGGGCGGTGTTCGCGCACGCCGGCGGCGAAATCCGGCGAAGGCGCGATCTGCACCACGTAGCCATGCGCGTCCTCCGCCGCGGCCCACTCCAGGACCGCATCCGGTCGGTACAGGCGGGCGCCGTCGGCGGGCGCGCTGAGGCGGGGCGGGAAGGGCCGCGCGTCGAGGGTGAAGGGATGCAGGCTGTCGAAGCCTTCCAGGCCGGCCTCGTCGACGGCGCGCACGCGCAGGACGTAGTTGCCGTCCGCCAGGTCGGTTTCCCAACGGGCGGTCGGCTCGGCGAACACGCCCTCCAGCAGCACCGTGGCGAAGCTCGCGTCGGCGGCGATCTGCGCGCGCCAAGCGCGGGCGGGCATGTTCGGTTTCCAGGTAAAGCTCAGCGGCAGGCTCTCCACCCGCGCCGGCAGGCCGGCCAGGTTGGGCTTGGGGCGCAGGGCGCGCGGCGGTGCGGGTGGCTTGCCGGCTTCGGCGACGGTGCCGTAGCCCCCCGCCACGTGGACCTCGGTACCCTGGGCGGACACGCCCACGGCGCCTTCCAGCACCTCGCTGGCCAGGCGGGCGCCGTCCTCCGAGAGGTTGAGGCGGAATCCGGTGCCGCGCAGGCCGGCGACCGCCACCGGGGTGCGCACGCTGAAGCCGCCGGCGGGCGCCTGCTGGCGCGCGGCGCTGGCTTCCAGGCGGCCGCTTTCGAGGCCGAGTTCGGTGGAAACCATGCCGGTCTTGCCATAACCGGCCAGGCGTCCAAACACCAGCCGGCTCGAGGCCTGCTGGGTGAGGGTGGTGCCGTCGGCGAAGCGGTAGCTGACGCTGCCGCCGGGACCGGTCAGCACGGTCTCTCCGCCGTTCAGTTGGGTCTCGGCACGCAGCGCCTGGAAGGGACCCTCGCTGGTTTTGAAGCGCACGTTGCCGTGCACCGCCGTGGCCGTCGCCGGCGCCGGCGTCAGCTTGAGCAGATCGACGGGGATGCGGATGCGGGTGTTGGCGGGCAGGAGCTTGGGGTCCGCCACCGTGTTGGCGACCTGGATCTTCGGCCAGTCGCGGGGATTCTTCAGGTACTGCTGGCCGATGCCGATCAAGGTGTCGCCGGGGGCGGTGAGATACAGCCAGTCGGCGGCGTGGACAGGGCCGGAAGCGAGACCCAGGCAGAGGACACTGGCGAGGAAGAAGTGGACAGCGCGCATGGTCGGACTCGTAGGATAAGCTCCGCGTCCACTATAAATGGGTTTTGCCGCGGACGGACCGAGCGGGATCGGGAGAACGGCGCAATCTCGCGGTGGTGAAGTCATGCCGCCGGGATGCGCGTGGCGCGATGAACCTGGAGACAACGAGCAGACCATGTCGGTAAACACGGGACCAAGCTTGCCGGAGAAGGCGCGGGAGTTCGCCACGCTGGCGCACCAGCGCATCGACCATCGCCGCAAGTACACGCGGCAACCCTACGACGAGCACCTGCGCGCGGTGGCGGAACTGGTGGCCCTGGTCAGCGACGATCCGGAGATGCTGGCCGCCGCCTGGCTGCACGACATCGTCGAGGACACCCCGGTGACGCTGGACACGGTGGAGGCCGAGTTCGGTCCCGGTGTGGCCGGCCTGGTTCGGGAGCTCACCGACATCAGCCGGCCCGGCGATGGCAACCGCGCCGCGCGCAAGGCCATCGATCGCCGGCACCTCGCCAGCGCCTCGCCGCGCGCCAAGACCATCAAGCTCGCCGACCTGAGTGACAACGCTCGTGACATCGCCGACGCCGACTCCCGCTTCGCGCGCGTGTTCCTGGAAGAAATGGCGGCCCTGCTGGAGGTGCTGCAAGAGGGCGATGCCCGCATGCTGGCCCGCGCGCGGAAGGTGCTTGCGCAATGCCAGGCGCGGCTGCGCGCCGAGGACACGGAAGCGTCGGAATCTCCGGAAAGCATGGCTTGGCGCGCCGAGCAGTTGGGCGCGATCCGGCGGCAGATGCGCGCCTTCAGCGTGCGCGATCTGGCCAGCCCGCTGCCCTCGGTGGACGAGGACCGGCCCGCGTCGGAAATCGCGCGCCTGGCGGCGGAGCAGGGCTGGACGGTGCTGGGACTGCGCCGCGCCGGTCACGTTGAGATATACGCCCGAGGCGAGGACCTGGCCGATGGCGCCTGTGCCCAGGCTGGACGCGTCATCCTGCCGGAACAGCTGGTGGACCACACCGCCCCGCTGAGCGTCATGGTGCATGTCCTCACCCGCCACGAGTTCGCCTTCGTGCGCCTGCTCGGCCAGGTGGGCGGCGTGCTGGTGCGCGATGATCTGCACAAGCCCATCGGCCGCATGTGGCTGTTCGGCATGGTTACCCTCGCCGAACTGCTGATCAGCGAGCGCATCCGCGAGATATGGCCGCGTGGCGCCTGGCGCGGCCAATTGTCCGCCGGACGACTGGACAAGGCCCTGGATCTGCAAGGCGAACGCGCGCGGCGCGGGCAGTCGGTCGGCTTGCTGGAATGCCTGCAACTCTCGGACAAGCTGGCGATTCTGATGCAGGATCCGGCGCAGCTGGCGGAGTTTGGCTACCGCAGCAAACGGGCGGCCGAAGCCAATCTGCGCGAGCTGGAGTCGTTGCGCAACCATCTCGCCCACAGCCAGGACTTCGTCGCCAGTCACTGGCAGCAGATCGCCCGCATGACCCGTCGCTTCGAGGAGGCGCTGATGCTGGACGCCGGGGGGGCGCTTCCAGACGGCGGCTGATTCGGCTCGGGCGGAGGCGCGGGAGTGCCGCCCGGACGCATCGGCCGCCGGTTTGTCTGTCTCGTATTGGCATTGCCCGGCCCACGCCCCGGCAGTACGATGCCGCGCAATCGTTCGCCATCCCCGAGGGTGTCTCGGGCTTGCCAGTCGATCCGTAATACATCGGAGCCACCGTGAATTCCACGTCTATCGCCGCCCCCCATGTCCGGCCACTCCGCGCAGGCGCGCGTCGCCTCCTGCTGCTGCCCTGTTGTGTCCTGCTGCTGGCGGCCTGCGAGAAGGAAGTGCCGAAACCCCAGCGTCCGGCGCCGGAAGTCACCGTGATCACGGTGACCCCGAAGACGATCCCGTTTTCCTCCACCTTCGTCGCCCAGACCGAAAGCTCCCGACAGGTCAACATCGTGGCGCGGGTATCCGGCTTCCTGGAGAAGATCGCCTACCGGGAAGGCGAGCTGGTCAAGGAGGGGCAGGTCCTCTTCCAGATCGATGCCAAGCCCTTCCAGGCCCAGTTGGCGGCGGCGAAGGCGGCGCTGGCCCAGCAGGAAGCTCGTTTGCAGACCGCGCGCCAGAACCTGGCGCGGGTGAAGCCCCTGGCGGCCCAGAACGCCCTGAGCCAGAAGGATCTGGATGATGCGGTGGGCCAGGAGCTGGCGGCTGCGGCATCGGTCGAGGCGTCCAAGGCGGAGGTGATCGAGGCCGAACTGAACCTCGGCTACACCACGATCCGTTCGCCGGTGACGGGTGTCGCCGGCAGCGCCCTGCAGCGTGAGGGCGCCTATCTCAACGCCCAGGCCCAGAGCGCCCAGCTCACCTACGTGGCGGCGCTGAACCCGATCTGGGTCAACTTCAGCGTTTCCCAAAACCAGATGGCGCGATCGAAGGAAATGCTGGCCAAGGGCCAGGTCATCTTCCCGAAGAACCAGGATTTCGACGTCGAACTGATGCTGCCCAGCGGCAAGCCCTACGGCATGAAAGGCAAGATCAACTTCGCCGATCCCTCCTTCAGCCAGGACACCGGTTCGTTCATGGTGCGCGCGACCTTGCCCAATCCCAACGGCGAACTGCGCCCCGGCATGTTCGCCACCGCGATCATGAAGGGTGCGGTGCGCCCGGATGCCATCGTCGTTCCCCAGCTTGCGGTGCAACAGGGTTCCAACGGCCATCTGGTCTACGTCGTCAAACAGGATGGCACGGCCGAAGTGCGGCCGGTGGTGGTTGGCGATTACGAGGGCGACAAGGACATCGTCATCGTCAACGGCCTGCTTGCCGGTGACCGGGTGGTGGTGGACGGCGTGCTCAAGGTGGTTGCCGGCAAGCCGGTGAAGATCGTCGAGCCGGGAGCGGCGCAGGCCCAGTCGGCCGCCAAGCCCGCCGCGGCGGCCCAGAAATAACCGGGCGACGCCATGTTCACCCACTTCTTCATCGACCGGCCGATCCTCTCGGCCGTGATCTCCATTCTCATCGTCATCGGCGGCGCCGTCGCCATGTCGGTGGCGCCCATCGAGCAATATCCGGAACTGGCGCCGCCGCAGGTGAAGGTTTCCGCGCGCTATCCCGGCGCCACGGCGGAAGTCATCGCCAACACCGTGGCCTCGCCGATCGAGGCCCAGCTCAACGGCGTCGACAACCTGCTGTATTTCTATTCCACCAGTTCCTCCAGCGGCAACGTCGACATCAACGTCTTCTTCAAGCCCGGCACCAACTCCGACATCGCCCAGGTCAACGTGCAGAACCGCGTCAACCAGGCCACGTCGCAACTGCCCCAGGCCGTGGTGCAGCAGGGCATCACCGTGGACAAGCAGTCGTCCAGCTTCCTCATGGTGCTGTCCATCTATTCCCCGGACGAACGCTACGACGCCACCTATCTGGACAACTACGCCAACCTCTACGTGCTGGACGAGCTGAAGCGGGTGCCGGGTGCCAACCGATCGTCGGTGCTCGGCCTGCCCGACATCGCCATGCGGGTCTGGCTGCAGCCGGACCGCATGGCCCAGCTCGACATTTCCACGCAGGAAGTGGCAAACGCCATCCAGAGCCAGAACCAGACCTTTGGCGTCGGCCAGCTGGGTGCCCAGCCCTCCATCCCCGGCGTCGAACAGCAGTTCGTGGTGACCGCCCAGGGGCTGCTCACCAAACCCGAGGAATTCGAGAACATCATCGTGCGCGCCGCCAAGGAAGGCGCCGCCATCGTCCGCATCAAGGACATCGGCCGGGTCGAACTGGCCAAGCGGGACTATTCCATCTCCAGTCGCATGAACGGCAAGCGGGCCACCACCATTGCCGTCTACCAGCAGTCTGGCGCCAACGCGGTGGAGGCGGCCAAGGCGGTGCGCGCGCGCATGGAGGAACTCAAGCAGCGCTTCCCCACCGGCCTGGATTACAAGATCGTGCTGGATACCAGCCAGTTCACCCTTGCCTCCATCGACAAGGTGGTGCATACCTTCTTCGAGGCCGTGGTGCTGGTGGTGCTGGTCGTGTTCCTGTTCCTGCAGTCCCTGCGCGCCACGGTCATCCCCATCCTGGCGGTGCCGGTGTCCATTATCGGTACCTTCATCGGCATGCACCTGCTGGGCTTCTCGGTGAACATGCTGACGCTGTTCGGCATGATCCTCGCCATCGGCCTGGTGGTGGACGACGCCATCGTGGTGGTGGAGAACGTCGAGGCCAACATGACCAAGCGCGCCCTCTCGGCCCTGGAGGCGGCCAAGGCGGCCATGAGCGAGATCGCCGGGGCGCTGATCTCCATCGTCATGGTGCTGGTGGCCGTGTTCCTGCCGGTGGCCTTCCTGGGGGGCGTTACCGGTACCCTGTACAAGCAGTTCGCCGTCACCATCTCCATCTCCATGGTGATCTCCGGGATCATGGCGCTGACGCTTTCTCCGGCCCTGGCCGCCATCATCATCAAGGCCCACCACGGCAAGAAGAACCGCTTCTTCCGGGCCTTCGAGAATGGCTTCGAGCGCCTCCAGCGCGGCTACGTCGGCCTGGTCGCGCGCGTGATCCAGGCCTGGCCCCTGTCCCTGGCGGTCTTCGGCGCGGTCATCTTCGGCATCGTCTTCATGTTCAAGATCGTGCCCGCCAGCTTCGTGCCGGATGAGGACCAGGGTTACTTCTTCGTGGTCGCCCAGGCGCCGGATACGGCAAGCCTGAACGTGCTCGGTGATTACACCCGCAAGCTGGAAAAGGTCATGCTGGCGGACCCGGCGGTGTCGGACGTCGGCACCGTCGACGGCTACAGCCTGATCGATGGCCAGTTCTCCAACAACAGCTCCATCCTGTTCGGCCTGTTCAAACCCTTCGAGGAACGCAAGGAACCCTCGCTGCTCACCTTCGACACGCTCAAGCGACTGAACGCCCAGTTTTATGGCATCAAGGAGGGCGGCGCCTTTGCCCTCAACCCGCCCTCCATTCCCGGCATGGGTACCACCGGCGGCTTCGAGTTCTACATCCAGAACCGGGGCGCCGGCGACACCCGCGCCACGGCGCAGGCCGTCGAGGCCTTCCTGGCCAAGGCCAGGCAGCGGCCCGAGTTGCAGGGCCTCAACACCACCTTCCGCGCCAATACCCAGCAGTTGTTCGTCGATCTTGACCGCAACCGGGCCGAGGTCCTGGGCGTGCACGTGAGCGACGTGTTCCAGGCCATCCAGGCCTATTTCGGCTCCCAGATCGCGGGACAGTTCAGCCAGTTCAGCCGGGTCTGGTGGGTAATCATGCAGGCCGACGCGGAGTACCGGGTCAGCCCCGCGGACTTCGAGAAGATCTACATCCGTTCCGATTCCGGCGCCAATGTGCCGCTTTCCGCCCTCATCACCACCCGCTACGTCGCCTCGCCCAAGCTGATGACCCGCTTCAACGGCTTCCCGGCGGTGAAGATCACCGGCACCCAGGCGCCGGGCTACAGTTCCGGCCAGGCCATCGCGGCCATGGAGGAGGTCGCCCGCGAAGTCCTGCCGGCGGACTTCGCCTCGGCCTGGGCGGGTCAGGCCCTGCAGGAGAAAGGCGCCGGCGGCACCTCGTCGACGGCGTTCATCTTCGGCCTCATCGTCGTCTTCCTGATCCTGGCCGCCCAGTTCGAGAAATGGACGCTGCCCGTGGCCGTGGTGCTGGCGGTACCGTTCGCCGTGCTCGGCGCGCTGCTCATGACCTGGGCGTTGGGCCTGGAAAACGACGTCTACTTCCAGGTGGGCCTGGTCACCCTGGTGGGCCTGTCCGCCAAGAACGCGATCCTGATCTGCGAGTTCGCCATCGAGCGCGTGCGCCACGGCATGGCGGTGCGCGAGGCCGCCATCGAGGCCGCCGGCCTGCGCCTGCGCGCCATCGTCATGACCTCGCTGGCCTTCGGCCTGGGCTGCGTGCCCCTGGCTACCGCCAGCGGTCCCGGCGCCAACAGCCTGCGCGCCATCGGCACCGGCGTCATCGGCGGCATCATCGCCTCGACCCTGATCGCCACCCTGTTCACGCCCTTGTTCTTCTGGATGCTGGAGTCCATGAGCGCAAAGTTCGCCCGCAAGAAGGCCCAGGGACTGCCGGAAGCGGCTCCCGCAGCCCGTGACGCGGAAGGGGGACAGTGACATGCGCAAGCTGCTGAGCGTCGCCGCCGCCGCTTTCCTGATGAGCGGCTGCGTCATCGGACCCGATTACTTCCGGCCCCAGGTGAATGCGCCGCAACAATGGCGCACCGACTATCCGGATGCCCTCAACCTGGCCGATACCCGCTGGTGGGAGCAGTTCCAGGACCCGGTGTTGAACGATCTGATTCGCTCCGCCCTGGACGAGAACAAGGATCTGCGCATCGCCACTGCCCGCGTCGAGGAATTCGCCGGCCGTCTGCAAAGCACCAACGCCCCCCTGTTTCCGCAGATCGGCTACCAGGCCGGCGTCGGCCGCCAGCGGGTCTCCGAGCAGAGCGGTCCCAGCGATCTGCCCGCCGGCGTCGATCCCACCTATTCCAGCTATGCGGGCGTGCTCACCGCGAGTTGGGAACTGGACGTCTGGGGGCGCATCCGTCGCCTTACCGAGGCCTCGCGCGCCGACCTGCTGGCCAGCGAGGAAGGCCGACGCACGGTCATCCTGACCCTGGTGTCGACGGTGGCCAGCGGCTACATCAGCCTGCGTGGCACCGACCGCCAACTCGAGATTACCCGCGCCACCGCCGAAACCTACCTGCAGACCTTGCGATTGTTCGAGCTGCGCTACAAGGGCGGAGTCATCAACGAGATGCAATTGGCGCAGGTGCGTTCGCAATACGAACAGGCCAGTGCCCGCATTCCGGTGCTCGAGCAGCAGGTCGCGCGTCTGGAGAATGCCCTGTCGGTGCTGCTGGGCCGCAATCCGGGACCGATCCCGCGCGGCAAGGCCATCGACGAACTGGTTCTCGGCGGTGTGCCCGCCGGTCTGCCTTCCGACCTGCTCGAGCGTCGGCCTGACATTCTCGCCGCAGAGCAGAGCCTGGTGTCGGCCAACGCCCGCATTGGCGCTGCCCGCGCCCTGTACTACCCGAGCATCTCCCTGACCGGCTTCCTCGGCAGCACCAGCACGGAGTTCTCCGACCTGTTCAGCGGCGCGACAAAAACCTGGTCCTTCGCCGGCTCGCTCATCGGTCCCATCTTCGATGGCGGCGCCATCGACGGTACCGTTGCCCAGGCCGAGGCGCGGCAAAGAAGCCTGCTGCACGCCTACCAGCAGACCATCCAGAACGCCTTCCGCGAAGTCGACGACGCCCTGGTCGACTACCGCAAGTCCGGCGAGAGCCTGGCCGCCCAGAGCCGTGACGTGGAGGCCCTGAAGACCTACGCGCGCCTGGCCAACCTGCGTTTCGAGGCCGGTTATTCCGACTACCTGGAGGTGCTGGATGCCCAGCGCAGCCTGTTTACCTCCCAGCTCAACTTCACCCAGAGCCAGGCCTTGCGGTTCCAGTCCCTGGTGAACATCTACAAGGCCCTGGGCGGCGGCTGGGTGAACGAGGCGGACAAGCTGACCAGCAGCAAACCCAAGCTGGCCGAAGCGGCCGCATCGGCGCCGAAGCAGTAATAACGGGTCAGTGCCGGCGTGGCCGGCGGCGCCTCATCCCCACCATGCCTTGAACATGGCGCGCAGGCCCAAGTTGCGGGCGCGCAGGGCCACCCACAGGGCCAGCACGAAACTCACCAGCAGGTTGGTGAGGGCGATGAGGGCGACGCCCAGCACCACCCAGGCCAGGGTGGTGGAGTCGAGGCCGAAATCCAGGGCGCCGAGGGCGTAGCCCAGGTTGGCGGAGGCGAAGGCGACGTGGCGGATGTCGATGGGCAGGCCGAAGATGAAGCCGATGAAGCCGGCGCCCCCCAGCATCAGGCCGAACAGCAGATTGCCCATGATGCCGCCCAGGCGCCTCTCCAGGGCGGCGCCGAGCCAGGTGGCGCCGCGCCGGGTGACGAGCAGGCGCAGCCAGCCGAGGAGGGCGACGCGGTCGCCGATGCGGCGGAAACGCGCGAAATTGTCGAAATAGCCGGAAATCAACCCCGCCAGGAACAGGCACACGCCCGCCACTGCGGCATGGGCGACGACCGGCGATTGCAGCGGGTGCAGGTCGCGCAGCAGGTAGGCCGCGTCCTCCCGGGTGATCGCCGAGCCCTCGCCGCCGGCGCCCAGGTACCAGGCCAGCAGCAGGGCCACCGGCAGGGCCAGGGCGACGTTGCCGAGAATGGCCACGCTCTGGGTGCGCACGACCGCCGCAAGCATGGCGCGCAGACGATCGCGCTGCCAGCCGCCGCCCCTGTGGGCTTCATCCACCGCGGCCGCCAGGGTGGCGGCGGTCATCGCCGGCTGCTTGGTGGCGACGGTGAGGCCAAGCAGGTAGATGAGGACGAAACCCAGGCCGTAATTGAGGCCATAGGCCAGGGCCTGCACGGCGGGCGCCAGACCCTGGTGGTGCAGCAGGATCTTGCCCAGGGCCAGCACGCCGATGATGGCGCCGCCGCCCAGCGCCGCCCGCGCCATGGCGGACAGTTCCCGAAGGTCGCGCGCGATGTAGTGCTCGCCGGTCTGGCTGGCGTTCTCGGTCACGCGCAGGGCCAGCACACCGGTGGTTTCCCGCAGATAGTCGCGCACGCTGTCCCGGCATACGCTGTCGCGCAGCGCGCTGGCGACGAAGCGCGTCCAGGCCTCCACCGTGCCCGGCAGGTTGCGCGCGCGCGCCTCGTCCAGCAGCAGCATCAGCAGTTCCAGACGATCCAGGCTCTGGCTCAGGCGCCGCAGCAGCAGGGTCAGGGACAGGGTGGTGCCTTGTTGCCGGGCGCGTTCCTGGGTCTCGCGCACCACCCGGCGGCAGGCGGCCAGACCCTCCAGGGGCGGCACGGCGTCGCCACGCGCGCGCAGCCAGGCGTCCAGGTCGCCGGCCAGGGCGAGGAACGGGCTGTCCTCCTGAGGCTCGCGCGGGTTCAGGCGGCGCGCTTCCGGGTGTTCGCCCCACACCGCGCAACGGCAGGCCAGCAGGCGCGCGGCCTCGGCCTGGCGGGCGTGGATGCGGGCCACGCGGGTTACGGAAAGCGGCGCCGCCGCCCCGATGCGCAACCAGAATTCGCGCCGGATTTCGGGCTCCAGCACGGCCAGCCAGCGCGGATCGAAGGACTTGCGGAAGATGCGGCGCAGGGCGGTGATGAAGTCGCTCTCATCGCGCACCTCCGGCAGCAGATGGTTGCCGATGCGGCGCCGCAGTTCGCGCGCGAAGCCCCGGTCCGGCAGGATGCCGGTCTCCGTGTAGAAGGGCAGGGTGTCGTAGCGGGCGAACAGCCGCGCGATCAGTTCGCGCAGGCGCTCCAGCAAGTCCGGGCGCGCATCCAGCAGGTCGAGCAGGATACGTATGCGTGCATCGGCCGTTTCCGGCCGAAAGCGCGAGGGGCGCAGGCGATCGATCAGCCTGGCGAGGTGAGGGACCGGGTCCTCGCCCTCCGCGGAATCTGCCTCCAAGGCCTGGGCAAGGTTGCGGGTCAGCTTGTCAGCGGCCATCTGGGCTTGGGTTCAAAGCGGGTAGGAAGGAGGATGTGCGGCATCTTACCCGCGAAATCTCCATCTGCTCGACCACTGCATTGTTCGCAATGTGGCCATTGGTTTGCATTGGAGTTGACCACACCGAGTCTTGACTGTGCTCCGGTGTGCCACGGACTTGCTGGACGAACTGTCAGGGACTCAAAGGAAGGACACTGAGTCGAGCGGTCGGTCGGCTCGGGGGGCCAAGGACAACTGGCCGGCCTGAACGGACTGACATCGTTACCCAAGTGACGGGTCGTAATGGGTCAACTGCGGTCTGTGGGGAGGCGGCTCACAGTTTGAGTGAACGTCAGCAACGGGGTGATTGCACATCTGGCAGCAGCCGGCCGCAAGCGGCGGTGACCATCCCGACACTCAACGACTCGGACAAGGAGCTGAGGCAGTTGAGCGAACGGATACTGCGGGAATGGGGTTCCGATGTGCCGCTGCAATTCACCACTTTCCACCCGGACTGGAAGCTCACCAATCTGCCTCTCACGGCCTCCTATCCCGCACCCGGCGCATCGCACGCGAGGTCGGCCTGCGTGACTTCTACACCGGCAACGTGCACGACCGGGACGGTGGAACGACCTACTCCGTCCTGCGCGAAGCTCCTGATTGTGTACGACTGGTCCGAGATCCCCGACTACCCGGTTACCGACGACGGCCTCTGCCCGCACTGCGACGCGGCCTTAGTCGGACGCTTCGGGTAGTTCGGCCCGCCGTTCGGCGCACGGCGGATACCGGTGACCATGGACCTGGCCTGACCCCAGTGGGAGCAGGACCATGGTATATGTATGTTGGGTAGTTCCGAAATACTTACCTTTATACTGCATCCCTGTATACCCCAGTTCAGAGGAAAGGGTGTTGTATGGCAGTTCAGCTTACATCTGGATACGCCCGCCTGCTGTTCGCCGCCGTCATGACCTTGACAATGGCGATTCTGTCCGCACAGGCCCAGGCGGGCGCGTCCACCGCCGATCACACCACCTTCAAGGAACTGCAACAGCCCTTCGAATCCGGTCCGGCGGTCACCCAGGCCTGCCTCAAGTGCCACACCGAGGCCGCCCACCAGGTAATGAAAACGCCGCACTGGACCTGGGAATTCCTCAACCCGGCCACCCAGCAGAAGCTCGGTAAGCAGCATGTGCTGAACAACTTCTGCATCTCGGTGGAATCCAACTACGCCTTCTGCACCACCTGCCACGCCGGCTACGGATGGAAGGACCACAGTTTCGACTTTACCAAGCAGGAGAACGTAGACTGCCTGGTCTGCCACGACACCACCGGCAAGTACCGCAAGCAGCCCGGCACCGGTGGCCTGCCCCCGCTCAAGGCGATCGAGTGGCCCCCCGGCTCAGGCAAGATCGTCAGGCCCGTGGACCTGCAGAAGGTGGCCCAGAACGTGGGCAAGACCAGCCGCGACACCTGCGGTGCCTGCCACTTCTTCGGCGGCGGCGGCGACGGAGTCAAGCACGGTGACATGGATAGCTCCCTGGCGGCGCCAGAGGCGAACATCGACATCCACATGGACGCCACAGGGCTGGATTTCATCTGCTCCTCCTGCCATCAGGCCAGCGGCCACCGCGTGCCAGGCAGCCGCTACGCGCCGACGGCCAGGGATGACAAGGGCAAGCTCATGCGCGGCAAGGAAAGCGGCCGCAACCCGGCCACCTGCCAGTCCTGCCATGGCACCGACCCGCACAAGTCGACCCGGCTCAATAGCCATGCCGACAAGATCGCCTGCCAGACCTGCCACATACCGAAATACGCGCGAGGCGGTGTGCCCACCAAGATGGGCTGGGACTGGTCCACGGCCGGCCAGAAAGGTCCCGACGGCAAGCCCCTGATCAAGAAGGACGCCAAGGGCCACGTGATCTACGACGCCAAGAAGGGCGACTTCATCGTGGCCGAAAACGTCGTACCCGAGTACAAGTGGTTCAACGGCACGGTCAGCTACACCCTGCTGGGCGCCAAGATCGACAACAGCAAAGTAGTGCCGATTAACGCCTTCGAGGGCGGGCCGGACGACGGCAAGTCACTGATCTGGCCGGTGAAGGTGATGCGAGGCAAGCAACCCTACGACCCGGTCAACAAGACCCTGGTCAAGCCACACACCGCCGGCGACGACAGCACCGCCTACTGGAAGAACTTCGGTTGGGAAAAGGCCATCGCCGCCGGCATGGCCGAGACCGGACTGCCCTTCTCCGGCAAGGTGGACTTCGTCGAGACCGAGATGGCCTGGCCCATCACCCACATGGTGGCCGCCAAGGACGAAAGCCTGGGCTGCGTGGACTGCCACGGTGCCAACAGCCGTCTCGCCGGTCTCCCCGGCATTTACATGCCCGGCCACAGCGCGAGTCGGCTGCTGGACACCGCCGGCTGGGGCCTCGCGGCCCTGTGCCTGGTGGGCGTCATCGGACATGGCGGGATCCGCATCCTGGCGGCGCGCAAAGGGAGCGAGAAATGAGTGAGAAGATCTACGTCTTCAAGGTCTTCGAGCGGATTTGGCACTGGTCCCAGGCCGGCCTCATCATCTTCCTGCTGATCACTGGCTTCGAGGTGCACGGCAGCTATACGCTGTTCGGCTTCCAGCAGGCGGTGGATCTGCACACCATTGCCGCCTGGTCCCTGGTGGGTCTGTGGGTGTTCGCCATCTTCTGGCACTTCACCACTGGCGAGTGGAAGCAGTACCTCCCCACCTTCCAGAAGGTGGACGCCATGATCAAGTACTACGCCTTCGGCATCTTCACCAATGCGCCCCACCCGTTCAAGGCGACCACCCTGAAGAAGCACAACCCGCTGCAGCGCCTGGCGTACCTGGGGGTGATGCTGTTCATCGGCCCCCTGATCTGGTTCACCGGCTGGTTCTACATCTTCTACGACAAGTGGACCGAATGGGGCTGGGACCAGTACCTGTCTCTGGAGTGGGTGGCCTTCTTCCACACCGTCGCGGCTTTCCTGATGCTGGCCTTCCTCATCGTCCACGTCTACCTAACCACCGCCGGCCACACCCCTACCTCCCACATCAAGGCCATGATCACCGGCTGGGAAGAAGTCGAGTAAGGCTTTCCACTTGCTACGGCACGGCCGTGGCACTGATTTGACCCTGAGAAGGAGATAGACCATGAAACTGCGCAGCGCCCTCTTGCCCACCCTGATCCTCGGCCTCCTTGCTACCCCCTTTGCCGCCCAGGCCGAAGGGGACTGGAAGAAGGGCCGCGTTTACTTCCGCATGGTCTGCACGGCCTGCCATACCGAGAAGGCAGGCGGGGCCATCGCCCCCACCACCAAGACCATGGCGGAATGGAAGGCCTACATCGCTGCTGACAAGCATGCCAAGGGCAAGGATTCGCTCAAGTATTACGTCAGCAAGAAGTACCGCGAGAGCATCAAGGCCACCAATAAGGCCGCAGCCAAGTTCATAGACGACGACGAGGCCGCCCTGCTGGAAGACATTACGGCCTTTATGATCAAGGGCGCCAAGGACGGTGACTCACCGGCCAAGTGCAATTGAGGGTCTCCAGTTGCTAAGCAGGGGTGGCCAACCCTTCACCCCTGCGAATTGAACAAGCTTAACCGTCGCATGGAGGAGACCCGACGATGAACACTGAAAACAGCTCCCCCTGGCTTGCGGGCTTCAAGGAAGACTACGAAAAGATATTCATCGAGCCTTGGTCACCCTATTTAGGCATGGTCCTGCTGATCCTGGTGATCATGGGGCTGATGGTCAGTGGTCTGATCTGGGGCGTGTTTGGCGGGCTCAAACTGTGGGGCGACTGGTTCAACAACGCCATTGGCCTGGGACCGGTCATCGGCACGCCGCAACAGCTCGATTCTCCCCTGATGCACCGCATGTCGCTGATGAACATCACCCTGGTCGGCGGTGCCTTCTGTGCGGCACTGCTGTCACGCCAGTTTCTCGTCAACCGGCCGCCGAAGCAGGAGTACGTCTGGGCGGCCCTGGGCGGCAGCCTGATGGGACTGGGGGCCTCGCTGGCCGTCGGCTGCACGGTCGGCGGTTTCTTCATCCCCTTGCTGCATTCCTCGCCGGCCGGCTGGGCCATGTGGTTGGGGCTGATCGCCGGCGCGGCCATCGGCCTGAAGTCGCTACTTTGGTCGCTGGAACACATCACCTGGGGCATGCAGGCACCGCCCGCCATCAAGGTGCCCAAAGGCCTGGTCACGGCCTACCCTCTGATCGGCTTGGCGGTGGTGCTGGGCATTGTTGCCTGGGCGGCAGACTGGTACGCATCGGAAGATCAAAAACTCGTCACCCGGGCCATCATCGTGCTGGCCGGTTTCGCCATGGGCTTCATCATTCACCGCTCGCGGCTGTGCTTCGCCCGTGCCTTCCGGGAACCCTTCATGACCGCTGAGGGGGATATGACCAAGGCCGTGATCCTGGGCGTGGCCCTCGGATTTCCGCTCGCCTCCCTCCTCTTCCAGGCAAAGGTAATCGATCCCTATATTGCTATTCCCACTACCTACTGGGCCGGGTCGTTGATCGGCGGACTGATCTTCGGCATCGGCATGATCTTCGCAGGGGGTTGCGGCACGGGTTCCCTCTGGCGCATGGGGGAAGGACATCTCAAGCTGTGGGTGGCCGCCTTCTTCTTTGCCTGGGCCGGTTCAACGGCAAGTGCACTGCTGAAGAACGCGGGCCTGACCGTGGCCGAGATGAACCTGGATCTGGTCGAGGAATCACCCATTGGCATCCAGGCCTATTTCCCGGTCATGTTCGACGGCTGGGCCTGGGCCTATGCCATCAGCGGCGGCCTCTTGCTGGTGTGGTACCTGCTGGTTCGCTATAACGAATCCAGCGAGAAATTCACCTTGCTTTAATCATCCATACACAAGGAGACAACCATGAAATCGAAACGCACCATCCTGGCAGTCTTGCTGCTGTCCACCCTGTTCTGCGGCACATTCATTCCTTCCCTCCAAGCCGTCGCGCAAACTGCATCCTCTACCGCCCAAGCCAAGGAAGACTGGTACAAGAACCTGGTCGACTTCGACTACATGAAGAGTCAGGTGGAGATCCCGCCCAAGCCGGGCGTGACCCTCATCGACTCCCGGCCGACTGCCCGCAAATACGACATCGGTCACATCCCCGGTGCCATCAACATCCCGGACACCCATTTCGACAAACTGACCGACAAGCTGCCGGCGGAAAAGAACGCCCTGCTGATCTTCTACTGCGAGGGACCGGAGTGCATGCTCAGCCACAAGTCCGCCTTCAAGGCCGAGAAGCTGGGCTACAGCAACATCAAGGTCTATCCCAACGGCTTCCCCGAATGGGCATCCAAGGGTCTGCACGTGGCGGTCTCCGCGGCCTACATCAAGAAGCAGATCGACGAGAAAACCAACGCCGTGCTGATCGACGCGCGCCCGGCGAGGGTGTTCGCCAAGGGCTCCATTCCGGGCGCCATCAACATCCCCGATACGCAGTTCGACAAGGAAGCCGGCAAGCTGCCGGCGGACAAGACCACGCCCCTGATCTTCTTTTGCGGCGGGCTGCAGTGCGTGCTATCGGACAAGTCGGCCGACAAGGCCAAGGCCCTGGGGTACAGCAACGTCAAGACCTATCCGCAAGGCTATCCGGAATGGGAAAAGCTGCATGGCACTCCGGCCGCAGTTGCTTCCTCGGCTGCCAGCGCCGTGCCCGCTGCCGCGCCATCCGCCGTTCTGGAGCCCGGCAAGGAGAAGGGCAGCGTCACCATCGCCTCCTTCGAGAAGGTGATGAAAGAGAACCCGGATTCCATCCTGGTGGTCGACGTGCGTGACGAGAAGGAATTCAAGAAGGGGGCCATCAAGGGGTCCGTGAACATCCCCATCGACAAGCTGGAGAAGAAGCTGGACACCCTGCCCACGGGTAAGCCCTTCGTCTTCGTCTGTGGCACAGGCGGACGTTCTGGAGAGGCCTACGACATGGTCAAGCTGGTAGGCGGCAATCTGCAGCCCTGGTTCATCGACTCCGAAATGACCTTCAACGCCGACGGCAGCTTCGTCATCAAGCCGGCGAAGAAGTAAGCTCTGCGTCCCCCCCTCCGGCCACCCCTCCGGCGGCCGGCATCTCAATTGATCATGCGGATTCATCGCCCATGGTGGCGCCCGGTATCTCCCAGAGTGGGAGTGCAAGGGCCGCCTTCAGGCGTGGCGGCGATGTTGGTCCAGCCACAAGAGCAAGGGCCGCCTTCATGCAAAGCGAATGTCCACAGTAGGAGCAGCACCGGCCGAGCGCAGTTGGTGAAGCTCAATAACGGAATGGGCGGAAGCGGCGTCTAGGTTGGGTGTGAGCAGACATTCCCCAGCGACTGCGCCTAGATGCAGGCCAATGTCGGCGCTGGCCGACCAGCGGTCATTCCCATGAGAACAACCGGCCCAGTGCTTTGCGCATGGGTGGTCAACTGACTGTGGTTCTCCGTCTTGCGTGCGCTTGGCTTCAGTCCTCGGCGCCCAGGAACAGGCGCAAAGCCTGCCGCCGCAGCATGACGCTGAGCGCGTCGGGGGCGCGGCCGCCGATGTCGGCGTGCAGTTCGGCGGCGAGTTCCAGGAAGCGTTCCACCAGGCTCGGGTCGAAATGCGTGCCGCCGCCGCTCCGGATGATCTCCAGGCTTGCCTCCAGAGACAGGGGATCCTTGTAGGGGCGACGCGAGGTGAGGGCGTCGAACACGTCGACGATGGCGAAGATGCGCGCGTTGAGGGGGATGGCCTCGCCCTTGAGGCCCAGGGGATAGCCGCTGCCGTCGAACTTCTCGTGGTGGCCGGCGACCACATCGCGCGCCGGCCGCAGCCAGTCGGACTTGGCGATGATCTCCTCGCCCAGCCCGACATGTCTGCGCATGATCTCGAATTCCGCGGCGTCCAGGCGGCCGGGCTTGAGCAGGACCGGATCGGGGATGCCGATCTTGCCGACGTCGTGCAGGAAGGCGCCTAGGATCAGGCCGCGCAGGCCGGTGTCGTCCAGGCCGGCGGCCTCACCCAGGCGCAGGGCATAGAGAGTGACGCGGTAGTTGTGGTCGCCGGTATCCGAATCGCGCTTGGCGATGGCGGCGCCCAGCACCGAGGCCATCTCCAGGTTGCCCTTGAGGATTTCCCGCGAGGCGCGCAGCACGGAGCGGTTGAGGGCGAGGATGACCGGGTAGAGCACCAGGGTGGTGCCCAGCACCGCCAGCAGGACCGCGACCAGCGGGCGCCGGATCTGGGTCTGGAAGGCGGCGCGCGTCGCCTCGTCGAGCAGGAACAAGCCTTCGAAATAGCCGGCCTGGCCGCCATCGCGGGCGGGCAGGGGAACCCCCACGTGGATCAGGCGCTCGCCTTTCACATTCAGGATGCGCATGTGGCTGCCGCGGTCATGGGGGAGGGCGGTGAGTTCCGGGCGCGCGGCTTGTTCCAGGCTCCGCCGCTGCGGATGCACCAGACCGGCGATCTGGCGGCCTTCGCGGTCGCGGATGTCGATCAACACGTAGTTGTTCGCGATGAACTCTCGGGTTTGCGACAGCAGGGACTGGTAAGCCGCGTCGGCGGCGCCGTCGCGCACGAGTTGAGCGACATCGAGACGGGTGGCATGCTCCGCCACCAGTCCGACGATGGCATCGTTGAAGCGTGCACGTTCCAGGTAATACACCGCGCCGCCGGCCACCAGGGAAACCAGCAACCAGGCCAGCAGAAGTCGTTGCAGCAAGGTACGGTGCAGGTCGGTCATGTCGGTGTTTGCGTGCGTCGCCGAGATGCCGCGCAGCATACCGGGGCGGGCAGGTGGCGAGTAGATCCGGCGGGGCTGGCTTTCCCCGCTGCGCGGTATAGTCGGGCGTCGCGTCTGACGCGCAAGGGCACGGGTTGGATGCCCGCGTCGAAAATCCAGTTGAACGAGAGGAGTCTTGCATGCAGATCGGCACACCGCTGTCGCCGTCCGCCACCCGCGTCATGCTGCTGGGGGCGGGGGAACTGGGCAAGGAAGTGATCATCGCCCTGCAACGCCTGGGCGTGGAAGTCATCGCCGTGGATCGCTACGACGGCGCCCCGGGCCATCAGGTGGCGCACCGGGCGCAGACCATCGACATGGCGGACGGCAACGTCCTGGCCCGCCTGATCGATTCGGAAAAGCCGGCCATCGTGGTGCCGGAAATCGAGGCCATCGCCACGGAAACCTTGCTGGAACTGGAGAAGGCCGGGGTCTGCCGGGTGGTGCCGACGGCGCGGGCGGCGAACCTGACCATGAACCGGGAGGGCATCCGCCGGCTGGCGGCGGAGACCCTGAAGCTGCCCACCTCCACCTATGCCTTCGCCGACACCTTCGCTGAATTGAAGGAGGCGGTCGAAGGGAAGGGTGGCATCGGCTACCCGTGCATCATCAAACCGGTCATGTCCTCTTCCGGCAAGGGCCAGAGCCGGGTGGACGGCCCGCAAGAACTGGCCCGGGCCTGGGACTACGCCAACGCCGGCGGTCGGGTGAACAAGGGCCGGGTCATCGCCGAGGGCGTGGTGGAGTTCGATTACGAGATCACCCAACTCACCGTGCGCGCCCTGGGGGTGGACGGCAAGCCGGAAACCCACTTCTGCGAGCCCATCGGCCACGTCCAGGTGAAGGGCGACTACGTGGAAAGCTGGCAGCCCCAGCCGATGAGCGCCAAGGCCCTGGAACGCGCCCGGGAGATCGCCCAGGCGGTGACCGACAATCTGGGTGGCCTGGGCATCTTCGGGGTGGAATGCTTCGTGAAGGGGGCCGAGGTGTGGTTTTCCGAAGTGAGCCCCCGCCCCCACGATACCGGCCTGGTGACCCTGGCGACCCAGCGCCAGAGCGAGTTCGAGCTGCACGCCCGCGCCATCCTCGGCCTGCCGGTCGACGTGTCCTTGCGCAATCCGGGCGCCTCGGCGGTGATCTACGGCGGCGTGGAGGCCGAGGGCATCCGCTTCGAGGGCGTGGATGCGGCCCTGCGGGTGCCGGGCACGGATCTTCGCCTGTTCGGCAAGCCCGTGTCGTTCATCCGCCGGCGCATGGGGGTGGCCGTGGCGGAGGGCAAGGACATCGAGGAAGCCCGCTCGCGCGCCAAGGAGGCGGCTTCCCGGGTCAAACCCGTTGGCGACAGCGCGGCCTAGGGAAGTGCTGGATTGATTCGAATTCGGTTCAATCGCGGGCAAGCCCGCCCCTACACAATCAACCACTTGTAGGAGCGGGCTTGCCCGCGATGGATTTGTTCATCGCTTCCCTAGTATTTTCGATTCCGATCTCCCCGAAGCGGCTCTGGACACAGGCGCGGTGTAGAATATTCGGCTTTGCTGATAAGAACTTAGCCCCATGTCCCGCGCCCTCCGCAATATCGCCATCATCGCCCACGTCGACCACGGCAAGACCACCCTGGTCGACCAGCTCCTGCGCCAGTCCGGCACCTTCGCCGCCCACCAGCAGGTTTCCGAACGGGTCATGGACTCCAACGACCTGGAAAAGGAGCGGGGCATCACCATCCTCGCCAAGAACACCTCGGTCAATTACAACGACGTCCACATCAACATCGTCGACACCCCCGGCCACGCCGACTTCGGCGGCGAGGTGGAACGGGTGCTGGGCATGGTGGACGGCGTGCTGCTGCTGGTGGACGCGGTGGAAGGCCCCATGCCGCAGACCCGCTTCGTCACCAAGAAGGCCCTGGCGTTGGGCTTGCATCCCATCGTCGTGGTGAACAAGGTGGACCGCGACGGCGCCGACGCCGACAACGCCGTCAACCTGACCTTCGACCTGTTCGACAAGCTGGGTGCTTCCGACGAGCAGATGGATTTCCCCATCGTCTACGCCTCCGGCCTCAACGGCTGGGCCGCCATGGAGCTGGATCAGCCGCGGGTGGACATGAAGCCCCTGTTCGAGACCGTGCTGAAGCACGTGCCGCCCCCGGCCACCGACGAGGACGCGCCCCTGCAATTGCAGATTTCCGCACTCGACTACAACAGCTACGTCGGCCGCATTGGCGTCGGCCGCATCCAGCGCGGCAAGGTCAAGACCGGCCAGCAGGTGGTGGTGCTGTTCGGCACCGACGAGGAAATGGCCGAGCACGAACGCGTCCCGGTGAAGGCCAAGGTGGGCCAGGTGTTCGGCTACCAGGGCCTCAACAAGGTGGAGCTGGACGAGGGCCTGGCCGGCGACATCGTGCAGATCACCGGCATCGAGGACCTGGTCCTGGGCGCCACCATCACCGACCCGGAGCAGCCGGAAGCCCTGCCGCTGCTGAAGATCGACGAGCCCACCCTGTCCATGCAGTTCATGGTGAACAGCAGCCCGCTGGCCGGCACCGAAGGCAAGTTCGTCACCAGCCGCCAGATTCGCGACCGCCTGCACAAGGAACTGCTCACCAACATGGCCCTGCGCGTGCACGACACCAAGGACGCGGACATCTTCGATGTCTCCGGCCGGGGCGAGCTGCACCTGTCCATCCTCATCGAGAACATGCGCCGCGAGGGCTACGAACTGGCCGCGGGCCGCCCCCGCGTGGTGAAGAAGATCGTCAACGACGTGGAGCTGGAACCCTACGAGCAGCTCACCGTGGACGTGGAAGAAGGCCACCAGGGCGCCGTCATGGAGAGCCTGGGCCTGCGCAAGGGCGACATGCAGGACATGGTGCCGGACGGTCGCGGCCGGGTGCGCATCGAGTACCGCATTCCCGCCCGCGGCCTGATCGGCTTCCAGGGCGAGTTCATGAACATGACGCGGGGCACCGGCCTGTTGTCGCACGTGTTCGACGAATACGCGCCGGTGAAGGAAGGCGGCGTCGCCGAACGCCGCAACGGCGTGCTGATTTCCCAGGAGAATGGCGAGGCCGTGGCCTATGCCCTGTGGAAGCTGCAGGACCGCGGCCGCATGTTCGTCAACCCGGGCGACAAGCTCTACGAAGGCATGGTCATCGGCATCCACAGCCGCGAGAACGACCTGGTGGTGAACCCCATCAAGGGCAAGCAGCTCACCAACGTGCGCGCCTCCGGCACCGACGAGGCCGTGCGCCTGGTGACGCCGATCGACATGAGCCTGGAAAAGGCCATCGAGTTCATCGCCGACGACGAGCTGGTGGAGATCACCCCGAAGACCATCCGCATCCGCAAGCGCTACCTGAAGGAACACGAGCGCAAGCGCGCGACGCGGGAAGGCGCTTAACTCGAAGCGGCCATGGCGGGTTTTCTCCATGCCCTGTTCGGCAAGCCGGCGGCCCTGCCGGCGCCCACCGAGGAGGACTGGAGCGAGGCGCTGCGCCTGCCCCTGTTCGACGGATTGAGCGACGCCGAGCGCGTCCAGTTGCGTACGCTGGGGCAACGCCTGCTGGAGGAGAAGACCGTCACCCCCGTTGCCGGTGCCGAGCCCGGTGGCCGCGAACTCGCCGTCATCGCCCTGCAGGCCGCGCTGCCCGTGCTGAACCTGGGCGGCGGCTGGTACGGCACCTGGAACGAGATCATTCTCTATCCCCGGCAGTTCGTGCCGGAGCGCGAGATCACCGATGACTTCGGCGTGGTGCACCGGGTGCGCCAGCCTTTATCGGGCGAGGCCTGGGAGGGCGGGCCGCTGATCCTGTCGCTGGACGACGTCGCCGCCTCCGGCTGGAGCGATGGCTACAACGTGGTGATCCACGAGTTCGCCCACAAGCTGGATATGAAGAACGGCGCCGTCGACGGCCTGCCGCCCCTGCATACGGACATGGACGCCGCCGCCTGGGCCGCCGCCTTCGAGCCCGCCTATGCCGATTTCTGCCGGCGGGTGGATGACGCCGAGCGGAGCGGCCGGGAACTGGACCTGGATCCCTATGCCTCCGAGAGCCCGGCGGAGTTCTTCGCCGTGCTGTCCGAATACTTCTTCGAACTGCCGGACCTGCTGGCGGCGGAATATCCCGTCGTCTATGCCCAGATGGCCAGGTTCTACCGGCAGGATCCCCTATCGCGTTTGGAGCCCTACCGCCATGACCCTGCAGCATCATGACCGCCAGCACGACGAGGCCTGCGCCGGCGAGTGCATCATCGATACCGACCTGCATCACTTCCAGCACGACGTGCTCGACGCCTCGCATTTCCAGTTGGTGCTGGTCGACCTGTGGGCCGACTGGTGCGGCCCCTGCCACTTCCTCACGCCGGTGCTGACGCGGGTGATTCCCGCCTACGACGGCAAGGTGAAGCTGGCGAAGATCGAGGTGGACGAGGGCGACAACATGAAGATCGCCGGCAAGTACGGCGCCCGCGGCTTCCCCACCGTGCTGCTGTTCAAGCACGGCGAGGAGGTGGCCCGCTTCCACGGCGCCAAGCCGGACCACTTCGTGCGCGAGCTCATCGACGCACATCTGGATTGAGACGCTTGCCGGCGTGCACGGCCGACCGCCGGGCACGCCTTATAATCCTTAGCCATCCTCACCGCCGGGCCCGCCCATGTTCCCCGATTTCCGCACCCCTCCCTCGCCGGACGCCTTCATCCTGCAATTCGACAAGGCCCTGCGCACGGTTTTCGCCAGCGCGCACAGTCGCCGAGCCCACCCCGACGCGGGCATTCCCGAGGCGGAGCTGAGCGAGGCGGAGAAGCGCCATGCCGCCGGGCTGATGCGCGTCAATCACAGCGGCGAGGTGTGCGCCCAGGCGCTCTATCAGGGCCAGGCCCTCACCGCCCGCAATCCCGAGGCGGCGCGCGCCCTGCTGGAGGCCTCCGACGAGGAGACCGAGCACCTGGCCTGGTGCGAGCGGCGCCTGCACGACCTGGGCAGCCACAAGAGCCTGCTCAACCCTCTCTGGTATGCCGGTTCCTTCGCCCTCGGCGCCGTGGCCGGGGCGCTGGGCGACAAGTGGAACCTGGGTTTCCTGGCGGAGACCGAGCGCCAGGTCGAGGGTCACCTGGACGGCCACCTTTCCAGCCTGCCGGACACCGACGCGAAAAGCCGCGCCGTCGTCGAGCAGATGAAGGCGGACGAGATCCGGCACGCCGAAACCGCCATCGCCCACGGTGGCGCCGAACTCCCCGAGCCGGTGAAGCAGGCCATGCGCCTCACCTCCAAGGTTCTCACCTTCGCCGCCTACCGCGTCTGATGGGCTTCGTCGACAACCTCGCCGGCCTGCCGCCGGCCGACCCTCTGGCGCGCATCGAGCTGGCGGGGCCGGAGGGAGAGACGGCCGTCATCGAGAACCGCCCGGGCAGCCAGGGCTCGCTGCGCATCTATCAGCACCTCGCCCAGAAGTTCGCGGCGATCGACGCGGCCGCCGCCACCGAGGGCCTGGCCCTGTTCGCCGAGCACACCGCCGATGCCCGCGCGCACTCCGGCAAGCACCCCAACATCGACCGCCTGCTGGCGATTCAGGCCGATGGCCGCTCCTGGTCGGCGCGGCTCGTCCCGCAAGCCATGCCCTGAGGGGCTTCATTGGCTTCCTGCTCCCCCCAGGAGAGCACCCTGAAGGATTTCAGGGCATGCCCTCAAAGCATCCCCATCACCGTCCGCAAGCTTTTCTCCACCGCCGCCATTTCCTCGGCGGTGAGCGTCGCCAGCGGGCCTTCGCCGAAGCGGCTGCGGTCGGCGACACGGGTCTGCTCCACCATGACATAACTGTCTTTGACGAGACGATCCCGGGCTGGGAGCTTGACCCGCATGGGCGCGAAAGCGGGGCGGAATTGTGTGGTGAGGGGCAGGACCAGGATGGTTTGCAAGCCTGTCTGGTTCAGCCGGTCGTCCTGAATGACGAGCACGGGACGTATCTTGCCGATCTCGGCACCCTTGTTGGGGTTGAGGTTGGCGGTCCAGACCTCGCCGCGTCGCATCAGCGCCACCATTTTTCGTCAGGGTTGATGCCGGCGGCGATTTCCGAGGCGATGATGGCGTCCAGCCCCTCATCGACAAGGTCATTGGCCAGTTCCAGCGCTTCACGCCGAGCGGCCGGATCGGCGGCCAAGGCCTGGGCTGCGGCCACCATTTCCGCCATGAAACGTTCTTTTTCCCGGCGTTCCAGGAATTCCGCGATGGCCTGGCGGGCGATCTCCGAGCGGGTCTTGCCTTCCAGCCGGGCTTCTTCTTCCAGCCGGGTATCGAAGTCGTCGGGAAGCCGAAGGCTGATTGCACTCATGTGTCTTTCCTTTGTGATGCGATACGTAACTCGATGTTAGTTACATCATGTCTGACGGGCAAGGCGCTGGCTCAACGCGGCGCCGGTGACGCCCCGGCCCATAGCCAGGCCGCCCCGCGCACGCCGCCGGAGTCGCCATGCGCGGGCGGCAGCAGGCGGGTGGCGACGTGGTCGGAGAATACGTGGCGGGTCCACAGACGCGGCACGTTGGTGTACAGGCGGCCGATCTTGGAGAGGCCGCCGCCGAGGACGATGACGTCCGGATCCAGCACGTTGATCACCTGCGCCAGGCCGCGCGCGAGGCGGTCCTCGTAGCGATCGAGGGTGGCCGCGCAGGCCGCGTCGCCGACTTCGGCGCGGGCGGCGACCTGTTCCGCGGACAGTTCGACGCCGGTGGCGGCGAGGTGGTCGCGGGCGAGGCCGGGACCAGATAACCAGGTTTCCAGACAGCCGCGCTTGCCGCAGTAGCAGGCGGGACCCGGCCGCTCGTGGTCTTGCGGCCAGGGTAGCGGGTTGTGGCCCCATTCCCCGGCGATGGCGTTGGCCCCGGTCAGGACTTGGCCGCGCACCACCACGCCGGCGCCGCAACCGGTGCCGAGGATCACGCCGAAGACGATTTCCGCCCCCGCCGCCGCGCCATCCACCGCTTCCGACAGGGCGAAGCAGTTGGCGTCGTTGGCCAGGCGCACCTCCCGCCGCAGCAGGTTTTCCAGGTCGCGCCTCAGGGGCTGGCCGATGAGGCAGGTGGAGTTGGCGTTCTTGATCAGGCCGGAGACACGGGATTCGGCGCCCGGCATGCCGATGCCCAGCGTGCCGCGCAGTCCAAGTTCCCGTTCCGCCGCCTCCACCAGGGCCGCCACGGCCCCCAGCGTGGCGCGGTAGTCGCCTTGCGGCGTGGCCACGCGCCGGCGCAGCAATTCCCGGCCGTCGCCGTCCAGGGCGACGATCTCGATCTTGCTGCCACCCAGGTCTATGCCCAGTCTCAACATATCGGTCTCCGCTGTCCCTCACCCCCAACCCCTCTCCCGGAGGGCGAGGGGAGCTTCAAGAGTCGCTTGCGCGACTGATGTGAGTTCGATTCTATTGGCTTTCGAGGGGTGGGGGCCGGTGGTATCCTGCCCAGCCTTCCGCACCGCAACGTAATGGATATGGACGCCACCACCCCCCGCACCGATGTCGAACGCCTGCTGCTGGAAATGCTGCAGGGCCAAGTGGACCCGGAAAGCTTCGCCCGCCGCCTGGTGGACGTCGAAGTGTTCATGCCGGTGAAGGACGAGAAGTACCAGATCGCCGGCTTCCAGCTCAGCACCAAGGCACAGCCCCTCGTCGTCGAGGACGAGGAGGGCAACCGCGTGCTGATCACCTTCAGTTCGCCGGATCGGGCCAAGGACTTCGTCGCCGAATATCCCGGCTTCGGTGGCGGCCTGCTCACCGAGATGTCCTGGATCCTGCGGCGGATGGGCGAGAACATGGGCCTGTCCATCAACCCCGGCGCGGAACTCGGCTACGACTTCGATGCGGACATGGTGGCCATGCTGGCTTCCGTGCTGCCCGAGGAGAACCAGTGATGGGCATGACCCGCCAGGTCGGCGAGGTCTTCGACCCGGACTACAAGCACTATGACGAGGGCGCCCGCTTCGTCTACGCCGGCGAGGGCCACGAACTGGTGCTGTTCTGGCGCGGCCCCACCGCCGCCGAGGCGGACGGCTTCCGCCTGCAGCCGGTGGAAGTGGGCCTGTTCACGCACGGCCCCGCCGCCTTCCTGCTCTACAAGATCCAAAACGTCTGCGAATGGTCCGAGGTGGCCTTCAACGTCCACCTGGTGCCCGAGGCCGAGCGTGAGCTGCCGCGCGAGGAAGCGGGCGACCGCGGTCGCCTGCGCATGATCCTGGTGGACGCCGAGGACGGCGTGGTGCGCGCCAAGCGCATCGTCTCCCTGGACAAGGTGATGACCCAGGCCCTGAAGCACGCCATCCGGGAACAGCTCGCCGGCCCTTTCAACCGCCTGATCTACGACGCCGCCGTGCAGGAAGTCTTCGGCCGCTACGCCGACGGCGACGCCTTGGCGGCGGTGGCGGAAGTGGTCGAGCTGGCCCTGGGTTGACGCACATGGCGCTGACCCCTGTGGCCCAGGCTGAACTGCTCGCCCTGCTCGGCGCCGAGCGGGCCCGCTTCGACACCGACACCCGCGCCCTGTTCGAGAGCGACGAGACGCCCCGCGCCTGCCTGCCGGACGCGGTGCTGTTTCCGTCCGGCCACGACGACGTGGCGGCCATCGTGCGGCTGGCCAACGACCACCGCTTCCCCCTGGTCGCCCGCGGCGCCGGCTCCGGCAACCTGGGCGGCGCCCTGCCGCTGCCCGGCTCGGCGGTGGTGAGCTTCGAGTGCATGAACCGCATCGTCGAGTTCGACGCGGCCAACCGCCTGATGGTGGTGGAGCCCGGCGTGGTCACCGACGACATCGATGACCTGGCCGCCACGGCGGGCCTCATGTACGCCCCGGACCCGGGCTCCGGTGCCTACAGCCGCATCGGCGGCAACCTCGCCACCAACGCCGCCGGCCCGCGCTGCGTGAAGTATGGTGCCACCCGCGACCACGTCCTCGGCCTGCGCGCCGTGGCCGGCGACGGCCGCGAACTGCGGGTGGGCAGCCGCACCAGCAAGTACGCCACCGCCTACGATCTGTCCCGCCTGCTGGTGGGCTCGGAAGGCACCCTGGCGTTGATCACCGAGGCTACCCTGAAGCTCATCCCGCGACCGCACACGGTGGCCACCCTGCGCGTGTGCTACGCCGACAACGCCGCCGCCTGCGCCGCCGTGGTGCGGGTGATGGCGCGGCCGGTGGTGCCCTGCGCGCTGGAGTTCATGGACAGCCGCTCGCTGGCCGCCATCCGCGAATACGGTGGTGCGGAAGGCTTGCCCACCGGCACCCGCGCGGTGCTCATGGTGGAGGCGGACGGCGGCGCCGAGGAGGTACCGCGGCAGATCGCCGAACTGGAGAAATCCCTCGCTGGCGACGGCCTGCTGGAGATCCAGAGCGGTTTCGCCGCCGCCGACATCCAGCGCCTATGGACCGCGCGCAAGTCGCTGTCCCTGGCGGTGAAGAAGATCGCGCCGCTGAAGATCAACGAGGATGTGGTGGTGCCGGTGGCCCGCCTCGCCGAGCTGGTCGACGCCATCGACGACCTCGGCGCCCGGCAGCGGCTGCCCATCGTCAGCTTCGGCCACGCCGGCAACGGCAACCTGCACGTGAACATCATGGTGCGCCCGGACGACGCCGACGAGATGGCGCGCGGACGCGCCTGCCGCGACACCCTCATCGAAACCGTGCTGGGTCTGGGCGGCAGCCTGTCCGGTGAACATGGCATCGGCTCGGAAAAGCGGCATTACGTGGCCCGCGAACTGGATGCCGATACCCTGGCGATGATGCGAGATGTGAAACGCCTGTTCGATCCGAACGGCATCCTGAATCCCGGCAAGAAGCTGCCGGACGCGGCCTGAGCGGCCGCGAAAACATGCCCGCTCCCAACAAAACCGTGACTCCCGCGCAGGCGGGAATCCAGGAATTTCTATGGGTTACGAAGGCACTGGATCCCCGCCCCACGCCCTCGCGGGGGCAGTCTCTGCGCGGGAATGACGGTGTTGTGTGTGGCCGTTCTGGAAGTATTCACAGGCTCTGAGCCGGCGCCACCGTGCACTGGTTTCCCCTCGCACTGATCTGCGCCCTCAGCCTGGCCCTGGCCGACACCGCCTCCAAGAAGTGGCTGGCCGACCGTTCAGCCGCCGAGCTCACCCTCATCCGCTTCGGCCTGCCCGGCCTGCTGCTGTTGCCGCTGTTTCTGGCCCTCGGCCTGCCGGCGCCGCCGTCGGAATTCTGGGGCTGGCTGGCCGCGGCCCTGCCTCTCGAAATCGTCGCCATGCTGCTGTACGTGCGCGCCATTCGCGACAACCCGCTGTCCGCCACGCTGCCCTACATCGCCTTCACGCCGGTGTTCGCGTTGCTGACCGGCTGGCTGTTGCTGGGCGAGACGGTGTCGGCGCGCGGCGTGGCGGGCATCTTCCTGGTGGCGGCGGGCGCCTGGGGCCTCAACCTGCAACACGCGAGCTGGCATCCGCGCACCTGGCTGACGCCTTTCACCGCTATCTGGCGGCAATCCGGATCACGTCAGATGCTCATGGTGGCGGCCCTCTACAGCGTCACCGCAGTGCTGGGCAAGGGTGCCCTGAGCCTGGTGCCCGGCCACGCGCTGGCCTTCGGCGCCCTCTATTTCGTCCTCCTCGGCGGCCTCACCCTGCTGCTCTTCGGCCTGCGCGAACCCGCCGCCGTGGGCCGGGCGCTGCGCGGCGGGGCGCGGGCCTGGGGCGTGGCCGGCCTCATGGCGCTGATGGTGCTCACCCACTTTCTGGCGCTGGCGCAGGCGGCGACCGCCTACATGATCGCCGTCAAGCGCACCTCCATCCTGTTCGGCATCCTCCTCGGCGCCTGGCTGTTCCGTGAGGCCGGTTTGGCCCGGCATCTGGCCGCCGGTGGCGTGACGGTCGCGGGCGTGGCCCTGATCGTGACTTCCTGAAAGCCGCGGCGAACCCTACCGGCGTAGCGGCTATGACCGTGCTATTCAAGTGGGTATGATGCGCCGGGCAAGCCCGGCCCCGGCGGGGTCGTCCTACACAAAGAGAGAGGAGAGTCTCATGCAATCCCTGCACCGCATCATCCTGCTCGTCGCCGCCGCCGTGTCCCTGCTGCTGGCGGCGGGAACCTACCTGCTGTTCTCCGGCTTCGGCGACCACATGATGCAAAAGGCGGCGTTCGCGCAGGGCCGCATCGTCTCCAGCCTGACCTTCTCCAACATGTTCCAGCTCATGAGCCAGGGCTGGAATCGCGAGCAGGTCGTCAACTTCACGCGAGGCGCCACCGATGCCCTGGCTGGTTCGCCGTTGCGCATCGAGTTCCACCGCGCCGAGGCGGTGAACCGGGATTACGGCGAGGTGGCCCAGCCCGCCCCGGATACCGCCCTCGCCGACGCCCTGCGCACCGGACGGGCGAAGGAGATCGTCCTGCCGGGCGGAGGACGCTACATCCAGCCGCTGGTGGCCTCGGAAACCTGCCTTGGCTGCCACCCGAGAGCGCGCAAGGGCGAGATGCTCGGCGCCATCACGGTGGAAGCCAAGTACGACAAGTTCATCGACGACACGCGCAAGCTGCTGATGATCATCCTGTTGGTGATGACGCCGGTGCCCTTCCTCGCGGCGATGGCCGTGGTGATCTACCTCGACCGGCGCATGCAGCGCTTCGTCGGCCAGATCGACGCGGCCATGCTGGCCTCGGGGAGCGCGGCGCCGGACTTCTCCGGGGTGGATCCGCACTGCGCCGAGCTGGATACCGTCCTCGACCGCTTCAAGCGGCTCGCCGGCCGCGGCGGATAGGCGAGTTCTCCCGGCGCGGGTGCTCGCTCCGCGCGAGCATCTCGCTCAGATCGCCTCTTCCCCCGTCTCGCCGGTGCGGATGCGCACCACCTGTTCCACGCTGCTGACGAAGATCTTGCCGTCACCGATCTTGCCGGTGCGCGCGGCCTTGACGATGGCGTCCAGAGCCGCCTCGACCATGCTGTCGGCGACCACCAGCTCGATCTTCACCTTGGGCAGGAAATCCACCACGTATTCGGCGCCACGATACAGCTCGGTGTGGCCCTTCTGGCGGCCGAAGCCCTTCACCTCAGTGACGGTGAGGCCGGACACACCCAGGGTGGACAGGGCTTCGCGCACCTCGTCGAGCTTGAAGGGTTTGATGATGGCTTCGATCTTTTTCATGGGGGTCTCCTAGAACGGCGCCTTGTAGCGGTTGGTGATGGGATAGCGGCGGTCACGCCCGAAGCCGCGCGGCGTGATGCGGATGCCCGGCGGCGCCTGGCGGCGCTTGTATTCGGAGCGGTCGATGAGGCGCACGACGTGGCGCACGTCGGCCTCGGCGAAGCCCGCCGCGACGATGTCGCGCGGCGCCATGTCCTGTTCCACGTAACGCTCCATGATGGCGTCGAGCACCTCATAGGGTGGCAGGCTGTCCTGGTCGCACTGGTCGGCGCGCAGTTCGGCGCTGGGCGGACGCGTGATGATGCGCTCGGGAATGACCGGCGAGACGGTGTTGCGATAGCGGGACAGGCGCCAGACCAGGGTCTTCGCCACATCCTTGAGCACCGCGAAGCCGCCGGCCATGTCGCCGTACAGGGTGGCGTAGCCGCTGGCCATCTCGCTCTTGTTGCCGGTGGTCAGCACCAGCGGGCCGAACTTGTTGGACAGGGCCATGAGCAGCACGCCGCGCACCCGGGCCTGGATGTTCTCCTCGGTCTGGTCGAAGGGCAGGGCGTCGAACTCGCCGGCCAGTTCTTCCAGGAACACGTCGTACATGCGCTTGATCGACTGCACGTCGTACTTCACGCCCAGGTTGTCGGCGAGCCGCTCGGCATCCTCCAGGCTGATGCCGGCGGTGAACTCGGAGGGCATCATCACCGCGCGCACCCGCTCGGCGCCCAGGGCATCCACCGCCACCGCCAGGGTGAGGGCGGAATCGATGCCGCCGGACAGGCCCAGGATGGCGCCGGGAAAGCCGTTCTTCACCACGTAGTCGTGCACGCCGACCACCAGGGCCTTGTACACCGAGGCCTCGCACGCGGGCAGGGGGGTGATCTCGCCGCGGGCGACGCCCTCGGCCAGTTCGACGATGTGCAGCCCCTCGTCGAAGGCGGGAAACTGGGCAGTGACCGCGCCCGCCGCGTCCATGCAGAACGAGGTGCCGTCGAACACCAGCTCGTCCTGGCCACCCACCATGTTGACGTAGATCAGGGGCAGGCCGCATTCGGCGATGCGCGCGCGCGCCACCTCGAAACGTTCTTCCTGCTTGTTCATGTGAAAGGGCGAGGCGTTCGGCACCAGCAGCACCTGGGCACCGGCTTCGCGGGCCTGGGTGGCCGGGCCGGGCTCCCAGATGTCGGCGCACAGGTTGACGCCGAAGCGCACGCCGGCGCACTCGAACACGCAGGCCTCGGCGCCGGCCTGGAAGGTGCGCAGCTCATCGAACACCGAATGGTTCGGCAGCTTCTGCTTGCGGTAGGTGGCGACGATGCCGCCGTCGCGCAATACCGAGGCGGCGTTGTAGCGGTTATCCCCCTCCATCAGCGGGTGGCCCGCCAGCACGCAGATCCCCGGCGGCAGCGCCTCCGCCAGGGCCGCCAGGGCGCGGGCGCACTCGGCATAGAAATCCGCGCGCAGGGCAAGATCCTCGGGCGGATAGCCACACAGGGCCAGCTCCGGGGTGACCAGCAGTTCGGCGCCCGCTTCCGCGGCCTTGTGGGCGAGGACGACGATGCGGCCGGCGTTGCCGTCCAGGTCGCCGACCACCGGGTTCATCTGGGCAAGAGCGATCTTCATGCGCGGATTCTATCCGCAAGGCCGGCGGATGCAGCAGGTCCAGGCCGGTGGGACGATGGAACTACCCGTAGATGATGTCATGATGCGCGAAGCCATCCTTGACTTGGTGGACCCCCGGGCGACAACAAGAGGGCCTCCTCCATCGGCCGCTGGAAAAAGGCGTGGACCTAGCTGGGATGCAGAATGAGGTCGCCTGGCAGTGCCTCGCCCGAGCCCTCAACGCGGCCCATGGCAACAATGCCAAGGCAACGCAATGCTGGGGCTGCCCAACTACCAGATCCTCACCAACTGGACGAAGCGCTATGGTGTTAAGAAATTGCTGGCACGGACATTGCCTTTAAATTCTTGAACTATCCGACCGACTGCACAACAACGTACCCGTTATGGCCGACATCTCCGACACACCACCCAGCCTGACCCCAGTCCCCGCTGGCTACTCTGACTAGCTGGCTGACCTCATGTACATGCGTGCCTTGGCCTTCGCCTGGCCGGAGCAGGAAATTGTGCAGCAGGCTGCTGCACGATTGAGCCGGGAAGGCTTTGATCTCGTATACAGTTCTTTTACGTTAGCCATTGCAGGTGAGGTATGACCACCCTCCGCCTCTTCGCCTCCGGCACGCTTCCCATCCATCCCACTACGGCCTGGTATCTCGCCGACCTGGGCGAGTTTCGCGGCATGCAGGCGTTGTACACCCGGCAATCGCCGCAGCGGCTGAAAGCTTTGCGCGAGCATGCGCTGATCGAGAGCGCAGTATCCAGCAACCGGATCGAGGGGGTATCCATCGAACCGGCGCGGGTGCGCGAGGTGTTGGGGGCGGCCAAGCCCTTGTTCCGGGACCGGGATGAGGAAGAAGTGCGTGGCTATCGCGATGCCCTGGCCTGGATCCACCAAGCGGCGCCACCGCAGGATGAAACCACGGTGCTGCGCCTGCACGCTCTGGCGCGCGGCGAGATTTGGGACGCGGGGCGTTACAAGGATAAGGACGGCGACATCATCGAACGCTATCCGGATGGTCGTGAGCGGGTGCGCTTTCGTACCGTGCCGGCGGCGGAAACGCCGTTGCGCATGGCGACGCTGCTGGCTGACTGGCAATGCTGCCTGGATGAAAGCTGGGTGCATCCGCTCATTGCCCTGGCGGCGTTCAACCTGGATTTCCTCTGCATCCATCCCTTCCGCGACGGCAATGGACGCGTATCACGCCTGCTGTGGCTGCTGCAAAGCTATCAACTGGGCTACGAGGTGGGCCGCTATGTCAGCTTGGAACGCCTGGTGGAGCAGAACAAGCCGCGTTACTACGAAACCCTGGAACACAGTTCGCAAGGCTGGCATGAGGGCAAGCACGATCCCTGGCCATTTATCAATTACGTGCTGTTCATCCTGAAGACGGCCTATCGCGAATTCTCCGAACGGTGTGGTGAAGTGCGGGCGCCACGCGGCGCCAAGACCGAGCAGGTCATCGCGGCAATCAGCCAGTTCAGTGGTCAATCCGGTGGTGAATTCACGCTGTCACAACTCGAACAACGCTGCCCCGGGGTGAGCCGCGACATGGTAAGGCGGGTATTGCGCGCGCAGCAGGCCGAAGGGTTGGTGCAGTGCCAGGGGCGTGGACCGGCGGCGACCTGGAAGAGGAAAGGGTAATGACCTCTTGATAAGGGTAATAGTGGGGGTAATGAGCAGAAGCTCTGGCCTGGTTGCTTGAGGAGCCGGAATCCAAGTTGCCGGAAATCCCCCCTGGCCCCAATGGCACTACCTTAAGCCAATTCCTTTCACAAACAACGAGATAAAGGTGGGCTGACGAACTCGAAGCGTTACGATGCGGGTGTCGAATCCGTGATGCATAGCGCAGGAGGGTCAGCCCAGATGGATCATAGCAAGCGACAGAGGCTTACCGGGCAGGTCAAACGGTTTTGCGGGCGATTTGCCCAGGGCGCAGGTGCTGCGCTGGGGCGGGTGATCCCCCAGCACTGCCTGTTGCAGTGGCTCAAGGAAGAGGCGGGCGACTACCGTGAACGCATCTATGATCCCTTGCAGACCCTGGCGCTGTTCATCGAACAGGTGCTGGGCGCGGACCATAGCTGCCAGGATGCCGTGGCGCGTGGCATGAGTCAGCGTGTGGCGCTGGGGCAGTCGCCATGCAGCTTGAACAACGGCCCCTACTGCAAGGCGCGGGCACGCCTGGCGCTGAACCTGATCGAGCGACTCGGTCGAGAGGTGGGAGAACGACTGCGCGCCGCTCAACCCGAGGTTTGGCGCTGGCGAGGCCGGGAGGTCAAGCTGATCGACGGCACGACGGTTTCGATGCCCGACACCGCGGCGAATCAGGCCGAGTATCCGCAGAGCCGAACCCAGCAACCGGACCTGGGATTTCCGTTGATGCGCCTGGTGGCGATCATCTCCCTGTCGTGCGGTGCCGTGCTGGAGTGGGCGACCGGCCCTTGCAAAGGCAAACGCACCGGCGAGACGGCAATGCTGTGGCAGTTGGCCCATCGCATGCGGCCAGGGGATGTGGTGATTGCCGACCGCTATTTCTCCGGCTATTTCCTGCTTGCCTGGCTGATCCGGCATGGGGTCGACGTAGTGGTGCGGCAGCATCAACTGCGGCATACCGACTTTTGCCGGGGCCGACAGCTGGGGGCGAAGGATCATGTTGTGACCTGGGCACGTCCGGCACGGCCGTCCTGGATGGATGAGGCGACCTACACGATCATGCCCGAGTCCTTGATTCTGCGGGAAGCGCAGGTTGACGGTCTGATCCTGGTGACAACGCTCATCGACGCGAGACAGGTCAGCAAGCGGGAATTGCTGGGGCTCTACCATGCCCGCTGGCACATCGAACTTGACCTGCGGTCGATCAAGACCGTGATGCAAATGGACGTGCTGCGCTGCAAGAGCCCGGCGATGGTGAAGAAGGAGATCGCCGTGCATCTGCTGGCGTACAACCTGGTGCGTGCGGTCATGGCCCAGTCGGCGTTCCTTGGTCATGTCCTACCGCGCCAGTTGAGCTTCAAGGCGGCTCTGCAACTGATCTGCGCCTTCGAGGAGAACCTGCGACATGCGCCACAAGAACGGATGATCCTTCGCCGGACCTATCTCCTGGCCGGCATCGCGCAAGTGCGTTTGCATCACCGCCCGGATCGCGTCGAGCCCCGCGCAGTTAAGCGACGAACGCAGCAACATCCTCTCATGACTCGACCCCGTCACATCCTCAGAACAGAACTCCTCAAACAACGGCAGGCGCGCCATGAAGAGGGCTTAATAAGGTAGTGCCATTGCCCCCTGGCCCCCTTTACGAAAGGGGGGATCCACCTGACCAAGTGCTGATCGCCGACCCACACGTAACGCGAACAGAGCCAAAAGAAAGCCCCCGCGCGGGGGGCTGAGATGGGCGGCTGGCGGGAGGAGGTCGCCGGCCCGGGCCATGGAGGGGGAGGCCCTACACCCTGAACTGGCTGACCAGGCTGTCCAGTTCCTCGGCCAGGCCGGCGAGCCGCCGGCTGGCCTCCTGCGTGTCGCGGGCATGGCCGGCGGCGGCGCCGGCGACGGCGCCGATGTCGCCGATCTTGCGGCTGATGCTCTCGGCGACCTTGCTCTGTTCGCCCGAACTGCCGGCGATCTGCGCGTTCATGCGGTTGATGACGCCGACCGAGCCGGAAATGGTGGACAGCGCCCCGGCGCTTTCGCGCACGCTCTGCACGCTGGACTGGGTTTTCTGCTCGGCGGTCTGGATGGCGCCCACGGCTTCCTGGGCGCGGCCCTGGACCTTGACGATGATGGTCTCGATCTCCTCGGTGGCCGACTGCGTGCGCTGCGCCAGGGTGCGCACCTCGTCCGCCACGACGGCGAAGCCGCGGCCCTGTTCGCCGGCGCGCGCCGCCTCGATGGCGGCGTTGAGGGCGAGCAGGTTGGTCTGTTCGGCGATCTCGCGGATCAGGCCGATGACGCGGCCGATGTCGCGGCTGTCGGTATCGAGGCGCTGGATCACCCCAACCGCCTGTTCCAGTTGCTGCGACATGGCGGAGATCGCGTCCAGGGCCTGGGTGGCGGTGGCCGCGCCCTCGCGCGCCTCGCCGTCGGCCTGGTTGGCGGCGGCCGCCGCCTCGCGGGTGTTTTGCGCCACCTCCTGCACGGTGCCGGCGAGCTGGTGCAGGGTGGCGGCCAGGAGCTCGGTGTCGGCAAGCTGGCGCTGCACGCCGTTCTGGGTCTGGCTGGACACGTCGACCAGTTGGCCGGCGACGCCGGCCAGGTGATGGGTGGCGCCGCGCACCTGCTCGATGATGCCGGCGAAGCGCTGCAGCATGTTGTTGAAGGCCGTGCCCGCCTCGGCGATTTCGTCGCGGCCGCGCACGGGCACGCGCAGCGACAGGTCGGACTGCTCTTCGATGCGCCGCATGAAGTCGGTGAGATGGCGCACCGGCTGGGCGACGACGCGGCCGAAGGCGACCGACAGCAGGCCCATGCCGATGAGGAACAGGGCCAGGTGGATGGCCAGGCTTTGCAGGCCGGAATTGCGGATGCGCGCATCCACCGGCGCCAGGTCGTAGGTGATGCGCACCGCGCCCAGCACGCTGCCGGCGGGCACGCTGTGGCAGCCCATGCAATTGACGCCGCGGGTCTGCTCGGTGGCCTTGTAGGGGCGGATGATGACCAGGCGGCGGCCTGCCTCGGCCTGCTCGAAGCGCACGATCTCCTCGCCTCCGAGGGCGGCGCGGTCGAGGTCGTCGCGGGCCTGTTCACCCTCCTTGCCGGGACCGTATTGGCCGGTGATGCCCTCGCCGCGGATGACCCGCGCCTCCAACACATTGGTCTGGCCGGCCACCTGTTTCTTTAACTCCTCCCGGGTATCCATGCCGCCGGTCAGCATCAGCTTGTTGAGGCCGTCGAAATAGCCGTCGGCGATGTCCTTCACCTTGTCGGTGGTGAATGCCTCGGCCAGATTGTTTTCGCTGAAATGCGAGTGGATCAGCGAGGCGGTCAGCAGGACCAGGAAGAGCATGGCGGTGAAGGCCATGATCTTGGCGGTCACCGTGCCGGTGATGGTGTTCAGTCCCAATCGGGTCTCCAGGGGTGGCTTGAGTGATGCCGCGATAACGGCAGCAGGGCCGCCGAACTTGAGCTGTCCGCTCAGGCCAGGATTTCCGCCCAGCGTTTCTCCAAGCGTTTCACCGACACCGGCTCCGGTGTTTTCAGTTCCTGCGCGAACAGGGAGACACGTAATTCCTCCAGCCGCCAGCGGAAATCCTCCATTTCCGGCGTGACACCGCCGGCCTCCTCCTGGCGTTTGCGGCGGGCCTGGTACTGCGCGAGCAGCGGGGCCATGGCGCGCATGTGCTGGGCGTCGCGCGCCGGATGGCTGGCCAGCTTGTCCAGGCGCCGCTGCATGGCGCGCAGGTAGCGCGGCAGGTGGAGCAGCCGCTCCGGCGGCAGTTGTGCGATGAAGCCGGGGAAGACCAGGCCGCGCAGTTGTTCGCGCAGGTCCGTCTGCGTTTCCCTGGCCGCATTGGGTTTTGCCAGGAACTGGGTGAGGCGATGCGCGTGCTCCAGGCATTCGGCGGCCAGTCGCGCAGTTTCGCGTGCCGCTTCGGGCAGCCTGGCGCGCGCGGTCTGCGCGGCGCTTTCGAAGGCGGTCTGCCGGCGCAGGTCGGCCGGATCTCCGGCCAGGGCGGAACGGGCGGCGGCGAACAGGACGTCGCGGCTCAGGGCCTCTGCGGAGAGCGACTTGTCCAGCATCAGATAGTGCAGGGCGGCGCCCTTCAGGCGCTGGGCCAGGTCCTTCTCGGTCTGCTTCAGCAGGTCGGGGAAGTTTTGCCAGACCAGCCGGCAGACGCCGCGCCGGTGTTTTTCCCTGGCCACGGCGGGACTGTCCAGCAGGCGCAGGCGGATGCCGCCGGCCTCTTCCACCAGGCTGGGAAACGCCGCCACCTGGCGGCCGCCGCTCTGGATTTCGACCCGCTCCGGCAGATCGCCGAAGTCCCAGCGCGTGAGGTCCTCGCGCTCGCCGGGGGCGGCGGCCTGGCGCAGGCTCTCGCTGGCCTGGCCACCCAGTTGCCGGCGCAGGGCGGACAGGTCGCGGCCTTCCGCGAGGATGCGGTTGTGGGTGTCCAGCACCCGGTAGTTCATGGCCAGGTGCGGCGGCAGCGCCTCCGGCCGCCAGGCGTCGCGGGGGATGGGCTGGCCGGTGGCGCGGGTGAGGAAGTCGGCCAAGGCATCGGTCAATGACTCCCCTCTCCCGCAGGCGGGAGAGGGGCTGGGGGTGAGGGAGCGTGAATTGGCTCGAGCTGAGGAAAGCCCCTCACCCCGGCCCTCTCCCGCCTGCGGGAGAGGGAGCAAAGCCGCCGCGGCGGCCCTGGCGAACTCCGGTACCGGCACGAAGGCGCGGCGGATGGACTGCGGCAGGCCCTTGATGAGGGCGGCGATCTTTTCCTCCAAGAGGCCCGGCACCAGCCATTCGCAAGGGGTGGCGGGCACCTGGTTGAGGGCGGCAAGGGGCACCAGCAGGGTGACGCCGTCATCCTCGGCGCCCGGGTCGAAGCGGTAGGCGAGGGGAAAGCGCACGCCGGAGAGGTCCAGTTCCGGCGGGAAGTCGGCGGCGTCGGCGCCGCGCTGATCGAGCAGGTCGGCGCGGGACAGGTGCAGCAGGCGCGGCGATTTCGCCTCCGCTTCCCGGCGCCATTTCTCGAAGGCGGCGCCGTTGTGGATGCCCTCCGGGATGCGGTCGTCGAACCAGCGGAACAGGGTTTCCTCGTCCACCGCGACGCGGGCGTTGCGGGAGCGGTGGGCAAGGTCGTCGATCTCCTCCAGCAGCTTGCGGTTGTGCAGGAAGAAGGGGGCACGGCATTCGTACTCGCCCTCCACCAGGGCGCCGCGGATGAAGAGTTCGCGCGACTTCACCGGGTCGATGGGGCCGTAATGCACCTTGCGTCCGTTCACCACCGGCAGGCCGTACAGGGTGGCGCGCATGCTCGCCGCCACGTGCGCCGGCTTCTTCGCCCAATGCGCATCGGCATAGCTCACCTTGAGCAGGTGGCGGGCGGCGTGCTCGATCCACTCCGGCTCGATTTTCGCCACCGTGCGGGCGTAGACGCGGCGCGTCTCGACGATTTCCGCGGCCATCACCCACTTGGGTTTCTTCTTCACGCCGGAGCCGGGGAAGAGCGCGAACTTCATGTCGCGGGCGCCGAGATAGACGCCGTCCTCGGTGAGCATGCCCAGGTTGCCGAGCAGGCCGGGCAGGAGGGCCTGGTGCAGTGCCGAGTAGCGAGTAGCGAGGACTGAGTTGGGGTCCTGGTTTGACTCGGTACTCAGTCCTCGTTGCGCATCACTCGCTTTCCAGCCCAGTTCCTTCACCTGGGTACTCAACTGGCCGAACACATCCCGCCATTCCCGCACCCGGTTGGGGGAGAGAAAGTCGGCTTGCAGGGCCTCGCGGAACTTGCGCTGGGACTTGCGGTGGACGTTGAGCTGGTCGATGTGCTGCCAGAGCTTGAGCAGGCTGACGAAATCCGAGTTCTCGTCGATGAAGCGCCTGTGCTTCTGGTCGGCGGCCTCCTGGCGTTCCAGGGGGCGGTCGCGCGGATCCTGCACCGAGAGATAGGCGGCGATGACCAGCATCTCGGCCAGGCAGGCCATGTCGCGGGCGGCGATGAGCATGCGGCCGATGCGCGGGTCGACGGGCAGGTGGGCGAGCTGTTTGCCGATGGAGGTCAGGTGGCCGGCCTCGTCCAGGGCGCCCAGCTCGACGAGCAACTGCTGGCCGTCGCGCACCCGCTTGGACTCCGGCGGGTCGAGGAAGGGAAAGGCGTCGATCTCGGCCAGGTGCAGGGACTTCATGCGCAGGATGACGCCGGCCAGGGACGAGCGCAGCAGTTCCGGCGTTGTGTACTGGGGCCGGGCGAGGAAGTCCTGTTCGTCGTAGAGGCGGATGCAGACCCCCGCCGCCACCCGGCCGCAACGGCCGGCGCGCTGGTTTGCGGCGGCCTGGGCCACCTTTTCGATCTTCAACTGCTCGATCTTGTTGCGCAGGGAATAGCGCTTCACCCGCGCCAGGCCGGCGTCCACCACGTAGCGGATGCCGGGCACGGTGAGGGAGGTCTCCGCCACGTTGGTGGCCAGCACGATGCGGCGACCGCCATGCGGCTGGAACACCTTCTCCTGCTCGGCCACCGACAGGCGGGCGAACAGCGGCAGGATTTCCGTGTGCGGCGGATGGTGCTTGCGCAGCGATTCCTGGGCCTCGCGGATCTCCCGCTCGCCGGGCAGGAACACCAGGATGTCGCCGGGGCCTTCGCGGGCGAGTTCGTCGACGGCGTCCAGCAGGGCTTCCGTGCTCCCTTCCCCCTCCGGGGGAAGGGTTGGGGATGAGGGAGCGACGGTGGCTTTGTCTGAGGTTGCTCCCTCACCCCTGCCCCTCTCCCGGGGGAAGAGGGGTTTTACAGGCCGATACCTCACCTCCACCGGATACGTCCTGCCCGACACTTCCACCACCGGCGCGCCGCCGAAGTACGCGGAGAAGCGGTCCGCCTCCAGGGTCGCGGAGGAAATCACCAGTTTCAACTCCGGCCGACGCGGCAGCAGCGTTTTCAGGTAGCCCAGCAGGAAATCGATGTTGAGGCTGCGCTCGTGCGCCTCGTCCAGGATCAGGGTGTCGTAGCCGCGGAATTCCGGGTCGGACTGGGTTTCCGCCAGCAGGATGCCGTCGGTCATGACTTTTATGCGGGACTCCGGCCCCACCTGGTCGGTGAAGCGCACCTGCCAGCCCACCAGGCCGCCCAGGCGGGTGTTCGTTTCCTCGGCGATGCGCGCGGCCACGCTCTTGGCGGCGATGCGCCGGGGCTGGGTCATGCCCACGCGGCCCTTCGTGCCGCGCCCGGCGGCGAGGGCGATCTTCGGCAACTGGGTGGTCTTGCCGGAGCCGGTCTCGCCGCAGACGATGACCACCGGGTGGCCCCGGAGGGCGGCGGCGATGTCGTCGCGGCGGGCGCAAACGGGCAGGTGCTCGGGGAAGGCGAGCTCGGGTATCGTGATGGCTGATTCGAACATGGGGCGCCGTTTTAGCATGAATGGCAGGAGCTTGGCCGGGATCGGGTTGTTCTGCATGCTGTGGGCCTGCGCGGCGAGCCCGGCGGCAAGCGCGCCGCTTTGCGTGCACGCCCTCTGCCTGCCCGAGGACGCGGCCTGGCGGCGGGGCAGCGCCGAACAGGAAACCGCCGACGACGCCTTCATCCTCGAACGCGCGGCGGAGCCGGAGAATCCCCTGCAGGTCGTCGTGCTGCGAACGGCGCCAGTCGTGCGCGGCGACGCCGACGCCTACTACGACCGCGTCACCCGTTTCTGGCACGCCAATTACGGCAAGGCGGTGCTGGTGTACTGGCAGGAAGCCGACGGCGCGCGCTGGCGCGGCCTGCGCCGGCCCGCCCAGGAGCAGGGCATGGGGGTCTTCCAGCTGGTCACCGTGCACGATGGCCGCGCCTACAGCCTGCTGGTGTTCGTGCCGGGCACGGCGACCACGCTGCCCGCACCGGCCCGGCAACTGCTCGACGGCATCCGCTTTGGACCCGCGCAATCCTCACCACCCCCCAGCGCGCCCGCCGCCACGCGCTGGCTGCGCACGCAGACCTACCGCTGGCAAGCAGCCGCCGAGGTCTTGGAAAACCAGGCTTTGGCGGAGGTCCGCCGCCTGGGGGACGGGATGCTGACCGGCTATGGCCTGCGCTATGGCGAATCCAGCGCGGAGTGGTTCATGGACGGTTATGTCTGGCTGGATGCCAGCGCCAATCCGCAGCGCTCGACCTGGGAAGTGCGCGGCACCCTGCGCGCGGAGGTGCCGGCGGAATGGAGCGACACGGCGCCATGGAGCCTGAGCCTCAGCCTGCCGGAAGGACAGGAGGCGGTGTCGGCGCGCCTGAACACGCGTCTCCTCTGCGGTCGCCGCGACGCCTTGCGCGCGGCGCTGGAGGGGCTTGGCCGCGGCGACACCGGGGCGACGCAAGGCCTGGCGTCGGATTGCGGTACGGCCGCGATACCGCCGGGCCCCACTGTCCTGCGCGGCGAGCCGGGCAAGGCCACGAGCGCCACCTGGCTGTTGCCTGTGCCCGTGCGCAAGCGCGAGCGCATTCGCGATGGGGAGGCGGCGATTGGCCTGGTCGAGGTCCTGCTCGAAACCGAACCGGGCCGCCGCCTGCCGGGGCAAGCGCTGATCGGCGGTGTGCGCCTGTACTTCGCCTACGAGCCCGCCGCGCCGCAATAGTCCACATTGGGCGCAATCTCCGAAGGGCATTGCGCCAGGTTTTCTTAAATCCGACCTGCTGGTTGTGTGATGGTTTCGTTGGTCGGGCTTGTCCAACATTGGGGAAGGCAACCCGATGGGGTGGGCGGTTCAGATTGTGCGGATAAGTGTAATCTTTAAGTGCGAGTCTCTATGCGCATCATGCATGGGGGATCGTCATGAAGATTGCCGTTGCCGGCTCCGGGTATGTGGGTCTTTCCAACGCGGTGTTGCTGGCTCAGCACAATGAGGTCGTGGCCCTGGATATCGTTCCGGAGCGGGTTGCGATGATCAACTGCAAGCAGTCGACCATCGTCGATGCCGATATCGAGGCGTTTCTGCGGCTGCGCCCGCTGCATCTGCGCGCCACCCTGGATCCGCGCGAGGCGTATGCCGGGGCGGACTACGTGGTGATCGCGACGCCGACCGACTACGACCCGGAGACCAACTATTTCAATACCGCCTCCGTCGAGGCGGTGATCCGGGATGTGATGGCGATCCATCCTGAGGCGGTGATGGTCATCAAGTCCACCGTGCCGGTGGGCTATACCGCGCGGATTCGCGCGGAGCGGGGTTGCGCCAATCTGTTTTTCTCGCCGGAGTTCTTGCGCGAGGGGCGTGCCCTACATGACAACCTATATCCTTCGCGCATCGTCGTCGGCGAGCATTCGCAGCGCGCCGAGACCTACGCGGGCATGCTCAAGGCGGCCGCCATCCGTAGGGATGTGCCAGTGTTGTTCACCGGTTCGACCGAGGCGGAGGCGATCAAGTTGTTCGCCAATACCTTCCTGGCCATGCGCGTGGCGTATTTCAATGAACTGGATACCTACGCGGCGACGCACGGGCTGGATACCCGCCAGATCATCGAGGGGGTTTGCCTGGATCCTCGCATCGGCGACCACTACAACAATCCATCCTTCGGTTATGGCGGGTACTGCCTGCCCAAGGACACCCGGCAACTGCTGGCGAATTATCGCGATGTGCCGCAGAACTTGATCCATGCGATCGTCGAGGCCAATACCACGCGCATGGATTTCATCGCGGAGGAGGTATTGCGGCATAAGCCAGGGGTGGTGGGGGTGTATCGGCTGACCATGAAGGCGGGTTCGGACAATTTCCGCGCGTCGAGCATCCAGGGCATCATGAAGCGCATCAAGGCCAGGGGCATTCCGGTGATCGTCCACGAGCCGGTGCTGACCGAGCCCGAGTTTCTCCACTCCCGCGTGGTGAACGACCTGGATGCCTTCAAGCGCGAGGCCGACGTGATCGTGGCCAATCGCGTCACGGAGGATATCCGCGACGTGGCACATAAGGTGTATAGCCGCGATCTGTTCGGCCAGGATTAGTGGTTTGTAAGTCTCGATCCGCTCAGCGCGTGAGAACCATGGCGTGTCCAGGCGGGCCGCATCAGCCGTTCACCACTAAAAGGTCATATTGACATGGCAATGAAGGGGGAGCATCGCGCCATGTGGTTCGCTTCCGGCGGATTACGCCTTCAGCTAATCCGCCCTACTCGCTACTCCCTACTTGCCCAGCAGATAGCGACGGTCGTCGAAGGTGGCGACCCAGGCGGGCTTGTAGACCACCATCAGGGTGATCAGCATGCCGGTGGCGAAGGCTTCGCTCCAGGCGATCAGCAGGTAGTAGGGCAGGTATTCCTCCAGCAGGTAGTCCAGGCCATAGGCCCCCGCCGTCGCCAGGAAGGCGGTCGACGCCAGGCCCACGGCGCTGATGGCGAGGGCGGCGCCGAAGAAGGCGTTGAGGAAGACGTAAATGAAGAAGTGATTGGGCAGCTTGCGGTCGATGAGCCGGAACAGCACCCACGACACCGCCACCGGCACCGCTCCCATGATCAGCCAGTTGGCGGCGAAGCTGGCGTATTCACCCCGCCACAGGGAGATTGCGGCGGTGACCAGGGCCAGCGCCAGCAGCGCGAACAGGGGACGGAACATGAGGGTGAGGGCGGTGGCGCCCAGCAGATGGAAGCTCAGGCCCGGCTTGACGCCGGTTTTGATCAGCCAGAGCCCCAGCACCGCGACGGTGGCGGCCAGGAAGATGTTGAGGTTGCCGGCGTCGCGCAGCATGCCCCAGCCCGCGCGCAGGGCGACAAGAAGACCGAGCAGAAGGGCGGGCACCCAGACGCCCCAGAGCAGGGAGTACGGTAGGTTGGCGGAAATAAGGTCCATATTCGGCCTCGGCTACAATGCTGCGATTCTAAACGGCCAACGACTTGCCCATGCGCCTCGCCCTGTTCGACCTGGACAACACCCTGCTGGCCGGCGACTCCGATTTCGAATGGGCCCAGTTTCTCATCGAAAAGGGGGTGCTCGACCGCGAGGTCTACGAGGCCCGCAACCAGGCGTTCTACGATCAATACAAGGCCGGCACCCTGGATATCCTCGAATTCCTGGATTTCCAGCTCAGGCCGCTGTCGCGCCACCCGCGCGCCCAACTCGACGCCTGGCACCATGAATTCATGGTGCGCCGGATCGTGCCCATGGTCGCCGCCGGCACCCCGGAACTGCTTCGTCGGCACGCCGACCACGTGTGTGTGATCGTCACCGCCACCAACAGTTTCGTCACCGCGCCCATCGCCGCCCACCTGGGCGTGCCGCACCTGATCGCCACCGAGCCGGAAGTGGCGGGCGGCGAATTCACCGGCAAGCCGTTCGGCATCCCATCCTTCCGGGAGGGCAAGGTGGCGCGCCTGGAACAATGGCTCATGGAACGCGGACGCACCTGGGCGGACGTCGAGGAAAGCTGGTTCTACAGCGATTCCCTCAACGATCTGCCCCTGTTGCAGCGGGTGCATCATCCCGTCGCGGTGGACCCGGATCCCACCCTGAAAACCCATGCGGAAAGTAGGGGTTGGCCGGTCATATCTCTTCGCCGCGGTCAAGAACTCGCCTGAATCGCTCTTGCCATCAGTCTCTTCCGGCACTAGCATGACCTATAAGGAGTTGCTTATCCGCTTATGGAGCGTGCGCGGAACGGCTCCCCATATCCTTCCGACCGGACTTTTTTGAGGGGAATCTCATGCGTCTGCGTTCTTCCTTGCTGGCCCTTGCCCTGGGCCTCGCCACCTTCACCGCCCAAGCCGCCGAACCCATCGTCATCAAGTTCGCCCACGTGGTGGCGCAGAACACGCCCAAGGGCAAGGCGGCGGATTACTTCAAGCAGCGCGCCGAGGCGCTGACCAAGGGCGCGGTGAAGGTGGAGGTTTACGCCAACAGCACCCTGTACAAGGACAAAGAGGAAATGGAGGCCCTGCAACTGGGCGCGGTGCAGATGCTGGCGCCGTCGCTGGCCAAGTTCGGCCCCCTGGGCGTGAAGGAATTCGAGGTCTTCGACCTGCCCTATATGTTCGACAACTACCAGGAACTCAATAAGGTCACCCAGGGCCCCATCGGCCGCGAACTGCTCAACCGCCTCGAACCCAAGGGCATCAAGGGCCTGGCTTTCTGGGACAACGGTTTCAAGTCGTTCTCCGCGAACAAGCCGCTGCGGACCCCGGCCGACTTCCGCGGCCAGAAGATGCGCATCCAGTCCTCCAAGGTGCTCGACGCGCAGATGCGCGCCCTCGGCGCCTTGCCCCAGGTGATGGCCTTCTCCGAGGTCTACCAGGCCCTGCAGACCGGCGTGGTGGACGGCACCGAGAACCCCATCTCCAACCTCTACACTCAGAAGATGCACGAGGTGCAGAAGCACCTGTCGCTGACCGAGCACGGCTACCTGGGCTACGCGGTGATCACCAACAAGAAGTTCTGGGACGGCCTGCCCGCCAACATCCGGGCGCAGCTCGAACAGGCGTTGAAGGAATCCACCGAGTACGCCAACAAGATCGCCAAGCAGGAAAACGACGAGTCCCTGGAGGCGGTGCGCAAGTCGGGCAAGACCACGATCTACACGCCCACCGCCGCCGAGAAGGCCGCCTTGAAGAAGGCCCTGGTCAGCGTGCACGAGAAGATGGACGACCGCCTGGGCGTCGAGATAGTGCAGCGCATCTACAAGGAAACCGGGTTCGATCCATCCAAGCTGTAAGCCCCGGCTTCACCCACAAACCGACCGCGTCCCCTCGCCCCCGTCCATCCCGGCTCAGCCGGGATGGGGAGCATGGGGTTGAGGGCGCCGGACACAGCCTCGGGATGCCGCTATGTTCATGAAGATCCTCGATCACCTGGAGGAGATCTTCATCTCCCTCCTCATCGGCGCCGCCACGCTGATCACCTTCACCGCGGTGGTGCACCGCTACCTGGCCAGTTCAACCTGGATTCCGTCCGAGGCCGCGCAGGACTGGCTGATCCAGCTCAACCTGGCCTGGGCGCAGGAACTGACCATCATCCTGTTCGTGTGGATGGCCAAGTTCGGCGCCGCCTACGGCGTGCGCACCGGCATCCACGTCGGCGTCGACGTGCTCATCAACCAGCTGAGCGACCGCAAGCGCGGCGTCTTCATCGTCTTCGGCCTGCTCGCGGGCGCCTTCTTCACCGGTGTGATCGGCACCCTGGGCGCTCATTTCGTCTGGGAGAACGGCGCCCATTACGCCTGGCTGACCTGGCGCGGCCTGGACGTCGGCGACATCCCCGAGGGGCCCACCACGCCCGACCTGGAATGGCCGACCTGGATCGTCTATTCGGCGATTCCCCTGGGTTCCTTCCTGATGTGCTTCCGTTTCCTGCAGGTGGCCTTGAGCTTCCTGCGCACCGGCGAACTGCCGCACCACGACCACGGCAAGGTGTCCGGGGTGGAGGACGAGGCGGTCCCGCCCAAGCCCGGCGAGGACGACCGCATCTACCGCATGGATGACGGCCTGCACCCGCATGAGCTGAAGGAACCGCTGCTGGGCGACGAGGACAAGGAGAAACGGACATGACCGAACTGATCATCTTCGGCCTGCTGGCCGCCCTCATGCTCACCGGCATGCCGATTTCCATCGCCCTCGGCCTGACGGTGCTGACCTTCCTCTACACCCTGACCCAGGTCCCCATCGACGCGGTGGCCTTGAAGCTGTTCACCGGCATCGAGAAGTTCGAGATCATGGCCATCCCGTTCTTCATCCTGGCCGGCAACTTCCTCACCCACGGCGGCGTCGCCAAGCGCATGATCCGCTTCGCCACCTCCCTGGTGGGGCACTGGCACGGCGGCCTCGGTCTCGGTGCGGTGTTGGCCTGCGCCCTGTTCGCGGCCGTGTCCGGCTCCAGCCCGGCCACCGTGGTGGCGATCGGCTCCATCCTGCTGCCGGCCATGGTCAAGGCCGGCTATCCCAGGCGCTTCGGCGCCGGCGTGGTGGCGAGTTCGGGCGCGCTGGGGATCCTCATCCCGCCGTCCATCGTCATGGTCATGTACGCGGTGTCCACCAACAGCTCCATCGGCGCCCTGTTCATGGCTGGCGTCATCCCCGGCCTGGTGCTGGCCGCCATGCTGATGTTCACCACCTGGTACCGCGCCAAGAAGCACGGCTATCCGCGTGAGCCGCGTGCCAACTGGGGCCAGCGCTGGAAGGCCTTCCGCGAGTCGGTCTGGGGGCTGCTGCTGATCGTAGTGGTGATGGGCGGCATCTATTCCGGCCTGTTCACGCCCACCGAGGCGGCGGCCATGAGCGCGGTCTACGCCTTCATCGTGGTGGTGTTCGTGTACCGCGATTTCTCCATCCGCGACGTGCCCAAGGTGCTGCTGGCCTCGGCCAACATGAGCGCGATGCTGCTGTACATCATCACCAACGCGGTGCTGTTCTCCTTCCTGCTGACGCACGAGAACATCCCGCAGCAGATCTCGGACTGGATCGTTGCCAGCGGTCTGGGCGTGATTGGCTTCCTGATCGTGGTGAACGTGCTGCTGCTGGTCATGGGCAGCTTCATGGAGCCCTCGTCCATCATCCTGATCACCGCGCCCATCCTGTTCCCCATCGCCATGGCCCTGGGCATCGACCCGGTGCACTTCGGCGTGATGATCACGGTGAACATGGAGATCGGCATGATCACGCCACCGGTGGGCCTCAACCTGTATGTGGCGAGCGGCATCAGCAAGCTGGGCCTGACCGAGATGTCCATCGCGGTATGGCCGTGGCTGCTCACCATGCTGGTGTTCCTGATGATCGTCACCTACTACCCGCCCCTGTCGCTGTGGCTGCCGCGCACGCTGGGCATGATGTAGCAAGCGGATAGGCCGGCCGTTGCCTGACCGGGAGCGGTCGGGCGGCGGCGAGGTTCTGCTTGTCATCCTTGCCGGCGGGTCTAGGATCAATCATCCCTCCCGCATCGAGGATGTCTTCGTCATGTCACCGCGCGCAACCCTGTTTGCCCTGCTGCTGGGACTCGCCGCCGGCGCCGCCCAGGCGGCAGAGCCCATCGTCATCAAGTTCTCCCATGTGGTGGCGCCCGATACGCCCAAGGGCAAGGCCGCCGAATATTTTAAGAAACTGGTCGAGGAACGCAGCCGCGGCCGGGTCAAGGTGGAGGTGTATGCCGCCGGCCAGCTCTACCAGGACCGTGAGGAAATGGAGGCGCTGCGCCTGGGCGCGGTGCACATGCTGGCGCCGTCGCTGGCCAAGTTCGGGCCCCTGGGCGTGCACGCCTTCGAGCTGTTCGATCTGCCCTACATCTTCCCCAACCCGGAAACCCTGCATCGGGTGATGGACGGCGAAGTCGGCGCGCGGCTGTTCGCCCTGCTCGCGGAACGCGGCGTCAAGGGCCTGGCCTATTGGGACAACGGTTTCAAGCAGATGAGCGCCAATACCCCACTGCGCCGGGTGGAGGATTTCCAGGGCCTGAAGATGCGCATCCAGTCCTCGCGGGTGATCGAGGCGCAGATGCGCGCCCTCGGCGCGCAGCCGCGGGTGATGGCGTTTTCCGACGCCTACGAGGCCTTGCGCCAGGGCGCGGTGGACGGCACCGAAAACCCCCTGTCGAATCTGGCCACGCAAAGGATGCACGAGGTGCAGAAGCACCTGACCCTGTCCGACCACGGTTACCTGGGCTACGCGGTCATCGTTAACAAGCGCTTCTGGGAAAGCCTGCCCGCCGACCTGCGCGCCATGCTGGAGGGCGCCATGCACTCCGCCACGGTGTTCGAGCGCGGCATTGCCCAGGAGGAGAACGACGCCGCGCTGGCCCGCGTCAAGGCCGCCGGCGGCACGCAGATCTACGTGCTGCCCTACAAGGACCGCGTGATCTGGCAACAGGCCCTGCTGCCCGTGCATCGCGCTTTCGAGGACAAGATCGGCCGCGACCTGCTGCAGGCCGTGTACCGTGTGGCGGCCGAGGTGGAAAAGGAGCGTGCCGCTCGTCCCGATACGGCGACACCCAAGGACAAACCCGGTCCCATCCGGCCCCGGCCCGAGCGGCGCTGAGCCGCCATGCGGCGGTCCCGGCAGACTCACCGAACGCCGGACCAATACAAAGCATTGAACTAAGCAAGGCCGCTGGCTTTGACAAGCATATAAGCAGATACTAACGTCCAATTAACGCCTCCCGCCGCCGGTCATCACGACGCCCGACGCTGCCAACTTCTCCGGCGGCCGTGCATTTCCTCCCTTACGAGGAGCTGATCGTGAACGCGGCAACCGCAATTCCCTCCACCTCCAGCCGTCCCGGCTTTCTCGGTGAAGTCATGGACAGGACGCCGGGCGACAACCGGCTCGACCTGTGCATCCAGTGCGGCTCCTGCGGCGGTTCCTGTCCAGCCGGGCGGGAAATGGAGCACACCCCGCGCCGGCTGTTCGCGCTGATCCGCGCCGACGAGCGGGAACAGGTGCTGCGCAGCAACGCCCCCTGGTACTGCGTGTCCTGCTACTACTGCACCGTGCGATGTCCGCAGGAGGTGCACATCACCGACCTGATGTACACGCTGAAGGCCATGGCGATCGAGGCGGGGCTCTACCACGACGCCTCGCTGCCGGATTTCTCCGAGACCTTCGTGGACTACGTCGAGAAATACGGTCGCAGCTTCGAGCTGGGCATCGCCACCCGCTTCAATCTTCGCCATCACCCCTTGAGCCTGGCGGGCATGGCGCCCCTGGGCCTGGGCATGCTGAAACGCGGGCGCATGGACCTGACGCCGCACCGCATCGACGGCATGGCGCAACTCACGGCCATCCTGGAAAAAGCCAAGGCACTCGAGGGGGGATTGCAATGAAAGCGCTGTTCTACCCGGGCTGTTCCATGCAGAAGAACGCGCGGCCCTATCTGGATTCCTTGCTGGCGATCAGGGAGGTCATCGACCTGGAACTCCAGGAAATCGAGGATTGGAACTGCTGCGGGGCCACCGAGTACATGTCGGTGCACCGGGTTGCCGCCCACTCCCTGGTGGGCCGCAACCTGGCCCTGGCGCGGCAGCAGGCGCGGGATACCGACCTGCTCACCGCCGGCTGCAGCGCCTGCTACCTGAACCTGGCCAAGACCGACACGCAGATGCGGGAAGACGCCGGCCTCAAGAATACGGTCAACCAGGCCCTGGCCGCGGGCGGGCTGGAGTACAAGCCCGGTTCCATCAAGGTCCGCCATCTGCTGGATCTGGTTTGCCACGACATCGGTTACGACGCGGTGAAGGCCAGGGTGGTGAAACCGCTGCACGGCCTCAAGGTGGCGGCCTATTACGGCTGCCAGGTGGTGCGTCCGGATTACGACGGCCGCTGGGACAGCCACGAGCATCCCACTTCGATGGACAAGCTGCTCGCCGCGCTGGGTGCCGAGCCGGTGGACTGGGCGCTGAAGACCCAATGCTGCGGCGGCCACATGACGGTGATCGGCCCGGACGTTGCCTTCGGGCTGATCCGCCGTCTGATCCACGGCGCCCGGGAAGCCGGCGCCGACCTGGTGGTGACCCTGTGCCCCATGTGCCAGTTGAACCTGGACGCCTACCAGGTGGAGATGAACAAGCATTTCCACACCGACTACCAGGTGCCGGTGCTGTATTTCACGCAGTTGATGGGCCTGGCCTTCGGCAAGAAAGCGAAGGAACTGGGTATCGGCAAGGAGTTCGTCGACGCCGCGCCGGCCCTGGCCAAGATCCAGGCCGAGGCGCCCAAGGTGGCCGAGACCAAGCGCAAGCGTCGCCCGAAGCCGGGTGACGCGCTGCCCATGCCGGGGATGGAGTAAGCCATGAGCGATCAACAGAAGCCTGAAAGAATCGGCGTCTACGTCTGCCACTGCGGCACCAACATCGCCGGGGTCGTCGACGTGGAAGCCGTGGCCCACTTCGCCGCCGAGGACCTGAAGGACCGCGGCGTGGTGCTGGCGCGGGACTACACCTTCATGTGCTCCGTGGCCGGCCAGGAACTCATCGAGCAGGACATCCACGAACAGCAATTGACCCGCGTCGTGGTCGCCGCCTGTTCGCCCCACCTGCACGAGAAGACCTTCCGCGGCGTGTGCGAGCGCTCCGGCATGAACCCCTATCTCTCCGAGATGGCCTCCATCCGCGAGCACGTGGCCTGGGTGCATACCGACAAGGTCGCCGCCACGGCGAAGGCCAAGGCCATCGTCAGCGGCACCGTGGAGCGGGTGCTGAAGAACGATCCGCTGGAAGCCATCCGCGTGCCCATCGACGCCCAGACCCTGGTGGTGGGCGGCGGCATCGCCGGCATCCAGGCCGCGCTGGAAGTGGCGGAGGCCGGTTATGAAGTCATCCTGGTCGAGCGCGAGGCTTCCCTGGGCGGCCACATGGCGCAGTTCGACAAGACCTTCCCCACCCTGGACTGCGCCGCCTGCATCCTGACGCCGAAGATGGCGGCGGCCGGCTCGCATCCGAAGATCCACCTGTTCACCTGGAGCGAGGTGGAGAAGGTGGAAGGCTTCGTCGGCAACTACACGGTGACGGTGAAGAAGAAGCCGCGCTACGTGGACGAGGACGTCTGCACCGGCTGCGGCATCTGCGTGGAGAAGTGCCCCATCCTGGTGGTGGACGACAAGTTCGAGGCCGGCATCGGCTACCGCAAGGCGATCTACTGGCCGTTCGCCCAGGCGGTGCCCAATCTGCCCGTTCTGGACACGGAGACCTGCACCTACTACATCGGTGGCAAGGGGGGGTGCCGGGCCTGCGAGAAATTCTGCCCGACGGTGCCCAACTCCATCCTGTTCGACCAGAAGGAAGAGCGTGTCACCCTGCGTGTCGGCAACATCGTCCTCGCCACCGGCTGGGATCTGTTCGACGCGCGCCGCATTCCGCAATATGGCTATGGCCGCCTGGCCAACGTTTTCACCAGTCTGGAACTGGAGCGCATGTGCAATGCGGCCGGCCCCACCGGCGGCAAGGTGGTGATGCGCGACGGCAAGAGCGCACCGCAACGCGTCGCGATCGTGCACTGCGTCGGCAGCCGCGACCGCAACTACAACCGCCACTGCTCCGCCATCTGCTGCATGCAGAGCCTGAAGACCGCGCACCTGGTGAAGGAGCGCACCGGCGCCGAGGTCTACAACTTCTACATCGACATCCGCACGCCCGGCAAGGAATACGACGAGTTCTACCAACGGGTGCTGGACGACGGCATCCATTTCGTGCGCGGCAAGGTCGCCGAGATCACCGACATTCCCTTCGATCCGGCCGAGGCGAGCCGCAATGGCGCCGGCACCCTCTACGTCCAGGTGGAGGACACCCTGGCCGGTATGCAGCGTCGCATCCCGGTGGATATGGTGGTGCTTTCCGCCGGCCTGGAACCGCGCCGCGACAGCGCGGAAGTGGGCAAGACCTTCGGCATCGCCTGTTCCAGCAACGGCTGGTTCATCGAGAAGCACGCCAAGATGGACCCCATCGCCACCATGACCGAGGGTGTCTTCATCGCCGGCTGCGCCGCCGGGCCCAAGGACATTCCCGCCAGCGTCTCGCAAGGCTCAGCGGCTGCGGCGCGGGTGCTGAACTACATCCGCCAGGGCGAGCTGGCCCTGGAGCCGGTGCGCGCCAGCGTACTGGCCGAGCAGTGCTCCGGCTGCCGCCTGTGCAACGGCCTGTGCCCGTTCAACGCCATCTCCTTCGACGCGGCGCGCAAGGTCACCGAAATCAACGCCGCCCTCTGCCAGGGCTGCGGCACCTGTGTGGCCGCCTGTCCGGCCGGCGCCATCCAGGGTACCGGCTTCAGCAACGAGCAGTTGTTCGCGCAGATCGAAGGCTTGTTGCGGGACTTCAGCCGAGCACCGGAGGTCGTATGAGTGATTCCACGTTCGAGCCCGTCATCATCGGCTTCACCTGCAACTGGTGTTCCTACCGCGCCGCCGACCTGGCCGGCACGGCGCGTATCAAGTACCCGCCCAACGTGCGCCTGATCCGCGTCATGTGCAGCGGCCGCATCGATCCCACCTTCGTGCTCAAGGCCCTGTCCGAGGGCGCCGACGGCGTGCTCATCGCCGGCTGCCATCCGGGCGAGTGCCATTACCTGGAACAGAACTACAAGGCCCTGCGGCGGCATCGTCTGTTGCAGAAGACCCTGGCCCAGTTCGGCATCGAACCTGCGCGGGTGCGTCTGACCTGGGCCAGCGCCGCCGAGGGCGCCTTGTTCGCCCAGGAGATCGCGGAAATGGTGGACGAGGTGAAGGCGCTGGGGCCGCTGAACTGGCCGGCGCGGCCGATGCCGATGGCCACGGCGCCCGCCGAGATTCCCGTGTTGAGCGAGGAGGCGGCATGAAACCCAAGTTCGCCATGTACTGGGCCGCTTCCTGCGGCGGCTGCGAGATCGCGGTGCTCAACATCGACGAGAAGGTGCTGGATCTGGACGCGAATTTCGACGTGGCCTTCTGGCCGGCGGCCATGGACGCCAAGTACAAGGACGTGGAGGCCATGGAGGACCAGTCCATCCTGGTCACCCTGTTCAACGGCAGCATCCGCACCGACGAGAACGAGCACATGGCCAGGCTGCTGCGGCGCAAGTCGAAGCTGCTGGTGGCCTTCGGTTCCTGCGCCAACGAGGGCTGCATTCCCGGCCTGGCCAACCTGTCCAGCCGCGAGAGCATCTTCGAACGCGCCTACACCAGTCCGAGCACCGAAAACCCGCAGCATCTGCGCCCGCTGGTTTCCTGCCAGGTGCCGGAAGGCACCCTGACCCTGCCGCCCCTGCAACCGGTGATCCGTACCCTGGATCAGGTCGTCGAGGTGGATTACCACGTGCCCGGCTGTCCGCCGGAATCGCATCAGATCGCCGCCGTGCTGGACGTACTCATCCAGGTGGTGAAGGGCGAGGCCGAGTTGCCGCCGAAAGGCGCGGTGCTGGGCGCCGGCAATTCCACGGTGTGCGACGAGTGCGCGCGCAAGCGCGACGTGAAGTTGATCGACAGGTTGTCCCGCATCCAGGACCTGCCGCAACTGAACACCACCGATTGCCTGCTGGAACAGGGCCTCCTCTGCGCCGGTCCGGCCACCCGCAGCGGCTGCAATTCGCGCTGCCCGAATGTCGGCGCGCCCTGCATCGGCTGCTACGGCGCCGCCCCCGGCGTGCTCGACCAGGGCGCGCGGCTGATGAGCGCCATCGCCTCGGTGGTGGACGAGAACGAGCCGGACGCCATCGACCGGGTGCTGGACGGCCTTCCCGACCCGGCCGGCAGCTTCTACCGCTTCAGCCTGGCGCACTCGTTGCTCAGGGCCAACCGGGAAGCGTTCGACGACAAACCGTAATCACCCCCCTCCCCCGCAAGCGGGGGAGGGGCCGGGGGAGAGGGAAATCGCTGCAAACGCCCCTCTCCCTAACCCTCTCCCGCCTGCGGGAGAGGGGACCGAACGGAGAACGACATGCAACGCATCAGCATCGATCCCCTGACCCGGCTGGAAGGCCACGGCAAGATCGAGATCTTCCTGGACGACGCCGGCGACGTCGCCAACGCCTATCTGCAAGTGCCGGAACTGCGCGGCTTCGAGCGCTTCTGCGTGGGCCGCCCGGTGGAGGAAATGCCCACCCTGACCAACCGCATCTGCGGCGTCTGCCCGGAAGCCCACCACATGGCCGCTGCCAAGGCCGCCGACGCGGTCTATGGCCTCACCCCGCCGCCGGCAGGCCGGAAATTGCGCGAGTTGCTCTATTCCGCCTTCTTCTTTGCCGACCACACCACCCACTTTTTCATCCTCGGCGGTCCGGACTTCATCATGGGGCCGGATACCCCGGTGGCCGAGCGCAACATCCTGGGCGTGATCAAGAAGGTGGGCCTGGAAATCGGCGGCAAGGTGATCCAGGCGCGCAAATTCGGCCACACCACGGTGGAAATCATCGGCGGCCGCAAGGTGCACCCCTGCACCGCCGTACCGGGTGGGATGACCAAGGCGATATCCGAAGCGGAACGCCAGGAAATCGAGAAGATGGGCCGCTGGGCAGTGGAGTTCGGCCAGTTCGCCCTGCAGGCCTTCCATGACCTGGTGCTCGGCAACAAGGAGTATCTCGACCTGATCCTGGGTGATGCCTACACCCACAAGACCTATTACATGGGCCTGGTGGATGCGCAGAACAAAGTGAATTTCTACGACGGCCGCGTGCGCATCGTCGGCCCCGACGGTGCTTTGCACGGGATGTACTCGCCCAACGAATACACCGACTGGATCGCCGAGCGTGTGGAACCCTGGAGTTATCTGAAATTTCCCTATCTCAAGAAAGTGGGCTGGAAGGGTTTCGTCGACGGCGCCGACTCCGGCGTCTACATGGCTACGCCGCTTTCCCGCCTGAATGTCTCGGAAGGCATGGCCACGCCCCTGGCCCAGGCCGAGTACGAGAAGTTCGTCGCCACCCTGGGCAAGCCGGCGCACAGCCGCCTGGCCATCCACTGGGCACGCCTGATCGAGCTGCTCTACGCCGCCGAGCGCTGGGTGGAACTGGCCACCGATCCGGAAATCACCTCGCCCGAGGTGCGCGCGTTGCCGACGAAGCCGCCGACGGAAGGCATCGGCATCGTCGAGGCACCGCGCGGCACGCTGACCCACCACTACCGCACCGATGAAAAAGGCCTGCTCACCATGGTCAACCTGGTGGTGGGCACCACCAACAACAACGCCGCCATGGGCATGTCCATCAAGAAGGCGGCGCAGTCCTTTATCCAGGCCGGCACGGTGGTCACGGAGGGCCTGCTGAACCGCATCGAGATGGCCTACCGCGCCTACGACCCCTGCCTGGGCTGCGCCACCCATGCCCTGCCGGGCAAGATTCCGCTGCAGGTCAGCATCCACGACGCTGCGGGCGAGGTGATCGAGGTGGTGCGCGGATGATCGCCACCACCCTGGTCGTCGGTCTCGGCAATCCAATCCTCGGCGACGACGGGGTGGGCTGGCGGGTGGCGGAACGGGTGCGCGAGGCGATCGACGATCCCGAGGTGGATGTGCTGTGCCTCTCCCTGGGCGGACTGTCGCTGGTCGAGCACCTGGCCGGCTATCGCCGGGCGATCATCGTCGATGCCATGACCACCGGCGCCGCGCCCGGCAGCCTGCACCGCTTCGCCGCCCGCGACTTGGACGAGCTGGGTGTGCAGCACACCGCCTCCGTGCACGACCTGAGCCTGCGCTCCGCCCTGGCCTTCGCCCGGGAGTTGGGCCTGGATCTGCCGGACGACATCCGCGTGGTGGGGGTGGAAACCCGGCCGGAATTCGAGTTCGGAGAAGGGCTGGGCGAGGCGGTGGGGCGGGCGGTACCGCTCGCCGTGGCGGTGGTGATGGACGCCCTGCAAAGCTGAGACCTCTCATGCCGCCGTATTCGGCAAGGCCCGGCGCGTGGCTTGTCCGCGCCGGTCGATGCTCTATCATCGCCAACTAATATTCCCCAGCCACCCCGTCCACAGGTCCTGCCATGCAGTCCGGTCCCCGCGAAATCGTCACCCCCTTCCGCCCCATTCCCCTCGACGTGCCCGAGGGCATGAAGCCCAACGAGTTCTTCAACAGCACCGAGAACCTCAACGACCTGGTGCACAACAACGGCCTGCTGCAGAACCCGGAAGGGCTGCTGCTCTACCGCAAGGCCCTGGGCCACAGCAACGAGTTCGACACTTCGATCATCTACAACACCTCGCGCTCGATCCTCGACCCGCTCGGCCGCCCGGTGCGCCGCACCCAGGTGCCGGAGGCGGTGAAGAACGTGTGGAACCGGATGAACCAGATCCTGTTCGACTACATGCTGGAACAGTATCCGGACCCGGACAAACACCTGGTCCTCGCCGGCGAGGCCAGCCTCGACGCCACCTGGCCCCTGACTTCGCCGGGCGTGCCCAGCATCCGCATGCTGCACAATCACTTCATCGTCTTCGACAAGCAGGCGCTGCGCGACGCCCCCCTCGCCGACGCCAGCAATCCCAACCTCACCGACGGCGGCCAGCATTCCCTGTTCCAGCAATACATGCGCGACGTCTATCGCGCCTTCTTCGACGAACTGGACCTGGAAATCCTGCGCCCCTGCACGCCGGGCTCCTGCAAGATCGCCATCACCGGCTACCCGCAGGGACTGCCGAGCTGGGAAGTGACCGGCGGGGCGGAGTCCCTGAAGGAAGTCCGCTTCTGGAAGGAATACGACACCATCCTCAAGGGCTTCATCGACTTCTACCGCGCCTTCTTCAGCCAGGTATCCACGCGCAACGCGCCCCTGCCCAGGGACATCTACTTCCCGGCCCTGGTGGAGGAAAAACTTCAGTTCAACAACGACTTCCTGAAGTCCGCCAAGATGGTGCGCGACCGCTGCATCAAGGACGCCAAGTACGCCAACTCCATCCGCTGGCAGCCCGCCTTCAAGCAACTCATCTACCGCAACGACGCCGGCAAATTGATCGTCACCATCAGCCAGAACTCCATCGGCAACGCCATCACCGAACTGCTGGGCGTGGTCGTCAAGCGCGTGCCGGATGCCGAGGCCTATGGCCAAGCCGAGCCCGCCCTCATCGAGAAGCTGCTGGAGGCGCGTCGCCGCCTGGTCGATGCCGATCTGGGCGAGGGCATCGCGACACCGCACTGGGGCGCGTGACGTTTGCCCCGCAGCGGGGCTATATTCGCGCGCAATCCACAAACAAGAAGAAGGTAAGCCCCCATGATGCCAGCGTCGAATGCCTCCGCACAGGAGGATGCGCCGGGACAGGGTTTGGGCTCGGCGTCGCCGAGCCATACCGAACTGTCCCGCCAGACTGCCCGCCTGAATGCCCTTTGGCGCCAGGCCACCCGCCACGACCTCAGCGACGCCGAGCGTTCCCGCGCCATCCTGCGCGAGGCGGCCCTCGCCCTGGGCATGGATCTGGCGGTGCTGGGCGAATTCAACGAGCACTACCGGGTGCGGACGGCCTTCGATCCCCTGGACATCCTGCCCGAGGGCACCCTGCTGTCCCCCCGCGAAGTCGTCTGCCAGGCGGTGCACCTGGCACGGGCGCCGCTGTTCATCGGCGATCTGGGCGCGCATCCGGAGTTCTCCGGGCACCCTCTGGTGCGCGAGCATGGCATGCGTACCTACGCCGGCATCCCGGTGTGGACCGGCGAGGAGGTCGAGGCAGTGCTGGCTTTTATGCGGCGCGCGCCGACGCCGGAGTGCTTCGACGATGCCGACATCGCCTTCATGGAACTGGTGGCGGGCTGGCTGGGCCATCATCTCTATCAGGCGCGCCAGAAAATCCAGCTGGAGCGTTATGCCCTCACCGACGCCCTTACCGGCTTGCTCAACCGCCGTGCCGCGGAGGTGCGCCTGCAGGAGGAAATGGCGCGCGCGCGCCGGCACAGCGAGGGCTTTGCCGTGGCCCTGGTGGACATCGACCACTTCAAGCGGGTGAACGACCGCTACGGCCACGCGGTCGGCGATCAGGTCCTGCAGGTGGTGGCCCGCCGCCTCGAATCGGGCTTGCGCGAGGACGACTGGCTGGCGCGCTGGGGTGGCGAGGAGTTCCTGATCTTCCTGCGCGGGGCCGACCAGCAGGAATCCGTCTATGTCATGCAGCGGCTGATCGGCCACGTCAAAGCCCAGCCCATCCACACCGAGGCGGGCGATATTTCCGTTACCCTGTCCGCGGGCATTGGCCTGCCGGCGCGCGAGGACGCCGATTGCCAGGCCGCCGTCGAACTGGCGGACGCCTGCCTGTATCAGGCCAAGAGCGGCGGCCGCGATCGCGTCGAGATCCGCGACGGCAACACCGAATACTGGCCGGCCCAGATCATCAAGCGCGCCTTGCGCGACGACCGTCTGCGCCTGGCCAGCCAGGTCATCGTCGATCTGGAGAGCGGCCAGGTGGTGGCGGACGAGGCCCTGGCGCGGGTGGTGCTGCCGGACGGCCGGGTGATCGCCGCGGGCGAGTTCATCGAGGCCGCCGAAGGCCTAGGCCTGATGCCGGAGATCGACCGCTACATCACCCGCCAGACCATGGCGCGCTGCACCAGCAAGCTGGGCAACCATCTGGTGGGTCCGGATTTCGCCCACTTCGTCAACCTGTCCCCGCAGTTCCTCGCGCGCCGCGACATGGTCGAGGAGATGCTGCAGAACGCGCAGAACTATTGCCAAGCCTGCGGCATCTCCCTGGGGCCGGTGAAACCGATCGTCTTCGAGATCACCGAGCGCCAGTTTCTGACCAACCTCGATTCGCTTGAGGCGGACCTGAAACCCCTGCTGGATTTCGGCTTCCGTCTCGCCCTGGATGATTTCGGCAGCGGCTATTCCTCATTCCTCTACCTGGCGCGCCTGCCCATCAGTTTCCTGAAGATCGAGGGCTGGATGGTGGCCAACCTGCGCAGGGAAAGGAAAATCGCCGCCATCGTCGAGAGCCTGGCCGGTTTTGCCCGGCGCGAGGGCATCCTCACCGTCGCGGAATGCATCGAGGACGCCGAAACTGCGCGCATCCTGCGGGAAATGGGGGTCAATCTGGGGCAGGGGTGGCATTTTGGCCGCCCTGAACTTGATGAAAATCAGAACTGATGCCTGGAAAGGGAACTTTTCCCCATCGCCAGGGTTAGAATCCCAACCCCATAAAATAAATTTGTTAAGGAATCGCGATGACCAAAGGGCTGCAACTACAAGACCCCTTCCTGAACGCTTTGCGTCAGGAACAGGTGCAAGTTTCCGTGTATCTCGTCAACGGCATCAAGCTCCAGGGTCATATTGAAAGCTTCGATCAATACGTCGTGCTGCTGAAGAACGCCGTCACCCAGATGGTCTACAAGCACGCCATTTCCACCGTGGTACCCGCGCGCCCGGTCATGCTGCAACGCGCCGGCGGAGACGACGCCTGACCCCGAACCGCCACCCTCGTCATGTTTGAAAGGCCGGACCGGGGGGCGGCCGTGGTGCTCGCCGCCCTCGATTTCGGCGAAGACGATTACGCGGACAGTCTCGACGAACTCAAGCTGCTGGCCGACAGCGCCGGCCTCAAGGTGGCGGCGGTGGTCGAGGGGCGGCGCGCCAAAGCGGACGCGGCCCTGTTCGCCGGGTCGGGCAAGGCCGACGAGATCGGCGACGCGGCCCGCGCCGCCGATGCTTCCCTGGTCATCTTCAACCACGAGCTGTCGCCCATCCAGGAACGCAACCTGGAACGCCGTCTGCAATGCCGGGTGCTGGACCGCACGGCCCTGATCCTCGATATCTTCGCCCAGCGTGCGCGCAGCAACGAGGGCAAGTTGCAGGTCGAACTGGCCCAGTTGCGCCATTACGCTACCCGACTGGTGCGCGGCTGGACCCACCTGGAACGGCAGAAGGGCGGCATCGGCATGCGCGGCGGCCCGGGCGAAACCCAGTTGGAGCTGGACCGGCGCATCATCGCCCAGCGCATCAAGACCATCGAGTCGCGCCTCGATAAACTGGCCCGCACCCGCCTCCTGCAGCGCCGCAGCCGCCAGCGCGGCGGAGTGTTGCAGGTCTCCCTGGTGGGCTACACCAATGCCGGCAAGTCCACGCTGTTCAATACCCTGACCAAGGCCGGGGCCTACGCCGCCGACCAGTTGTTCGCCACCCTGGACACCACCTCCCGCCGCGTCTGGGTGCCCGAGGTGGCAGGGAACGAGCCCCACGTTGACTCGCGTTCGCTGCCCCCCGAGGCGGCACACTGCCCGCCTTGGGGCGGCCCGGCGGCAGGCAGGGAGGTGGTGCTGTCCGACACCGTCGGCTTCATCACCCGCCTGCCGCATTCGCTGGTGGCCGCCTTCCACGCCACCCTGGAGGAGACCGCGCATGCCGACCTGCTTCTGCACGTCGTGGATTCGGCCAGCGCCAATCGCGATCGGCAGATGCTGGAGGTGGAGAAGGTGCTGAAGGAGATCGGCGCGGAACAAGTGCCGCAGATCCGGGTCATGAACAAGGTCGATCTGACCGGAGCCGAGCCGCAATTGGCGCGGGATGAGTATGGTAAGATCGCCGCCGTTTGGCTTTCCGCGAGGACAGGTGCGGGCACCGACCTGCTGCGGAGCGCCTTGGGCGAATTCGCCAACTCCTCACGCCATGATCGTGCCAGACCACTCCGAGACCTCCCCGAACCCGATGCGGAAATCCATGCACCCGATTAAGGAACTATTACGCGCGCCCCTCTGGCTCGTGCAACGCTATGTGCTCTGGCCCATCGCCGCGCTGCGCCGCGGCGTGCCCATCGCCATGGCCTGGAACGACCCGCAATGGGGCAATCAGGGCGGCGGCAAGAACAATGCCGGACCGCCCGATCTCGACGAGCTCTGGAGAAACTTCAATCGTCGCCTGAACGGCATGTTCGGCCGCAAGGGCGGGGGCGGCAACGGCGGTGGCGACAGTGAGCCGCCGCGCATCGGCGGCGGGCGCGAATTCAACATCCCCGGTGGCGCCGGCTTGCTGGTCGGCCTGGCCGTGCTGGTCTGGCTGGCTTCCGGCTTCTACATCATCAACGCCGGCGAGCGCGGCGTCGTCCTGCGCTTCGGCAAATTCCTGGAGACCACCCAGCCCGGTCCGCGCTGGCACCTGCCCTATCCCTTCGAGTCGGTGGAGAAGGTCAACATCGAGCAGGTGCGTACCGTCGAGGTGGGCTATCGCAACAACGTCAAGTCCAAGGTGCTGTCCGAATCCCTCATGCTGACCGACGACGAGAACATCATCGACCTGCAGTTTTCCGTGCAATACCTGCTGAAGAGCCCGGAGGACTTCCTGTTCAACAACCGTTCCCCGGACGACGCCGTCAAGGGTGCGGCCGAGTCCGCCATTCGTGAGGTGGTCGGCAAGAACAAGATGGACTACGTGCTGTACGAAGGACGCGCCGATATTGCCGACCGCGTCACCAAGCTGATGCAGGCCATCCTCGACCGCTACAAGACCGGTGTCTCCATCAGCAAGGTGAACATGCAGAACGCCCAGCCGCCCGAGCAGGTACAGGCCGCCTTCGACGACGCGGTGAAAGCCGGCCAGGACCGGGAACGCCTGAAGAACGAGGGCGAGGCCTACGCCAACGACGTCATCCCGCGCGCCAAGGGCGTCGCCTCCCGCCTCAGCGAGGAGGCGGAGGGTTACCGGCAGCGGGTCATCGCCAACGCCCAGGGTGAGGCTTCCCGCTTCAGCCAGGTGCTCGCCGAGTACACCAAGTCGCCGCAGGTCACGCGCGAGCGTCTCTATCAGGATGCCATGCAGCAGGTGATGGCCAACACCACCAAGGTGCTGGTCGACGACAAGCAGGGCGGTAACCTGCTCTACCTGCCGCTCGACAAGCTGATGCAGGCCGCGGGTGCCGTCGATGCAACCGCCCGCGCCGAACCGGCGGCTCCAGCCGCTCCAGTGGCGCCTCAGATCGATAACACCAGCCGTTCGCGTGACGCCTTCCGCAGCCGTGAAAGGGAGGTGCGGCCATGAAGAATCCCGCCGTACTCGTCGTTGCCCTGGTCGTCGTCCTGCTGGTCGCCGCCCTGTCCATCTTCACCGTCGACCAGCGCCAGGCCGCCCTCGTTTTCCAACTCGGCGAGGTGGTCAGCATCAAGCGCGAGCCCGGCCTCTATCTCAAGCTGCCCGTGGTGCAGAACATCCGCTACTTCGACACCCGCATCCTGACCCTGGACTCCGCCGAGGCCGAACGCTTCATCACCTCGGAAAAGAAGAACGTGCTGGTGGACTATTGGATCAAGTGGCGCATCGATGACGTCCGTCTCTTCTACGTCAGCTTCGCCGGCGATGAGATGCGCGCGGAGAACCGCCTGCAGCAGACCATCAACGACGGCATGCGCGCGGAGTTCGGCAAGCGCACCGTGCACGACGTGGTTTCCGGCCAGCGCGACGATGTCATGGAAAACCTGCGCAAGTCCGCCGATGCGGAAGCCCGCCGCTTCGGCGTGCAGGTGATAGACGTGCGCATCAAGCGCGTGGACCTGCCCAGCGAGGTGAGCGAGTCCGTCTACCGGCGCATGGAAGCCGAGCGAAAGGGGGTGGCCAACGAACTGCGTTCGACCGGTACCGCCGAGGCCGAGAAGATCCGCGCCGACGCCGACAAGCAGCGCGAGGTGATCATCGCCGAGGCCTACCGCGAAGCCCAGAAGATCAAGGGCGAGGGCGACGGTCGCGCGGCCGGCATCTATTCCGCCGCCTATTCGAAGAACCCCGAGTTCTATGCCTTCTATCGCAGCATGGAGGCCTACAAGGCCAGCTTTGGCAGCAAGAGCGACATCATGGTGCTGCAGCCCAACTCGGACTTCTTCCGTTACATGCGGTCACGCGGTGGCAAGTAACGCCGGTCCATGAGTCTGTGGGAGCTGCTCGTGCCCGCCCTGGCCCTGATGCTGGTCCTCGAGGGCGTGCTGCCTTTCCTCGCTCCCACTGCCTGGCGTGACGCCTTTTCGCGCATGCTCCAGTTTTCCGACGGTCAACTGCGCTTCATGGGCCTGTTCTCCATGCTCGCCGGCCTGCTTCTGTTATTCATCTCCCAACAATGACGCCCGCCTGGCTGCTGCCCGAATACGTCGAAGACATCCTGCCCCACTATGCCCGGGCGGGGGAACTGCTGCGCCGCAATCTGCTGGATCTGTTCGACGCCCACGGCTACGAGCTGGTCGCGCCGCCCCTGGTGGAGTACCTGGAATCCCTGCTTACCGGCGCCGCCCGCGACCTCGACCTGAAAACCTTCAAGGTGGTGGACGGCCTTTCCGGCCGCATGCTCGGCGTGCGCGCCGACATGACGCCGCAGGCCGCCCGCATCGACGCCCATCTCATCAACCACCAGGGTCCCACCCGGCTCTGCTACGCCGGCCCGGTGTTGCGTACCCGGCCCGCCGGCCTGGGCAGCCGGGAGCCCTTCCAGGTAGGGGCCGAGCTGTTCGGTCACGCCGGCATCGAGGCGGACCTGGAAATCCAGGGTCTGCTGCTGGCCGCCCTGAAGGTCGCCGGCGTGCCGGGTCCGCGCCTGAGCCTGGGCCATGCCGGAGTGTTCCGTGCCCTGGCCGACGGAGCCGGGTTGTCCCCGGAACAGGCCACCGCCCTGTTCACTGCCCTGCGTGACAAGGACGTGCCGGAAGTCGAGGCGCTGACCGCCAGCCTCGGCACGCCCTGGCAGGCCGCCTGCCGCGCCCTGCCGAATCTGTACGGTGGCCCGCAGGCGCTGGACCGCGCCCGTTCCGCCCTGCCCGCCCTGCCCGCCATACGCGACGCCCTGGATGATCTGGCACGCCTGCTGGCGGCGGGGGAGGGGGCCGACCTGGCGGTGGATCTCGCCGACCTGCGCGGCGACGGCTACCACAACGGGGTCATGTTCGCCGCCTACGCCGGCGGCCAGTCCCGCGCCGTGGCCCTGGGCGGCCGCTACGACGGGGCCGGTGCCGTGTTCGGCCGCGCCCGCGCCGCCACCGGCTTCTCCCTCGATCTGCGCCAGATCCTGGACTGCCTGCCGGAGCCGGCGGCCCGCGGCGGCATCCTCGCGCCCCTGGCGGACGAGGCCGGCCTCATCGCGAAAATTGCCCAACTGCGCGCCGCCGGCGAGCGCGTGGTGGCGGTCCTGCCCGGCCACGACGCACACGTGGCGGAACTGGGTTGCGAGCGGGAACTGGTGAAGCAGGGCAAGGACTGGGTGGTGCGGTCACGCTGAATTCTTCGTCCGGGCCCCGGTCCGGGCTTTTTCAACAAGGGAAAGACCATGAGCAAGAACGTAGTCGTGATCGGCACCCAGTGGGGTGACGAAGGCAAGGGCAAGATCGTCGATTGGCTGACCGACCGCGCCCAGGGCGTGGTGCGCTTCCAGGGCGGCCACAACGCCGGCCACACCCTGGTGGTGAAGGGCAAGAAGACGGTGTTGCACCTGATCCCCTCCGGTATCCTGCGCGACAACGTGCACTGCTACATCGGCAACGGCGTGGTCTGCTCGCCGGAGGCGCTGATCGAGGAAGTGGAGATGCTGGAGAAGAGCGGCATCGACGTGCAGAGCCGCCTCACCCTGTCCGAGGCCTGCCCCCTCATCCTGCCCCACCACGTGGCCCTGGACCACGCCCGTGAAGCCGCCAAGGGCGCCGGCAAGATCGGCACCACCGGCCGCGGCATCGGCCCGGCTTATGAAGACAAGATCGCCCGCCGCGCCATCCGCATGCAGGACCTGCTGCACCGCGAGCGCTTCGCCGCGAAGCTGGGCGAGGTGCTGGACTACCACAACTACGTGCTGAAGAACTATTTCAAGGCCGAGACCGTGGACTTCCACCAGACCCTGGACCGTGCCATGGAACTGGCCGAGAAGATCAAGCCCATGATCGGCGACGTGCCGCGCCGGCTCTACGACGCCAACAAGCGTGGCGAGAACCTGCTGTTCGAGGGCGCCCAGGGCACCCTGCTGGACATCGACCACGGCACCTATCCCTTCGTCACCTCCAGCAACTGCACCGCCGGCGGCGCTTCCACCGGTTCCGGCATGGGCCCCTCGTCCATGCACTACATCCTGGGCATCACCAAGGCCTACACCACCCGCGTCGGCTCCGGTCCCTTCCCCACGGAACTGTTCGACGACAACGGCAAGTGGCTGGCCGAGAAGGGCCACGAAGTGGGCGCCACCACCGGCCGCGCCCGCCGCTGCGGCTGGTTCGACGCGGCGGCGCTGAAGCGCTCCATCCAGATCAACGGCCTCACCGGCATGTGCGTCACCAAGCTGGACGTGCTCGACGGCATGGACACCATCCGCATCTGTACCGGCTACAAGCTGGGCGGCGAGGTCTGCGACATCCTGCCCGTGGGCTCCGAGATGCTGGCCGACTGCGAGCCGATCTACGAGGACCATCCCGGCTGGAAGGACAGCACCGTGGGTGTGAAGACCTTCGAGCAGCTGCCCGCCAACGCCCAGTCCTACCTGAAACGCATGGAAGAACTCTGCGGCGTGCCCGCCGACATCATCTCCACCGGTCCGGACCGCGAGGAGACCATCGTGCGGCGGCATCCGTTCGAGTAAGCCCTTTTCCGGCCGGGGTGGGAAATGCCCAAGCTCTATGAGTACTTCGGCCTGATCGTGTTGTTCTATGCCAACGAGCACGAGCCTGTGCATGTGCACGGCAAGTGTCAGGGGCGGGAGGCCAGGGCGGAACTGTTGGTGGTGAACGGGGCGGTGGTTGAAATACGATACGCGGCGACACCCGGAAGGCCGCCGCTCACGCCTCAGGAATTGCGTTACTTCGAGGAAGTGGTCTCGGCCAGGGCGGACGATATCGTCGCCAAATGGATCGATTTCTTCGTGCTGCACAAACCCGTGCGGGCGGAGCACATCACCAGGAGACTGAAATGATGCCTGCTGTCATCAACGTGGTTGCCGCGGAAATCGTCGGAGACCTCCAGTTGCGCATTCACTTCGACGATGGCACCGAGCAGACCGTCGATTTCCGGCCCTTTCTGACCGCCTCTCTGCACCCGGACATCCGCGCCTGGGCCTCTCAGGAACGTTTCTCCCAGTTCCGCGTCGAGAATGGGGAACTGCTCTGGGGCGACTATGAGTTGTGCTTCCCGGTCATGGATTTGTACCGCAACCGCATCGTCCATCAACAGGTGATGGAAGCAGTCGCGTGAAGGGCGCATATCCAGTCGCCAGGCAGGTCCGATACGGGAATGGCTGAAGATCCGGTTCCCGGGCAGGGTAAGGTGGCGAAGATTGCTTTCGCCATCCTTGCCGCCTGTGTCCTTGCCGCCTGCACGCAGCCGGTCAACAGTCCCTATTCCGCCGCCGAGTCGGGTGGATCGGTGCTCTATTCCGCCTTCGGCGAGCGCCCCAAACACCTGGACCCGGCCCGCTCCTACAGCGAGAACGAATACGTATTCCTCGGCAACATCTACGAGCCGCCGCTGCAATACCACTACCTGAAGCGGCCCTACGAGCTGGAGCCGCAGACCGCCGCCGGCATGCCGACGGTGCGCTATTTCGACGCCGCCGGGCGCGAGCTGCCGGCGGACGCCGACAGTGCGAGGATCGCCCTCTCCGAGTATGAAATCCGCATCAAGCCGGGCATCCGTTATCAGCCGCACCCCTGCTTCGCCCGCGATGCCGCCGGAAAACCGCGCTACATCCCCATGCGGCCCGAGGAGCTGGCGGGCATCGACAACTTCCTCGACTTCACCGAGACCGGCAGCCGCGAACTGACGGCGGACGATTACGTCTACCAGATCCGCCGGCTCGCCCATCCGCGCGTGCAGTCCCCCATCCTGGGGCTGATGTCGGACTACATCGTGGGCTTGAAGGATCTGGCCAAGGCCCTCGCCGAGGCCGCCAAGGCGCAGCCCAAGGAGGCCTACCTGGACATCAATGCCTTCGATTTCGAGGGTGCCTACGTGGTCGACCGCCACACCTACCGGGTGCGGCTCAAGGGCAAGTACCCGCAGTTCGTCTACTGGCTGGCCATGCCCTTCTTCGCGCCGGTGCCGGAGGAGGCGGAGCGCTTCTACCGCCAGCCTGGCATGGCGGCCAAGAACTTCAGCCTGGACTGGCAGCCGGTGGGCACCGGCGCCTACTACCTGGCGGAGAACGAACCCAACCGGGTCATGCGCCTGGAACGCAACCCGCATTACCGTGAGGATTTCTATCCCGCCGAAGGCGCGCCCGGCGACCGCGAGGCCGGCCTGCTGGCGGACGCCGGCAAGCGCCTGCCCATGGTGGACAGGGTGGTGTACTCCCTGGAGAAGGAGGACGTGCCCTACTGGAACAAATTCCTGCAAGGCTATTACGACGCTTCCGGCATCACCTCCGACAGTTTCGACCAGGCCATCCGCATGAACGCCGACGGCGAGCCGGACCTCACGCCGGACATGCGCGAGCGCGGCATCCAGTTGGCCACCACGGCGCGGCCCACCTTGAGCTACATGGGCTTCAACATGCTGGATCCGGTGGTCGGCGGCCTCTCCGAGCCCGCGCGCAAGCTGAGGCAGGCCTTGTCCATCGCCATCGACTACGAGGAGTTCATTTCCATCTTCCTCAACGGCCGCGGGCTGGTCGGGCAGGGACCGATCCCGCCGGGGATATTCGGCTATCGGGAGGGCATCGAGGGGGTCAATCCGGTGGTGTTCCGGACCGATTGCGCGGAGCGTGATTCCCGCTCGCGCGGGAACGACGGCGGATGCCAGCGTTTCAAGCGCCGCCCGCTCGAAGACGCCAGGCGACTCCTCGCCGAAGCCGGCTATCCGAACGGCCGCGATGCCAGGACCGGCCAGCCCCTGACCCTGTATTTCGACACCGCCGCCAGCGGTCCCGAGGCGAAGAGCCGCATGGACTGGTTCCGCAAGCAGTTCGCCAAGCTGGACATCCAGCTGGTCGTCCGCGCCACCGACTACAACCGCTTCCAGGACAAGATGCGCAAGGGCAGCGCGCAGATCTTCGAATGGGGCTGGAACGCCGACTACCCGGACCCGGAGAACTTCCTGTTCCTGCTCTACGGGCCCCACAGGAAGGTGGGCACGGGTGGCGAGAACGCGGCCAATTACCAGAACCCGCAGTTCGACCGCCTGTTCGAGCGCATGAAGGACATGGACAACAGCCCGGAGCGGCAGGCGGTGATCGACCGCATGGTGCACCTCGTCCGCGAGGACGCGCCCTGGCTGTTCGCCTTCCATCCCAAGAGCTTCGGCCTGCGCCACGGCTGGGTGAAGAACGTCAAGCCCAATCTCATGAGCCACAACCTGCTCAAGTACCGGCGCGTCGATCCGGCCGCCCGCGCCGCCTACCAGGCCAGGTGGAACCGGCCCATGCTGTGGCCTCTGGGGGTGACCGTGGCGCTGCTGGCGGGCATGATCTGGCCGGCGGTGGCGGCCTACCGTCGGCGGCAGAAGGCGACGGCCAATGCTTAACTACATCGTCCGCCGCCTGCTCTACGCCATCCCCATCCTGCTGGGGGTGAACCTGCTCACCTTCGCCCTGTTCTTCATGGTCAACACGCCGGACGACATGGCGCGCATCCACCTGGGCGCCAAGCACGTCACCGAGGACGCGATCGAAGGCTGGAAGCGCGAACATGGCTATGACAAGCCCCTGTTCTTCAACGCCGGCGCGGAGGGCGCGGCGAAGGTCAGCGATACCCTGTTCGTGGAGAAGTCGCTGAAGCTGTTCGTGCTCGATTTCGGCCCCGCCGACGACGGCCGCGACATCGCCCGCGAGATCAAGACGCGCATGTGGCCGTCCCTCGCCATCGCCCTGCCGACCTTCCTGGTGGGGCTGCTCGCCTACATCAGTTTCGCCCTGCTGCTGGTGTTCTTCCGCGGTACCCGGCTGGACACCGCCGGGGTGATCCTGTGCGTTGCCCTCATGTCCATCTCCGGCCTGTTCTACGTCATCGGCGGCCAGTACGTCATGGGCAAGCTCTGGCACTGGTTCCCCATTTCCGGCTACCAGCCCGGCCTGGACGCCTGGAAGTTCCTGCTCATGCCGGTGCTGGTCAGCCTGGTGGCGGGCATCGGCGATTCGGCCCGCTTCTACCGCGCCCTGTTCATCGAGGAGATCGGCAAGGACTACGTGCGCACCGCCCGCGCCAAGGGGCTGTCGGAACTGCGCGTGCTGTTCCGCCACGTGCTCGGCAACGCCATGATCCCCATCCTGACAGGGGTGGTGGTGGTGATCCCGCGCCTGTTCCTCGGCAGCCTCATCATCGAGTCCTTCTTCGGCATCCCCGGTCTCGGCAGCTACACCATCGACGCCATCCAGGCGCAGGACTTCGCCATCGTCCGCTCCATGGTGTTCCTCGGCTCGCTGCTGTACATCATCGGCCTGGTGCTGACCGACCTCTCCTACACGCTGGTGGACCCGCGGGTGAGGCTGGAATGAACTTCAAGCCCGTCCTGCTCTGGTCCGACGCCCTCATCCTGCTGCTGCTGGCGGTGGTGGCGGCGGGCGTCTGGCTGCTGCGCCACAACGAGACCTTCCGCGCGCCCCTGCGCCAGGTCCTGGCCAGCCGCATGGGTTCCGCCACGGCGCTGATCCTGGCGGTCTATGTCGGCATCGGCCTGCTGGATTCGCTGCACTATGTGGAGCGCCTGCCGGACGAGCCGGGCAAGGCGGCGCAGTACAGCGGCGAAGTGAAGTCGGTTCTCGACAAGCTGCTGACGCCGCTGCGGGAGCACGTGGAGAAGACCTATTCGGCGCCCTTCGCCACCCATCTCTACGCCAAGGAGACGATGACCGGCCCGGATGGCCGCGAGCTGCGCGACTACCCGCGGCTGAAGCATGGCGGCGCGCATCTGGCGGATCCCGACACGGAGTTCTGGCCGGATGTGCTGAAGCGGGGTGGGCTGGGGGTGCTGGGTGGCATGGTTTTTTGGGCTTTGCTTGTCTTCCCCCTTTGGAAAAGGGGGAGAGCGCACAGCGCGCTTGCCTGGACCCTGCTTTGTGTCCTCGTCGTCACCGGCCTGCTCGTCGCCCTGGCTCCCCACTACCATGTGCTCGGCACCGACAAGGTGGGCCAGGACGTGCTCTATCTCTCCCTGAAATCCGTGCGTACCGGCCTGCTCATCGGCACCCTCACCACCCTGGTGGTGCTGCCCTTGGGCCTGGGCCTGGGCATCGCCGCGGGCTATTTCGGCGGCCGGGTGGACGACGTCATCCAGTATCTCTACACCACCCTCAACTCCATCCCGGGGGTGCTGCTCATCGCCGCCGCGGTGCTGGTGGTGCAGGTACAGATCGAGGCGCATCCGGAACTGTTCGACACCGCCGCCGCCCGCGCCGACATGCGCCTGCTCGCCCTCTGCGGCATCCTCGGCCTGACCGGCTGGACCGGCCTGGCCCGACTGTTGCGCGCCGAGACCCTGAAGCTGCGCGAACTGGAGTTCGTCCAGGCAGCGCGCGCCTTCGGCGTGTCGCGGATGCGCATCCTCGCGCGCCACCTGCTGCCCAACGTCATGCACCTGGTGCTCATCACCGTGGTTATCGACTTCTCCGGCCTGGTGCTGGCGGAGGCGGTGCTGTCCTACGTCGGCGTCGGCGTCGATCCGGCCATGATCAGCTTCGGCAACATGATCAACGGCGCCCGCCTGGAACTGGCGCGGGAGCCGGTGGTTTGGTGGCAACTGGTGGCCGCCTTCCTGTTCATGTTCGTCCTGGTGCTGGCGGCGAACCTGTTCGCCGACCAGGTGCGGGATGCGCTGGACCCGAAAGCCAAGGGGCGAGCATGAACGGTCTTAGCGTCGAAAACCTGAGAGTGGAAATCGCCGGGGCCGGCGATCGCCGCTTCGTGCCGGTGGACGGGGTGGACTTCACGGTCGGCGCCGACCAGTGCGTCGCCCTGCTGGGGGAATCGGGCTGCGGCAAGTCGATGACCGCGCTGGCCCTCATGCGCCTGTTGCCGGAAGGCGGACGGGTGACGGCCGGCGAGGTCAACCTGCAAGGCGATGACCTGTTCGCTCTGGCCGAGTCGGCCATGGGCGGCGTGCGTGGCGGGCGCCTGGCCATGATTTTCCAGGAGCCGCAGACCAGCCTGAACCCGGTCATGAGCGTCGCGGAGCAGATCGGCGAAGCCCTCGCCGCGCATCGCGGCCTGGCCGGCGCGGCGGCCCGCGCCGAGGCCGGCCGCCTGCTGGAGGCGGTGGGCCTGCCGACGGACCGGCTGGACGCCTATCCCTTCCAGCTCTCCGGCGGCCAGCGCCAGCGCGCGTTGATCGCCATGATGCTGGCCGGCGAGCCGGAGGTGCTGATCGCCGACGAACCCACCACCGCCCTCGACGTCACCGTGCAGGCGCAGATCCTCGATCTGTTGAAGGACCTGCGGTCGCGGCGCGGCATGGGCCTGCTGCTGATCACCCACGATCTCGACGTGGCGCGTGAAATGACCCTGAGTCCGAACGACCGGGTGGCGGTGATGTACGCCGGGCAAATCGTCGAATGGGCGCCCAGCGCCGGCCTGTATGCCGCGCCGCGGCATCCCTACACGCAAAAGCTGTTCGCCGTGCTGCCCCGCCTGGACCGGCGCGGCGAGCGCCTGGACAGCCTGCCGGGCAAGGTGCCGGCACCCGACGCGGTGTTCAGCGGCTGCCGCTTCGCCGAGCGCTGCCCGGCGGTGTTCGCCCGCTGCCACACGCAAATCCCCGGCTTCCATGAAGTGGCGCCCGGTCACTTCGCGCGCTGCCACCTGGCCGAAGCCGCCGCGATTCCCCCTTTATCCCCGTATGGGGGCTTGAGTAAAGGGGAGATTGAGGGGATTCCAGGCCGTGTCGAGGTGGTTGCCGCTGCGAATCCGACGCAAACCCCTATATCCCCCAATGGGGGCTTTACAAATGAGGGAAGCGAGCCGTCGGTACTCGAAATCTCCGACCTCGCGGTCCACTTCCCCATCCGCAAGGGCCTGCTCAAGCGCACCGTCGGCCATGTGAAGGCCGTCGACGGTGTCAGCCTCGCGGTGGCGGCCGGCGAGACCCTGGCTTTGGTGGGCGAGTCCGGTTGCGGCAAAACCACGCTGGCGCGGGCGGTGCTGCGCCTCATCGAGCCCAGCTCCGGCACGGTCCGCCTGTTCGGAGAATCCCTGGCCGGCCTGACGGGCGAGGCCCTGCGCAGCAAGCGGGCGCAGATGCAGATCGTCTTCCAGGATCCCTTTTCCTCGCTCAATCCGCGCATGCGGGTGGGCGACATCCTGGAGGAGGGCATGGCGGCCCTGCTGCCGGAACTCGACAAGAGTGGCCGGACGCACCGGGCGGCCGAACTGCTCGACCAGGTGGGCCTGCCCACCGACGCCGCCGGCCGCTACCCGCACGAGTTCTCCGGTGGCCAGCGTCAGCGCATCGCCATCGCCCGCGCCCTGGCGGTGAACCCGAAGCTGTTGATCCTCGACGAGCCCACCAGCGCCCTCGACGTGTCGGTGCAGGCGCAAATCCTCAACCTGCTCGCCGATTTGCGCCGCGAGCACGGCCTGGCCTATCTGTTCATCAGCCACAACCTGTCGGTGGTCGGCTATCTGGCGGACCGGGTGGCGGTGATGCGGGAAGGCAGGATTCTGGAAAGCGGCAGCGCGGAGCAGATCTTCAACCGGCCGGAAAACGATTACACGCGGTTGCTGCTGGACTCGGCGCCAGGCCGACACTGAACCTCGCCTGCTGAACGAGGTTCCGGGCCAGGTTTAACTGGGCTGGGCAGGGATTTCCAGGGTGCTGCCGGGCATCAGTGGCTCGGCGTTTTCGTTCCAGCGGCGGATGTCGGCCACCTTCACGTTGTAGTGCCTGGCCACTCGCGACAGGGTATCGCCCTTGCGCACGGTGTGGGTGCGCATGACCGGCTTGGCCGGAGTTCTGGTCTGTTGCGCCCTGGAGGGGATGCTTTCCGCCGAGGCCACGCGACTCTCAGGCTTGCCGGCGGACGGCACCACCAGAGTCTGGGCGCTGGCCAACTTGCCGCCATGCAGCTTGATGGGGTTATGTTCTTTCATCCAGTCCAGGGACACGCCGAAGCGCTGCGCGATGGAGCCGACACTTTCGCCGCGCCGCGCCTGATAGGTTTGCAGGCGCCTGTGCTCTTCCTGCCGGCTGGCGTTGAACTGGAAGGTTTCCACCCGGTCGACGGGCAGCAGCAGCATGCTTTGGCTGTCGGCGTAGATCACCCGGCGCTGGAAGGCGGGGTTGAGGGCGAGAAATTCGTCGACGTTCATTTCCGCCAGTTTCGCCGCTTTCTGTGCGGTCATCGGGTGGTCCAGGGTGACCTGCATGAAATACGCCTCGTCGGCGATGGGGTGCAGGCTGACGCCGAAACGTCCCGGATCCCGAATGACGTTGCGCACGGCCACCAGCTTGGGCACGTAATTACGTGTCTCGTTGGGCAGGCGCAGACTGGCATAGGCCTTGCCGTGGCCTCGTCCGAGGGCACGGGCGACACAACCCTCGCCGCAGTTGTAGGCGGCCAGGGCCAGTTCCCAGTCGCCGAACATCCGATGCAGGGTTTGCAGGTAGTCGAGGGCCGCGTGGGTGGCCTTCAGCACGTCGCGGCGGCCGTCGTACCAGGCGTTCTGCTCGAGTCCGTAGACGCGGCCGGTGGAGGGGATGAACTGCCAGATGCCGGAAGCCTTCATGGGCGAGAGCGCCTGGGGGTTGAAGGCCGACTCGATCATCGGCAGCAGGGCGATCTCCATGGGCATGCCGCGCTTTTCCACTTCCTCGACGATGTGGAACAGATACAGGCGGCTGCGCTGGATGGCGCGTTCCAGGTGGCGCGGATTCTTGTCGTACCACTGCTCATGGACGCGGGTGAGGCGGGGGTCGGATTCCGGCAGGCTGAAGCCGGCGCGGATCCGCTCCCAGATGTCGGCCTGGGAGTTTTCCCGGCCCTGGGCTTCAGACAGGGTGGCCAGCGAATAGCTGATCTTGAGTGCCGGAGCCGCCCCGGTCGCGCGGGCGGGGCCACTCAGTGCCAGACAGGCCAATATCAGCAGTCCAGCGCGGAAAAAAGAAGGGAAAGCAAACATACCGTCCTCGGCCGCGGGACCGGTGGCCACACGCAACTTATTGATGTGCCTGCAATTTTATGCGCAACGCGGGGGGGAGGTCAAGTCTGGCGACCTGCGCGCGGACGCCTTAGGCCTCGTCCTTCCATGCGCGGATGACAGCGAAGGTCTCCACGCCCGCAGTGACGGGGCATCCCGCATGTTGCGATGCGGCAACACGGACGCTTGCCTCGCCACAGCGCAGGAAGGGGTTGCAGTCTCGCTCCCGCGCCAGGCTGACCGGCAGGGTGGGGAGTCCGGCCTTGCGCATCGCCAGGGCCTCGCGCCGGCGTTCCCGCAGGGCCGCGTTGTCCGGCTCCACCTCCAGGGCAAAGGCGATGTTGGCCAGGGTGTACTCGTGCGCGCAGTACACCCGGGTGTCGCCGGGTAGGGTGGCCAAACGTTCGAGGGAGGCGTGCATTTGCGCCGGCGAGCCCTCGAACAGGCGACCGCAGCCGCAGGAGAACAGGGTGTCGCCGCAGAACAGCCGGCCTTCGCCGACATAACAGACATGATCCAGGGTGTGGCCCGGCGTGGAGAGAACCGTCATGCGCGTGTTCAGGCCGGGCAGCTCGAGACTCTCGCCGTCGGCCACCGCGCGCGCCGGCGCGGCGCCGCGCGTCGGCCCGAACACCGGCGCCGCGTGCTGCGCCAGGAGGCCGGCGATGCCGCCGACATGATCGGCATGGTGGTGGGTGACCAGGATGGCGGCGAGATGAAGTGCGCGGGCGGACAGCCACGTTACAATCGGCGCGCTTTCACCGGGATCCACCAGCACGGCATGGTTGCCGTCATGGAGGGCCCAGACGTAGTTGTCCCGCAGGGTCGGGATGGCTTCCACTTCGATCATGGCTTGGGTGACCTGAGGTCCGTCACGGACGATCATTATGCAGGGTTGGTACGAAAGTGATCTCGGACGTTACGTGCTCGCGCGGGAACTGGACTGGTTCGACGCGGTGAGCAGCGACCTGTTCGGCTTCCATGCCCTGCAGGTTGGCGAGTGCGGCATCGATTTCCTGCGCGCCAACCGCATGCCGCAACGTTACTGCGCGGGAATCGAGGCGGGCTCGCCGCGCTGCCGTCCTGAACAATTGCCCTTCGCCACGCAAAGCCTGGACCTGCTGGTGCTGCCGCATGTCCTGGAATTCTCCCCGCATCCGCACGAGGTTTTGCGCGAGGCCGAGCGGGTATTGCGGCCGGAAGGGCGGTTGCTGCTGGCCGGCTTCAATCCCCACAGCCTGTGGGGGCTGCGCCGCCGCTTCGCTCGGCCCGACACGGTGGGACCCTGGCACGGCCGCTTCATCGCCCTCAACCGCATCAAGGACTGGCTGGCGCTGCTCGGCTTCGAACTGGCGGGCGGACGCATGGCCTGCTACGCCCCGCCCCTCAACCGGCAGACCTGGCTGAACCGGTTCGGCTGTCTGGAGGCGGCCGGTGATCGCTGGTGGGCCCTGGGCGGCGGCATCTATCTGATCCATGCCGTCAAGCGGGTGCATGGCATGCGCCTGATCGCGCCGAAATGGGAGGGCCGCTGGCGGGCGCGGCCGGCCTGGGCACAGCCCACGCGCAACGCCTCGCAGCGCACCGACTTGCGCCGGGAAAGGGGCGAGCCGTGAATACCCTGAAGGGCATAAACGAGTCGGCGAAGATCGTCGACCTCTACAGCGACGGCGCCTGCAAGGGGAATCCCGGCTGGGGCGGCTGGGGGGTGCTGCTGCGCTTCGGCGAGGTGGAGAAGGCCCTCTGCGGCGGCGAGGCGGACACCACCAACAACCGCATGGAACTCTCCGCCGTTATCCAGGGCCTGAAGGCCCTCAACCGGCCCTGCCGGGTGCGCGTGCACACCGATTCCCGCTACGTGCAGCAGGGCATTTCCGAGTGGTTGCCCAACTGGATCCGGCGCAACTGGAAAACGGCCGGCGGTGGCGCCGTGAAGAATCAGGACCTCTGGCGCGAGCTGGCCGAGCAGGCCGCCCGCCATGAGGTCGAGTGGTTGTGGGTGAAGGGCCATGCCGGCCACCCGGAGAACGAGCGGGCGGATGCCCTGGCCAACGAGGGCGCGCGTCTGGCGCGGGAAGGGAAACGCTGATGCGGCAGATCGTGCTGGACACGGAAACCACCGGCCTGGATCCGGCGCAGGGGCACCGCATCATCGAGATCGGCTGCCTGGAGGTTCTCAACCGTCGGGTCAGCGGCGCCACCTACCACGTCTACCTCAACCCGGAACGGGACATCGACGCCGGCGCGGTGCAGGTGCACGGCCTGACGCGGGAATTCCTCGCCGACAAGCCGCGTTTCTCCGACGTCGCGCGCGAGTTCGTGGAGTTCGTGGGGGACGCCGAACTGATCATCCACAACGCCCCCTTCGATGTCGGCTTCCTCGACGCCGAACTGGCCAGACTCGGCGAGGGGCCGATTGGCCGCCACTGCGCGGTGGTGGATACCCTGCGGCTGGCCAAGCAGTTGCACCCGGGCCAGAAGAACAACCTGGACGCCTTGTGCAAGCGCTATGCCGTCGACAATTCGGGACGCTCCTTCCACGGCGCCCTGCTGGACGCGCAATTGCTGGCCGAGGTCTATCTGGCGATGACGCGCGGTCAGGAAAGCCTGGGCATCGAGGTGGCGCCGCCGCCTCCGGCGGCCGACGCGGCCGGCGCGCGGCGCGGCCCGCTGCGGGTGATCCGCCCCAGCGCGGGCGAATCGGCCGCGCACGCCGCCTATCTGGCCGGTCTGGCGAAGGAGTGCGGGGAAGCGCCGGGCTGGTAGGAACGCCGCGGTCAGCGCTCAGCCGACGACCGCATAGCCGCCGGCCTCGATGGCGGTGCGCAGGGCGCTGGAGTCGATGCGGGCGGGATCGTGGCGGACCTCGACCCGGCCGGAAGCCAGATCGACATCGACGGCGATCACGCCCGGCAGGGCGGAGACCAGGTTTTTCACGCTGTTGACGCAGCCCATGCAGCTCATGCCGGTGACGGTCAGGGTGGTGGTGTTCATGCGGTATCGATGCTGCGGTTGAGATTGGGGAAATCGCTCACCCGGCCGTCCGCGCCGTACAGGCCGCGGCTGGAGACGGCGCTTTGCAGAACCTGCATGGCGGCCTGGTTGCGGCGCATCTGCTCCTCGATCAGGCGACCGTTGATCTGGTTGAGCCGGGCCGCTTCCCGCGTCAGCGATTCCAGGTTGCGCCAGGCCGGCGCGGGCGGGGCGCCCGCCATGGCGCGATCGCGCAAGGCGGCGAAGCCGGCCTGCGGCGGCAGGCCGAGCAGGTCGGCGAGCTCTTTCCAATGGCCGGCCAGGCGCAGGCTGGCGTCCTGGCGCAGGCGCACCAGTTCGCCGATGCGGTCCGAATCGCCGGCGGCGAGGGCGCTGGCTTCCTCCTCGAGCAGGGCGAGGAAGGCTTCCAGTTCGCGCGTCAGGCCGGCCAGCTTGGCGTCCACCTGAGTCATCGGCGCGCCTGCTGGGTGATGTTGTCGATGGATTCCTGGATCAGGCCGTCGGCGACCACTTCCTCGTCCACCGTGAAGCTGCCGTCGGCGAGCGCCTGGCGGACCGCTTCCACCTTGCCGGCGTCGGCCACGTCGACCCCCGCGAGTTCGGCCTCCAGATGGCGCAGCTTGGCGGAAGTCCCGGTCAGGCGCACCTCGTCGCTGACCGCCGCCGCCAGCCCGCTCGGCGAGGCCGCGGCCGAGTCCTTATCCGCCTTCACGTCCCGGCTGCGGGCGGGGACCACGCTCTTCACATTGGTGTCGATTTTCACGACGTTCTCCTTGGAGGGGATATCGCTGGGCATGTCGATGGGACGGGCGAAGCCGGATTGGTCTGATGGCAGGCCTATATCGGCAACGCGTCATTTGTCTTTAACACCAGGCGGGAATGTCCGGCAAGCCCCCCGTGAACCCCGCGTCGCCGCAGCTTCCACCTAAACAGGTGTTCAGGGCGCCACCGCCACCGTCCCCTCGAGCGTGGCGATACCCTGCACGATGCGGCCGGTGGGCATTCTCACCTTCACGCTTTCGCCGGCCGCCGCGTTGTTGAGGGCGGTGCCTTCCTGGCTGACGCTGAAGCCGGCGCCGCCCGCTTCGACGCGTACCTTGCGGCCGGCCTGGATGACGTTGGGCAGCAGCAGCATGTCGATCAGGATGGCCTGTCCGGCGGCGACGGGCCGGGAAAGCCGGGTTCCGGGGGGCAGGGTGCGCGGGTGCAGGCCGGGTGCCTGGGCGTAGTCGATGATCCGCGATTCGACTTCGGCTGCCGTAGGCGCATGGCGGGCGGGCAGGGGCTGGGTGGCGACCAGGGCGGGGCCGCGCAGCCGGTTCTCAAAACTCAGATACAGGCTCCAGTTCGTCTCGCCGGCGCAGCGCGCGCCCAGGCTGCCCTTGTCCCAAAGGCGGGCGCCGGCGGGCAGAAAGAACTGGGGCTGCGGACAGGCCGGCAGACGCAGACGATCATCGACCGGGCCGATGCGGGCACGTGCCTGCACGCCGGGAAAGGTCCTGGCGACCTCCCCCTCCAGCCAGGCAACGGCCTGCGTGCGCAGGGCCTGGAAGTCCTGGGCGGGCGGCGGGGCGGCGCCCAGGTGCGGGGCCACGCCGGTCAGCCCCGGCAAGAGCAGGGCGGCGCGGGTCAGGTGGGAGACCAGGAAGGATTTGTATGACAATGCGTGGGTCCGCTTGCTGACGTTTACCGACCCGGACATTCTCCCCGAGTTCACACGCACCGTCATGGAAACCCCCAAACAGCCCGTCGATATCGCCCGCGAAGCCATCCGCCTGCTCACGCGCAGGCAGTTGCCGCCGACCCCCGACAATTTCCGCAAGGCCTACGCCGATGTGTCGGGCCAGGACGCGCCGGAAGAGGCGTCCTGGCCGGCGGTCCTGCGGCCCCTGCTGAAACAGTGGGAAGCGCATCAGACCGGCCTGGCCCAGTCCAGGAAGCGGGAAATGCTGGAGCGCGTGCTCATCAACTTCGGCAAGGACGGCCGTCTGCTCCAGGAAAAACTGGCCGCGCTGGCGAAGACCTGGGCGGAGGGCGCGGTCGGCGAACCAGAGGAGTCGCCCGCCTCCGCTCCGGCCGCGTTGGAGGCGACCGACGCCGCGCGCGACAACGGCGGGACGCTGCGCGCCCTGGCCGACAACCTGCGCCGCCTGGCCGCCGACTGCGACGCACGCTGGCCCGATCTGGCCGGCCGTGCCTTCGATCTGGCCCGCACCCTGGACGGCGGCTCCGGGCTCGACGCCGCGCGCTACGAGGCGTGGTCGGCGCTGTGGAAGGACCTGCTGGCCCGTGTCAACGAGGAGCACGAGTTGTCCGCCGGCCTCAAGCGCCTGATGGGACTGCTGTTCCTCAATATCGGTGAGCTGGTGGGCGACGAGGCCTGGCTGTCGGGCCAGTTCGCCGCCATGGAACAGCTCATGGCCGGAGATCTGCAAGCCGAGGCCTTGCTGGAGGCGGAACGTGGCCTGCGCGAGCTGGCGCACAAGCAGGGCGTGCTCAAGGGCAGCCTGGACGAGGCCAGGGACCGCCTGAAAACCCTGATCACCACCTTCATCGACCGGGTGGGTGACATGAGCCGCGACGCCGACGGTTACCAGGCCCGCATCGGCGGATACTCCGAACGCATCGGCCAGGCGCGGGACATCGCCGAACTGGGCGACCTCATGGGCGACCTCAGCGCCGACGTGGGTGGCCTGCGCGACGCCTTGCTGCGCAACCACGGGGAACTCGTGGCGGCGCGCGCCGAGGCGGAACAGGCGGAAGAGCGGGTGCGCGAACTGGAACGCGAACTCGCCCAGGTTTCCGTGCTGGTGCGCGAGGACCAGCTTACCGGCGCGCTCAACCGGCGCGGCATGGACGAGGCCTTCGCGCGCGAGCTGGCGCGCGCCGATCGGCTGGGCGAGGCCCTGTCCGTCGGCTTGCTGGACATCGACCATTTCAAGAAGCTCAACGACGGCCATGGCCATCAGGCCGGCGACGAGGCCCTGCGCCATCTCGCCCGCGTGGTGCGTGGCCTGCTGCGGCCGACCGACAGCCTCGCCCGCTACGGCGGCGAGGAGTTCCTGATCCTGCTGCCGAATAGCGACGTGGCCGAGGCGGAACGCATCCTGCAACGCATCCAGCGCGAACTGACGCGGCAGTTCTTCATGCACGACAACGAGCGCGTGCTGATCACCTTCAGCGCCGGCGTCGCCCAGCGCCAGGCCGGCGAGGACGGCGCCGCCCTGCTGGCGCGCGCTGACGCCGCGATGTATCAGGCCAAGTCGCTGGGCCGCAACCGGGTGGAGCGGGGCTAGGCCAGCGCCGCACCGGCCGGCAATTATTGCCGCGCCTCCCCGGCGGAGCTTGCCGGGAGGGTGCCTCAACCCGCCAGATTCGATCCATAAAGGGCTCTCCGCGGCCCGATGCGAGTTGGCATGCCCGTTGCTTAAGTGTCCAGCAGCGTCCCGTTCCGTCGACGGGCGCCCAGGAGACGGCATGCTGAGCAAGATCGACAAGGAAATGGCTTTTGTGCAGAACGCCCTGAATCTGCGGGCGCGGCGCCAGGAAATCCTGGCGTCCAACATCGCCAATTCCGATACCCCCAATTACAAGGCGCGCGACATGGATTTTCGCGCCGCGCTGGCGAGCGCCCTCGGCGCGGGCGGGGGTTCGATGACCCTGGCGAAGACCTCCGCGCGTCATCTCGATGCTGGCGCAGCCGGTGGCCAGGCCGGTGGTGCTCATATCAAGTTCCGCGCCGCCTTGCAGCCCAGCCTGGACGGCAACACGGTGGACCCGAACGTGGAGCGCGCGCAATTCACCGAGAACGCCCTGCACTACCAGTTCCTGATCGACCGCGCCACCAGCACGTTCCGCACCCTGGGCCGGGCGCTCGAATCCGGACGTTGACGGAGAACACGGCATGTCCATGAACAATGTCTTCAATATTGCCGCCTCGGCCCTGACCGCGCAGTCCATGCGCCTGAACGCCGTCGCCTCCAACCTGGCCAACGCCGACTCGGCGCACGCTTCCACCGGCGAAGGCTACAAGGCCAAGCAGGTGGTGTTTCAGGCGGTGGCCATGGGCAAGGCCACACCCTGGGCGCAGGGCGTGCGCATGAAGGAGGTGGTCGAGGACCAGCGTCCATTCCGCCTGGTCTACGACCCCAAGCATCCGCTGGCCGATCCCAAGGGCTACGTCGGCTACCCGAACGTCGACCCGGTCGAGGAAATGGTCAACATGATTTCCGCCTCCCGGTCCTACCAGACCAACGCCGAAGTGATGGCCACCACCAAGGGCCTGCTGCAGCGCACCCTGAGCATTGCCCAGACCTGAAGGAGCTGAAACATGTCGGTAAGCGCCCTATCCCCCCAGGACAGTTCGCTGGGACTGCTGTCCTCGCTGAGCGGAGCCCGCGAGGCCGCGGCCGCGCAGGTCAGCGCCACGCAGGAAATGAGTGACCGCTTCCTCAAGCTGCTGGTCACCCAGTTGCGCAATCAGGACCCCCTCAACCCCATGGAGAACGCCGAGCTCACCACGCAGCTGGCGCAGATGTCCACCGTCGAGGGCATCGCCAGCCTGAACCAGAGCATGACCGGCCTGGTCGACATGTTCCGCTCCTCGCAGGTGCTCCAGGGCGCCTCCCTGGTGGGACGCCAGGTCATGGCCGAAGGCAACCTCCTCAGCCTAGGCGCCGCCGGCGCCGTCGGCGGCATCGAGTTGGCCGGTCGCGCCGACAACGTACGGGTCAGCGTGCTGGATGCCGGCGGCGCCACCGTGCGCAGCTTCGACCTGGGTGCGCAGGAGGCCGGTCTGGCGCGCTTCGTGTGGGATGGCCGCGACCAGTTCGGCAATGTTCTGGCCCAGGGCGATTACCGCTTCCTGGCGGAGGCGAGCGCCGCCGGCAATCGGGTGGCCGCCGTGACGCAGAGTGTGGGCGGCGTGCTGAGCGTGTCACTCAGCGACAGCGGCATGCAGGCTGAGGTATCCGGCCTCGGCATGCGCGGCTTCGAGCAAATCAGACAGATCTACTAAGGAGCGGGCGACATGAGCTTTCAACAGGGTTTGAGCGGTCTTAACGCGGCGACTGCTTATCTGGACGTTACCGGCAACAACATTGCCAATACCGCCACGGTCGGCTTCAAGTCGGGCTCCACCCAGTTCGCCGACGTCTACGCCACTTCCCTGACCGGCAGCGGTTCCCTGCAGGTCGGCATCGGTGTGCAGGTCGCCGACATCGCGCAGAAATTCACCCAGGGCAACACCAGCGTCACCAACAATCCGCTCGATGTCGCCATCAACGGCGAGGGCTTCTTCCGCATCAACAACGCCGGCATGATCACCTACACGCGCAACGGCCAGTTCCAGTTGGACAAGGACGGCTACGTGGTCAACAACGGCGGCATGCGTCTCACCGGCTACAACGTCTCCGGCGGGCAGATCGTGCAGGCGGCGCCGGCGGATATCCAGATTTCGTTTGCCGACATCAGCCCCAATGCCACCAGTCGGGCCGGCCTGGTGCTCAACCTGGATGCGTCCAAGTCGGCGCCGGCGGTGGCTCCCTTCGACCCCGCCAACGCCAGTACCTATAACGATTCGACCTCCATGACCCTGTACGACAGTCTCGGCAACTCGCATGCCCTGACCCTCTTTTTCGTGAAGACCGCGAACCCGCGGGAATGGCAGGTCTATGGCCAGATCGACGGCACGGCTCTGGCCAACGTGAACCTGGGCGGTGGCGCCGGCCTGCCGGTGACCGTGGATTTCAATGCAAGTGGTCAACTCACCACGGGCATGCCCTTTGCCGCCTCGGCGGTAGTGGGCGGGGGCGCGGTGTCGCCGCTGGCCTTCGATCTAAACCTGACCGGCTCCACCCAGTACGGCAGCAATTTCGGCGTCAACTCGGTTTCCCAGGACGGCTATTCGTCCGGCCGCATCGCCGCGCTGTCCATCGCCCAGGACGGCATGATCATGGGCAGCTACACCAACGGCCAGTCCAACATCCTCGGGCAGGTGGCCCTGGCCAATTTCGTCAGCCCGCGCGGCCTGCAATCCCTGGGCAACAACCAGTGGGCGGAGACCTCCGAATCGGGCCAGCCCATCGTCGGCGCGCCCAGCACCGGCACCCTGGGTCTGGTGCAGTCGGGCGCGGTGGAGGAATCCAACGTGGACCTGACCGCCGAGCTGGTCAATCTCATCGTCGCGCAGCGCATGTACCAGGCCAACGCGCAGACCATCCGCGCCCAGGACCAGATCCTGCAGACGCTGATCAATCTGCGGTAAGGCGTAAAGAGTGAGGCGTGAGGAGACGGCGATGAAGGTTGGCGAACGGTTTCAGGTAAGGAAGCGGGGCGAGAACCGGGGTGCCGTCGGCAGGTCCGCCTCGGGGGTTTCCCGCCTCACGCCTCACTCCTCAGCCCTCACGATCTGACCATGGATCGCGTCATCTACCTGGCCATGACCGGAGCGCGGGAAATCACCCGCCAGCAGGCGGTGGTGTCGCACAACCTGGCCAACATCTCCACGCATGGCTTCCGCCAGGAGCTCAACGTGTTCCGCGCCCTGCCGGTGGTGGGAGAGGGCGCGAAAACCCGGGCGTTCGTGGTGGAGACCACGCCGCGCACCGATTTCAGCCAGGGTGCCGTGCAGGTCACCGGCCGCGCGCTGGATGTGGCGGTGCAGGGTGCCGGCTGGATCGCGGTGCAGGACGCCGCCGGCCGGGAAGCCTATACCCGCATGGGCCACCTGCAGATCAGCCCGAACGGCATCCTGCAGACCACCAACGGCCTCAATCTGGTGGGCGATGCCGGGCCCCTGGCGGTGCCGCCCGACCAGGACGTGCTCATCGGCAAGGACGGCACCGTGTCCTCCATACCGATCGGCCAGAATCAGGCGGCGGTGGCCATCGTCGGCCGCATCAAGCTGGTGAATCCCGAGGAGAACACCCTGAAGCGCGGCGAGGATGGCCTGTTCCGCGTCGAAGGCGGCCGGCCCGTGCCTGCCGACGAGAACATCCAGCTCATCGCCGGAGCTCTGGAAACCAGCAACGTCAATGCCGCCGAAACCCTGGTGAACATGGTGAGCCTGGCGCGTCAGTACGAAATGCAGATGAAGGTCCTGAGCGCCGCCCAGGAGAACCACCGCATCTCCGACAAGATTTTGACCATGACCTTCTGAGCCAGGATCCGCCATGCTCCGTTCCCTGCACATCTCCCGCACCGGCCTCGACGTCCAGCAGACCAGCCTGGACGTGATCTCCAACAACCTCGCCAACGTCTCCACCACCGGCTTCAAGCGCGGCCGCGCGGTGTTCGAGGACCTGCTCTACCAGATCATCCGCCAGCCCGGCGCCCAGTCGTCGCAGCAGACCCAGCTGCCGTCCGGCCTGCAACTCGGCGTCGGTGCGCGGGTCGTCGCCACCGAGCGCATCTTCACCCAGGGCAGCCTGAACATGACCGGCAACGGCCTCGACGTCGCCATCAGCGGCCGTGGTTTCTTCCAGATCCAGAGGCTGGACGGCAGTACCGCCTACACCCGCGACGGCGCCTTCCAGGTCGACAGCAATGGGAATCTGGTCACCTCCAGCGGTTATCTGGTCCTGCCCAACATGCAGATCCCGCCGGATACCCTGGCCGTCACCATCGCCAAGGACGGCGTGGTCAGCGTCACCCAGCCCGGCAATCCCAACACCGTGACCCAGCTTGGCCAGATCCAGCTGGCCAACTTCATCAATCCGGCCGGCCTGCAAAGCCAGGGCGAGAACCTGTTCATCGAGACCGCCGCGTCCGGCACGCCGCAGGTCAACAATCCCGGCGACAGCGGGGTGGGGGTGCTCAACCAGACTTACCTGGAAACCTCCAACGTCAACGTGGCCGAGGAACTGGTCAACATGATCATCACCCAGCGCGCCTACGAGCTGAATTCCCGCGCCATCACCACCTCCGATCAGATGCTGCAGCGTCTGACGCAGATCTGATGAGGCGGGGCGTGGGAATCAAGGAGAACGCCATGAGAACCGCGATCGCGCTGTTCGCCGCCGCCCTGCTGGCAGGCTGCGCCACGCCGCCGCCGGCGACCGCCATCAAGGAGCCCTTCAGCGTGCGCCCCGAGCCCCTGGTCCAGGTTTCCACCAATGGCGCCATCTACCAGCTCGACAACCGGCCGCGGCCGCCCCTGGTGCTGTTCGAGGACCGTCGCGCGCGCCACGTCGGCGATACCCTCACCGTGCAGCTGGTGGAGAAGACCGAGGCCAAGCGCAAGTCCGACACCACCGACGAGCGCAAGGCCAACGCCGACATCAGTGTGCCCAGCCCCTTTATCCTGGGCCGCGGTCCGGTATTCGGCGAAACAACCTGGAATCCCTCTTCCAACAGCAAGCTGGAGTTCAAGGACAACCAGACCAACTCGAACGAGGTGAAGGGCGCCATCACCGTGACGGTGGTCGAGGTCCTGGCCAACGGCAACCTGGTGGTGGCGGGGGAGAACCAGATCGCCATCAACAGCGACACCGAATACATCCGTCTCAGCGGCATCGTCCAGCCGTCCCGCATCCGCGCCGACAACAGCGTGCTCTCCACCCAGCTGGCCAACGTCAAGTTCGAGTCGAAGAACACCCAGAGCATGGACACGGCCCAGGTGGGCAGCATGATGGCCAGGTTCTTCCTGACCCTGCTGCCGTTCTGAGATCAGGGTTCAGGTTACGGGTTACAGGAGACAGAACATGACCAGGCACTGGGGCGGACGAGGATGGGGGCAGGCACTGGCGGTTTTTCTGCTCTCTGTAAGCTGTATCCTGAAACCCGAACCCGGCTACGCGCAGCGTATCAAGGACCTTGCCAATATCGCCGGCGTGCGCAGCAACCAGCTGGTGGGCTACGGCGTCGTCGTCGGCCTGGACAACACCGGTGACACCCTCAACCTCACCGGCCTGACCCTGTCCAACGTGATGTCGGTCCTCGGACTGGTGCCGACCCAGGGTTTCCAGACCAAGAGCGCCGCCTCGGTGATGGTCACCGCCACCCTGCCGCCGTTCGCCAAGCCGGGGCAGACCATCGACGTCACCGTCTCCGCGCTGGGCGGTGCCAAGAGCCTGCGCGGCGGCACCCTGGTGCTGACCCCGCTCAAGGGCGGTGACGGTCAGATTTACGCCATGGCCCAGGGCAACCTGCTGGTGGGTGGCGCGGGCGGTTCCGCCGGCGGTTCCTCGGTACAGGTCAACCACCTGTCCGCCGGCCGCATTCCCGCCGGCGCCACGGTCGAGCGGGTGGTACAGACGCAGGTGGGGCAGGGCGATTTCATCGAACTGGAACTGAAAGAGACCGATTTCACCACCGCCAGCCGCGTCTCCGACGCCATCGAACTGAATTTCGGCAAGGGCGTTGCCATTGCCCTGGATGCGCGCCGCATTCAGGTGAAGGCGCCGGCCGACCCCGGGCAGCGCGTGGCCTTCCTGTCGCGCCTGGAAAACCTGACCCTGACCCCGGCCAGCCCGACGCCCAAGGTCATCATCAACCCGCGCACCGGCTCGGTGGTGATGAATCAGCTGGTCACCCTCGACTCCTGCGCCATCGCCCACGGCAGCCTGTCGGTGGTGGTCACCAGCGAGCAGCGCGTATCCCAGCCCGCTCCCTTCGGCGCGGGACAGACCGTGGTCACCGAACAGGCCGACGTGCAGGTGAAGAAGGAGAGCGGCGAACTGGTTGTCCTGCCCGCTTCAGCCACGCTCAACGATGTGGTCAAGGCCCTCAACGCGGTCGGCGCCACGCCGCAGGACCTGCTCGCCATCCTGCAGGCGATGAAGGCGTCCGGCGCGCTGAAGGCCGACCTCGAGGTGATCTGATTCCATGCTCGCCGCGCCGGAAACCCTCGCCGTCGATCTCTCGGGTGCCCGCGCCCTGAAGCTGCGCGCCAGTTCCGGCGATCCGGCCGCACTGCGCGATGCCGCCAAGCAGTTCGAGGCGATGATGATCACGCAGATGCTGAAGACCCTGCGCGAGACCCGCTTCAACGACGAGGACGACCCCATGACCGGGGGCGAGAGCATGAAGCTCTACCAGGGCTTGCTCGACCAGCAGTGGGCCGCGCGCATGACGGAGGGCCGTGGCCTGGGTTTCGCCGACATGCTGGCGCGCCATCTCGAGCGCCAGGCCGGTGTGCCCGCAGGGGCCTCGGAACGCCCGCCCAGCCCGCCAGTCTCCCCGCAGGGCGCAGGCTTGGCCCCGCTATCGGCACCCCCTGCCGCCGCCATCCCGGCCACCGCGGCAAGCGTCCAGGATGCCAAGCCGGCCAGCCTTGCCGCGGAACCCGCGGCGACAAGCGTGGCCGAGCGCAAACGCCGCTTCCTCGAGGCCCTGCGTCCCCACGCCGAAGCGGCGGAGGCCGCCACCGGCGTGCCGGCGCGCTTCATCCTGGCGCAGGCGGCCCTGGAATCCGGCTGGGGCGAGCGGCAGATCCGCGCCGCCGACGGCACGCAGAGCCACAACCTGTTCGGCATCAAGGCGGGCAAGGGCTGGACCGGCGAGGCGGTGGAAACCGACACCACCGAATATCGCCAGGGTGTGGCGATGAAGCTGGCGCAGCGCTTCCGCGCCTATCCCGATTACGCCGCCGCCTTCGCCGACCACGCCCAACTGCTGCGCAGCCGCTACGCCGAGGCGGTGCGCGCGGGCGACGACGCGGCCGGCTTCGCGCGTGGCCTGGCGCAGGGCGGCTATGCCACCGACCCGGCCTATGCCGGCAAATTGCAGTCCGTCATCGCCAGCGTGGCGATGGCGGGAGTGTGACGGCAGAAGCCGTCGAGACAGGTAACAGGAGGTTGCCATGGGAACAGGAATTCTGGGAATCGCGGTATCGGGCCTGAATGCGGCCCAGGCGGGCATACGCGCCACCCAGCAGAACATCGCCAACGTCAATACCGAGGGCTATCGCCGCCAGGAACTGCTGCAGTCCACGCAAAGGCCGCAGCTCACCGGCTATGGCTACGTCGGCAACGGCGTCGCGGTGGACGCGGTACGGCAGCAGTACAACCGCTTTCTCGACAACGAGGTGCTGCACAACCAGGCCCAGTATGCCCACTACCAGGCGTCCTCCAGCCGCTCGGCCCTGATCGACAAGCTGCTGGGCAGTGAGTCCACCGGCCTCAACGCCAGCCTCAGCCGTTTCTTCGCGGCCACCCAGGAAGTCGCCAACGACCCCGCCAGCAGCGCGACGCGGCAGAACCTGCTGTCCGCCGGCGAGAACCTGGCCGGTCGCTTCAACCAGCTGGCCGGTCAGCTGCAGGCACAGCGCACTGCCACGAACCAGGACGCGAGCGGTCTTGCCACGCGCATCAACGTGCTGGCCGGGCAGATCGCCCAGGCCAACACCGCCATTGCCCAGAACCGCGCCACCACGGGCCAGCCGGCCAACGATCTGGTGGACGCGCGCGACCAGCTGGTGGAGGAGTTGAGCAAGCTGGTGGACGTCAGCCGCCAGGACCAGGGTAACGGCGTCGTCAACGTCTTCATCGGTGGCGGCCAGGCGCTGGTGCTGGGGCAGGAGGTCCGCCGCCTGAACCTGGTGGCGAACGCCGCCGATCCCGCGTTGTACGACCCGGCCATCAACCTGTCGTTCGAGCGTTACAGCAGCATCCTCGCCGATCCGCAGGCGCGCGTCGTCACCTCCGGCGCCGCCAGCCTGGCGGACCGGGTATCCGGCGGCGAACTCGGCGGCGTGCTGTCCTATCGTGACGGCACCCTGCTGCCCGCGCTGCGCGACCTCGATCGTGTCGCCCTGCTACTGGCCAGCGCGGTCAACAACGTGCATCGGGCCGGCCTGGACTACAACCTGAATGCCGGCGGAGATTTCTTCAGCAACCCGGTGGTGCCGCAGGGTGCCAGCGTCGGCGCACTGCACATGACGGTGACCGACGACAGCCTGCTGGATCCCGTCGGCTACGAGATTTCGCTGGCGGGTGGGGTGTATACGGTGACCGAGCTGTCGACCGGTACGGCTACCAACCATGCCAATCTGGCCGCCGTGAACGCAGGCGGTTACGGTTTCACCCTGGCCGCCGGCGTACCGGCCCCCGCCAACGGCGAGAGCTGGCGCATTGCCGACAGCGCCCGCAACATGGCCATGGCCCTCAACAACACCAGCCAGATTGCCGCCGCCCAAGCCGGCGCCACCGGACCGGGTAACAACGTCAACGCATTGGCTCTGGCCGACCTGCAAACCACCTCGCTGCTGAACTTCAGCGCCGGCGGCTTCACCGACACCCTGGCCGCCGCCTACAACAAGATGGTCAACCGCACCGCCAGCCTGGCTGCGCAGGACGACCTCAACCTGCGCGCCTTCGACACCCTGCGGCAGTCGGCCGTGGATGCCCGGCAGAGCCAGGTGGGGGTGAACCTGGACGAGGAGGCGGTGAACCTGGTGCGCTATCAGCAGGCCTATCAGGCCTCGGCGCGGGCCATGCAGATCGCCGCCAGCCTGTTCGAGGAACTGCTTGGCGCGGTCCGCTGAGACGTTACCGCCACGGGAGACTGAATCATGATGCGCATCGACTCGATGACTTTTTACACCACCAGCCTGCTCGGCATTCGCGACAACCAGGCGAGCATTGCCCGGCTCAGCGAGCAGATCGCCACGGGGCGCAATTTCCTGGCGCCGAAGGACGATCCCCTCGCCACCCAGAAAATTCTCGATCTCGGCGACCGCCTGGCCACGCGCGCGCAGTACGCCGCCAACCAGACCAAGGCGGAAATCGCCCTGAACTACGAAAGCACGGTGCTGAACGAATTCGAAAGCGCCCTGCGGCGCGCGCGCGGCCTGCTGGTGGGAGTCAGCAACAACTTCGACGCCGCCACGCGCGACGGTCACGCCCAGCAGTTGCGCGGCGTCTTCAACCAGTTGCTGGACCTCGCCAACACGCGCGATCCATCCGGCAACTACATCTTCGCCGGCGACCGCACCACCACCCGGCCCTATGACAACCCCGGCGGCGGTATTCCGCCCGCCGGTACGGCTTCCACCTTCAACGGATCGGCCTCCACCCGTGCGATGGAGGTGGATCCCGGCCGCCGCGTGCAGATCAACGACAACCTGAACACGGTGATACAGGCCGGTGGCGGCGCCGGCGTGGATCTGCTGCAGACCCTCGACGAAGCCAGCGTTCGCCTGCCGGTCAGCGTGCCGCCGGGCGCCGTTCCGGACCAGGCCACCCTGGACGGCTATGTGCAGACCTTGGATGCCGCCCTCACCGCGCTGTCGCGCATCCAGCATCGTGTCGCCGGCGCGCGCACCGAGCTGGCGGACCTGATGGTCACCACCAAAGGCCTGCAAACCCTGGAGCAGAACGCGCTCAGCGACCTCATTCTGGTGGACCAGGCCAGCGCCATCATGAGCCTGCAGACGCGGCAAACCACGCTGGAAGCGGCGCAACGCGCCTATGCCCTGACCTCGGGACTGTCGCTGTTCAATTTCCTCGGCTAACGGACATGACTTTGAGAAGACGCCCCGAAGCATGAATACCCTAAAGAGCTTAAAAGTCATGCCCGTTTCCCTCACCCCCAGCCCCCGCTCCGCGTCCCACGGCTGGCGCTGTATCGCCAGCCGGCTGCGAGGGCGGAATGCTGTGCATTCCGAATTTCCCTCTCGCCCCGCTTGCGGGAGAGGGGAGCTTCGAGAAGTCGCATCGCGACTTTCACGTTAGAGCTGCGCGGCGGCGCGGAGCGCCTGGCCCTGGGCTAGACTCCGCGCATGCATCTGGATGACATCTTTTCCGCGACCGGCCCCTTCGGCCGGGTGATCCCCGGGTATCGCCCGCGCGCGCAGCAGCTCGAAATGACCCTGCGCATCGCCGAGGCCCTGGAGAACCGGGGTCGCCTGGTGGCGGAGGCCGGCACCGGCACCGGCAAGACCCTGGCCTATCTGGTGCCGGCCATGCTGTTCGGCGGCAAGGTCATCCTCTCCACCGGCACCAAGACCCTGCAGGATCAGCTCTTCCATCGCGACATCCCCGCCGTGCGCGAGGCCCTGGCGCGGCCGGTGACCGTTGCACTGCTGAAGGGGCGCGCCAACTACGTGTGCCCCTATCACCTGGAGCGCAACCTGGCCGACGCGCGCCTGGCCAGCCGCGAGGAGGCCCTGCACCTGCGCGCCATCGCCCGCTTCGCCGCCGTCACCGACTCCGGCGACCGCATGGCCTGCGGCGAGGTGCCGGAAGACTCGCCGGCCTGGTCGCGCGCCACCTCCACGCGCGACAACTGCCTGGGCGGCGACTGTCCGCAGCACAAGGCCTGCTTCGTGCTCAAGGCACGCAAGAAGGCGCTGGAGGCCGACCTGGTGGTGGTCAACCACCACCTGTTCTTCGCCGACGTCTGGCTGAAGGACGAGGGCGCCGGCGAACTGCTGCCGGCCTGCAACGCCATCATCTTCGACGAGGCGCATCAGTTGCCGGAGACCGCCAGCCTGTTCTTCGGCGAGACCGTCACCACCGGCATGCTGGTCGACCTGTGCCGCGACATCCGCGCCGAGGCGGCGGTGGCGGCGCCGGATTTCCCGGACCTGCCGCAGGCCGCCGGGGAGCTGGAAACGGCGGCCCGCGAGACCCGCCTGGGACTCGGCATGCAGCCCTTGCGCCTGCCGGCGGCGCGGGCGCTGGAGCGGCGCGAATTCCTCGCCGCCGTCGAAGTCATGACCGCGCGCCTGGCCAAGCTCGACGCCCTGCTGGAAAGCCAGGCCGCGCGTTCCGAGGAGCTCGGCCGCCTGCACGCGCGCTGCCGCGAGGCCGCCGACCGCCTGGAGCGCTGGCTCAGCCCGCAGGCCGGCGCCGAGGCGCGCGGCATCGTGCGCTGGCTGGAGGCGGCCGCCCATTCCGTGCTGTTCCACGCCACGCCGCTGAACGCCGGCGAACTGTTCGCGCGGCAGATCGAGGACGACCCGCGCGCCTGGATCTTCACCTCCGCCACCCTTTCGGTGCGGGGCGATTTCTCCCACTACCTGCACGAGATCGGCCTGTCCGGCCTGGAGGAGCCCACCGCCACCGCCGTCTGGGACAGTCCCTTCGACTATCCCAACCAGGCCATGCTCTACGTCCCCGAGGGCATGCCAGACCCCAACAGCCCCGGCTATACCGAGGCGGTGGTGGAGGCGGCCTGGCCGCTGCTCGCCGCCAGCGGCGGCCGCGCCTTCCTGCTGTTCACCTCGCTGCGCGCGATGAACGAGGCCTATCGCCTGCTGGCCGCGCGCATGGCGGCGCAAGGCGCGAGTTATCCGCTGTTGCTGCAGGGTGAGAAGAGCCGCAGCGAACTGCTCGACGAATTCCGCTCCCTCGGCAATGCCGTCCTGCTTGGCAGCCAGAGCTTCTGGGAGGGGGTCGACGTCGCCGGCGAGGCCCTCTCCCTGGTGGTCATCGACCGCCTGCCTTTCCAGCCGCCGGACGACCCGGTCCTCGCCGCGCGCGTCGACGCGCTCAAGCGCGCCGGCCGCAACCCGTTCTTCGACTACCAGTTGCCGCACGCCGTCATCAGCCTGAAGCAGGGCGCCGGCCGCCTCATCCGCCGCGAAACCGACCACGGCGTGCTCATGATCTGCGACCCGCGCCTGGTCGAGAAACCCTATGGCCGCCGCATCTGGCAGGCCCTGCCGCCGATGCGGCGCAGCCGCGCGCGGGCGGAGGCGACCGCCTTCCTGGGGCTCTCCGGAATTTCTTGCTGAGCCTGGGTGCAAACACCTTTTGCCGTCTTGTTCATGGTCTATGCTGGAAGTGAGTCTCCCGTGTTTTCATAAGCTTGCGAGAGATTCTTAAGGAGGACATGATGATTAGGCTGAGTTGTTGGGTCGGCGCGAAATACGGTCAGGTTCCACCTGACATGGCTTCGTCGAGGCCGATATCCCTACGCAACGATTTTCCCCCGGATGTGGAGGGTGCCGAGGCCGACCGGCTCGGTTTTTCCAGCGCCGCGTCGACGTTGCTGATGCATTTCGTGGAAGATAACGAGGCGTCCGCATCGCGCGAGGCCGGGGACGCGTCCGTGTTGGCCGCCAGCTTGCCTGCCCTCGTGCACCGTATCGACGAGGCTCTTGACCGGCGCCCGGGCAGGACGCGCGCAGCAGGCTCGTGAAATTCCGGTTTTTTGATGCGCGACGGCGCGGGCTGCATTGCCTGCTGGCGATGCTGGCCTGCGCGGCAGCCTCGCTGCATGCCGGGACGCCCGCCGCGCCGCTGGCGGATGCTTCCACCCGGCAGATCCTGCAAACCTCCCCCCTGGCCGGCTTCCAGCACTACGCCGGGCGCGCCCTGTTTCCCCTGATGCGCGTGGGCGATCCGCTTACGCTGCACCGCGAACCCGATAACCCGCATGACCCGCGCGCCGTGCGCGTCGAATGGCATGGCGCGCAGATCGGCTACGCGCCGCGCGCGGACAACGTCGACCTGGCCCGGCTGATGGACCGCGGCGCGGCGGTGGCGGCGCGCATCCTGCACCTGCAGAAAAGCCGCGATCCTTGGAAGCGGGTGATGATGGAGATCTACATCCTGGAACCCGGCGCCCGCTGACCGCTGGCCGTGCGCGTTGCCGTGAGCCGCCGCGCGATGCGCGAGGGCGGTAGAATCGCGCATCCGCCTCCCGCCGCCCAGACCTTGCAACTCCTCGCCTTCGACACCGCCACCGAATGGTGTACCGCCGCCCTCTGGCGGGACGGCTCTGTCAGTGTGCGCGAAGTGCACGCCGGGCAAAGGCATTCCGATCTGCTGGTGCCCATGCTCATGGACCTGCTGGCCGAGGCCGGCCTCGGCCTGCGCGACCTCGACGGCCTCGCCTATGGCATGGGCCCCGGTTCCTTCACCGGCCTGCGCATCGCCTGCGGTGTCGCCCAGGGCCTGGCGCTGGGCGCCGACCTGCCGGTGCTGGGCGTCTCCACCCTGGAAGCCGTGGCCGAGGAATGCGGCGGCGAGGGCGTCGCGGTCTGCCTGGATGCGCGCATGCGCGAGGTCTATGCCGGCCTTTACCGGCGTCACCAAGAGGGCTGGCAATGCCTGGCCGGTCCTCGGGTCTGTCCTCCCGACCAGGCGCCATTGCCGGAGGAGGAGGCTTACGTGGGCGCCGGCTCCGGCTTCGCCGCCTACCCCGAACTGGAGGCGCGCTATGCCGGCCGCCTCGCGCGCATCGACGCGGCCGCCATCCCGCATGCCCGCGCCATCGCCCGCCTGGCCGCGCCCCGCTTCGCGCGCGGCGAGGGCCTGCCGGCCGAAGCCGCCGAGCCGCTGTACATCCGCGACAAGGTGGCGCTGAAGATCCACGAGCGCACCGCGAAATCGACATGAGCGCCGTCCTCAAGCCGCTGGAATTCGATTTCCGCCCCATGCTGCGCGAGGACCTGGAGGCGGTCGTGCGCATCGAACGCGCCGCCTATCCCTATCCCTGGACCCTCGGCAATTTCCGCGATTGTCTGGATTCCGGCTATGCCTGCTGGGTGTCCGAACTGGACGGGCAACTGACCGGTTACTGGATCATGATGCTGGCCGCGGGCGAGGGCCATATCCTCAACTGCTGCGTGGCGCCGGCCTGGCAGGGCCGCGGCTTCGGCCGGCATCTGGTGGAGCACATGATCGACAGCGCGCGCGCCCACAACACCGAATTCCTGTTCCTGGAGGTGCGCCCCAGCAACCGTCCGGCCCTGGGTCTCTATCAGCGCCTGGGCTTCGCCACCGTCGGCCTGCGCAAGGCTTATTACCCGGCCGACCAGGGCCAGGAGGACGCCGTCGTCATGAGGCTGGACTTGTGAGCACCGGGCTCGGCCGCGAGGCGCGCCTGCGCGAGCTGGGCCTGTGGCCGCTGTGGCGGCTGCGGCGCTCGCCGACGGCGGAAGTCCCGTCCGCCGCCGAGGCGGGCGCCCCCGCGTCGATCGCGCATGAAGCGCCGGCGGCGGACGACATCGCCGGGCTGGGCTGGGAAGACCTCATGGTGGCGGTGCGCGCCTGCACCCGCTGTCCTCTCTCCGCCAGCCGCACGCAGGGCGTGCCGGGTGTCGGCGACCGCGCCGCCGAATGGCTGTTCATCGGCGAGGCGCCGGGGGGCGACGAGGACCGCCAGGGCGAACCCTTCGTCGGCCAATCCGGCAAGCTGCTCGACGCCATGCTGGCCGGCATCGGCCTGCAACGCGAACGCAACGTCTACATCGCCAACATCGTCAAGTCGCGGCCGCCCGGCAACCGCGACCCGAACCCCGACGAGGTGGCGGCCTGCCTGCCTTACCTGGAACGCCAGATCGATCTGATCCAACCCAGGCTCATCGTCGTGCTCGGCCGTATCGCCGCGCAGACCCTGCTGGTTACCGACACCCCCATCGGCAAGCTGCGCGGCCACGTGCACCAATACCGCGGCGTGCCCATGGTGGTGACCTATCATCCCGCCTACCTGCTGCGCAGTCCGGCCGACAAGGCCAAGTCCTGGGAAGACCTGCTGCTGGCGCGGCGGACCCTGGCCGCCTTGAAAAGCGGCGCGGCCGCCTGATATTTCGGCTTGAATAGCCGGGCAATGCCCTGAACAATGTCGTCATCGCGAGGAGCTCGGCGACGCGGCGATCCAGGAGTTCACCGCATGCAGAAACCTGGATTGCGTCACTTCGTTCGCAATGACGACCTTGGACTCATCAAGCCTTACCCCTGGAGGAACCCATGCGTAAATCCCTGTTCGCCGCCCTGGCCGTGGCGTCCGCCCTCAGCCTCTCAGGCTGCGGCTACAACACCCTGCAGGCCCAGGACGAGGCCATCCAGGCCGGCTGGTCCGAGGTGCTCAACCAGTACCAGCGCCGCGCCGACCTGGTGCCCAACCTGGTCAACACGGTGAAGGGCTACGCCGCGCACGAGGCCAAGGTGCTGACGGAGCTGACCGCCGCCCGCGCCAGGGTCGGGCAGATCGCCGCCACACCGGAACTGGTCAACGATCCAGCCGCCCTGGAGAAATTCCAGGCCGCCCAGGGCGAACTGTCGGGGGCCCTGTCGCGCCTGCTGGTGGTGGCGGAGAACTATCCGCAGTTGAAGGCCGACGCCGGTTTCCGTGACCTGCAGGCGCAGCTCGAAGGCACCGAGAACCGCATCACCGTGGCCCGCAACCGCTACATCCAGTCGGTACGGGAGTACAACACCACGGTGCGTTCCTTCCCCAGCAACCTCACCGCCATGCTGTTCGGTCACCAGACCAAGGCCAACTTCACGGTGGAAAACGAGAAGGCCATCGCCGCGCCGCCCAAGGTGGACTTCGGCGGCGATGCGCCCGCCCCGTCGGGCGGCGCGCCGGGGTATCAGTAGGCCAGATGGCCAAGAGGGAGGCTTACCACTCCCCGTTGGCGCCTGCGCGCATGATCTCGTCCATCTTGTTGCGGATTTCGATGGCGCCCTGCGCGAGTTCCGGGGTGACGCCCATTGCGGCCTCGTAGCCCTTCACCCAGCTCAGGTCCCAGTCCAGCATCATCACCCAGATGTCCTTGTTGGCGTCTTCCATGATGCCGATGCGGCAGGGCAGGAAGACCAGGAATTCCGGGCTGATCTTCAGCAGGTCGCGGCCCACCTTGATGTCGCAGTAGCTGTGTACTTCGATGCGCGGCGCGTCCATGTCGCCCAGCACGGCCTGGAAATCCTTCCACATCAGGTTGGAACCCACGTACTTGAAGTTGAGCTTGTTGGCGCGCAGGTTCATCGACTCCAGCACTTCGTCGAAGGTGAGCCCCGGCTTGGCCTTGTACTTGTGCGACATCCAGGCCATGGCGTCGGGCATGGACATGCGGAAGACGTTGGTCATGAACGGCATCATCATCTGCATCATCTGCCGCTTGGCTTCCGGCGGGATGGTCTGGCGCATGCTGTAGGGCTTGTTGGAGATGGGCTGGCCACTGCCCAGGATGATCAGGGGGTTGAAGCCCAGGCCGGGGATGGAGAGGTTGGGCAGGGCCGGCAGGGTAGGCAGGGTCGGAATGGGCAGGACCATCGGCGCGGCCGGCACCGGCATGTATTGCATGAAGGGGTTGGCCTGGGCCGGCGGCGTGATCGCGGCCGGCGGCTGGCCCGGCACGTACTGGGCGGCGGCGGCGGTGGAGAGGACAAGGCCGAGCAGGGCCAGGGCGGATTGCAGCGGTTTTTTCATGGTGTCTCCTTCGTGGTTTGTCGCGGTTGTTCGTCGGGGGCACGGGGCCGCGCGTTCGGCCCCGGCGCTCTCAGGCCAGCAACTGGTTCAGTACATAGGGCAGGATGCCGCCGGCCTGGTAATACTCGATTTCGATGGGCGTATCCAGGCGCAGCTTGACCGCCACATTCTGGCTGGAACCGTCCGCCCTGTTGATGACCAGGGTCAAATCCTGCTGCGCGACGATGCCGTTCTCCAGGCCCAGCAGGTCGAAGCTTTCGTCCCCCCTGAGGCCCAGGTCCGCCGCGCCCTGACCTTCCTGGAACTGGATGGGCAGCACACCCATGCCGGCCAGGTTGGAACGGTGGATGCGCTCGAAGCTCTTGGCGATGACCGCCTTCACGCCCAGCAACTGGGTGCCCTTGGCGGCCCAGTCGCGGCTGGAGCCGGTGCCGTATTCCTCGCCGGCGAAGACCATCAGCGGCACGCCTGCGGCCTGGTAGTGCATGGCCGCGTCGTAGATCGACATCTGCTCGCCGCCGTGCAGGGTCACGCCGCCCTCCGAGCCGGGGATCATCAGGTTCTTGATGCGCACGTTGGCGAAGGTGCCGCGCATCATCACCTCGTGGTTGCCGCGGCGGGCGCCGTAGGAGTTGAAGTCGGCCTGCGCCACGCCGTGCTCCACCAGGTATTTGCCGGCGGGGGCGGCGGCCTTGATGTTGCCGGCCGGGCTGATGTGGTCGGTGGTCACCGAATCGCCGAACACGGCCAGGGCGCGGGCGCCGCGGATGGCCGGGTTGGGCTTGGCGTCGGGGTTGGCGGCATTGGCAAAGAAGGGCGGCTCCTGGATATAGGTGGATGCCGTATCCCAGGCATAGACCTGGCCGGAAGAGGAGGGCACCGCGTCCCACAGCGGGTTGTTGGCGCCCACGTCGGCATAGATGGCCCGGTAGGTGTCGGCGTTGGCGGCGTGGGTGAGCAGGGTGGCCACCTCGGCGGCATTGGGCCAGATCTCCTTGAGGAACACCGGCCCGTCCGTGCCCATGCCCAGCGGTTCGTTGGCCACGTCGATGTCCACCCTCCCGGCCAGCGCGAAGGCCACCACCAGCGGCGGGCTCATCAGGAAGTTGGCCTTCACGTTCTGGTGCACCCGCGCCTCGAAGTTGCGGTTGCCAGACAGCACCGAGCAGGCCACCAGATCCTTCTCCAGCACTTCCTTTTCCACCGCTTCCGGCAGCGGGCCGGAGTTGCCGATGCAGGTGGTGCAGCCATAGCCCACCACGTTGAAGCCCACCTGGGCGAGGGGCTCCAGCAGGCCGGCGGCCTTCAGGTATTCGGTGACGGCGCGGGAGCCGGGGCCCAGCGAGGTCTTCACGTGGGCCGGCGTCTTCAGCCCCTTGGCCACCGCCTTCTTGGCCAGCAGGCCGGCGGCCAGCATGACGCCGGGGTTGGAGGTGTTGGTGCAGGAGGTGATGGCGGCAATCACCACATCGCCGTGATTCAAGCCCCTCCCCCCCGGGGGGAGGGGTTGGGGAGAGGGAACTGCGGCCGCTTGGGCAGCTGAGCTTCCCTCACCCCCAGCCCCTCTCCCGCTTGCGGGCGAGGGGAGTGTCTTGCCGTAGCCGCCCTGGTCCTTGGGCAGTTCCAGCAGCGTCTCGAAGCTCTCCTTCAGCGCATACAGGTTGATCCGGTCCTGGGGCCGCTTGGGGCCGGCCACCGAGGGCTTCACGCTGCCCAGGTCCAGGCGCAGGGTCTGGCTGTAGTCGCACTGGCCCGCCTTGGGGATGCCGAACAGGCCCTGCGCCTGGTAGTAATTGCGCTGGGCGTCCACCTTGGCCGGGTCGCGACCGGTGGCCAGGTAGTACTGGCAGGTGGCCTCATCGACCGGGAAGAAGCCCATGGTGGCGCCGTATTCCGGCGCCATGTTGGCGATGGTGGCGCGGTCGGTGACGGGCAGGGCCTCGGCGCCCTCGCCGAAGAATTCCACGAACTTGCCCACCACCTTGGCGCGCCGCAGCATCTCGGTGATGGTCAGCACGATGTCGGTGGCGGTGATGCCGGCGGGGATGCTGCCGGTGAGCTCCACGCCCACCACGTCAGGGGTCAGGAAGTAGACCGGCTGGCCCAGCATGCCGGCTTCCGCCTCGATGCCGCCCACGCCCCAGCCCACCACGCCGAGGCCGTTGATCATGGTGGTGTGGCTGTCGGTGCCGACCAGGGTGTCGGGATAGTACACGCCGTCCTTCTCCATGACGCCGCGCGCCAGGTATTCCATGTTCACCTGGTGCACGATGCCGACGCCGGGCGGCACCACCTTGAAGGTCTCGAAGGCCTGCATGCCCCACTTCATGAACTGGTAGCGTTCCCGGTTACGCTGGAATTCGATCTCCATGTTCTGCTGCAGGGCGCTGGCATTGCCGAACACGTCCACCTGCACCGAGTGGTCCACCACCAGTTCGACGGGGGCCAGGGGCTCGACCTTCTGCGGATCCTTGCCGGTGCGGGCGGCGAAGGACCGCATCGCGGCCAGGTCCGCCAGCAGCGGCACGCCGGTGAAGTCCTGCAACAGGATGCGCGCCACCACGAAGGGAATCTCTTCCGTGCGGTTGGCGTTGGGCTGCCAGCCGGCCAGTTCGCGCACGTGCTGCTCGGTGATCTTCCTGCCGTCGTAGTTGCGCAGCACGGACTCCAGCACCACGCGGATGGACACGGGCAGGCGGGAAATCTTGCCGACGCCAGCTTTCTCGAGCCGCGGCAGAGAGTAGTAGGTACCGGTCTTGCCGTTGCCGGCATCGAAGGTCTGGCGGGAGTCGAAGAGGCTGTGCATGGCGATGGCTAAGGGATGGGAAAGAAATGGAATTCTACCCAAACCCAGCGAAACCCAGCGACGACGTCACGCCCAGGTCGCCTGGCAGGCGCCGCAATCCAACCCAAGCCATGTCATTGCGAGGAGGCGAAGCCGACGCGGCAATCTGTGGTGTGCCCCGCGCGTAGGAAGCCCCACAAGCGATTTTCTGCGGTTCCCCTATGGGGGTTGCATTCCCCCACCCTGACCCGGCGCAACGCCGGGCATTCACGGCCCCGCTTCTGCGGGTTTTTTTGGGGTGGAAGCCTGACACGGCGACATTCGCCCTGTGCGAGCAAATGCCGTAAACCCTTCCGCTCTTCTTCGTCCTCCGATATACTGCGAGGCACGTCGGAACACGCTTCCGGGCTGGAGCAACTCTTACAAGGCGAATGTCGGCGGTTCGACCCCGTCAGCACCCACCAGCCAGGGTTAGCAGTTTTAAGTAGTAGTAAGCAGTACAAGGAGTGGTAGTTCAGTCGGTTAGAATACCGGCCTGTCACGCCGGGGGTCGCGGGTTCGAGTCCCGTCCACTCCGCCAACACCTCAAAGGCGAACGCGAGTTCGCCTTTTTTTTTGTTACGGGTTGCAAAGCCCATGACCGAGTGATTGCACCGCCATGCTAGAAGCCATTCGCGAACGCGCCCAGGGCTGGATCGCCAAAGTGATCCTGGGCCTGCTCATCATTCCCTTCGCCTTCTGGGGCATCGACTCCTACTTCTCCGGCGGCGGACAGGAACCGCCGGCGGCGGAGATCGACGATCATCCCATCACCCAGCGTGAATTCGCCAACACCCTGCAGGAGCAACGGGAAGCCCTGGGCGGCCGGGTGGAGGAGGGCGCCCTGCGCAAGATGGTCATGGATCAGCTGGTGAACACCCGCGTGCTGTCGCTGGCGGCGGGCAAGGCCGGCTTTTCCATCCTGGAGCCGCAAATCCAGGCCGTGCTCGGCGGCCTGGAAATCTTCCAGGAGAACGGCGCCTTTTCGCAGACGCGCATGGATGCCTGGCTGCGCAACCGCGGCCTGAGCCAGGGCGAACTGATCGCCATGATCAGCCAGGATATGCTGCTGCGGCAGGTGCAGATCGGCTATGGTGAAGGCGCCCTGGTGCCCAGGCCGGTGTCCGAGCGCATGGCCCGGCTCCTCGCCGAGCAGCGCGAAGTGCGGGAGGCGGCCTTCGACGCGAATACCTACATTGCTGCGGTGAAGATCGACGAAGCTGCCATCGAGGCCGACTACAAGGCGCGCCAGCAGGACTACACCACGCCGGATCAGGTGCGCGTGCAATTCCTGGTGTTGTCCCAGGCGCAGCTGGAATCCGCTGTGGCGGTCAGCGAGGCCCAGGCGCGCGCGCACTACGAGGCCAATGCCGCGCGCTACGCCGAACCTGAGCAGCGCCGCGCCGCGCACATCCTCATCAAGGTCGACGCCGGCGCCGACGAGAAAACCCGGCAGACGGCGCGGGACAAGGCCGAACTGCTGCTGGCCGAACTGCGCGATCAGCCCGGCAAGTTCGCCGAACTGGCTCGCAAGCATTCGCAGGACCCCGGTTCCGGCGCGAAGGGCGGCGATCTTGGTGCCTTCAGCCGCGAGATGATGGTCAAACCCTTCGCCGACGCGGTCTGGGGCATGAAGCCGGGTGAGATTCGCGGCCTGGTGGAGAGCCAGTTCGGTTACCACATCATCCGTCTGGACGGCGTTGTGGGTGGCGCCAAGCTGGGCTTCGAGGTGGTCAAGGAAGACATTCGCCGCGAACTGCGTGAGCAGGAATCGCAGCGCCGCTTCCTGGATTCCGCCGAACGCTTCAGCAATCTGGTGTACGAGCAGCCCGACAACCTGGAGCCGGCAGCCAAGGAATTCGGCCTCAAGCTGGAGGAAAGCGGCTGGATCGCCAAGGGTCAGACCGTCCAGCCCGCCGTCCTCGGCAACCCGCGCCTGATGGAGGCGCTGTTCAGCGAGGATGCCCTGCGCAAACGCCAGAATACCGAGGCCATCGAGGTGGCGGCCAACACGCTGGTAGCGGCCCGCGTGCTGGAGCATCGCCCGCCCGGTCTGCTGCCCCTGGCCGACGTCGCCGCCGACATCCGCGCTCGGCTCACCCGCGCGGCAGCTGGCAAGCTGGCCGTCGAGGCGGGTACCAAGGCTCTCGCAGCGGTGCAAGCGGGACAGGCGGATGTTAACTTCTCGGCGCCGATGACGGTGTCGCGGATGCGCCCCCTGGAACTGCAATCCGCTGCGGTACGCGCCATTTTCGCCGCGCCCGCGGACAAGTTGCCCACGCACGTGGGGGTCGAGTCGCCCGAGGGCTATCGCCTCTACCGCGTCAGTCGTGTGGTGCCCGTCGAGCCCGCCGCTGAACAGGCCGAGAAGATTCGTGTCGATCTGCGCCGACTGCTGGCCCAGGAAGAAATGCGCGCCTACCTGGAAAGCGCCAAGGCGAAAGCCAGCATCAAGATCGCACAGACGGCGCTGGACGCGAAGGCGGAGTAAGCTTCGAACCGCCAACAAAAAAGCCGGACAAGTCCGGCTTTTTTGTTGGCTGAAGTCGCAGGGCGTCTACTCTTCCACCGCCAGGCCGGCGGTGCAGTTGAAGCCCGCGTCCACATAGGTGATCTCGCCAGTGACGCCGCTGGCGAGGTCGGACAGCAGGAAGGCGGCGGTGTTGCCCACTTCATCAATGGTCACGTTGCGGCGCAGGGGGGAGTGTTTTTCGCCCCAGGCCAGCAGCTTGTTGAAATCGGCGATGCCGGCGGCCGCCAGGGTCTTGATGGGGCCGGCGGACAGGCCGTTGACGCGGATGCTCTGCGGCCCCAGGCCGGCGGCCAGGTAATAGACGCTGGCCTCCAGGCTGGCCTTGGCCAGCCCCATGACGTTGTAATGCGGCACATAGCGCACCGCGCCCAGGTAGGACAGGGTGAGCAGGGCGGCGGGCCGGCCCTGCATCATGGGCAGCGCCGCCTTGGCCATGGCGGTGAAGGAATAGCTGGAAATGTCGTGCGCGATGCGGAAGTTATCGCGCGTGACGAAATCCTGGTAGTTGCCGGCCAGCGCCTCCTTCGGCGAAAAGGCGATGGAGTGCAGCAGGCCGTCGAGTCCATCCCAGTGCCGGGCGAGTTCGCCGAACAGGGTGGCGATCTCCTCGTCGCTGGCGACGTCGCAGGGGAACACCAGGGGCTGCGCGGAGAAATCCCCGGCCAGGCCCAGCACGCGCTCGCGCACCTTGTCGCCCTGGTAGGTGAAGGCCAGTTCCGCACCCTCGCGATGGCAGGCCTTGGCCACGCCGTAGGCGATGGAGCGGTTGCTGATCATGCCCGTGATGAGGATCTTCTTGCCGGCGAGAAAGCCCATGTCGCGGTCCCGAGATTTCAAACACGAGAATTATACCCGCGAGGCTGCATTCGCCGTATCACGGCGCTACCATCCGGGCTTGCTGAAAGGAGAGGTCATGGCGGCGAAGATCATTGCGGTGGTGAACCAGAAGGGCGGGGCGGGCAAGACCACCCTGGCCATGTTGCTGGCGGGGGCGCTGGGCGACAGCCGCAAACGGGTGCTGGTGGCCGACGCCGACCCGCAGAACACCGCCGTGCACTGGGCCGGCATGAGCGAGAGCTTCCCCGCCGAGGTGGAGGACGTGTCCGGCGAGGAGGGCAAGCTGCACAAGGCCCTGCGCAAGCGCCAGGATGAGTTCGACTACATCGTCATCGACAGCCCGCCCGCGGCTTCCGCGCCGGTGACCGGCAGCGCCCTGAGAGCCGCGCATCTCGCCCTGGTGCCGGTGATTCCCTCGCCGCTCGACCTGTGGGCTTCCGTGCGCATCCGCGAGGCCATCGCCCACGCCCGCCACAAGAACCCGGACCTGCAGGCCCGCCTGGTGGTCAACCAGATGCAGCCCAATACCCTGCTGGCGCGAGAGGTGCTCGGCATGCTGCCCGAGTTCGGCATCCCGATGCTGGCCGCCAGCCTCAAGAGCCGTACCGCTTACCGGCAATGCGCCGCCCTGGGCGCCACCATTCACGCCCTCGGCAGCCGGGCCGCCCTGGCGGTGCTGGAGGTGGACGCCCTGTGCCGCGAGGTGGAGCGCCTGCTGCGCAATCGTTAGCGCCATGGCGGCCATGCACACCAGCCTGGATTTTCTGCGCCACGGCGAGCCCATCGGCGGTAAACGCTATCGCGGCCAGACCGACGATCCCCTGTCCGACAAGGGTTGGGCGCAGATGGCCCGCGCCACCGCCGGGGAACGTCCCTGGAACGCGATCGTCTCCTCGCCGTTGCGCCGCTGCCTGGCCTTCGCCACCCGCCTGGCGGACGAAACGGGCCTGCCCCTGACAGTGGATGCGCGCCTGGCGGAAGTGGGATTCGGCGTCTGGGAAGGCCGCACCGCGGCGGAGCTGGAACGCGAGGAGCCCGGCTGCGTGTTCGCCTTCAAGCAGGATCCCCTGGCGCGACGTCCGCGCGGCGCCGAGGACCTGGCCGATTTTCAGGCCCGCGTGGCGGATGCGTACGAGGATCTGCTGCGCCTGCACGCCGGCCGGCATGTGCTGGTGGTGGCGCATGCCGGCGTCATGCGCATGGCCATCTGCCGCGTCCTCGGCCTGCCGCCCGCGCACGCCTACCGCTTGCAGATCGGCTCCGCGGCGATGGCCCGCATCCGCGTCGAGCAGGGCGAGGGCGGCCGCTTCGACAGCCTGTTGTGGCTGACGCCGGGCGTCTGAAACGTCTCAGCCGCGCGCGCCGGGACCGCGCCAGGTCGGCTCGGCCTGGCCGAGCACGCGGTTGATGCGGCGCGAGAGCACGAACAGCAGGTCGGACAGGCGGTTCAGGTACTGGCCCAGCTTGGGCGACAGCAGTTCGCTTTCCGCCAGCGCGGTCAGGCGCCGCTCCGCGCGCCGGCAGACGGTGCGGCAGACGTGGGCCTGCGCCGCCGCCGGGCTGCCGCCGGGCAGCACGAATTCGGTGAGGGGCGGCAGGCCGGCGTTGTAGGTGGCGATGGCCTGGTCCAGGCGCAGCACGTCGGCCTCGTGGATCTGGCTGACCTCGGGCCAGGCCAGTTCGGCGCCCAGGTTGAACAGGTCGTGCTGAATGTCGATCAGCAGGGTCCGCAGCTCGGCGGGCAGGCTGGCGTCGAGCAGCACGCCGATCTGGCTGTTGAGTTCGTCCACCGCGCCGATGGCCTCGATGCGCGGCGCGTGCTTGGCCAGGCGGGTGCCGTCGGCCAGTCCGGTGCTGCCGTCGTCGCCGGTGCGGGTGACGATCTCGGTGAGGCGCTTGAAGCCCGCGCTGGCGGGGCTGACGTCCTCGGTCTTCTCGATGAAGCGCTCGATGTCGGCGGCCGGGCGTCTCTCGCCGTTGGGCAGACGTTCGCGGCATTCGCGGAAGATGCGTGCCGCGCAGCCACGGCAGCGCTCCGCGTCGAGGCGCGCATAGATGGCGGCGATGGCGTCGGGTTTATGGACGAAGACATGGTCGGAGCCGATCTCGGACTGATAGCCGCCCTGCTTCAGCATGTCGCGCGTGGCATCGCGCAGGCCGCAGAGATAGAGGCCGCCGCCCACTCTGCGCCGCCGTCGGGCCTCGTAGGCCAGCAACTCGGCGCCGGCCAGGTCGATGGTGTTGATGCCGCGGGCGAACAGCAGCAGATGGCGCTGCGAGGGCACGTGCTCGTCCACCGCGGCGAAGGCCTGCTGGATGTGGTCGACGGCGCCGAAGAAGATGGAACCCTCGACGCGCAGCAGCTTGAGTTGCGGGCAGTCGGGCTCGGCGCCGCTCTCCACCACGAACTTGCGGCGCGGATTGGTCGGGTCCTTCGCGTCCGGCAGCAGGGGGCGGATGGCGGGGTGGGAGGTGCCACGCAGGTAGAAGATGAGGGAGGCGACGATGCCGAAGAAGATGCCCTTCTCCAGGTCGATGACCGTGCCGAAGAAAGTTACCCCCAGCACCACGGCTTCCTGTCGGTGGGCCTTGAGGATGGCGCCGATATGGTGGAAGTCGATGAGGTTCCAGGCCACCAGGAACAGCGCCGCCGCCATGGCCGGGACCGGCAGGTGGGCGGCCAGCGGCGCCACCAGGAACAGGATGAGCAGCAGGAAGAGCGAGGAGAACACCGCCGCCAGGGGGGTGCGGGCGCCCGATTCGTAGTTGACGCCGCTGCGGTTGAAGGAACCGCTCGAGGCGTAAGCGGAGAAGAAACTGCCGAACAGGTTGGAGAGGCCCTGACCGGCGAATTCCTGGTTGCCGTTGATGTGTTGCTGCGACTTGGCGGCGATGGAGCGGGAGATCGACACCGCCTCGGTGAGTGCCAGCACGGTGACCGCCAGGGCGGAGAAGAAGGTGTTTTGCAGGGCGGACAGGGAAAAGTCCGGCGCCGACAGGGGCGGCAGGCCGGCCACCAGGGCGCCGACATGGCCGATGCCGGTGACCTCGTTGCCGAACTGCCGGTCCAGCACGGCCGCGACCAGTCCTCCGGCGATCATGGCGACGATCAGGTAGGGCACCTTCCGCAGATACTTGCGCGCCAATATTCCGGCGATCAGCGACACCACCGCCACCGCGGTGACGTAGGGGTTGAGATCATGCAGGTGGGTGAGGAGCTGGCCCAGCACCTCGTAGGCTGGCGTTCCCCGCGCGATGTCCAGTCCGAAGAAGTTCTTCACCTGGCTGGCGGCGATGAGCAGCGCGGCGCCGGCGGTGAAGCCGATGACCACGGTGTGCGAGATGAAATTGACCAGCGCGCCCATCCTGGCCAGCCCCAGAATGAGCTGGAACAGGCCGGTGAGGAAGGTGAGGGTGAGCACCATGCCGATGTATTCGGGCGAGCCCGGCTCGGCGTAGGGCGACACGGAGGCGAACACGACGATGGAAATCGCCGTGGTGGGGCCGGACACCAGGTGCCAGGAGGAGCCGAACAGGGCGGCGATGATGGTCGGCACCATGGCCGCGTAAAGGCCGTATTCCAGCGGCAGGCCGGCGATGGCGGCGAAGGCCACCGCCTGCGGCAGGACGATGAGGGCACCGGTGAGGCCGGCGATGCCGTCGTCCTTCAGGCTGGCACGGTTCACCCGGTGCTGCCATTTCAGGAAGGGCAGGAACTGATAGAGCCAGAGGTTGCAGGCGAGGAATTCGCCGAGGCGCTCGCGTTTCAGGAAGGACATGAACAGGGTGAGGCGTGAGGGGAGAGGCGTGAGGAGGTCAGCCGGATGGTAAACCGGCTTTCGTTGTCAGGCAGCGCAGGTAGGCTTCACCGTCTGGGGGCCGATTGTAACGCTGTGCCTGCCAGAGCATTTCCGCCAGGCAGTCCATGACCGCGTGCTGGGCGGCGTGCTCGTCGCCCAGCCGGGTGGCCAGGGCCTGGTAGCGGGCCTTGACGCCGGCGGGCTGGTCGATCGACAACTGCTCGGCGATGGCCAGATGCATGGACAGGTGCAGGAAGGGGTTGGTCTGGCCCATTTCCGGCAGCCAGTCGCGGTCGCGGTGGCGTTCCGGCTGCTCCAGCACGGCGTGGTATTCCGGGTGGCGGCCGATGTGCTCCGCCGCCATGGCTTCCAGGTCGGTCAGCGGCCGGCCGGAGCGGAACTTCGCCCAGGCGTCGAAAAAGAACTGGCGGGCTTGGTCGCGGCTGGGATCAAACATCGGCGTAACCCAGTGCCAGCACCACGCTGTACTGCAGCAGGCGGTTGCCGCCGTCGAGATGGGCGATCTCGCCGTTGCCGTAGAAGCCGGCGCAGGGCATGCCGGGAAAGCGCCGCTTCAGGGCGAGGATGTCGCGGTCCTCGCCGCCGTAGAAATAGGGGCCGCGGCCCATGCAGGGAAACATCAGGCCGAAGGCGGGAGGATCCGCGCGTTCGCCGGCCAGGCGCGCGAGCATGAGGTCCATGTCGTGCTCCGCCGCCTGCGGCTGGCGCAGGGCCCAGAACAGATCCATGCCCGGCGCCAGCCGGCCGGCAACGGTGACGGATTTGTCGGCCGGGTTGGCGGCCACCACCGGCAGCAGGTGAAAGCGGCCTTCCTCGACGGCGTGCTCGCGCTCGCCGTAGGGCAGTCCGGCCATGATCAGGTGGGTGGGCATGCGCTCCGGCGAGCGCAGGCTGAGGGGCAGTTCCCGCACCAGGCTGGCCAGCGCCTCTATGCCGCCCAAGGCTTGCAGGTCGTGGCCCTGCACGCGTTCCACCGGCAGAGGCCGCGACAGCGGGCGCACGCCCTGGGAAACGCCGACGCGCAGACTCGCGCCGGCGAGGTCAAGCTCGCAGCGCCCGCCGTCCTGGACGCGGCCGCCACTCCACACCGAATACGGACCCTGGCCGGTGGCGTCGCCGGAGACGCCGCCGAAGCGCCGTCCACCCGCGGCCAGCCAGGCCATGTCGAGGGCGTTCGGCGCCGCCAGGGTGAGCTCGGCCGCGGCGGCGGCGCCCTCGTCCTGTCGGCGGGCTGGCCGCAGGTCGACGCCGTCGCCCAGCACCAGGGCGGCGGCGGCCGGCGCGTCGAGCACCCAGTCCTGCTCGGTGAACACGCCGGCCGCGGTGCAGCCCGCCACCTGCAGGCAGCCGGCGGCGCGCGCGGCGGCGGTGAGGGCGGGCCGCGGGTCGTCGGCGAAATCGGCGCTGAGGTACAGCAGCACCGCCTGGGGATGCTCCAGTTCCGCCCGCTGCATGGCGGCCCGCACCGCCTCGCGCGCCAGGCCGGGCTCGGCCACGCGGCCCTGGGCGAGTCCGGAACCGGCTTTCAAACCGATTAGTCCCGGTAATCGCACAGGTCGCTGAGGATGCAGGCGGCGCAGTCGGGCTTGCGTGCCTTGCAGACATAGCGGCCGTGCAGGATCAACCAGTGGTGGGCGTCGTGGCGGAATTCGGCGGGGGTGTTACGCAGCAGTTTCTTCTCCACTTCCAGCACGGTCTTGCCCGGCGCCAGGCCGGTGCGGTTGGCGACCCGGAAGATGTGGGTATCGACGGCGATGGTGGGCTCGCCGAAGGCGGTGTTGAGGACCACGTTGGCAGTCTTGCGCCCCACGCCGGGCAGCGCTTCCAGGGCCTCGCGCCGGCGCGGCACCTCGCCGCCGTGCCTGTCGAGCAGGATCTGGCAGGTGGCAAGCAGGTTCTTCGCCTTGGTCTTGTACAGGCCGATGCGGCGGATGTGGCCGGCCAGGCCCGCCTCCCCCAGGGAGAGCAGTTTTTCCGGCGTGTTGGCTTCGGCAAACAGGGTGGCGGTCGCCAGGTTGACGCTCTTGTCGGTGGCCTGGGCGGACAGCACCACGGCTACCAGCAACTCGAACGGTGTCTTGTAGTGCAGCTCGGTGGTCGGGGCCGGATTCGCGGCCTGCAGGCGTGCGTAGAGTTCCCGGCGCTGGCTCGGGTTCATGCCGGGTTGCGCCCCATCTGGATGCGGTTGCGCAAGGCGATGAGCAGGCCCAGGCCGATGAAGGCGCCGGGCGGCAGGATGGCGAGCAGGAAGCCGCCGTAATCGGGCGCCAAGGGGATGACCCAGTCCTTCGCCATGGGACCCAGCACGAGATCGACGCCGGACAGCAGGGTGCCCTTGCCCAGGGCCTCGCGCAGCCCGCCCAGCACCACCAGCACGGCGGTGAGGCCCAGCCCCATCATGGTCGCGTCGAGCACGGAATGGGCGGTGGAACGCTTGGAGGCGAAGGCCTCGACGCGCGCCAGGACGATGCAGTTGGTGGTGATGAGCGGGATGAACACGCCCAGCACCAGGTAGAGCGGGTGCATCCAGGCGTTCATCGCCAACTGCACCACGGTGACCAGGACGGCGATGATGAGCACGAAGGCGGGAATGCGGATCTCGTGCGGGATGTAGTTGCGCAGCAGGGCCACGGCGCCGCTGGACATGGCCATCACCAGGGTGGTGGCCAGGCCCAGGGACAAACTGTTGACCACCGTGTTGCTGATCGCCAGCAGCGGGCACAGGCCCAGCAACTGGACGATGCCGGGGTTCTGCGTCCACAGGCCTTTGACAATGATGTCGCGGGTTTCGCCCGAGAGCAGCCCGCCCGCGGCCGGCGGGGCGGTGATCGCCGAGTCGGCGGCGGTATCGCTGGCGCTCATGCTGGGCCTTTCGTGGCAGAGGCGGAAATGGGTGGAGCCGGGGCGGCCTCGAGCAGTTCCGCGCGGTGCGCGGCGAAATACTCGAGGGCGCGGCGCACCGCCTTCACCACCGCGCGTGGCGTCACCGTGGCGCCGGCCAGATAGTCGAAGCGGCCGCCGTCCTTCTTCACGCGCCATTGCGCGGGCGGCGGATCGTCCAGGGAACGCCCGTCGAACTGGCGGATCCAGGGACCGCGCGTCGCTTCGATGTAGTCGCCCAGGCCGGGAGTTTCCTTGTGCGCGGTGACGCGCACCCCGGCCACCCGGCCGTCGGCGTGGATACCCACGAGCAGGCGGATTTCACCGCTGTAGCCGTCGGGCGCCACCACTTCCAGCACCACGGCGCGGGTTTCGCCACCGATGCGCGCGGGGTAGGCCCGCGCCGGCCGCTTCTGGCCCAGCAGGGCGTCGGCGGGAAGGGGCAGGGCGTCGCGGACGAGATCGTTGTCGAAGCTGCCGGGCGGCAGGGTCTGCGCCACGAAGGCCAGTTTCTCGGCCTGCTCGCTCTTCTCGATGATGGGATGCGTGAGCAGATGGGCGCCGGCCAGCAGCGTGGCGCCGGCCACCGAGAACACCAGCAGGGCCAGGCCGGTGCTGGCGGTCTCGCGCAGCGCCGGGGTCACGCCTGCCCCCGCTTGCCGCCGCGCTTGTGGCCGAACACGCGCGGTTGCGTATAGGCGTCGATGAAGGGGACGCAGATGTTGGCCAGCAGAATGGCGAAGGCCACTCCGTCTGGATAGGCGCCGAAGGCGCGGATGATCATCATCAGAAAGCCGGCCAGGGCCGCGTAGATCAGCTTGCCCAGCGGCGTGCTGGCGGCGGTCACCGGGTCGGTGGCGATGAAGAAGGCGCACAGCATGGCGCCGCCCGACAGCAGGTGGAACAGCGGCGGCGCGTGCTGGGCCGGGTTGGCCAGATGCAGCAGGCCGGCGGTGAGCGCCATGGCCGCCAGGAAGGTGACCGGGATGTGCCAGGTGATGACCCGGTTGGCGAGCAGCAGCAGGCCGCCCAGCAGATACATCAGGGCCACCATCTCCTGGCCGCGCGCGCCGGCCCAGCCGAAGATGGGCTGGACGAGGATGTCCGCCCCGGCCATGCCCTGGCGCGCCTGCGTCTTCCAGGCATCCAGCGGCGTGGCGGAGGTGTAGGCATCGACGCTGATGGCGCCGGCCCCGGCGAACACCAGGTCGAAGGCCTCGGCCAGGCTGGGCGTGAAATGCGCGACGCCGATGGGCGCCGCCCACTGCGTCATGTACACGGGGAAGCCGATGATCATGGCGGCGTAGCCGACCATGGCCGGGTTGAACAGGTTCTGGCCGAGGCCGCCATACAGATGCTTGGCCACTCCCACGGCGAACAGCGTGGCCATCAGGTACAGCCACCAGGGCGCCAGGGTGGGCAGGGCCAGGGCCAGCAGCGCGGCTGTCACCAGCGCCGAGCCGTCCGACAGGAAGGGTTTCAGCGGCAGGCCGCGCAGCAGCAGCATGAGTGCTTCGAGGACGGCGCCGAAGACGACGCACAGCAGCAGGCTGACCCAGATGCCCGGCCCGAAGAACCAGGCGTGGGCGATGATGCCCGGGATGAGGGCGGCCATGACCTTGGCCATGACGGCGGTCACCGAGTTGTGGCCGAGGAGGGCGAAGGGGGAGCCGTTCATGGCGTTGATTCTCCGCTTTCCGGCCGGGTTTCCGCCTGGGCGCGCCGCGCGTCGATCTCGGCGATCTCCTTCTCCACGGCGGCCGGCAGGTTGTCCGTGTTCTTCGGGGTGACGCCTTCCTTGGCCAGCCGGGCGCGTTCCAGGGCGCCCTGCAGGATGGCCTTCTTGCGCGCCTCCTCGGGGTCCGCGGCCTCGGTGCCGGCGGTGGCCTTCTGCTTTTCCGCGGCCTTGGCGAATTTCTCCGCCTTCTCCTTCTTCTCCCGCTCCAGGCGGAATTCCTTGAACTCGTGGCGCCGGCGGGCCTGGTCGGCCTCGCGCTTGTCGCGCTCGCGCTCCCAGATCTCGCTCTTGGCGTAGCGGAAGAAATCCACCAGCGGGATGTGGCTGGGGCAGACGTAGGCGCAGCAGCCGCACTCGATGCAGTCGAACAGGTCGTAGCTCTGCGCCTTGCCAAAATCCTTGGCGCGGCTGAACCAATACATCTCGAAGGGCTGCAGGTCGGCCGGGCAGGCGCGCGCGCAGGCGCCGCAGCGGATGCAGGGCAGGGCCGCGGGGCGCGCGGGGAACAGGCGTGGATCCTTGACCAGCAGGCAGTTGACCGATTTCGTCACCGGCGCCACGCGGTCGAGCAGATCGAAGCCCATCATCGGCCCGCCGATGATCTCGCCGACGGCGCCGGGCAGGGCGCCGCCGGCGGCGGCCAGCAGATCGGCCAGGGGGGTGCCGATGCGCGCCTCGAAGTTGCCGGGCTCGGCGACGTGGCCGGTGACGGTCACCACCCGCGAGAGCAGGGGTTCGCCCAGGCAGACCGCGCGGTAGAGGCTGTAGGCGGTACCGACGTTGAAGACCTGGATGCCGACGTCGGTGGAACGACCGCCGGTGGGGGTCTCGACGCCGGTGAGCAGGTAGGTGAGCTGCTTGCCGCCGCCCGAGGGGTAGAGCGTCGGCACGCTCACCACTTCCATGTCGGCGGGGGCCGCGGCGCGCAGCGCGGCGAGCGCCTCGGGCTTGTTGTCCTCGACACCGAACAGCACGCTGGCGCAGCCCAGGGCGTGGCGCATGATTTCCGCGCCGAGCACGATTTCCGCCGCCCGCTCGCGCATCAGGCGGTCGTCGCAGGTGATCCAGGGCTCGCATTCGGCGCCGTTGAGGATCAGCGTGTGGATGGCCTGGGCACCGGGATTGAGCTTGATGTAGCTGGGGAACACCGCGCCGCCCAGGCCGGCCAGGCCCAGGTCGCGGATGCGGTTGCGCAGGGCGGACGCGTCCAGGTTGCGCCAGTCCAGCGGCTGCAACTCCACGGCGCGGTCCTCGCCGTCGGCTTCGATGACCACGCACAGGTCGAACAGGCCGGAGGGATGCGGCACCGCGCGTGGCTCCACGGCAAGCACGGTGCCGGAGGTGGGAGCGTGTGCGGCGGTGGAGACATAGCCCTCGGCGGCACCGATCATCTGCCCGCGCGCCACCCGCTCGCCGGCACGCACCAGCGGCCGCGCCGGCACGCCGATGTGCTGGCGCAGCGGCACCACGTAGCGCGGCAGCAGCGGCATGGCGCGGATGGGCGTGGCATTCGAGGCCTCCTTGTGGCCATCCGGATGCACACCGCCGTTGAAGGGAAACAGCTTCCGGCTCATCTGACCGCCCTCCGCTCGCTGCGCGAGCACCTCCCCGAGGGAGGAGGAGCGCTCCCTGCGGGCGGCCGGGCGGGGGCGTTCATGCGGCACGCTTCATCATGTGCATCGGATAACGCCACTTCCAGGTGGCCACGTCCTCGCGGATCACCTGCATGCTGATGCAGTCCACCGGACAGGGCGGCAGGCACAGCTCGCAGCCGGTGCACTGCTCGGCGATGATGCTGTGCATCTGCTTGGCGGCGCCGAGGATGGCGTCCACCGGGCAGGCCTGGATGCACAGGGTGCAGCCGATGCAGGTGTTTTCGTCGATCACCGCGACCGCTTTCGGCTTCGGCTCCATGCCCGCACCCAGGGGTTTCGGTTCCACCCCCAGCAGCTCGGCGAGGCGCTTGACGCCGTCGTTGCCGCCGGGTGGACACAGGTTGATGTCCGCCTCGCCCTTGGAGATGGCCTCCGCATACGGCTTGCAGCCGGGAAAGCCGCACTGGCCGCACTGGGTCTGCGGCAGGATGGCGTCGATCTTCTCCACCAGCGGGTCGTCCTGCACGCGGTAGCGTATCGAAGCCCAGCCCAGCACCCCGCCCAGCACCAGACCGATGCCGGCCATGACCAGGATGGCCGAAATCATGCCCCGCTGCCCATCATTTGATCAGCCCCGCGAAGCCCATGAAGGCCAGGCTCATGAGGCCGGCGGTAATCATGGCGATGCTGGTGCCGCGGAAGGCGGCCGGCACGTCGGCCGCCTCCAGGCGCTCGCGCATGGCGGCGAACAGCACCAGCACCAGGGTGAAGCCCAGCGCGCCACCCAGGCCGAACACCAGCGATTCGACGAAGCCGTGCTGTTCCTGCACGTTGAGCAGGGGAATGCCGAGCACCGCGCAATTGGTGGTGATGAGGGGCAGGTAGATGCCCAGCACGCGGAACAGCACCGGCGAGGTCTTCTTGATGAACATCTCGGTGAAGCCGACGATGCCGGCGATCACCACGATGAACGACAGCGTGCGCAGATAAGCGAGCTCCTGGCCGAGCAGATAGGTGTCGACGAGGTAAGACAGGCCGGAAGCGAGGGTGAGCACGAAGGTGGTGGCGGCGCCCATGCCGATCGCGGTTTCGAGTTTTTTCGACACTCCCATGAAGGGGCACAGTCCAAGCACCTTGGACATCACGATGTTGTTCACGAACACCGTGCCGATCAGGATGAGCAGGTAGTTTTCCATGTCCGGACGCGTGGTTTGGCGCGATTATCCGTGAGCCGCCGGGGGGTGTACACCCTGAGGTCGGCCGCCGCGCCTTTCATCGCCGCCGCCACCGCGCCAGCAACCGACCGTACACCAGCAGGTTGAGCAGCAGGGCGCCCAGTCCAAGGGCGATCTGGATGTCCCGCGTGAGGCCGTCCGGGTAGATCACCGCGAGCAGATAGGCGCCGATGAAGTCGCCGTCATAGCCGCTTTGCCCGGCAAGGGCGCGCAGGCGGTTCTCCAGTGGCGTCAGCGGGCAAATCCAGCCCATCCACTCCACCGCCACGCCCCACGCCACCGCCGGCACGTGCAGCCAGGCCACCCAGGCATACCGGTAGACCAGCAGGCCGCCGAGCACCACGAACAGGATGAAGGCCAGGTGCAGCAGCAGGATCAGGTCGGCCAGCAGGGCGTGGGGCATGGCCGCGCGCGGACGCGCTCAGTCCAGCAGATCGTGGGCGCCGTCGCAGAACGGCGCATTCGCCGAATGTTTGCAGGTGCACAGCCAGACGGTCTCCTTCGCTTCCAGGGTGAAACGATAGGGCGTGAAGTCGGTGCCGGCATGGGAGCCATCGCAATAAGGCTGGTTGCGCGAGCGGCCGCAACTGCACCACCAATATTCACCAGCCTCCAGGGTGGCCTCGATGGGAGTTTTTCCGGCGACGACGGGTTCGCTCATCTAAGTGTTCCTTTCATAAATCCGACAATATTTGTCGGGTATGAATCTTACGCGGGAAGTCGCGGTCAAGGTAGCCGGTAGCGACATCACTGCTCAGGATTGCAGCAGAGTCGCGACCACCGCCCGCAGTCGGGCCGGGTGCACGGGTTTGTGCAGGACGGGCAAGCCGGAGGCGGACATGGCGGCCACACTTTCCGGCGCGATGTCGCCACTGATCAGCAGAGCGCGCGGGCACGCGTTCCAGGCCCGGCGCAGGCTGGCGATGGTATCGATCCCGTTCTCGCCCGCGGACAGACGGTAATCGCTGATCACCAGATCCGGCGGCGCATCCGCGCCGGCGGTCCGCAGCGCTTGTCCGGCGCCGCCTGCTTCGAGCACCGTCAGTCCCCAGCTTTCCAGCAGGCCGCGCAGTGCTTCCCGCACGTCGGCGTCGTCCTCGATGACCAATACCCGCTGCCCCGAGAAACTGCCGGGCACGAGGCGGTGGTCTCGGCGCCGTTCGGGTTCGCCCGATTCGCTCGACATGGCCGCCGGAAGGTTGACGCTGAATGTGCTGCCGAGGCCGGGCCGGGAACGCGCCTCGATGGCATGCCCGAGCAACTCGCCGAGCCGGCGGACGATGTTCAAGCCCAGGCCCAGACCTTGTCTGCGGTCGCGGGCGGCGTTGTCGACCTGGAAGTACTCGTCGAAGATGCGCGACAGATTCTCCGTTTCGATGCCAATGCCGGTGTCCCACACCTCGACGCGCACGCCGCCGGCCCGCCGGCGCGCGGCGAGGAGAACACCGCCGCGTCGGGTGTAGCGCAGGGCGTTGCTGACCAGATTGGACAGGATGCGCTGCAGCAGCAGCGGGTCGCTGTGCACGCGCAGCGAGGTCGGACGCACCACGAAACGCAGGCCCTTGTCCTCCGCCTGCAAGGCATGGTCGCGGGCGATGCGATCGAACAATTGCTGCAGGGGAATGTCACGCGTCTGCGCCTGCAGGATGCCCGCCTCCAGCCGGGACAGGTCGAGAAGGGTGTTGAACATGTCCTCGAGGGCATGCACCGAGGCCTCGATCTTCTCGACCAGGGCGATTTGCCCGGGCGTGTACACCGTCTGTTTCAGGGTGGCGGAAAACAGGCCCAGGGCATACAGGGGTTGGCGCAGGTCGTGGCTCGCCGCGGCGAGGAATTTCGACTTGGCCTGATTGGCCTGCTCCGCCGCCTCCTTCTGCCGGGTCAGTTCGGCGGTTGCTTCGTCGATGCGCCGCAGCATCTCCTGCTGGCTGGAGGCCAGGCCTTCGCACATCCGGTTGATGCCCAGTTGCAGGCCGCGCAGCTCGCTTCTGGCGTTGGCGACCAGGCGGCCGGAAAGATCGCCCTCGCCGATGCGGCGCACCGTGTCGATGATTTCCATCAGCGGCCTGATGCCGGTCAGCGCCAGACGGCGCACCAGAATCACGGTGAAGACCAGGCCCAGCCCGACGATGAGCAGGCTGTTGAAGAGCATCTCGCGCGCCACCCGCTGGTTGCCGGCGCGGCTCATGACCACCTGCACCCAGGCCACCACGCGACCCGGCTCCCGCGCTTCCGGCAGGAAGGGATCGTCGACAGGGGGGGCCTGGATTTTCACCGGCATGCTGAAGGCGATGTGCGTGGAGGTGTTCACGGCTGCCTCGGCCAGGGGCAGGGACAGACCCTCGGGCACTGCACCGAAAGTCAGCAGCGGCGTACCGTCGCCGCGGCGGATGGCCATCGACACCACGTCATCCTGTTCGCGCAAATGCTCCAGCAGTGGGGTGAGCACGGCGATGTTGCCACTGACCACCGCGTACTGGGCGCTTTCCGACACGTAGCTGGCCAGGCTCAGGCCGCGATGGCGCAGGGCGGATTCCAGGTCCGCCAGCCGGCCCAGGCTCAGATAACCTACCAGCAGGGCGGCCAGCAGCAGGGCGGGGACGATGCCCAGCAGGAAGGCGCGGGTGCGGATTTTCATGGCTCGGTGCCCCGCTCCATGCGCAGCCGCAGTGTCTCGCCGGCGGGGATGCGCAGTTCCAGGGAAACCGCCACGTTGCGGTTCACCGCAACCTGGTAGCTCTGCGGATGCTCCGGCGCCGGCACGACCACGCCGTTGCCGCCGCGCGCCTCGCGCAGGCGGGCGCCGGCCTCGGCGCCGATCTGTTCCGGGGTGGCGAACAGGGCCAGGGTGGCGCCGGCCTCCAGCAGCTGCGCCGAATACGCCGCCACCGGCAGGGTGAGTTGATAGGTGTGCAGCAGCAGGGCGTGCAGGCCACCGCGGCCGACGACCAGCGGATCGGGCACCAGCAGCAGCGCGTCGATCTCGTTACGCAGGCTGGTCAGGGCGGGAACCAGGTCCTCGATGGCGTCGACGCGGGCGCTGACAATCTTCAGCTGGGAGGACTCGGCGGCGGCGCGCAGGGCTTCCGGGCGCACCGAGGATTCGGGCCCCAACAGCACGCCGACCTGTCTTGCGCGCGGGAGTGCGGCCTTCAGCATGCGCATGTGCCTGGACAGAGGCTGGTCCAGGTAAAGCGCGCTCACCGGCCGCCCCCTGGCGGAGGCTTTGCCGGCTAGTTGCTCGAAGCTGGCGCGCGGCACCAGCAGGGCCCAGACCGGGGTGTTGTCGCGCTCGGCCAGCACGCTTTGCAGGGCTCTCAGGCCGACGGGCACGACGAGGTCGGCATGCTCCTCAGCGGACCGGTATTCGCGCCAGGTGCGCACGCGCAACTGCCAGCCGCGCCGGTCGGCTTCCAGTTCCGCGCGCAGGGCGCGCGCCACCGCCGCATAGAGGGGAGCGTCCTCGGACAGTACCAGCGTGACAGCCGGCGCGGCCAGCGCGCCCGTCATCCAGGCCAGCAGCAGGCACGCCGCGATCCAGGCGGCGAACAGACCCCCGCGGCGCGGGGAATAGCTGGGCGGGATCGCCACGGGGACGGAGCCTAGTAGAACTCGTACTTCAGGCTGACGTAGCCGCGCCGCTGGTACTTCTGGTGCTTGTAGAGATATTCGGAAAAGCTTTCATCTTCGACGCCGTTCAGGCTTTGCAGTACCAGCGCGGCCTGCCATTTGCCGCTGGCCGTTTTCCAGTTCTTGGCAAGCCGGGCGTCCAGCCGGTTGTACTTGCTGTCGTATTTACCCGCATACCAGCGCATGGGTTCCGTGTAGTAATAGCCAACGCTGGCGTCGAGCCCGCCGAGGGGGTGGGAAGCGAGCAGGGACAGGGTGTAGCCGGGCACGGAGCGCTCATACATGATGTCGTCGGAGGAGTGCGACGACAGCCAGGCCTGCGACAACCACAGCCACCCCTTGCGAGCGAACCGCCATTTCAGCTGGTATTCCAGGCCCCACACCTCAATGGTCGGATGATTGAAATAGACGTTGTAGCGGTCATTGTTGGGCAGTCGCCTGCTATCCACATCGACCACGTCATAGAGCCGGTTGTGGAAGATTCGCGTGTCCAGGTTCAGGCCCCACTCAGGTTTGCTGAAGTGGTAGCCCAGTTCCACGGTGTTGATCTTCTCCGGCTCCAGATCTTCCGTGCTGGCGAAGATCTGGTCGACGGTCACGCCACCAACGCTGAGCCGAATATCGACGTTGTTGACATAGATGCTGGTGGCCGTCTCGCCATGGGCAATGCCCAAGCGGAAGGCGTGCGCGTCGGAAGGCAGCCAGTTGACGACGAAGCGGGGGGAGAGGCTGGTGTCACCGTTATCCGAGTGCCGCTCCAGCATGGTGCCAAGATGCACCACCCACTCCGCAGCAGGGTTCCATTCCAGAGCGCCGGAAAGGCTGAAAACGTAGTCGCTGTCATAATCGTTGTCCAACTGCATGGGCAGACGTACCCGGTTGAGGCGAAACTCGCCGGACAGGCTCTTTTTCAGTTCGGCCGAGGATCGGTCCAGGTAGCTGAGTTCGAGGGCGGTGCCGCTGGTGCGGTAGTCGCCGCTGAGCGGGTCGATTGGCGCGGGAAGGGGGATCGCTTCCTGGTTCTGGCTATAGGTATGGTTAAACTGCAGCGCCCACTCACGTCCTTCCGGCAGGACGTGTTTCCACAACAGATTGGCGTAGCCATTGACGTATTGGGCGTGCTGGTCGTCGTAGAACAGGTTGCCGATGTTGGTGCCCTGCCAACGTCCACGGGAAAGTCCGAATTCCAGCATGACATCATCCCATGGTGATGCGCTGAAGTCGCCGCGGAAGTTGACCTGGACGTCGTTGGCCCGGTCTTGGTCGACACCATGTATTTCGTCCTCCCGTGCGAGAAAGCCCAGCCGCCAGCTACCGTTGTCGGTCATGCCGCCGTAGCGCAGGTTCGTTTCCCGATAATCCCGGTTACCGATGGCCACCTCGCCCATGCCGCCCAGGGTGGCGGAGGAATGCCGGGTATAGACGTGGATCGTGCCCATCATGGCGTTCAGCCCGTCATGTGCCGCGTTGGGGCCGCGCACCACCTCGATGCGCTCGACCTCGTCCAGGGCCACGGGAATGCCGCGCCACACGGTATGGCCGAAGGAGGGGTCATAGACGCTGCGCCCGTCCACCATAATCTGCATGCGATGCGGAAACTGCTCCGACAGGCCCAGGTAGGTCGCCGCCGCGGTGTTGCCTCCCGACCAGCCGACGATGAAGCCCGGCACCAGGCGCAGCACATCCACCAGATGGCGGAAGCCGGTGGCCTCGATCATCTCCCGCGTGATCACGCTCACCGCCGCCGGCGCCCGATTGGCCGGTGTGGCCAGCCTGGACGCGGACAGCACCAGGGGCTGATCGGCAAAAAACTCGGCTTCCGAGAGGGGGTCCAGGGTGTCTGCCCGGCCCGCCGGCAGCAGCAGGACGGCCAGCAACCAAATTGGAGAAGAACGCAGCCACCCCTTCATGTTGTGTCTCCAGATTAATGTCTGATGGTGTCGCTTTGCCAGGGCACCTCCCCGGTCAGACACGAATTTTTCCACAAGACCAGTGTGGCTTCCACGCAAGGCGTGGCTGTCGGCGTCAAGTCGTAACGCGGTGGCCCGCCGGTTACACCCGCAAGTCCGCCGCCAGGCCGGGGTGGACGATGGCGCCGCCGCTGACGTTGAGGCCCGCAGCGAAACCCGCGTCGGCGGCCAGGGCGGCGTCGGGGTCGGCGGCCAGCTTCAGCAGGTAGGGCAGGGTGGCCTCGGCCAGGGCCAGGGTGGCGGTGCGCGAGACCGCGCCGGGCATGTTGGCGACGCAGTAGTGCACCACGCCTTCCTCCACGTAGTAGGGCGCGCTGTGCGTGGTCGGGCGGGAGGTCTCGGCGATGCCGCCCTGGTCGATGGCTACGTCCACCAGGGCCGCGCCCCGGGGCATGGCGCGGATCAGCTCGCGTGCCAGCAGGCGCGGTGCCCTGCGGCCGGGGACGTAGGCGGCGCCCACCACCAGGTCGGCGTGAGTGACGCATTCGGCGATGTTGGCCGGGTTGGAGAAGCGGGTGCCCAGTTCGCCGCCGTAGAGGTCATCGAAATAACGCAGCCGCTCGGCGTCGCGGTCGAGCAGGATGACGTCGGCGCCCACGCCGACGGCCAGGCGGGCGGCGTTGGCGCCGACCATGCCACCGCCGAGGATCACCACCCGGGCGGGCGGCACGCCGGGCACGCCGGACAGCAGCACGCCGCGGCCGCCATGCTTCATCTCCAGGCCGCGCATGCCGGCCTGGATGGCGAGCCGGCCGGCGATCTCCGACATGGGGGCGAGCAGGGGGGTGCGCTGGCGGGCGTCGAGCACGGTTTCGAAGGCCACCGCATGGACGCCGCGGGCCATGAGTTCCCGCGCCAGATCGGGGGCGGCGGCCAGATGCAGGTAGCAGAACAGCCATTGCCCCTCGCGCAGGCGCGCCGTCTCGGCTGGCTGCGGTTCCTTGACCTTGAAGATCAAATCGGCCGCATAGACGTTCGTGGCATCGGCAAGGAGGGCGCCGGCGCGCCGGTAGGCCGCATCGTCGAAGCCGATAGCCGTGCCCGCGTCGGTCTCGACGCGGACCTCGTGGCCGGCAGCGATCATCGCGGCAACGCCGGCGGGGGTCGCGGCGACGCGGTACTCGTGGTCCTTGATTTCCCTGGGAATGCCGATGCGCATGGGGTTCTCCCGCGTGGGTTCTAGGTTCAATTTGCCAGCGCCTGCACGCATTCCTTTACCAGCGCGGGCCCCCGGTAGATCAGGCCGGTATAGAACTGCACAAGGTCCGCCCCGGCGGCGATCTTGTCCTTCGCGTCGGCGCCGCTGAGGATGCCGCCGGCGCCGATGAGCGGCACTTCTCCCGCCAGGGCGGCGTGGAAGGCGGCCAGCACGCGGGTGGATTGCTCGCGCAGCGGCAGGCCGGAAAGGCCGCCGGCTTCGTTGCCGTGCGGCAGGTGTTGCACGCCCTCGCGCGCCAGGGTGGTGTTGGTGGCGATCACCGCGTCGACCCGATGCTTGCGGAACAGGGCGGCCATGGCGGCGATCTGCGCGTCGTCCAGGTCCGGGGCGATCTTCACCGCCACCGGCATGTACTTACCGTGCCGCTCCGCCAGGGCGGCCTGCCGCGCCTTGATGGCGGCGAGCAGGGCATCCAGTTCGTCGCCGCCCTGCAGGGCGCGCAGGTTCTTGGTGTTGGGCGAGGAGATGTTGACGGTGACGAAGCTGACCTTGCCGTACAGCTTGTCCAGCAGGATCAGGTAGTCGTCGGCGGCGCGTTCGATGGGGGTGTCGAAGTTCTTGCCCAGGTTCACCCCCAGGATGCCGCGATAGGCCGTGCGCTCCAGGTTGGCCAGCAGATGGTCCACGCCCAGGTTGTTGAAGCCCATGCGGTTGATGATGGCCCGCGCCTCCGGCAGGCGGAACAGGCGCGGCTTGGGGTTGCCGGGCTGCGGGCGGGGGGTGACCGCGCCGATCTCGAGGAAGCCGAAGCCGAAGTCGCCCAGCGCATCGATGGCCTCGCCGTTCTTGTCCAGGCCGGCGGCCAGTCCCACCGGGTTGGGGAAATCCAGGCCCATGACCCGTCTGGGCAGGGTGGGCACCTTAGGCAGGAAGGCTTGCAGCAGGCCCATCGCGTGGGCCCGGCGCAGAGCGGATAGGGTCAGGTTGTGGGCGATCTCGGGGTCGAGGCGGAACAGCAGGGGTTTGGCGAGAGCGTAGGGGTTCATGGCGGGCAAGGTACAAGGGGCAGGGGAGGGGGGCAAGGGGTGATGGGGATGGGGGTGTTATCGCGGGGAACTTGTTAACATTCAGCCGCGCTGGGGCCGTGCTGTCCCGGTCCACACAACCATAACGCCAAAACCCCTACGTTCGCCGAACGCCATGCACAAGAAACTCGCCCTGTTGTTGCTGATGCTGTGCCCGCTTCCGGTCCTCGGAGCCGCGGGCGATGCCGATATCGAACGGCTCATGCCGCTGAGCCTGGAGGAACTGGTGGAGGTGGACGTGTCGATTTCCACCTACAGCAAGCAGCAGATGTCGAAGGCGCCTTCGGTGGTGTCGCTGGTCACGGCGGAGGACATCCGGGCCACCGGCGCCACCAATCTCATGGACGTGCTGCGCAGCGTGCCGGGGGTGTACGTGAAGCAGAACCTGTTCGCCTTCCGGCCCCTCGTCACCCTGCGCGGCGCGCCCGGCAACAACGTCCTGCTCATGGTCAACGGCACACCCATGCGCGATCTGCTGTGGTCCAACGGCATCTACTGGAAGGGCCTGCCGGCCAGCATCATCGAGCGCATCGAGATCATCCGCGGTCCCGGCTCCGCCCTGTTCGGCGCCGACGCTTCGGCCGGCGTGATCAACGTCATTACCCACACCGCCGCCCCCATCAAGCACAGCGAGGCCGGCCTGCGTGCCGGCAGTTTCGACAGCCAGGCCGGCTGGCTGCGGCACGGCGGTAGCTGGAACGGCCTCGACGTCGGCCTGACCGCGGAGCTGTCCACCACCGACGGCCACCGCCCGACCATCTCGCCGGACCGCAACGGCAACACCGGCAAGGCCAACTACGAGTGGGACAACCAGGATTTACGCTTTTCCCTGGCGGGCGGGCACTGGCGGCTGCTCGCCGACTACCAGCGGCAGGATGATGTCGGCACCGGCCTCAACGGCGCCGGCGTGCTCGACCCGCTGAACGAATCCGACAGCCGCCAGTACGGCCTGGCGCTGCATTACGACAATCCGGGCTTCGCCCCGGATTGGGGCCTGAACGCGGTGGCGCGCTATCGCGACGTGAAGTATTCCTCCGGTAACGGATTCATCACCCTCGCGCCACCGACGCGGGAATACCTGGATGCCGCCGAGCGCCAGGCCGGCCTCGAATTGAGCGGCCTCTACACCGGCCTGCGCCGTCACGCCCTGCGCATAGGCGGCGGCGCCGCCTGGAACGAGACCTATGGCGTGCAGCAGATCAACCCGCCCAATCCCGCCTTTCCGATCCCCGAGCAAAGCCGCCGCGACCTCTACCTCTTCCTGCAGGACGTATGGAGTCTGGCCGACGACTGGGAACTCACCGCCGGCCTGCGTTACGACGAGTTCAACGATTTCGGCAGCGCCACCACGCCGCGCCTGGCCCTGGTCTGGCAGAGCAGCGAGCGGCTGACCAGCAAGCTGTTGTACGGCGAGGCGTTCCGCGCGCCGTCGTATCAGGAACTGTATTTCCAGACCGCATCCAACACGCCGAACCCCGATCTGGAGCCCGAGCGTTCACGCACCTGGGAACTGGCCTTCGATTACCTGGCCAGCGACCGCCTGAAACTGGGCCTCAACCTCTACCGCTTCAAGCGCACCGACCTGATTTCCGGCGCGGGCGGGACATTCCAGAATGTCGGCAGCTTCACCGTGCGCGGCCTTGAACTGGAGGCGCGCTGGCAGGCCACGCCGAGCCTGCAATTCGCCGGCAATCTGACGCTGCTTGATCAGGATGACAGTCCGGGCGAGGACGTGAATGTTCCGGATGAAGCCCTGCACCTGCGCATGGACTGGGCCTTCAGGCCGCGTTGGGCCTGGGATGTGCAGGCCCACTGGTTCGGCCGGCGCTCGCTGCCGGCCGGCGATCCGCGCGATGAACTGGGCGCATACAGCCTGGTGGATACCACCCTGCGCTACCGGTATGACCGCAACTGGGAGTTCGCGGTATCCGTGCGCAATCTGCTGGATGAGGATGCCCACGACTACAGCAGCCGCAATCTGCCCAACAATCTCCCGCTGCCCGAACGCAATTTTTACGCCGAAGTGCGCTACGGCTTCTGACGCGCTCTGCCCATGCGCTTATCGCGTTCCTTCCCGCGTTGCATCCCGGCCCTGCTGCTGGCGGTCTGGCTGCCCGACGCCGCCGCCACGGAAGAGGCGCCGGAGCCGGCGCTGCGCGCGGTGCTGTTCTACAACTTCCTGAAATTCGCGGACCTGCCGGCCAACGGCAGTTCGGACCAAGTCCTGAACATCTGTGTGGCCGCACGCGACCCGGAGTTGCTCACAGCCATGGGGCGCCTGCGCGAACGGCCACTGCGTAGCCGCCGGCTGGCGGTGCGGGCGTACGAGGCTGCGGCGGACTGCGACGCGATCTACGTCGAGTCGCGCGCGCGCTGGCAGGCCATCGTCAACGGAGCCGGCGCGCCGGGCGCCCTCACGGTGGGCGCCTATGCCGGCTTCGTCGACGATGGCGGCATCATCGAACTGTCCTTCGACCGCGACCGCAGCCGTTTCGACATCAACCTGGTCGCCGCCCGTCAGGCCGGCATCCGCCTCTACCCGCAACTGCTGCGCCTGGCACGCCGCCTCATCGACTAGCCGGCATGCTTTCCCCGCGCGCCTTCGCCCGAATTCCCCTGCGCCTGCAACTGCTGTGGCTGGTGGCGGGCACGGTGGCGCTTTCCCTCGCCGTATCCATGCTCACCGCCGTGGTCCTGGACTGGGGCCTGCACGAGGACCAGGCCGCACGCACCCTGGAGACCGCCGCGCGCAGCGCCGCCACCGCCGCCAGCGCGGCGGTGGCCTTCGACGACGACATCGCCGCCGCCGAGGCGTTGCGCATCCTGGCCACACAGAAGGAAATCACCGCCGCCGCCGTCTATCGGCTGGACGGCGAACGCCTCGCCGTGCACGGAGACGCCTCGCTGCCGCCGGCGCGGGCGGGGCCGGCGGCTGAGCATGGGCCGGATTTCTCCCCTTTGCACACCACCACGCACCTGCTGCGGCCCATCGTCTTTGACGATTCGACCCTCGGCTGGATCTACCTGCACGCGGACCTCGCCGAATTTCGCGCGCGTTATCTCGAACAGACCGCGCTTTCCGTGCTGGCCAGTCTGTGCGGCCTGGGGCTGGCCGTCTGGCTGGGCATGCGCCTCATCGAGCGCATCACCCGCCCGGTGCGCGGCCTCGCCGATCTCGCCCACCGCGTCCGCGATGACGGCAATTACAGCCTGCGCGCCGATGCCGCCGAGGCGGGCGGCAGCGCCAACGAGGTTGCCGAACTGGTGGCCGGGATCAACGCCATGCTGGCGGAAATCGAACAGCGCAATTGGGAACTGGGCGAGAACCGACGCGAACTGGAGCAACGCGTCGCCGAGCGCACCTCGGCACTGGACCAGGTCAATGTCTCTCTGCTGGCGCAGAAACGCGGCGCCGAGGAGGCCAACCAGGCGAAATCACGTTTTCTGGCGGCGGCCAGCCACGATCTGCGCCAGCCCATGCACGCCCTCAGCCTGCTGGTCTCGGCCCTCGACGATAACCTGCGGGAACACGGCGAGGCCGGCGACCGCTGGACGGAGACGCGGCGGCTGGCGGATCTGATCGAGGCCTCCGTGCGCAACATGGGTAATCTGCTCAACGACCTGCTCGATCTCTCGCGCCTCGATGCCGGCGTCATCGTGCCGCATCCGGTTTGCGCTCGGGTCGATGAAATCCTCGACCGGCTGAGCGCGCGTTTCCTCCCCCTTGCCCTGAAAAAAGGCCTGCGCATGCGCTTCGTGACCGGCCACATGGAGGTGGAGACCGACCCCGTGCTGCTCGATCGCATCCTCGCCAACCTTATCGACAACGCCATCCGCTACACCGACAGCGGCGGCATCCTGGTGGGGACGCGGCGGCGGGCGGGCGGCGGCGCGCGCATCGAGGTGGTGGACAGCGGCATAGGCATTCCCGGGGCGATGCTGGAGCGCATCTTCGAAGAGTATTTCCAGCTCGGCAATCCGGAACGCGACCGCGACAAGGGGCAGGGCCTCGGCCTGAGCATCGTCAAGCGGCTGGCCGACTTGCTGGGCTGCCGGATCAGCGTGCGTTCCCGTCCGGGGCGCGGCACCCATTTCAGCCTGGAACTGCCGCCCTGCGCCACTGCCGCGCCGGCGCCAGCGCGCAGCGAGCACGCCGTCGAGCCGGCCGCGCTGCCGGGGCGGGATGGGCTGGTGCTGCTGGTGGAGGACGACGAGGTGATTGTCCAGGCCATGCGCGCCCTCTTCGCGCAGTGGGGCGTGCCGTTGATCACCGCTTCCGGCATCGAGGAAGCCCTGCGCGCGCTGGACGCGGCCGGCCGGGCGCCAGCCCTGGTGCTGTCCGATTACCGCCTGCCCGGCGGCTGCGATGGCATCGGGGTGGTGGCGCGCCTGCGCGCGCGCTATGGCGGCGATATGCCGGCCATACTGGTCACCGGCGATACCGGCGAGGAGGCCATGCGCGCCGTCGCCGCATCGGGCCTGACACTGCTGCACAAGCCGCTGCATCCGGCCAAGCTGCGCGCCCTGCTTTCGCACGTCCTGAAATAGGCTCTTAACCTAATCGCCCCGCCAGAGCTCGATGCGGTTACGGCCGCTCTCCTTGGCGCGGATCAGGGCCATGTCGGCGCAGGCGATGGCTTCCTCGACCGGCCGGCGCTGGTCCATCTCGGCCAGGCCGAAGGAGGCGGTGACGTGGCAGGTTTCGCCGTTGTCCAGGCGGATGGGCAGGCGTTCCAGGCCCTCGCGGATGCGCTCCACCACCAGGGCCGCGTCCTGCATGGGGTTGCCGGGCAGGCAGATGAGGAATTCCTCGCCGCCGTAGCGGTAGATCGAATCGTATTTGCGCAGGCTGCCGGTGACGAAGCGAATGCCCTGGCGCAGCACGGCGTCGCCGGCCGGATGGCCCAGCTCGTCGTTGATGCGCTTGAAGCGGTCGAAATCCATGAGGCACAGGCAGCAGGGACGCTGGATGCGCGCCGCGCGTTCCTGTTCCTCGCGCAGCCGCAACAGCATGCCGCGCCGCGTGGCGCAGCCGGTGAGGCTGTCGGTGGTGAGCAACTCACCGATGGTTTCCAACTGGATGCGGCGCAGGGTGGTGTTCAGGCGCAGGGCCAGGTCGATGCACTCGTCATACAGCCCGGGATCGGGCCGGCGCTGGTCCATCACCTCCAGCAGCGCCAGGCGGGCGGCCGCGTGCATGGCCTGCTGCGTCACGCCCATATCATGGAAATCGGCGGTGTCCGCCAGGGGATGCGGCTCGCGGCTGTGGTACCACTGGCCGAAGGGCGAGCGCAGATGGGCATCCTCCGCCAGGTCGGTGCGGTTCACCGTGCCACCGCACACCAGGGTGCGGTTGAACTGCTTGAACCAGGCCAGATGCGCCGCGATGATGAGTTCCAGCTCCTCGGTGACGTGCTGGATCTGGTCGCGTTCCAGGGGTAGGGACATGGCATGTCGATCTCGTTATTGTCTGGCCCAATAACGGATGCGGCTGGGAAGTCTTTAACCTGCTCAGGCCAGGATGTCCACCCGCGTGCCTGCCGGCACCAGCTCGAACAACTCCGCCACGTCGCGGTTGCGCATGCGGATGCAGCCGTGCGAACGCGGGGCCTGCGCGAAGCCTTCGTCCGGGGTGCCGTGGATGTAGATGTAGCGGCGCATGGAATCGCAACTGCCGAGGCGGTTGTAGCCGGGCTCCAGGCCGGACAGCCAGAGGATGCGGCTGAGGATCCAGTCCCGCTCCGGCTCAACCCGCCCCAGTTCCGGGGTATAGAGCTCGCCGGTCGGCCTGCGTCCGACCAGCACGCTGCCCAGGGGCAGGCCGGCGCCGATGCGGGCGCGCACGATGTGGCGGCCGCGCGGCGTGCAGAAGCTGCCGCGCTCCTCGCCGGCGCCCCGCGCGGCGGTGGAGATCGGCCAGGCGCGCAGCGGGCGGCCGCTATCGTCGAGCAGTTCCAGGGTCTGGCTGGGCAGCCGGATGCGCAGCTTCATGCGGCTTCCCCGCCTTTCGCCTTGCCGCGCCGCGCCGCGAAGAAGTCCGACAGCAGCGCGCCGCACTCCTCCGCCAGGACACCGCCGCTGATGCTGGCGTGGTGGTTGAGGCGCGCCTCGGCGAACAGGTCGATGACGCTGCCCGCGGCGCCGGTCTTGGGGTCGCGCGCGCCGAACACGACGCGCGCGACACGCGCGTGCAGCATGGCGCCGCAACACATGGCGCAGGGCTCCAGGGTGACGTAGAGGGTGGCGCCGGGCAGGCGGTAGTTGCCGAGGCGCCGGCCGGCGTCGCGCAGGGCCATGATCTCCGCATGCGCCGTGGGGTCTTGCGCGGAAATGGGCTGATTGAAGCCGGCGCCGACGATCTCGCCCTCGCTCACCACGACGGCGCCCACCGGCACCTCGCCCAGCTCGCGGGCGCAGAGGGCCTGCGCCAGGGCGGCGCGCATGTGGCGGAGGTCGTCGTCTTCGGGGGGCATCATCGGGCCGCGGGGCGTGTGCTGGCCGGGATTGTCCGCCAAAAGCGGCGCCGCGCCCATGCCGGAAGCCATGTCCGCCGCGTGGGCATGGTACGCACCGTTAGGCAGAATTTCCTATGCGAGCACTCGGATTTTTCGTTTAATCTCGCTGCACTTCGGTTCCGGGCGCGATCGCCGGGCGCCGGATCCAGGCGCGATCGGAGTCGCCGTACTTTCACTCTTCCTTAAAGGAGACGAAACATGTTGAAAAAAACCTTGCGCGCGCTGCCTGTCGCGCTGGCCGTGGCCGGTGTCGCCTATGCCGCGCCGGAGCGCATGCCGGAGGATGTGCTGCAGAGCCTGATCGACAAGCACAAATCCTCCTACCTCACGCAAAGCCCCCAGAACATCATGATGATGCCGGAGAACCCGGCCTACATCTCGGCGGAGGAGGGTGAGAAGCTGTACAAGCAGGCGCGCGGCCCGAAGAACGCCTCCCTGGAAAAATGTGACTTTGGCATGGGTCCCGGCGTGCTCAAGGGCGCCTACGTTGAACTGCCCCGCTACTTCGCCGACACCGGCAAGGTCATGGACTTCGAGAGCCGCCTGGTACACTGCATGAAGACCCAGCAGGGCTTCACCGACAACGACGCGGCCATCAAGCAGCGCCATGGCGCCAACGCGGACATCACCAAGCTGACCAATTTCATCGCCATGGAATCGAACGGCATGGCATGGAATCCGCCCATGTCACATCCGCTGGAGAAGGCCATGCGCGACGCCGGCGAGGTCATGTTCTACCGTCGCGCTGGCAGCATGGACTTCAACTGCGCCACCTGCCACACCCAGACCGGCGCCCGCATCCGCGCCTCGGTGCTGCCCAACATCAGCGCGCCGCAGGAGTGGACCAAGGCCATCTCCTGGCCCGCCTACCGCGTCGGCCACGAAGCCACGCGAAGCAGCCAGCACCGCGTGCTGGAGTGCCTGTGGCAGATGCGTTATCCCAACATCAAGAACGGTTCCGACGCCTCCATCGCCCTGATCTCGTTCTGGACCGACGCCGCCCGCGGCCAGCCGGCCATCCTGCCCGACATGAAGCGCTGAGCGCATCCACGAGGAGAACCGAACCATGTTGAAACAAACCCCCATCGCGATCGCCGTAGCCTCCGCACTGATGCTGGCGGGCACCGCCGTCGCCGGTCCCGTCGCCGACAAGCCCATGCTCGTCGCCCAGGCGGCCGCCCCCGCCGCCCCCGCGACCAAGAAGCGGCCCGCCCCCCTGCTCAAGCGGGCTGCGGAGGCCGCTCCGGCGCCCTCCAACGAGGTCATGGTGTTCGATTCCAAGGGCGTGCGTCTGGCCCCCTTCTCCGCCGCCATGCTGGCCGAGCACCTGGTCATGGAGACCGACGGTTTTGACCACAAGCAAGCCACCCAGGAAGGCACCACCGGCCGCGACCGTCTGGCCCAGGACGAAATCCAGCGCCTGTGCAGCGGCAAGAACGTCAAGCTGGACGACAAGACCACCGCCCGCATCAACGAGATGGCCGCCGCCAGCATCAAGTACCCTGAAGGCGGCATCAAGCTGGGCGACTGGAAGAAGGGCCGCGAGCTGGCCTGGTCGGGCTTCGGCTTCCGCACCGCCCATCAGGTGGACGACCACACCAAGCAAGGCCCCGGCGCCAACTGCTACAACTGCCACCAGCTCGCCACCGACCGCACCGGCGGCACCCTGGGCCCCGAGCTGACCGGCTACGGCAAGATTCGCGGCATCAACCCGGACATGCTGAAGTACACCTACGATGTGATCTACAACCCGCACACGTACTTCGCCTGCTCCAACATGCCGCGTTCCGGCGCCAAGGCCATCCTCACCCAGCAGCAGATCATGGACGTGATGGCCTACCTGTTCGATCCGGAATCGCCGGTCAACAAGTAACTCGTCCCTTCGCCGGCCGCGCCTGGAGCGGCCGACACGAAGCCACCCGCGCCCGACGGCGCAGGTGGCTTTTTTATTGCCTCGCCGGCGTGGAGGAATCATTGTCGAAGGCGGCTATGCTGGAAGCACGCTACGGAGGCGAGACATGAAACTGCTGAGCTGGAACATCCAATGGGGTCGCGGCCTCGACGGCCGCGTCGATCTCGCGCGCATCGCCGGGGAGATTCGCCGTATCGGCGAGTTCGACGTGATCTGCCTGCAGGAGGTGGTGGTCAATTTTCCCGGCCTGCCCGGCAACGACTCGCGCGACCAGGTCGCCGAACTGGCGGCCCTGCTGCCCGGCTACACGCCGATCTACGCGCCGGCGACCGACCTGCCCGACGGGCGCGGTGGCCGCAAACAGTTCGGCAACGCCATCTTCACGCGCCTGCCGGTGGGCCAGGTCTGGCGCCACCTGCTGCCCTGGCCGGTGGATGCCGGCGTGCCCAGCATGCAGCGCGTGCTGCTGGAAGCAGTGGTCAGCGCCGACATCGGCCCCCTGCGGGTCCTGACCACCCACCTGGAGTACTACTCGGGGCTTCAACGCCAGATCCAGATCGACGCCATCCGCGCCCTCCATGCCGAGGCCTGCGCCCACGCGCGCCGGCCTCGCGCCGGCAAGGGCGAGGAGGGCGGCAGCTTCCAGGTGTTCGCGCGGCCGGCCGCGGCCGTGTTGTGCGGCGACATGAACTTTCCCGCCACCGCGCCGGAACGCGCGCGCCTGCTGGCGCCCATGGCGGCCGGCGTGCCCGCCTTCCGCGACAGTTGGGAGGTGCTGCACCCCGGCACGCCGCACGCGCCCACGGTGGGCATCCATCCGGTGGATTTCGTCGACGCCCCGGCCTGCTTCGATTTCGTCTTCCTCGGCGAGGACCTGGCGCCCCGGCTCAAGGCGCATGGCATTGACGCCGAGACGACGGCCTCGGACCATCAGCCGGTGTGGGTGGAACTGCGCTAGCGATTTTCATGGCGGGCACGATAGTTCTCGGTAATTCGCCGGGTGATCCGTATACTTCGCGCTCCCGCGTGCCTCACCAATCAGTGCGCGGCGTCTTTTTCCTCTGATCCTTCCGATCACTGATCCGTCTGCCTCGATTGGTGCCGCGCAATGCGGCGGGCCGTCGCAGGAGTAGTTCATGTCATCCCCCGTAGTTTCCCAAGGCGGCGCCATGCCCGCCGGCACCTCCACGAGTTCGCCCGTGGCCGTCAAATTCACCGATCTCGGCCTGTCCGAGCCCCTGTTGCGGGCCGTGGCCGAGACCGGCTACACCATTCCCACCCCCATCCAGGCCCAGGGCATCCCCCTGGTGCTGAAGGGCGGCGACCTGCTCGCCGCCGCCCAGACCGGCACCGGCAAGACCGCCGGCTTCACCCTGCCGATCCTGCATCGGCTCATGGAAAAGCCGCTGACGCCGAAGAACGGCCGGCCGCGCTGCCTGATCCTGGTGCCCACCCGGGAGCTCGCCGCCCAGGTGGAGGAATCCGTGCGCACCTATGGCAAGTACGTGAACCTGAAATCCATGGTCATGTTCGGCGGCGTCAACATCAATCCCCAGTACGCCGCCCTGCGCGGCCGCGTCGACATCCTGGTGGCCACCCCCGGCCGCCTGCTGGACCACGTCGGCCAGAAGACCGTGGACCTGTCCGGCGTGGAAATCCTGGTGCTGGACGAGGCCGACCGCATGCTCGACATGGGCTTCATCCGCGACATCAAGAAGGTCATCGCCCTGGTGCCGAAGCAGCGCCAGAACCTGCTGTTCTCGGCCACCTTCTCCGACGAGATCAAGCTCCTGGCCAACGGCCTGCTCAACAATCCGGGCTGCATCGAAGTGGCCCGCCGCAACACGCCCACCGAACTGGTGCAGCAGTCCGTGCACCTGGTGCCGCAGATCCACAAGAAGGACCTGCTCGCCCACCTCATCCGCCAGCACAACTGGCAGCAGGTGCTGGTGTTCACCCGTACCAAGCACGGCGCCAACAAGCTGGCCGAGAAGTTGCTGAAGGACGGCATTCCCGCCGCCGCTATCCACGGCAACAAGAGCCAGGCCGCGCGCACCCGCGCCCTCGCCCAGTTCAAGGACAGCACCCTGCAGGTGCTGGTGGCCACCGACATCGCCGCCCGCGGCATCGACATCGACCAGTTGCCGCAGGTGGTCAACTTCGAGCTGCCCAACGTGCCCGAGGACTACGTGCACCGCATCGGCCGCACCGGCCGGGCCGGCAGCGAGGGCGCCGCGGTGTCCCTGGTGGACGCCGAGGAGATGGGCTACCTGAAGGACATCGAGCGCCTCATCAAGCGCGGCATCGCCCGCGTGGAAGTGGAGGGCTTCGTGCCGCCCGAGCGGCCCGCCGGCCATCTGCCGGAACGCGACGAGCGGCCGCAGCGCCAGGGTCGGCCCGGTGGCGGTGGACAGAACCGTGGACAAGGGCGTGGCCAGCAGTCCGGCCGCCCCGGCAAGCCCGCCGCTACCCCGCCCCGTTCCGGCTCGGGCGGACCCAAGCCCGCCGGCCCCAAGCCGGCGGTGGCGAATCCGCGCGGCCCCCGTCCCGCCCCGGCCTCCGCCACCGGATCGCCGACCCCCAACCGGCGCGAGTCCCACAACCGGCCCACGGCGGCGTTGTTCAGTCCCAAGGGAGGCAAGGACAGGTAAGCTGGTCGTTCCCTCCCCCCTCAAGGGAGAGGGGGTGACAATCCGCCGCCGATCCGATTTCACGCATGGAAACCGCCAAATCCCTGTTCTCCTACCGTCCCTACTGGGCCCGGCGCTTTGGCGTGGCGCCCTTCCTGCCCATGTCCCGCAAGGAGATGGAGGCTCTGGGCTGGGACAGTTGCGACGTCATCCTGATCACCGGCGACGCCTACATCGACCATCCCAGCTTCGGCATGGCCCTGGTGGGGCGGCTGCTGGAGGCGCAGGGCTTCCGCGTCGGCATCATCAGCCAGCCGGACTGGAAGTCCGCCGATCCCTTCCGTGTCCTGGGCCGGCCCAACCTGTACTTCGGCGTCACCGCGGGCAACATGGATTCCATGGTCAACCGCTACACCTCGGACCGGAAGATCCGCTCCGACGATGCCTACACCGCCAACGCCGAGCCCAACAAGCGCCCCGACCGGGCGGTGACCGTCTACGCCCAGCGCTGCAAGGAAGCCTACAAGGATGTGAACGTGGTCATCGGCGGCATCGAAGCCTCCCTGCGCCGCATCGCCCACTACGACTACTGGTCCGACAAGGTGCGCCGCTCCGTGCTGCCGGATGCCAAGGCCGACCTGCTGCTGTTCGGCAACGCCGAGCGCGCGCTGGTGGAACTCAGCCATCGCCTCGCCGCCGGCGAGCCCATCGAAAGCATCCGCGACCTGCGCGGCACGGCTTTCATGGTGAGCCATGGATGGAAACCCGACGACGAGGTCAACCCTTGGCACGAACTCGATTCCCTGGCCATGGATACACCGGGGAAGGTGGACCGGCATCCCGATCCGTATGCTGCGTCCCCCTCCCCCTGGGGGGGAGGGGCTGGGGGAGAGGGTAATACGCGCAAACTGGCACCCGCCTTGCCCAAGGACCTCCTGGCCCACGCCCGTGACCTGCGCAGCCACCAAACCGATGCCGAACAACTCCTGTGGGGCATCCTGCGTGCCAATCGTTTCCTTGGCCTGAAGTTCCGCCGCCAGCACCCGGTTGGCCGGTACATCCTGGATTTCTACTGCGATGAGCTGAAACTGGCTGTCGAACTGGAAGGCGGAAAGCACGCGGATCAGCAAGCGTATGACTCCACCCGCAGCCAATTCCTGAGCGCGCAGGGCATCGAGGTACTGCGTTACTGGAACAACCAGATGCTTGGAGAGACGGAGGCGGTGCTGGAGTCGCTGTATCAGGCGGTGCAGCGAAAGGCACCCTCTCCCCCGGCCCCTCCCCCCCAGGGGGAGGGGAGACAGGCTGCTATCCGCGAAGACGTTTTGCCGGGGCGCCCGGTCGCTTCCCCCCAGGGGGAGGGGAGACAGGCGGCGCAGCTTCTGCGTTACATCCCTCGTGACCAGCGCCTCGCCGCCATTCACGCCGCCCGCGCCCACACCGTCATCCGCCTGCCGGCCTACGAGCAGGTGGAGAAGAACCCCATCCTCTACGCCCACGCCTCCCGCGTCTTCCACCTGGAATCCAATCCCGGCAACGCCCGCGCCATGGTGCAGGCGCACGGCGAGCGCGACGTCTGGTTGAACCCGCCGCCCATCCCGCTGACCACGCCGGAGATGGACGCGGTGTACGACCTGCCCTATGCCCGCGCGCCTCACCCCGGCTACGGCGAGGCGAAGATTCCCGCCTGGGAGATGATCCGCTTCTCGGTCAACATCATGCGCGGCTGTTTCGGCGGCTGCACCTTCTGCTCCATCACCGAGCACGAGGGCCGCATCATCCAGAGCCGTTCGGAGGACTCCATCCTCAAGGAAGTGGAGGCCATCCGAGACAAGACCCCCGGCTTTACCGGCATCATCTCCGACCTGGGCGGGCCCACCGCCAACATGTACCGCCTTGCCTGCAAGGACCCCAAGATCGAATCCGCCTGCCGGCGCCTGTCCTGCGTGTTCCCGGACATCTGCCCCAACCTGAACACCGACCACGGCCCGCTCATCCAGCTCTACCGCAAGGCCCGCGCCCTGCCGGGCATCAAGAAGGTGCTCATCGGCTCCGGCGTGCGCTACGACCTGGCGGTGAAGTCGCCGGAATACGTGAAGGAACTGGTCACCCATCACGTCGGCGGCTACCTCAAGATCGCCCCCGAGCACACCGAGGACGGCCCGCTGCAACACATGATGAAGCCGGGCATCGGCACCTACGAGCGCTTCAAGCAGCTGTTCGAGAAGTACACGAAAGAGGCGGGCAAGGAGCAGTACCTCATCCCCTACTTCATCGCCGCCCACCCGGGCACCACGGATGAAGACATGCTCAATCTGGCCCTCTGGCTGAAGGCGAACAACTTTCGCCTCGACCAGGTGCAGACCTTCCTGCCCACCCCCATGGCCCTCGCCACCGCCATGTACCACACCGGCAAGAACCCGCTGAAGCGCGTGCTGCGCGGTGGCCAGGACGTTCCCGTCGTCACCCAGGGCCGTATCCGCCGCCTGCACAAGGCCTTTCTGCGCTACCACGACCCGGAAAACTGGCCCCTGCTGCGCGATGCCCTCAAGGAAATGGGCCGCGAAGACCTCATCGGCAACAGCAAGAAGCACCTCATCCCCAGCTTCCAACCCGCCGGCACGGGGCGGCGCTACGGCGCCGAACGGCCCGCGACGCGGGAGGAAGGCGGGGCGCCCGGCAAGACCGCGCCTGCGAGCCGTGAAGAACGGTCGCCGCGCGGCAGCCGCGAGGCATCCCGCCCGCAAGTCCCCAGCCGCCCGCCGCGCCGCGACGAGCCCGCCCCGCCCCTTGCCGCCAAGCCGCCCCGGCGCGGTGCCGGACGCGGCAAGCCGGTGGCGGAAACCCCGCCGCAGCCCGCCGGTCGGCGAGGCCGAACACGCGGCGGCAAGCCCGGCCGCTGACTCCGCGCTTGAGGTAGCATTCCGCCAGACAGCCCTGGCCCGACCCCATTCACCCCATCGCCAGAGCCTGCCGCACACTCAAGGAGGCTGCATGCACATCTGGTCCATTCCCCTCGCGCTCCTTTGCGCCACCGGCATCGCCCTGGCCGCCGACCCGGCCCCCGCTCCCCAGCCCACGGCCGTCCCCGCCGTCGATCAGGCTGCCCCCGCTCAACCCGCCAGGATGCAGCGCCACAAGGCCAAGCGTCTGCCCCGCGGCGACCTGCGCCACTGCCTGGAACTGAAGGACGACAAGGCCGTCATCGCCTGCGCGGAAAGGCGGCGTAAGCAGTAAGTTTTTGCGCCGGAGCCGCACTTCAGAATGAGCCCGGAAACCAGGGGGCACGTCGATGCGCTGGCGAACGTGGCAGAGATCGTGGAAGACCTGGAGGCGGCGCTGGAGCAGTTCCGGGAGATCCTGGCGGATATGGGGCCGGAGGCGGCCGAGGTCACTTGAGTGTGAGCGGGCTTGTCATCGGCGTGGATTTCCAGCATACCGGCACGCAATGGGTCGGCCTGCTTAAGGTGCAGTGATGTGATGCCTGAAACCCTATTGTCGAGTACCGAAGGCCGGCTGCTGGGTATGGGTCTCGCGCTGTCCGTCTTGATGCTGCTGGCGTTCGGCATCGGGTCGCAGATGTTTCCGGACAGCGTGCTTACCTACGCGGCCATGACCGGGCTCAACCTGGTCATCGGTCGCGCCGCCGGGATGTCGTTCGGCTACGCGAGCGGCTTCGGCCATGCCCAGGTGGTGCCCATCAACATGCTGGTGGAGACCATCCAGGTGCTGGTGGTGTACCCCCTCTTCGCCTTGAGCTGGCGAGAACTGATCCGGCTGCCCCGGCTGGAAGCCTCGCTCGCGCGATTGCGCCACGCGGCCGAGTTGCGGGGGGACACGGTGCGCAGGTTCGGCATCGCCGGCCTGTTCGTGTTCGTATTCCTGCCGTTCTGGATGACCGGGCCGGTGGTGGGGGCGATCATCGGCTTCCTGATTGGCCTGCGCCCCTGGGTGAACATGGGGGTGGTGCTGGTGGCGACCTATGTCGCCATCGGCGTCTGGGCGCTGCTGCTGAACGAGCTCAGTGCCTGGGCGGCCACCGTCAACCGCTTCGCGCCCTACGCGCTGTTCGTGGCGATCGTGCTCATCGCCGCGGTCATGTATCTGTTGCACCGTCGCGATCGTGCCGCCGGCGATGCGCCCAATGCATAGCGTCGACGCCGTCCTTGCCAAGCCTGCTTGGCCCTAACCCGGCTACCATTGGTGCATGCTCCCCAACCTGCAAAGCGCCCTCGGCATCCTGGCCTTCGTCGGTCTGGCCTGGGTGTTGAGCGAGACCCGGGCCCGGTTTCCCACGCGTATCGTGCTGGCGGGTCTGGCGCTGCAATTCGTGCTGGCCGTGGCGTTGTTGAAGCTGCCCCTGTTCCAGGGCGTGTTTATGGCCCTGAACGAGGCTCTCGGCGCCCTCGAGCACGCCACCCAGGCGGGCACCAGTTTCGTCTTCGGCTACCTGGGCGGCGGCGCGGCGCCGTTCGCGGTGACCGATCCGTCCTCTTCCTTCGTGCTGGCCTTTCGCGCCCTGCCGCTGATCCTGGTGGTGAGCGCGTTGTCCTCCCTGCTGTTCTACTGGCGGGTGCTGCCCTGGCTGGTGCGGGCGGTTTCGCACCTGCTGCGCAAGACCCTGGGCATCGGCGGGGCGGTGGGCCTGTCGGCGGCGGCGGACATCTTCGTCGGCATGGTCGAGGCGCCGCTGTTCGTGCGGCCCTACCTCGCGGCCATGAGCCGCGGTGAACTGTTTTCGGTGATGACCTGCGGCATGGCGACGGTGGCGGGCACGGTGATGGCCCTGTACGCCAGCTTCCTGGCCCCGGTGGTGCCGGACGCGATGGGCCACATCCTCACCGCCTCGCTGGTGAGCACGCCGGGGGCGCTGCTCATCGCCGCCCTGATGGTGCCGGCTGGGGAGGCGTCCACCGCGGGCGAGCTGAAGGCGCCGGACTCCGCCCGTTCCAGCATGGAGGCCATCACCCAGGGCACCCTGGCGGGGGTGACGCTGCTCATCAACATCGTCGCCATGCTGCTGGTGTTCGTCGCCCTGGTGAGCCTGGGCAACCTGCTGCTCGGCCTGCTGCCGGACGTGCAGGGCGGGCCGCTTTCCCTGCAACGGGTGCTGGGCTGGGTGATGGCGCCGGTGGTGTGGCTGATCGGCATTCCCTGGGCCGAGGCCACCACCGCGGGCAGCCTGATGGGCACCAAGACCGTGCTCAACGAACTCATCGCCTACCTGGACATGGCCCGCCTGCCGGCCGAGGCCCTGAGCCCGCGCAGCGACCTGATCATGACCTACGCCCTGTGCGGCTTCGCCAACCTGGGCAGCCTCGGCATCCTCATCGGCGGCCTCGTCACCATGGTCCCCGAACGCCGCGCCGACATCGTTTCCCTGGCCCCCAAGGCGGTGCTCTCCGGCACCCTGGCGACGCTGCTGACCGGCGCGGTGGTGGGGTTGCTGACGGTGTGAGTCCTTAATCCCTCACTTACCCGCGTCCGGCACGAACTTCAGCACGTTGCCGTTGATGCAGTAGCGCTTGCCGGAGGGTGGCGGGCCGTCGTCGAAAACGTGGCCGAGGTGGATGCCGGAGCTGGCGCTCTTCACTTCCACCCGCTTCATGCCGTGGTTGTTGTCGGCGTGGTAAGTGAGGGAGCCTGGCGCCGGCTGGAAGAAGCTGGGCCAGCCGGTGCCGCTGTCGAATTTGGCGTCGCTGCGGAACAGGCGGGCGCCGCTGATGGGATCGACGAACCAGCCTGGCCGCTTCTCGTCCAGGTGCGAGCCGGTGAAGGGCCGCTCGGTGCCCTGTTCGAAGGCGATGCGGCGTTGCTCGGGGGTGAGCAGCCGGTGCCCCAGCCATTTCCAGAAACGTTCCTGCTCGCCGTTGTAGCCGGTGTAGCGGGAGACTTCGCGGCCGTTCTCGAAGAGGACGATGGTGGGCGTGGCGAACAGCGGCTTCTCCAGCTTCCAGCCGGTCGGCGCCTGCGGGCTGAAGGTGGCGCGGATGGGCACCGGAGATGTCCAGCGGTCCAGCACCTCGGCCTTGAACTGCTTGCAGAAGGCGCAGTCCTCGGCCTCGAACACCACCAGCTGGCGGTCGGCGGCGAGGGCCTTGCCATCCAGGGCGGGTGCTCCGGCGGCGGCCGCGATGGACTTGCCGGCGCCGGGATACTTGACGCCGGTGCCGCCCAGGCCGCAGTAGCCCTTGGGGTTCTTCACCAGGTAGTCCTGGTGGTAGGCCTCGGCCGCAAAGTAAGTTTGCAGGGGCGCGATCTCGGTGGTGATGGCACCGCGTCCCGCCTTGCCGAGGGCGGTTTGATAGGTGGCACGGGTCTGTTGCGCGATTTCCAGTTGCGCCGGCGAGCGGGTGTAAATGGCGCTGCGGTAGTTGCTGCCGATGTCGTTGCCCTGGCGGTCGCCCTGGGTGGGATCGTGGTTTTCCCAGAAGCCGGCGAGCACGGCTTCCAGGGTGGTCTTCGCCGGGTCGTAGGTGACCTTCACCACTTCGGCGTGGTTGCGCTTCGCCGACTTGCCCGCGCGCAGGGCGCGTTCCTGGGCGAGCACCGCGTCGTAGCTGCCCGTGATTTCGCCGTTGGCGTAGCCGCTTTCCACGTCCACCACGCCGGGCAGCGCCGCCATGCGCCTTTCCGCGCCCCAGAAGCAGCCCATGCCGAGGACGATGCTGTCGACCTGGGCATTGGGGTCGAGGGTCTTCGCGGCGGCGGGCGCCGAGGTGCTGTCGCGGGCACAGGCGCCGAGCAGCGCGGCGAGACTCAGGGAGAGCAGCAGGGTTTGCATCGTACGGGCATGAAACATGGTGGTTCCTCGCGATGTGGAAGCAGGAGCGGAACGTTGGCTCTTGATGCCATGGAGTGCGAGTGTGCCGGCAAATTCCCCGGCCGCGCGGGGGTGGCGGAAATGTTATGGAATCGTGAACTCCGATCCCGACCCGGCCTCGCGTCGGGCGCAGGGCTTATCATCCTGCCCCGACCCATACCTCTTCCAAGTTCAGGGGCCACCGGCCATGACCACCCTGCAAAGCTACGACGACCTGCCCTACGAGAGCGTGCCGATCACCGATACGCATCCGGATTACCTGGGCGCCCTGGCGCGGCTGTTCGGGGTGGAGACGGCGCCGGTGGAGGCCTGCCGGGTGCTGGAGCTGGGCTGCGCCGGCGGCGGCAACCTGGTGCCGATGGCGTTTCACCTGCCCGGCAGCCGCTTCGTCGGCATCGACCTCGCCCGCGCGCACGTCGACGAGGCGAGTGCCTGGATTAGCGAACTGGGTCTGGACAACATCCAGGTGCTGCATCGCAGTGTCAGCGACGACCTCTCCGATCTGGGGGAATTCGACTACATCCTGGCGCACGGCCTCTATTCCTGGGTGCCGCGCCCGGTCCAGGACGCGATCCTGGCGGTGTGCGCGCGTCAGCTTGCCGCCAACGGCGTGGCCTACGTCAGCTACAACACCCTGCCGGGCTGGCACGCCCGCGCCGGCCTGCGCGCCATGCTGCTGCAGCACTGCGCGGCGGGGGCGCCGGCCTCGCAGCGTCTGGCCCAGGCGCATGGCCTGTTCGATTTCCTGGAGCCCGCCTTGCGCCTGAACCCCGCCGACGACGCGCGCGGCCTGCTCGCGGAGATCGAGTATCTGCGGCGGGCACCGCCTTCCTACGTCTATCACGAGTACCTGGAGGAGACCAACGAACCGGTCTGGTTCGGCGAGTTCATGGCGCGCGCCCGCGCCGCCGGCCTGGATTACCTGGCCGACGCGGGCATCGCCAGCATGTTGCCGGAAACCCTGGGGCAGGAGGCCGAGGCCATGCTGGCCGGCGAGACCGATCGCATCCGCCGCGAGCAGCTCATGGATTGCGCGCGTCTGCGAAAATTCCGCCGCACCCTGCTGGTGCGGCGCGGCGTCGGCGGGCGCGAGCGGCCCGACCTGGAGGCGTTCCGCGGCCTGGCCTTGCACGCCGACCTGTCGCGCGCCGGAGAGATCGACCTCGCCAGCGCGACGCCCGAGGAGTTCGACCTGCCGGCGGGTGGCCACTGCGTGCTCACCCACCCCGTCGCCAAGGCCGCCGCCATGCTGCTGGCCTCGCGCTATCCCGACAGCCTGTCGTGGCCGCAGCTGCGCGCCGGCGCCGAGGACCTGCTGGCCGCGCACGGCAGCCCGCTGGCCGGCGCGGCGGAGAACGAAACGGCCCTGCTCAGCGAGCTCTACAGCCTGGTGGCGCATCAGGCCGCGCGCGTATCGCGGCGGGCCCAGGCGCTGGCGCTGGACGACCTGCCGGCACGACCGGCCGCGCACGCCCTGGCCCGCAGCCAGGCCGGTCGCGGTCGCGTGCTGGCCTCCTCGCGCCACGTCGCGGTCGATCTGGACCCGCACGGCGCCCGCCTGGTCGCGGCGCTGGATGGCAGCCGAGATCTCGACGGGCTCACCGCCTGGTTGTCCGACTACCTGCGTGCCGAGGGCCTGCTGCCGCCCGAACATGCCGTGCTGCGCGACGCCGTGCATGCCCTGTTGTGGACCCTGGCGCGCGGCGGGGCGCTGTCGACCGGCGGCGGGGAAGCGGCCTGATGCACAACCGGCGCCGCTTGTTGTGGGGCACCCTGCTGCTGGGCGCGATGCTGGCGGGCGCCGTGCTGGCCTGGCGGTCCTCGTGGCCGGCGCTCGCCTACCACTGGATGAAGATGTGGCAGGGGGAGCAGCGCTGGAGCGACACAGCGGTCTGGCTGCCCGCCTACCGCGTCGCCCTGGAGGCACAACCGTTGGATGGCGTCGTCGACAACGCTTCCGGCCTGACCTACTGTCCGCTGTCCGACACCCTCTACACCGTCATCAACAAGCCAGCCGGCGTCGCCGAGATCAGTCGAGACGGGCGCCTGATCCGCCACATCCCGATAACCGGGATGAGCGATCCCGAGGGCATCAGCCATGTGCGCGACGATTTATTCGTTCTGGTGGATGAGCGCGATCAGCAGATGGTGCTGGTCAAAATCGGGCCGCGGACGTCGAGGATTGATACGCGTGGCCTGCCCAGGCTGGGGCTGAGGGTGGATCTGAGCGGCAATCTCGGCTTCGAGGGGGTCTCCTGGGATCACGAGCGCAGGCGCTTGTTGGTGGTCAAGGAGAAATCCCCCCTGCGCGTGTTCGAGATCACCGGGCTTCCGGAAGTGCTGTCCGGCACCGCCTTCGACCTGCAGATACGAGAGTGGAAGCAGAGCGGCGCGCCCGGCCTGTTCATGCGCGATCTTTCCTCCCTGACCCTGCATGAGCCCACCGGCCACATGTTGCTGTTGAGCGACGAATCACGCCTGGTGGTCGAATATGATGCCCATGGCCAAGCGGTCAGCCTGATGCCGCTTTGGCGCGGCTGGCACGGACTGAAACGCACTGTACCGCAGGCGGAGGGTATCGCTCTGGGACCGGACGGCAGCCTTTTTCTGATTTCCGAGCCGAACCTGTTCTACCGCTTCGAACGGACCCGGCCGGCATCCTGGCGGCGGACTGCGGCGCCGTCCGCCGCGGGCGGGCAATGAAAAACGGCATGCCCGTGGGCATGCCGTTTCGATTCACGCGGCTGACTATTACAGGCCGCGCAGGCGCTTCACCGCGTGGGCCGGCTGCACGGCTTCGACGAAGGAGAGATCGTGGGGGGTGAGCTGGCCGTACTGGCAGACCTCGCCCTCGATCACGGTGGCGGCGACAGGCTGCGCCAGGGTGGGTTGCACGGCTTCGACATAGGACATGTCTTCGGCGCTGAGCTGGCCCATGTGGCAGACCTCGCCGGTGATGCCCAGCTTGGGATCGACGGCGGCGACATTCACCGAGAGGATGGCGCTTTCGTTTTCCACGCAGTCCTTGTTGAAGGTGCTGAGCTGAGCGGCGTGGACCGGCAGGGACAGGAGCGTTATGGCAATCAAGGTTGTGGTGCGCATGGCAGTTTCCTTTCCAGGTAGTTGAAAAATACTAAATATCAGTGAGTGCTAATATACCCGTGCAAATTGCTCAGGTGAGGCACAAAATTGATCCAAGTCAAAAAAGGCGGGGTGGGCATGCGGCTTTGTCGCATCAGCAATACAGTGCACGCCGCGCGTGCTCAGTGTTTTTGACTCGGGGCCGGCAGTCTCGCCGTGCGGCACAGGTTGCCGGACAATACAGGCATGACCGTAACCGCATGTGCTTGCCGGATCAGCGGATTCCTCCGCGAGCCCGCTCTTTTCCGTCGGGGCCGCGGGTGAGCGGGCCGCCGCGTTGCGCCTGGTGCGGCGTCGATCCGCTCTACCGCGACTACCACGACCGCGAGTGGGGCGTGCCGCTGCACGACGAGCGCGGCCTGTTCGAATTCCTGATTCTGGAGGGGGCCCAGGCCGGCCTGTCGTGGCTCACCATCCTCCGGAAGCGGGAAGGCTACCGGCGCGCCTTCGAGCAGTTCGACGCGGAGCGGGTGGCGCGCTTCGGCGAGGCGGACGTGGTCCGCCTGCTGGCGGACACGGGCATCGTGCGCAACCGGCTGAAGATCGAGGCGGCCATCGTCAACGCGCGCGCGACCCTGGCGCTGCGCGAGGCCTTCGGCGGCCTGGATGCGTATTTCTGGGACTTCGTCGACGGCCGGCCGGTCCAGAACGCCTGGCGCGACCTCGGCCAGGTGCCGGCGACGACGCCGCTGTCCGACCGCATCAGCAAGGACCTCAAGCAGCGCGGCTTCAAGTTCGTCGGTTCCACCATCGTCTATGCCCACATGCAGGCCACCGGCATGGTCAACGACCACACCGTCGATTGTTTCCGGCATGCCGAATTAGGATCAGAGCACGGGGGTAACATGTCTGCGACAGCATCCCCGTCTCTGTATTGAAATGGGCGCGACCATGCCATTTGCCGCCATGCGTTTCCTGCTGTTCCTGGCCCTGCTGGCGCCGCCGGCCTCGGCCGCCTGTCCGTCCCGGCCGACGGACGTGTTTCCGCCGACCTTGGAACGCCAGCAGGTGAACCTGGAACGCGAACTCGATGCGCCCTGGCAGGCGGGTGGCGCCATCGTCCTGTACTGCGACGCCGAGGGACGTCCCCAGGCCGGCCGCTCCTCGCATCCGCCGCGCGACGCGATGGAGGAGCAGGCGCGCCGGGCCGAGCACTGGGCGCTGGCAAGCAAGCTGAACATGGCGAAGAAGGGCGAGGCGCATCCGCGCGGCCTGCCCCTGGCCAAGCCGCAGATGGAACTGCTGCAACGCTTCGCCATGGCCGATGCCGGCGCGGTGTGGTTGCGCGAGGTGGCGGACGACAGCCTGCGCCTGTTCAACAAGGGCTACCTCGACTACGACCGGACGCTGTGGGCGCGTTCCGTCAAGGCCGGTCGCCTGCCGCCGCTGTCGCGGCTGCTCAACGGCAAGCTGAGCGACAAGGGGCTGTTCGCCGGCGATGCCAATGTCTTCAAGTTCTCCGGCTACGCCGGCCCCGGCGCCATGGCGCATCCGGGCGCCATCGGCCTGGGCGACGGCGGCCTGCGTTGCCAGTTCCCGTCCAGCAATGAGCTGGTGGACCCGCATGCCATCCTCTCCCACGAATTCGGCCACACCCGCTATGGCGATCCCGCCAGCGGCGGCAGCCTGCTGGGCGAGGCACGCACCGTGGAGCGCTACGAGAATCCGGTGCGCGTGCGCAATGGTTACGAACCGCGCGCCCTCTACTTCGAGCGCGTCAACCAGGGTGCCCTGGAGGCGAAGAAGGACAGCCTGTTCGACCGCCTGCTGCGCCTGGAACGGCAGCGCGGCATTGCGGTGAAGGACCAGACCATGGTGGAGCGCTACCACTGCGATTGCCCCGGTCCTCTGCCCATCATCCTGGATTGCGAGGTGCGCGAGCTCCCGGCTGGCGAAGACGCAAGCGCGCCGGTCCAGGACCACGACTGCAAGCTGAACTGGAAGCCGGACCTGGCGCCGCTGCGCTGAACGCTGAACGCTGGGCGCCGGCGGCGCTTGATGTCCATCAAGGCCCGTCCGGAGGGTGGACACGACACTGTGCGTCCTCCTCCGCCGTTCTCCGCCATGTCCAGACTCTGGTCCACCTACACCGCCGCGCCGCATCGCGTCCTCTTCCTGCCCGGCGCGCTGCAAGCCGTCCTGGTCATGCTCTGGTGGGTGCTGGACCTGCAATTGCGCCGGGCCGGCGGCGAGGGCCTGGCCGTCGGCGGGCTGCCCGGCCCCGCCCTGCATGTCTGGTGGATGCTGTATGGCTGCTTGCCCTTCTTTATCTTCGGCTTTCTCTTCACCGCCATGCCCAACTGGCTGAACGGCCCCGCCATCCCGCGCGCGGCTTATGTCACGGCGGGCCTGGCGATGAGCCTGGGGGTGCTCGGGGTGTACCTGGGCGGCGTGCTGCCCTTTGCGCTGCCGGCCGGCCTTGCCCTGCACGCGGCGGGCTGGACCGTGGCGGTGCTGGCCCTGGGCCGTACCCTGCTGCGCGCGCCGCCGCAGGACAAGCTGCACTCCGCCCTCGCCAGTGTGGCGATCCTGCTGGGCTTGCTGGGCGACCTCGCCTTCCTGGCAATGCTGGTCGCGGACTGGACGCCGGGCTTGGCGGTGGCCGGCGCGCTCGGAATGTGGGGCTTCCTGACGCCCATCTTCCTGGTGGTCTGCCACCGCATGATTCCCTGGTTCACCAGCCGCGTCGTCCCCAACTACGTCATGCTGCGGCCCTACGGCCCGCTCTGGCTGCTGCTGGCGGGCTGCCTGCTGCGCGGCGCGCTGGAACTGGCGGGGCGCGGCGAACTGACCTGGCCGGTCGACCTGCTGATGGCTTTCCTGGTGTGGCGCTTTTCCGCCTGGTGGGGGCTCACGCGCGGCATCCGCCAGGTCTGGCTGCTGGCCATGCTGCACATCGCCTTCCTCTGGAGCGGCGTGGCTTTCGCCCTCTACGGTCTGGGCAGCCTGGCCGCTTTCGCGGGCTGGGGCTGGTCGCCGGGACAGGCGCCGGTGCATGCCCTGGGCATCGGCTTCTTCGCCACCATGTTGATCGCCATGGCGTCCAGAGTGAGCCTGGGGCATTCCGGCCGCGCCTTGCAGGCCGACGCGCTTACCTGGGGATTGTTCTGGCTCGTGCAGGCGGCGGCGCTGGCACGTGTGCTGCCGGATCTGGCGCCGGCGCTGCCGCGCTGGCCGATCGAGGCGGCCGGGCTGGTCTGGTTGCTGGGTTTCGCCATGTGGGCGTGGCGCTACGCGCCCATGTACTGGCGGCCGCGGGTGGACGGCAAGCCCGGTTAACGAGCATGACTTTGAGAAGACGCCCCGAAGCATAAAAGTCATGCCCGTTTCCCTCACCCCCAGCCCCTCTCCCGCTTGCGGGAGAGGGGAGCTTCAAGAGTCGCTGACGCGACTTTCACGTTAACGGGCGGCCGTCAGGCGGGCAGCAGCGGCGCCGCCTCCGCCGCGCGCACTAGGTGCAGGTGCGTGCGCTCGTCCCCATTGCGGGTGGCGAACAAGGCCTCGGCGCGGGGCCGCAGGGCATCCGGATCGGCGGCCGCGAGCACCAGGCGGAAGCGGTGGAAGCCCAGGGCGTCGCGCTGCGCCAGACCCTCCTCCAGCCACCCCGCGAGCACCCGCGCGAGATCCTCCTCCCGCGCGCAGACGCGGATATGCACCAGCAGGCGGCCGCCCACGCTGAGCACGGTGGGACCGCCGGACCGCCGCTCGATTTCCAGCCGCCGCAGCAGGTCGTCGGGACAGCCGCAGCCCAGACGTTCGCGCACGAAACCGCGCGCGAAGGCGAGCGGGTCGGGGCTTGCGGCGTGGTTTCCGGAAGTCGCGTCCATGTCACCATGGTGACCTCCCGCACGATGCGCGGCAAGCGGTGGCCCAGGGACGGCGGGCCCGCAAGTTTTTTGCGCGGTTGCCGATAAGCGCGGGCAGGAGGACGCGAACATGAATGATGTGGATGCACTGCGCCGGGACATCGTCAGCATGGTGGACGAACTGCGTTCGGCCATCGAGGACATCGGCGACGGCGGCATGTCGGAAGCGAATGTGGTCAGCAACGCCCGCGACCGCCTGCGTTACATCTCGGCCCTCACCGAGCAGGCGGCGGGCCGCACTCTCAACGCTGCGGAAACCATCGCCGACCGCCTGCATGCCCAGCGCGCGCGCGCCGAGGCCCTGATGGGCAGGACCCGTTCGCCGGCGCTGCGAGCTTTCCTCGCCGAATTGCGCGAGGAGCACCAACTCAGCGCTGCGGACACCAGCGAGATCATCCAGGCCCAGGCCTTCCAGGATCTGGTCGGCCAGGTGGTGAACAAGCTGATGGTGACGGTGCAGAAGATGGAGGATGGCCTCGTCCACCTGCTGGTGGATGACGAGCCCGACCCCGGACTCCTGGCCGGTCCCGCCGTCACGCCCCGGGCGGCGATTTCCCAGGACGACGTCGATAGCCTGTTCGACTGAGACGGCGGAGGGGTCACCCGCCGTCCCGGCGTGGCTCAAACCACGGTGAACAGGTACAGCATGCCGAAGTGGAAGACGATGAAGAGGACCACACCGTAGAAGACGGCGGCGTTTTCGCTTTTCTCGAAGGCTTTTTGCAACATGGCGATTCTCCAGAGGGTTAGGGGTTGGGGTGTGCGTCGCGGGAAAACGATAGGGGCCATGCCTGTCCGGGTCCAGACCGCGCTTTGATGATTGTCAACATCAGTGGCTGGTGCCGGCCGACAGCCGGGTCTTGTTCCACACGTTGTACTTGCCGACCGGGCGCTTCATGGGCAGGCGCTTGACCTCCTTCAGGGTCTTCGCGTCGTAGACGATCAAGGCGCCGTCCATCTCCCACAGGGAGACCAGGGCGTATTTTCCGTAACGGTCGAACTCCACGTGCGTGGCGGTCTTGCCCGGTTCGGGTTTCAGGTCCGCCACCACTTCCAGACTGCGCTTGTCGATGACGTGCATGACGTCGCGGTTCTTGCCAAAGAACACGTCCGCCCAGGCGTAGGGCGTTTCCTCGTGGCTGCGCAGGAAGAAGCCGGGACCGGCGGTGGGGATGACCTTCAGCGTCTTCCACGTCTTCATGTCGATGACCTGGATGTGGCCGTCCTTCAGGTTGGGCGAGGCCATCACCGGATGGGTGACGCCTTTCTCGTCGGTCCAGTCCCAGGTGATGCCGGAACCCAGGTGCGGCATGCCTGGAATGTCCAGCTCGGCGATCTTGCGGCCGACGCCCATGTGCACCACCTGACCCTTGGGCACGTCGCGGGAGGCGCCCATCAGGTAGTTGTAGCTCTGGTCGAAAAAGAAATCGTCGAGGATCTGGTCGAGCACGATCTGGCGCACCGGCAGGGGACCGGGCTCGGGGATGGCCTCCTTGTACTGATAGTCGTGCACCAGACCCTTGTAGACCGGGCGGCCGTCGTAGGGGATTTCCCACACTTCCGGGATGTCCTTCAACGCCGCCACGAAGCTGGCGCGCGGACGTGCGTCGTAGACCGCCGAGACGCGCGAGGTCTTGCCGTTCCTGGCTACCACGGGAATCACCTTGACCAGGGACAGGTCCTTGCCGGACAGCGCCACCAGGGTATGCGGCAGGTAATTCGCCACCATGACGTATTGCCCATCGGAGGACACGGCGACGTTGCGCGTGTTGATGCCGGCGCGGATCTCGGCCACCACCTTCAGGTTCCACAGGTCGTACTTGGTGATCCAGCCATCCCGGCTGGCCCAGTAAACGAAGCGCCCGTCCGGGGTGAACTTGGGGCCGCCGTGCAGGGCATAGCGGGTCTGGAAGCGGTGGAAGGGTTCCATGACGTCGCCATCCAGCACGCTGATGTGGTGGTCGCCGTGCTCCACCACCAGGGTGACGTTGGTCGGATCGGCCTTGAACACCGGCTTGGCCGGCAGGCCGACGTTCTCCGCGTTGACGATGTGGGAGGCCTTGATGTCGTCCGCGTCCCACTTCGGCGGAATCTTGTTGGGGGTGTAGATCCAGGCGGTCAGGGCCTGCATCTCGTCCTCTTTCAGCATCTCCTTGAAACCGGGCATCTGCGTGGCCGGCAGGCCCTCGGCGATGGCCTTGTAGGCGTCGGCCTTCTTCAGCCGGCCCAGGGATTCCGGCAGCAGGGTGGGGCCCATGCCGCCCAGGCGGTTGGGGGCGTGGCAGGACAGGCAGTGGGTCTCGTAGAGCTTTTCGGGGTCGGGGGCGGCGTGGGCGAAGCCGGACCATGCGAGCCATGCCCATGCCGTCATCCATGGCAAGGAGGACAGCAATTTCCCGTGGAACGCGCGGTGGGAATGCCGAGCTTGCACCCTCATCCCCAGCCCTTCCCCCGCGGGGGGAAGGGGGTGGAACCCTCTCCCTCCGGGAGAGGGCAGGGTAAGGGAGCGACGCGGGCGTACCGGTAAGGGCGGCATGCACCGCGGGGTATCGCGGATATCTGTCATGTCAGGCCTCCATGGCCATGGGGGTGATAAGGCTGCCGCTCACGCCGATTTCCTCATCCTCCAGATAGCAGCCCGGGTCTTCCGCCCAGAAGTCGCCGGTGGTCTGCCAGGCGCGCACGCGGGTGTTGCCGTTGCAGAGGTCGAGGTGGCGGCACCGGGCGCAGCGGCCCACCACCGGCCGGGGCGATTGCTTCAGGCCGGCCATGAGGGGATCGGCGGTGTCGGCCCAGATCTCGCCGAAGGGGCGCTGGCGCACGTTGCCGAGGGGGTAGTTCCACCACATGGTGTCTGGATGGACGTCGCCCAGGTTGTCGATGTTGGCCACGTTCACACCACTGGCATTGCCGCCCCATTGCACGAGTTTCTGCCGGATATGCTCGTACTGTTCCGGGAAGCGGGCCGCCACCCAGTGCAGCAGGTAGACGCCGTCGGCGTCGTTGTTGCCGGTGACGAATTCCTTCGGCCGGCCCGCCTGCACATGGCGCCAGCAGCGGTCGAGGAGCAGGTCCATGGCGGCGCGGGTGGTGCGGAAGTGGGCGTCGTCCTTGCGGTTCTTGTTGCCCCGTCCCGCGTAGTTCAGGTGGGACAGGTAGAACTTGTCGATGGACTCCGATTCCATCAAATCCAGCAGGGCCGGGAAGTCCCCGGCGTTCTCCTGCGCGAGGGTGAAGCGGATGCCGACCTTGGCGCCCGCATCCCGGCACAAGCGCACGCCGTGCAAGGCGGCGTCGAAGGCGCCTTGCTTGCGGCGGAAGCGGTCATGGGTCTCTTTGATGCCGTCCAGGCTGATGCCCACGTAGTCGAAGCCGGTGGCGGCGATGGCCTCGACGTTATCGGCGTTGACCAGGGTGCCGTTGCTGGACAGGCCGACGTAGAAGCCCATGGCCTTGGCGCGCCGGCCGATGTCGAAGATGTCCGGCCGCAGCAGCGGCTCGCCGCCGGAAAGGATGAGGACGGGCACCCGCGCCGCCTGCAGGTCGTCCATGACGCGGAAGACATCCTGCGTCGCCAGCTCGCCCGGGAAGTCCTTGTCGGCGGAGATGGAGTAGCAGTGCTTGCAGGTCAGGTTGCAGCGCCGCACCAGGTTCCAGATCACCACCGGCCCGGGCGGGTTGCGCTTGGGTCGCACCGGGGTGGGGTGGACGAGTTCCTGCATGAACTGGGTGACGCGGAACATGATTAGCGTTCTCCGGAGGCGGGTTCGGTCAGGCGCAGCCCGGTCTTCTTGAGGATGTGGCTGCTGTAGAGGATGTCGCGCGCGCGCAGAGCCGGGCCCAGCAGGGCGGCGATGTGCTCCGCCTGGGTTTCCACCTCCTCGCGCGAATGGCCGTGCACCATGGCGAACAGGTTGTAGGGCCACATCGGTGGCCGGCGCGGTCGCCGGTAGCAATGGCTGACGCAGTCGAGACGGCCGACCGCCTCGCCGAGCGCGTCGATGCGCGCGTCGTCCACGTCCCAGACGGTCATGCCGTTGGCGACGTAGCCCAGCGCGTAATGGTTGGGCACCACGCCGATGCGGCGGATGACGCCGCTGTCCAGCATGGCGCGCAGCCGGCCGATGACTTCCTCCGGCGGCAGGCCGAGCTGGTCGGCGAGCTGGTGGTAGGGCCGCGGCACCAGCGGCAGGCCGCCCTGGCTGGCGCGCACCAGCCGGCGATCGACGTCGTCCAGCTTGTGCGTGGCGGCGGTGGGCCTGCTGTGGGGCGTGGACATGGCCTTGATCCTTGCGTCGCCAGCTCAGGCTTGCAGCCTGAGTTCGACGAAGTACTCCCGCTCCTTGGGGAAGCGGAAGACCTCCAGGCCGGTGGACGTCTCGATGCGCGCGCAGGCCTTCTCGGCCCGGCGCGGCGTCTCCGCGGCCACCACGAACCACATGTTGAGGGCGTGCTCGCGGCGGTAGTTGTGCGCCACTTCCGGCTGCGCGTTGACCACCAGGGCGATCTCCTCGTAATCCGCTTCCGGCACCGCCATGGCGGCGAGCAGATTGACGCCGCCCATGCGGTCGGCGTTGAACAGCGGGCCGAAGCGGGTGAGGGTGCGTTCCTGCAGCAGGCGCTCGATGCGCGCGATCAATTGCCGCTCACTGACGTTGAGACGGTCGGCGAAGGCCAGGAAAGGCCGCTCCGCGAGGGGAAAGTCGCCCTGCATGAGATTGATGATGCGCCGGTCCAACTCGTCGAGCGGCCGGGCGGTGGGGCTCATGCCGCGCGCTCCAGCGGGTGCTCGCCACCACCCGACGGCGCGTGGCGGGTACCGCACTGCTTGAAGCGGCGTCGCGAGAATAGCGGCGCGCAGGTGAGGTCCGCGAGGTCGAACTCGGCGCTCAGGCCGGCGCGCAGGCGGTCCACCTCGGCCAGCACGGCGGAGCGGTCGCGGCCGTGCACCATGGAGAACAGGTTGTAACGCCAGTCCGGGTCGCGGCGCGGTCGGCGGTAGCAGAGGGTGACCGCCGGTTCGCCGGCCAGGCGGCGGCCCACTTCGCCCACCCGCTGGTCGGGAATGTCCCACACCACCATGGCGTTGGCGGTGTAACCCAGTTCGCGATGGCGCACGACGACGCCGAAGCGGCGCAGCACGCCGAGCGCGAGCAGGCGTTCGAGGCGGGCGATGACCGCCTCCTCGCGCCAGCCCAGGCGGGCGGCGAGCGCCGCGTAGGGACGCGGGACGAGGGCGAGGCCGTCGTCGAGCGCGGCGGCCAGGGCGTGGTCTTCCGCCTCCAGGCCGGCGCGCAGGCGCTGCGCCGAGGCGGCGGCGCCGGCGCCGTCCAGGTGTGCACGCGGGCGGCCGCCGCCGGCCAGATCGAAGCCGAGATCGATGTGGAAGTCCTCGAGCATGGGCAGGTCGAGGACGGCGCCTCCCGCCACCGCGCCGATCTCGCCCAGCACCGCGTCGACGCGTGCGCGGCTGGGCGCGGCGAGTACGAACCACAGGTTGTAGCGGTGCTCGCGCTCGTAATTGTGGTTCACCTCGGGGTAGGCGTTGATGGCGGCGGCGACGCTTTCCAGGCGCGCCTCATCGACCGCCACCGCGGCCAGCGTGCTCCAGCCCAGAGTATGCGGGCGGAACACCGCGCCGACGCGCGAGACCACGCCGCGCGCGGCGAGATCGCGCAGGCGCGCGATGACCGCGTCCTCCGCCAGGCCCAGCGCGTCGCCCAGGCGGGCGTAGGGGCGGGAGGTGAGCGGGAAGTCGCGCTGCCAGTCGTTGAGCAGGCGGAATTCGCAATCGGGCAGGTCGGCGGGGTGCATGGCGTGCTCCTCAAAGACCCATGCGGTGGGCGCGCGAGGTAAAGAAGATGCCGCTTGGCGCGGCGGCGGCAATCTCCGCGAGCTTGCGGAAGCTGGCGGTGTCGTAGATCTCGACACGGTTCTCGTCGCGCACCGAGATCCACACGTGCTCGCCGCGCGGCGTGAACTCCATGTGCAGCACGGCCTTGCCGGGCTTGAAGCTGTGCACGATGGCGCGGCTGGGTACGTCGATGACCTGCACCGTGTCGTAGTGGGGGAAGGCGAAGTTGACCCACAGCCGGCGGCCGCTCGGCTCGGCCATGACGAACACCGGCTGGCCGGCGACGGGAATGACGCCCACCTTTTCCCAGGTATTCATGTCGACGATCACCACCTCGTGCCGTCCCACCCCGGGAATGAAGGTGTAATTGCCGGATACCGCCCAGGTTTCCAGGTGCGGCATCTTGTACACCGGCAGTTTCTGCTCGCCGCGGCCGTAGTCGGGCAGGGCGCGGCGCACGCCCTTCTCCGGCTGCCACAGGTCGAGCACGGCGATGCCGTCCTCGCCGAACAGGCCGGCCACGTACCAGCGTCCGTCCGGCGTCACCAGGGCGTCGTAGGGTTCCTTGCCAATCCCCGTGTAGCGCGTGATCTTCGGGTTCTTTGCATCCTCGGAAAGATCGGCGAGCCAGGTTTCACCCGCCTCGAACAGGCTGAAGACGAAGCGGTTGCCGGGCGCGTCCTCCAGTCCCACCACCTTGGACAGGGTGCCGGTCAGCTCCGACTTCGCGGGGATTTCCGTCACCAGATCCAGGCTCTCGCTGTCGAAGATCTTGACGCCGCCGGGCGTGTAGTTGGCGGCGGCGATGAAGCGGCCGTCCTGCGAGACCGCGCCGCCGATGGAATTGCCGGACTGGATGACGCGCTTGGCGATGCGGGCGGTCAGCAGATCCACCTTGGTGAGGCCGCCGTCGCGGCCGAACACGTAGGCGTAGCGAGCGTCGCGCGAGAACACGGCGGAGGCGTGCGACAGGTCGCCCAGCCCCTCGACGCGTTGCAGCGCGGTTTTGCGCGTGGTGTCGACCAGTTGCACGGAGCCCCCGGCGCGCTCGACGACCAGGCCGAGGTCGCCGCTGCCGCGCGGCTCCGCCGCAAAGGCGGGCAGGGCGAGGGTGATGCAGGCGAGCACGGTGAGGGTGATGCGCAGCACCCTGGAGCCGCGCGCGCCGTGGCCGCCGGCTTGGCAGACAATGCCGGCGACGTGGGCATGGGAGTGGCGGGGCAGGGGGCTCATTCAGGAAATCCTTTCAGCAGTTCACTGACGATCCAGCGCGTGTCGTTTTCCGACAGGTGGGGTGCCCAGCCAGGCATGGCGGTACCGGTGCGGCCGTGCAGGATGGTGGCTTCCAGCGCCTCGGCCGGTTTGTCGGCGAGGGCGCTGGCGGTGAGCGGGGTGCCGAGCCCGCCGGTCAGGCGCAGGCCATGGCAGAAACCGCATTCCTGGCGGACGAAGCGGGTCAGCTCGCGCTGGCGCTCGGCGCCCGGCGCGTCGGCCGCCATGGCCTGGTTCATCAACGCGGTCAGGGCGGTGACCGCGACGGCCAGCACCAGCGACATGGCGGCGCCCAGGGCCAGGCCGAACTTCCAGTCCGTGTGGTGCGCCGTCCGCCTGGGGACCGCGCAGGGAGAAGCGCAGGTCGCGCATTGATGCTTACGCATGGCCGTTCCTCTGCTTGCTGCCGGGTTGGCGTGGCATCCCCGCCGGAGACGCCGTGCCAACCCGCCCGGCCGGAGCCGGGCGGAGAGGTCAGCCGATCAATAGACGTCCTTGATGGTGTTGTAGAGGTTGAACTTGCCGGTCGGCGTGATCAGGCGCTTGTCCTTGATCACCGCCTTCAGCTTGCGGGTCTTGTCGTCCATGACCACGATCGCCGATTCGCCGGTCTTCGGTCCCCACACCGAGAACCACACCTCGTCGCCCGCCTTGTTGTACTCGGGGTGGGTGACGCGGGCCTTGCTGATGCCGGCCAGCTTGGCGAGGTTGATGACCTGGGCGGGCTTGTCCAGGTTCTTCAGGTCGAACACGGAGACCGACTGCTGCACCTCGTCGTCCGGCGACAGCGCCGCATCCACCCACAGGTTCGTGGACTTCGGATGGGTCTTGATGAACAGCGAGCCGTTGCCGTGGTTCTTCAGGCTGCGCACCACCTTCCAGGCGTGCTGCTTGTTCTTCGCCGGGTCGGTGCCGATGACCGCGACCGTCTCGTCGCCCAGGTGGCCGGTGGCCCAGACCGGACCGTACTTGACGTCGGTCCAGTTGGCGCCGCGGCCCGGGTGCGGCTTGACGCCGACCTTGACATTGGCGGCCAGCTTGCCTTCCTTGGTGTCCACCACCGACACGGTGTCACGCATGTTGGCGGCCACCAGGAAGTAGCGCTTGGAGGCGTCCCAGCCGCCGTCGTGCAGGAAGCGCTCGGCCTCGATTTCGGTGGTCTTCAGGTTCTTCAGGTCGGAGTAGTCGACCAGCAGGATCTTGCCGGTCTCCTTCACGTTGACCACGAACTCGGGCTTGATGTGCGACGAGACGATGGAAGCGACGCGCGGCTCCGGATGGTATTCCTGCTCGTCGTAGGTGTAGCCGCGGGTGGACACCACCTTCTTCGGCTCCAGGGTGAAGCCGTCCATCAGCACGTAGGCGGGCGGCCAGTAGGAGCCGGCGATGGCGATCTTGTCGTCGTAGCCCTTGAACTTGGAGGTGTCGATGGAACGCGCGTCGGAGCCGGTGCGGATGATCGCCACCGTCTCCGGCGTTGCCATCCACAGGTCGATCAGGTTGATGAGGCCGTCGCGGCCGGTGGTGTAGAGATAGCGGCCGGACCCGGAGAAGCGGGTGATGTGCACCGCGAAGCCGGTCTTCAGGATGGTGATGATCTTCTTGGAATCGCCGTCGATCAGGGCCAGCTCGCCGGTGTCGCGCAGGGTGACCGAGAACAGGTTCTCGAGGTTGATGTTGTTCATCTTCTTCTTGGGTCGCTTGTCCACCGGCACCAGCAGCTTCCAGGACGCCTTCATCTCCTTCAGGCCCCATTCCGGCGGGGTGGGCGCCGGATGCTGGATGTAGCGGGCCATGATGTCGATTTCCTTCTCCGTCATCTCGTTCGAGGTGCCGAAGCCGGGCATGCCGCCCGGCGTGCCATAGGCGGTGAACACCTTCAGGGTATCCGTGCCCAGCTTCTGCATGGCGTCGGGCAGCAGGGCCTTGCCGGTGGCGCCCTTGCGCAGCACGCCATGGCAACCGGCGCAACGGTCGAAGTAGATCTGCCGGCCGGCATCGAACTCGTCCTTGGTCATGGCCGGCGCCTTCGGATCGGTGGACTGGTACATCTCCATCTTGCCGGCGCCGGCACCGGCGCCCGCCATGTACTGGTCGCCGGGCTTGGCCGCGTGGCTCTTGGTGTCCGCCCAGGCCATGGAAACCGCCAGCGGCAAAGCCGCCAACATCATCACTCCTACTGCTCGCTTCATGGGATTGCCCTCCTGAAAACAGCCGTCTGGCTGAAAGAAAACCTGCTTCGCGTGGGGGGCAAAGATGCGGCCTTCGACTGCCCAGTGGTTTGATGTTTATCAACCGGGAAGTGAGGCGGTTGATGTTTGTCAACCGGGCCGGTTGGCGGTTGACGATTGTCAAACGCTTGCCGAGTCCGCGACCCCTACCATGCGCCGCACCTTAACGAGTCAGGAGCGCGTCGTGATCGAACCCGTCCATCTCGCCGATTTCTTCACGGTCTTCTTCAGCGCCGCGTCGGTCATCCTCTTCGGCGCCCTCTATGCCCTGCTGTTCGCCTGGTCGCGGGTGCGCGGCCGGCCGCGCCTGATGCCCATGGCTTACGCCGCCTACCTGGGCCTGGCGGCCTCGGTGATCGTCCTGGGCAACGCCGCCAACCTGTTCAACAGCCACTACTGGACGTTCATCGTCCTGCTCATGCTCGTCGGCTATCTGGTGGCGCCCCACGCCATCTGGCATCTCTGCGTGGGCACCCACGTCGGGGAAGACGAGGCCGTCAAGGTTTCTCAACAGCGCTAAGGAGGCATGCAAATGTCGCAAACGCAGACTCAAACGCAGACCCTTTGGTGGGCATCCGAATCCTTCTGGAAGAAGATGGCCATCTGGATCACGGCCGGCTCGGTCGTGGTGCTCATCTTCCTGACCTTCGACACGGTCAAGCAGATCACCGCAGGCGGCAAGCGGGTGCCGGCCTACTCGGTGATCAACCAGCGCATCGACTACGTGTTCGACGACAAGCGCAACCATCAGGTGCCGGTCATCGGTCCCGAGGAGCCGCTGTTCGGCAAGAAGCTGTCCGAAGAGGAGGCCATGGCCCTGGTCAGCAAGGGCAAGCTCACCACCCAGGCGAAGAACTGCATGAACTGCCACACCCTGCTGGGCAACGGCGCCTACTACGCGCCCGACCTCACCAAGTCCTGGCTCGATCCGAACTGGGGCACCAAGGAAACGCGCGAGCAGAAGATGGTGGATTTCCTCATGAACCCCGAGGAGATGTTGCACAACTCGATTGGACGCAGGATGACCAACCTGGGCATCACCGAGGAGGAAGCGCGCGCCACGGTGGCCTTCCTGAAGTGGATGTCGTCGATCGACACCAACGGTTTCCCGTACAACTTCAAGCCCATCGATCAGTCCGACCCGGCTCCTGCCGCCGCGCCCGCGGCTTCAGCCGATGCCGCCGCCGCCCCGGTTCAACAGTAAGGAGATACACATGGCAGCTCTTGGAACCCTCAGTTCCGCCAATCTCAACGGCGGACAGAAACTGGCGGTGAAGTTCTTCACCGTCGCCATCGCCCTGTTCGGCGCGCAGGTCCTGTTCGGCATGCTGGCCGGCATCCAGTACCTGAAGCCGGATTTCCTGTTCGGCATCCTCGACTTCTCGGTCAACCGCATGCTGCACATCAACGCCATGGTGGTGTGGCTGCTGTTCGGCTTCATCGGCGCGGTCTACTGGATATTGGAGGACGAATCCGGCACGCCGGTGGTCGGCCTGGGCCTGGGCAACCTGATGTTCTGGGTGTTCACCCTGGCCGTGGTGGTGGTGGTGCTGGTCTACCTGCTGGTACAGACCGGTCCGGGTGAGCTGAAGTCGATCTGGCTCATCAACGAGGGCCGCGAGTACATCGAGGCACCGCGCTGGGCCGACATCGGCATCGTGGTGTGCGTGCTGATCTTCTTCTACAACGTCGCCGCCACCTTCATGAAGGGCCGCTTCACCGGTATCGCCGGCGTGCTGGTGTTCGACCTGGTGGCGCTGGCCGGCCTGTATCTGGCGGGCATGTGGTACACCCCCAACATCTCCATGGATCAGCACTGGTGGTGGTGGGTCATCCACCTGTGGGTGGAAGCCACCTGGGAAGTGCTGGTGGGCTGCCTGCTGGCCTACGGCCTGGTGAAGACCATGGGCGTGCGCCGCAAGATCGTGGAAACCTGGCTGTACATCGAAGTGGCGCTGCTGTTCGGCTCCGGCATCCTGGGTCTGGGTCACCACTACTTCTGGATCGGCACGCCGGAATACTGGCTGTCCATCGGCGGCTTCTTCTCCGCCCTGGAGCCCATCCCGCTGGTGGCCATGGTGGTGCACGCGGTGTTCGACGCCGGCCATCACAAGATGAAGAGCGCCAACCATCCGGCCCTGGCCTGGATGATCGCGCAGGCCTTCGGCAACTTCTTCGGCGCCGGCGTGTGGGGCTTCATGCACACCCTGCCGCAGATCAACCTCTACACCCACGGCACGCAGTGGACCGCCTCGCACGGCCACCTGGCCTTCTTCGGCGCCTATTCCACCATCGTCATCGCCTTCGTCTACCTGGCCGTGCAGAAGTGGCGCGGCGACGTCTGGATGAGCGGCAACATGGCGGGCGCCTGGAAGTGGAAGTGGGCCCTGTTCCTGCTGCACGCCGGCATGATCGGCATGACCATGGCCCTGCTCATCACCGGCTACGAGCAGTCGCAGATCGAACGCGCCATCGGCGGTTCCACCTGGACGGCCTACTTCGAGGCGCAGGCGCATGTGTGGTTCGTGCAGGGCATGAACTGGCGGATGATCTCCGGTTGGGCGTTCACCGCCGGCTTCGTCCTGCTGGCCTGGGATCTGATGACCATCGGCAAGCGCGAGACCCGTCCGGCGCAATTGCCCGCCGCCGAGGCCGCCGCCGCCTGATCGCGTTACCTCTCGTCGCGTGTTGGGCCCGCCGGTCGCTCGGCGGGCCTTTTTTTCGGGTGCATCCCGAATCCACTGTTGAAACCGCGCAGTTCGCCAGCCCTGCGGATGATCGACAAATGTTGAGTCGAAGGTCGGCTACCGCGCCTTTGCTGTCCTTGGCGAAGTCGCCTGTGTCGGGCAGGTCGGGGTCACATGAGGTCATTGGGGCGCCGCCCGCAAAATCACATGAACGTCAGCTTCCTGGATCGTCGCCGTCGGGCAGCAAGGAACCTATTGCTGCCGTCCACGAACTCGGGATAACCGCCATTCGAGGGACTGAAAGGCTCTGAAACCTGACCTACAGGCTATGCCTTCCATTGGCCATCCTGAAAATTCGCCCACATTCTGTTACGGCTGATGTGTTTCATGCGCCGCTGAATGCAGAGCCGCGTTTTTGGGACGCACAGCCCCATGGGGTAACTCTGCCCCAGCTTGATCGTTGTTTCTAGGTGTCAGTTTCCTGGTGCGCCGTCCGCGAGCAGATCCCTCGCGACTTCCCGCACCTTTCTGCGTTGATTGCGCGCCTCGCTCCTGAGCCGCTCGAAGGCCTGCTCCGCGCTCTCGCCATGGCGTGCCATCAACAGGCCGATGGCGGTGCTGATCTCGCGGCTGTTCTGCAGGGCGGCGACCAGTTTTTCCTCGCTTTCACGCATCACCGCCAGGTCGTGCGCGCGAGCCAAAGCAGTTTCCAGGGACGGTAAGATGCGCGGCACGTCGATGGGTTTGACCAGGTAGCCGAGCGCGCCGGCCTGGCTCGCCTCGCGCACGAAGGCTTCGTCGTCATAGGCGGTAAGGAACATGAATGGGAGATCGCGCTCGCCCAGCCAACGGCCCAGTTCCAGGCCGGAAATGCCGGGCAAGTTGATATCCAGCACGGCCAGATCGGGGCGCAAGTCGGCGCACAGGCGCATGGCTTCTTCGCCGGACTCGGTCTCGCTGACGCGGTAGCCGGCCGCGCGCAGGCCGCGCGCCGTGGTGTGCAGAATGAGCAGATCGTCTTCCACCAACAACAGATGGGATTGGGTCATGGCAGGCTCGCGGGTGGTTCGCTTGATTCGCTTTGCTTGATCAGAGGTGCGGTCAGCACCAGTTCGGTTTCGATCAGGACATCGAGCTGGCGCAAGCTCAGGCTGGCGCCGCGTCGGGGTAAAAGGGTGCGGATCAGATCGAGCCCGGTGCCGCAACCCTGGCCGGTGGAGAGGTCAAGGCCGGTCGGCAGGGGGCCGCCCGCGTTGACGATGCGCAGCGTCACCTGACTGGAATCTCCGGACAGATGCACTTCCATGCTGTCCGCATCGCGCCCATGCTTGATGGCGTTGTGGATCAACTCGTTGAGGATCAGGGCGATACTCACCACCGAGCCGGCCTCCAGCTGCGGTTCGCCGGGCAGCGTAACCAGCAGGCGCGGCGGGCGCGGAAGCAGCGCCAGTGATGTGGTGGCGGCGACGATTTCGCGCAGCAAATCACGCAGGCGCAGCGCGCTCTGCGGCATACGCCCTTGCAGGCCATACACCACCGCGATGCTGTTGATCTGGGCGATGGCGGCTTCCAGGGCAACCTGGGTGGCGGGGAATTGCGTCACATGCTGGCGCAACAGGCCGATGACCCCCTGCAGATTGTTCTTGATGCGGTGGTGCACCTCTCGCACCAGGGCGTCGCGCTGCGCCGCCTCATGCGCCAGACGTTCCTGTTCGGCGCGTTTCTCGCCGGTGATGTCCTTGGCGGTAAAGGTCACGCCGTGGCTCAGGTCGCCCGGCACAATGGGCGCCGAACTCAATGCCACGTCGATGATCGTCCCGTCCTTGCGGCGCCAGCGGGTTTCCACGGTACCGATATCCTGTTCGCCGATCTGCCGGTATTTCTCTTCGCCGACGTAGTCGAAATCCGCCTGAGTCGGATAGATCATGCGTGCCGACTGGCCGAGCAGTTCTTCCGCGGCATAACCGGTCATCTGGGTCATGCCCTCATTGACTACCTGGAACACCCGGTCCACCAGCATGCCGATGCCCACCGGCGCCGCGCGCAGGATGCTGCGGGTGCGTGCCTCGCTCTGGCGCAATTCCTCGGCCAGCATCCTGGGCGCGGAGATATCGCTGTGCGAAACCACCACGCCGCACGCGCCGCCGGCGAGGGGGGTCACGCTGAGCTGGAACCAGCGTTGTTGCAAGGGCGCGTGGCAGGGGTATTCGTGCTGGAAAAACGCGCGTTCGCCCGCCAGCACTTCGCGGATGCCCTGTGCGACCTCGCTCGCACCCTCATGGCTGATACCGGTGGCGGTTTCACAGATGCTCAGATAGTTGGCGCCGATGTCGCTGTTGGCCACCGGCTGGCCCGCCACGCGCGCATTTTCGGCGGCGAAGCGGCGCCAGGCGGCATTGACATCGACGATGACGCCAGCCGCGTCCAGCACCGCCACCTGCGTATTGACGGCATCGAGCACGGCTTGTTTGAACTGCTCCGCGGCATGCAGTGCCTGCTCGGCGGCTTTTCGCTCGGAAATATCCTGCACCAGCGCGACAAAATAATCCGGCTTACCGTCGCTCCCGCGCACGCATCTCACCGAGATCGAGGCATAAATCACCCGGCCATCCTTACGGATGAATCGCTTGTCCAGTGAATAGCCATCACTCTGCCCAGCCAGCACGCGTTCGAACTGCGCAACATCGCCGGCGACATCGTCAGGGTACGTAATCTCGGTCCAGGTCAGCCTGATCAATTCATCCCGCGCATAGCCGAGGATGTCGCACAGCCGCTGATTGGCATCCAGCCAGCCCTTCTCCGGCGAAGTGATGGCGATGCCGACCAGCGGCAGATCGAAATAGCTGCGGAAGCGGATTTCGCTCTTGCGTAGAGACTCCTCGGCGAGCTTGCGGTCGGTGATGTCGCGTCCCACGGACTGAATTTGGGTGAGACCACCGGTGGCGTCGTAAAAAGCCCGGTTCACGAACTGCATCCAGCGCTCTTGACCCTGGCCCGAAGTCACGCGGTTCTCGGTCGCCACCACCGGGTTGGATGGCGACAGGGTGGCCAGTTTCGCCTCGATCATGGCCACGTCGTCCGGGTGGGCCGCCGGGTGCCAGGTGGTACCGGTGAGTTCATCCTCGCGCTTGTCGAAAAAGCGGCAGTACACCGGGTTGACGAAGGTCAGCGTGCCATCGGCCCGCAGGCGGCAGATGAGTTCGGTCTGGTCTTCCACCACCGACCGATAGCGTTCCTCGCTGGCGATCAAGGCCTGTTCCGCCTGCCTGCGCTCGGTGATGTCCCAGATGAACCCGTCCAGCCATTGCACGCGGCCCGCGGCGTCATAGACGCCGTGGCCGCGTTCGTGCACGTCGCGGATGGAACCATCGTGGCGCAGCAGGCGGTACTCCAGATCGTAATTCTCATGCCGCGAGACGCCGCGCTCCACCTCGAGCCAGACTCTTTCCCGGTCGTCGGGGTGAATGATGTCGGCGTAGGTGCGCTTGCCCTGGAGGAAATCGCTGGCGGGGTAGCCGGTCACCTGCTCCACCTCGCCGCTCATGATCTCCACCGACCAGGCCGTGTCGAAGGCGCAACGGTAGGCGATGCCCGGCAGGCTGGCGACCAGGCTGCGGTAGCGGTATTCGCTGTCGCGCAACGCCAAATCCGTCGCCTTGCGCTCGGTAATGTCACGGATAAAGGCGGAGAAATATCTGCCGTCCCCGCCGGACTGGTGGTACACGCTGACTTCGACGTCGATCTCCCGCCCATCCTTGCGCCGGTGCCGGGTCTCGAAACGGTCGTAGCCCTGCTCGATGATGTGCCGAATATGCGCCTGCGTGGTTTCCGGGGTTTCAATGGCTTCCAGATCGCTCACCTTCAGCGTGCGGAGCTCTTCCCGCGAGTAACCCGTCATGCGGCTGGCGGCTTCGTTGGCATCCAGCAGGTTGGCCTGGGCATCGATGAACCAGAAGCCATCCATGGAGGCCTGGATCACGGTCTGATAGCGCTCGTCCGCCTGACGCCGCTCGGTGATGTCCTTGGCCAGGCCGATTCTGCGGTAGACCTTGCCCTCGGCGTCGCGGATGGGGAAGGTCCGCACCCACAGCCAGCGTACCTGGCCATCCACGAGTACCCGATATTCCAGTTCCAGGCTGTCGGGCTGGGAATACTGTTGCTCATAGGCTGCGGCGATCCGGTCGCGGTCATCCGGGTGAATGCTGGCCAGGAAGGAGCGCGGATGGCGGTACAGGTTTTTGACGCTCCTGCCATACAGCCGTTCGTAGGCCGGGTTGGCGTAAAGGACACGGTTTTCGCGCAGGTCGCGTATCCAGAAGGCCTCGTCGATGCTCTCCGCCAATTGCCGGAAGCGCGCATCGGTCTCGTGCAGCGCCGCCTCGCTGGCCTGTTGCGCGCTGATGTCGCGGGCGATCGCGACGATCAGCTCCTGATCGCCCGAAGTGAAAGCGCGCAGCCGCACTTCGACCGGGAAGGTGGTGCCATCCTGGCGCTGGTGCAGGGTACACAGCGTCTCCGCGCCCGCCTGGCCCGCCGACACGGCCGTGAACTGCTTGCGCAGCATGGCGCGGTTCAGCAGCGGCTTGATGTCCTGCGGGCCGAGTTGCAACAGTTGATCCCGGCTGTAGCCCAGACTGGCGCAGGCGCTGGTGCTGACATCGAGGAAAAGCATGGCCCGCGGGTCGATCAGGAAGAACGCATCGGCGGAACTGTCCAGGGCGGCGCGGAAGCGTTCCGCGATCTGCTCCATGGCGCGGCGTTCGCTGAGGTCGTGCAGCACTGCCAGAATCGCCGGGCGCTGTTCGTAGTCGAACGGAAAGGTGAGCATTTCGACTTCCACCGCACCACCGTCCGCGCGCAGCAGCATAATCCGGGTCGGCGTGGTGGGCGGCGCACCGGCCTGGCAGGCCTGCTTGCAAGCCGCGCAGGCCGCGCGGGATTCGGCATGCACCAGATCGTCGATCGCCCTGCCCAAAGCGACACTGGCCGCCGGCAGGCCGAGCAGGCGGGCCAGCGCCGGATTGGCGAAGACGACGCGTTCGTCCTGCAAGACCATGACCGGCTCGGGCAGGTACTCGACCAGGCCGCGATAGCGTTGCTCGCTGGCGCTGAGTCCTTCCTCAAACAGGCGACGGCGTCCGATTTCTTCCAACAGGCGGGCATTGGCTGCGCTGAGTTCGGCGGTGCGCGCCGCCACCGCACGCTCCAGTTCTTCGCGGTGCGACTCGGCCGCCTGTTTCAGGCGCCACTCCTCGGTGACGTCGCGGGCGGTGCCGAGCAGGGCCGTAGCGCGGCCTTCGACATCCCGCCGTGCGTGGCCGCGCAGGCGCAGCACGCGTTTGCTGCCGTCGGCGCGCACTTGTCGAACGTCGATATCGCCCGGGTCGTCACCGGCCAGGAGGACTTCCACCGCCGCCAGCATCTTGGGGCGATCATCGGCATGCGCCATCTCCTGGAAGGTCGCGAAACGGGGTTCGAAGCCACCGGGCGTCAGCCCCAGCAGGCGCAGCAGTTCCGCCGACAGCTCCACCCGATCCAGCGTCAGATCCCAGTACCAACTTCCCATCTGCGCCACGGTCTGGGCTTCCGCCAGGTTCGCCTCGCTTGCCTTGAGGCGGCGTAACAGCGTGTGACGGTCGAGCGCCAGTTCGATGGCGCGGCGCAACTCGTGTTCGTCATAGGGTTTGTGCAGGTAGCCAAGAGGCGAGGTGGCGCGCGCGCGCGCATACAGCTCCTCTTCGGCATAGGCGGTCAGGTACAGCACCGCGATGTCCTGGCGTTGCACCAGGAGGGTGGCGGTTTCGATGCCGTCCTGGCCACCCGGCAACACGATATCCATGATCACCAGGTCGGGCTGGCCGGACTGCGCCAGACGTATCGCTTCCTCGCCACCGCCGGCGATGCCGATGACCTGGTGGCCGGCCTCGCGCAGTTGGGCGGCGAGCAGGCGCGCGAGGTCGGCATCGTCCTCGACGATGAGAATGCGGGCGGGGTTGGCGGTATGACAGGTCATCGTGGGTACAGACGGTTATCGCTGGGCGATCTCCAGATTCAATACGAAGCCGACGGCAAGAATAGCCGACAGATTGGTCATGAATTGCGCGCTTGTAAATCCTGTACGAATTGTCTAGCATGCCGACGCATCGCCAACCCGGACCTCGTTGGCGCTTTCCCATCGGCATCAGGAGAGCACATGAGCGTTCGGGTTGTTGCTTTATCGGCAGGGCAGGGCGAAACATGAAGGCGCCCGGCGCACCCACGAGCGGTACGACGCCATCCAACGTCTTTGACGCGGAAGAGGTCGCCGAGCGCAAAGCCTTTCTCGAATTCGGCCCGCGGGATGGCGAACGCCTGCTCGCCCTGCATGAGCGCATCGAACCCGCGCGCGGCGCCTTCACCGAGTCGTTCTACAGTCATATCCTCACTTTCGAGCCGATGCGCCGGCTGATGCCGGATGACCAATCCCTGCGGCGATTGCGTGGTGCCCAGTCCGCCTATTTCAGTCAGTTGACCGCCGGCGATTATGGCGAGACCTATGTCGCCAATCGCCTGCAGGTCGGCCAGATGCACCAGCGCATCGGCCTGGCGCCGAAGTGGTACATCGGCGCCTATCGTAAATACCTGTCCGGGCTGATGCCGCTGGTGTGGGCAGAATGCGATGGCGACGTCGAGCACTTTCTTGCCAGCTACGACTCCCTGCTGAAGATCGTGCTGTTCGACATGGGTCTGGCGCTGGACAGCTATTTCCAGGCCGAGCACCGGCAGTTGCAGGAAATGAAGGATTACGCCGACCGGGTGATCTGCAGCATGCCCAGCGGCCTCATGGTGCTGGACGCCGGCTTGCGGCTGCGCACCATCAATCTGGCGGCGCGCGACATGCTGGGTTTGCTGGAGCTGGATGATCTGCAGGGACGCGCATTGGACGGCCTGCTGCCCAACCCCGCCTTGCTCGAACTGGCACGCGAAGTTTTGCATATGCGGCAGGCGTCGCGCTCGCTGGTTGTCGGTCCGTTGCCGGAACTGGCGGGCCGCATCCTGTCCTTGACTTTGTCCGCCAGTACGATCGAGGAAACGCCGGTGCTCATCGTGCAGATCGAGGACGAAACCGAAAGCGTGCGCGCCGAAGCCTATCTGGCGCGCTTCCGCGCCGCGCTGGATGCCACCGATGACGCCATCTTCCTGATCGACCGCGCGCGCATGCGCTTCGTCGATGTCAATGAAACCGCTTGCAGCCAACTCGGTTATTCCCGCAGCGAGTTGCTGACCATGGGGCCGCAAGACATCAAACCCCTGCTGACCGAAGCGGAACTGGCGGCGCGCTTCGATCGCGTGCGCGGCGAGGCGGGCGGTGTCGGTCGCCTGGAAACGCTGCATCAACGCCATGATGGCTCAACCTTCCCGGTGGAACTGAGCCTGCATGGGTTCATCTCCGAGGGCCGCAAGATGCTGGTGGCGGTGGCGCGCGACATCAGCCAGCGCAAACAGGCCGAAGCCGCACTGAAGGAGAGCGAGGAGCGTTTCCGCGCCACCTTCCAGCAGGCCGCCGTGGGCATCGCGCATATCGCGCCGGACGGGCGCTGGCTGCGCGTGAACGACAAGCTCTGCGCGATCGTCGAGCACCCTCGTGAAGAATTGCTGCGCCAGGATTTCCAGGCCATTACCCATACCGAGGATCTGGCGCGTGAGCTGGCCCTGATGCGTCAGGCCATGGATGGCGAGAGCGACAGCTACCGTCTGGAGAAACGCTTTCTGCGCGCTGATGGCAAGCCGGTATGGACCGGCGTCACCGTCTCGCTGGCGCGCACGCCGTCCGGACAGCCCAAGTATTTCATCGCGGTGATCGAGGACATTTCCGCGCGCAAGAACACCGAGGAATCCCTGCGCCTGGCGCAGCGCGCCCTGGAGGCCAGCGGCAACGGCATCGTCATCACCGATTGTCGTCAACCCGACAATCCCATCGTCTACGTCAATCCGGCCTTCGAGCGCATCACCGGCTACAGCGCGGCCGAGGCGCTGGGCCGCAATTGCCGCTTCCTGCATGGCGAAGATCACAGCCAGGCCGGCACCCGCGCCCTGGGCGAGGCGGTGGCGAACACGCGCGAAGCCAAGGTGGTGGTGCGCAATTACCGCAAGGATGGCCGCCTGTTCTGGAACGAACTGCTGATCGCGCCGGTGCGCGCCGAGGACGGCAGCGTCACCCACTTCGTCGGTGTGCAGAACGACATCAGCGAGCAGAAGCAGGCGGAGGAAAGCCTGCTGCATATGGCCACCCATGACGCGCTGACCGGCCTGCCCAATCGCAACCTGTTGCAGGACCGCATCGCCCAGGCCATCGGCTATGCCGACCGCCTGCGGCACGAGGTGGCGATCCTGTTCATCGACATCGACCGCTTCAAGAACATCAACGACAGCCTCGGCCATACCGTCGGCGATACGCTCATCACCACCCTGGCGCAACGCCTGCGCGGCGCGGTGCGCGCGGTCGACACGGTGGCGCGCGTGGGCGGCGACGAGTTCGTCGTGGTGCTGACCGATATCCAGCACGAGGCGGACGTCAACCAGGTCATCTCCGGCCTGGTGGCCTCCATCAGCCAGCCAGTGCCGGTGGACGGCCATGCGCTGACGGTGACCGCCAGCATCGGCGTCAGCCTGTATCCACACGACGGCCGGGATGTCACCAGCCTGCTGAAGAACGCCGATACCGCCATGTATCGCGCCAAGGATGCGGGCCGCAACAGTTACCGGTTCTACACCCAGGAGATGAACGCCGACGCGGTGGCGCGGCTGCGCCTGGAGAGCGACCTGCGCAACGCCATCCAGGGCGAGGAATTGCTGGTGTACTACCAGCCGCAGGTGGATGTCGAAAGCGGCCACATCGTCGCGGCGGAGGCGCTGCTGCGCTGGCGGCATCCCAGTCATGGCCTGGTGTCCCCGGCCGAATTCATTCCGCTGGCGGAAGAAACCGGCCTCATCGTGCCCATCGGCGAGTGGGTGTTGCGCCAGGTCTGCGCGCAGATCCGGGCCTGGCGCGAGGCCGCCCTGCCCGAGGTACGCGTCGCGGTCAATCTGTCGCCGCGCCAGTTCCGCCAGCCCAACCTGGTCGAGATGATCGTCGGCGCCGTGCGTGACTATGAGTTGCCGGCTAGTTGCCTGGAGCTGGAGATCACCGAGGGCAGCCTGATGCACAACCCGGAGGAAGCCGAGCGGCTGTTGACCGAATTGGCGCACCATGGCTTTGATCTGTCGGTGGATGACTTCGGCACTGGCTATTCCAGCCTGGCCTATCTCAAGCGTTTTCCGCTGCATGCGCTGAAGATCGACCGCTCCTTCGTCAGCGACATCGAAACCAATCGCGAAAGCGCGGCCATCGCCGCCGGCGTCATCGCCCTGGCACACAGCCTGAACCTGAAAGTTGTGGCGGAGGGTGTGGAACAGCAAGGGCAGGCGGCGTATCTGCGCGCGCAGCGCTGCGACTTCATTCAGGGCTATCTATATGGCCGGCCGATGCCGGCTGAAGAGTTCACTGCAAGGGTGGAAACACAGGCATGTCCGACCTCATCGATACCCCAGAGCCACACGATACGCTCCTGATCGTCGACGACGAGGCCAACATCCTCGCCGCCCTCGCGCGCCTGTTCCGTCGTGACGGCTATGCGCTGCTGCGCGCCACGAGTGGCCGGGAAGCGCTCGCGCTGCTCGCCACCCATGAGGTGGGCGTCATCCTCACCGACCAGCGCATGCCGGACATGAGCGGCGTGCAGTTTCTCGCCAAGGCGCGCGAACGCTGGCCGGACAGCGTGCGCATCATGCTCAGCGGTTACACGGAACTCTCCAGCGTGACGGAGTCGGTCAACCAGGGCGCGATCTACAAATTCCTGACCAAGCCGTGGGACGACGAACCCCTGCGACAAACCGTGCGCGAGGCGTTTCAGCTGCATCGCGTGACGCGCGAAAACACCCGGCTCAACGCCGCCCTGCGCGAAGCCAATGCGGCGCTGACGCTATGGAACCAGGAACTGGAGCAGAGGGTGGCGGAAAAAACCCGTGAAGCGTTGCGCCATCTGCATGTGCTGCGCGCCGCCCAGGAAGTCGTCGCCCACTTGCCGCTGCCGGTGTTCGGCATCGATTGCGATGGCTGTCTGGTCATGGCCAACCAGGCCGCCGCGCGTCTCTTGCCGGGCGCCTCCGCCCGGCTCGGTGAAACCGCCGACGAACTCCTGCCCACCACGCTATTCAGCAGCATGCTGGACGCGGCGGGCAAGGGTCGGGGCCGGCTCGCGGATGGCCGCGGGATCCGCTTCTGGCGCTACCCCCTCGGTGGGGCGTCGGCATCGATTGGCACCGCCTTGGTGATTGAACATGTCGAACCTGAGTGAACATACGGTGGCCATGACCGCGGTGCCGACCGTGGATGAAATCTTTCGTGGCCTGCACACCCTGCCCGGTCTTTCACCCGCCATAGAGACCATCCTGCCGCGCCTGGCGGATGACGATTTCGAAGCCGCCGAGCTTTGCCGCATGTTGGCGCGGGATCCCCTGCTGGCCGCGCGGGTGTTGCGGCTGGCGAATTCGCCCTTTTTTGGCTTGCCCAGACAGGTGGGCAGCCTGCAGGAAGCCGTCATGGTGCTGGGCACCAGCAATCTGCGCGGCCTGGTGCTATCCACCGGCTTGATCGCCGCATTCGCCGATGCCGGGGCCACCACGCGCAGTCTCGCCACCGCCGCCGCCGCCGGCGTCCTGGCGCGCACACTGCGGCGCGACGCCGGGCTTGCCTTCACCACCGGGCTGCTGCACAACCTGGGGGAACTGCTGCTGGGGCACTTCGCGGCGGCGCGTTGGCAGACCCTGGAAGGCACCGCGGACGAAACCGAGCCCGAGCGTCTGGAAAGGGAACGGCAGGCATTCGGCTATGACAATTGCGCGCTGGCGGCGGAGATCGCTCGCCAGTGGCGCTTCCCGAGGGAGCTGCAGAACGCCTTGCGCCAGCACCGCCACCCGTCCGACGATCCCGTCGAGCCACTGGCCGACCTCGTGCACGTGGCCTGGGCCATACAAAGCGGTGACGCGGCGCCGGCACGCACCCCGCTGACGCCGACGGTGCTCAGCCGTCTCGGCCTGGACAACGCGGTCGGTGCCGAGGCACTGGACGCCGCCAGCCGCGCCGCGGACGAAAGCCGTCTGGCGCTGAGGGGGGCATGACTTGAGCTGGATATGGAACCGCCATCCACGTCGCGATGAGTTGCGCCCGCTCGCCGTGCAACGCTCACAGAGCGCATGGGGCGACTATTTCCTGGTGTGGGACGGCGAGGTGGTGGACATCGATTTTTTCGAAATCCCGAGCGGGACGGAGGACACGAAGCCGCATAGCGGCTACTGGCATAGAACCGGAGTGCGCGCATGGCAGCCCCTGCCTGCACCCCCCAACAATGAAGAGGAGGAAGAACATCATGGTGCATCATGGCGAGGTCGATGATACGAGGGCGAAGCCCACAATGCCGCTGCAGGCGCCCGGGCGGGCCGGCGGCAAGTGTGACAAGGCCTGGCTGGAATGCATATTCGATGCCATGCCGGCTCCCATCGCCGTGCTTGACGCGGGCGGCCGGATCATTTCCGTGAACCATGCCTGGCGCGGCTTCACGGAACTGAACGTGGCCAATGCGCAGGTCTGCGCGCCGGGAGAGAACTACCTGGAGGTGCTGCGCGCCGCGGCCGAACACGGCGACGGCGGCGCGGCGCATGCCCTGGTGGCGCTGACGGCGGCACTGCGGGGCGAGAAACCCCGCTTCGAACTGGAATACCCTTGCCATGGCGCGCGCCAGGACGACTGGTTCCTGCTAAAAGCTGCTCCCCTGTCCGGTCAGGGCGGTTGCGTGGTCATGTATGTCGACATCAGCGAGCGCAAACGGGCGGAACAGGAACAGGCGCGACAGGCGGGCGAACTGCGCGAGGCCTACGACGCGCTGCGACATGCCCGTGAACAACTGACGCATGCAGAGAAGATGGCCTCCATCGGCCAACTCGCCGCCGGCGTCGCGCACGAGATCAACAACCCCATCGGCTATCTGCATTCCAACCTGGGCACCCTGGGGCAGTACGTCCAGGACGTGCTGGCCGTGGTCGCCGCGTTCGAGCGGGTCGTGGAAGGAGTGGCCACTCCTGCGTGCCGCGCCGGGCTGGAACAGGCCAAGCGGGAGACGGACTTCGCCTTCCTGCTGGAGGACATTCCCAAGCTGCTGGAGGAATCCCAGGAAGGCATCCAGCGCGTGCGCAAGATCGTGCAGGATCTGAAGGATTTCGCCCACGCCGGCGACAACGAGGACTGGCAATGGCAAGACCTCCGCCACTGCCTGAAACGCACCCTCAACATCGTCCACAACGAGCTCAAGTACAAGGCCGAGGTGCATCTGGAGTGCGAGGACATCCCGGAAATCCGCTGCCTGCCCGGCCAGCTCAACCAGGTGATCATGAATCTGCTCGTCAACGCGGCGCATGCCATCGAAACCAAGGGGGTGGTGCGGGTGCGGGCCTGGCGGGAAGCGGAATGGGTGTGGGTGGCGATCTCGGATACCGGTTGCGGCATTCCACAGGAGGTCATCGACCGCATCTTCGATCCGTTCTTTACCACCAAACCGGTGGGCAAGGGGACCGGCCTGGGCCTTTCGATTTCCTACGGCATCGTGAAAAAACATGGTGGCCGCATCGAGGTGGAAAGCCAGGTCGGCCAGGGCACCACCTTCCGCGTCGGCTTGCCCATCGAAGGGCCGGAAGATGCCGAGTAGCACGGGCACCACGGCTGCGACCGTCCCCCCGTCGCAGGCGGAGGACGTGGCCGATGTCGTCCTGAAAAGCTCGACGCGCCCCCTGCTGTTCGGCCTTGCGAGCATGCTGTTGCTGGTCGGCATCGGCATCGCGGTGGGCGTGTTCCAGTTGCGCCAGATGGCGCAGACGCTGGACGATGTGGTGCGCGAGGACGCCACCGCCATATCGGCCATCGTCACCATGATGCGCAGTGCGCGTGCCCGCCTGCTGCGCCTGAACGAGGCGCTGGAATTGAGCGATCCGTTCGAACGCGACGAAAAACTGCTGGAGTTCGAACGCCTGGAAGGCGAGTTTGGTGGCGCGCGCCTGCGTCTGCTGGCCTTGCCCCTGAGCGCGCAGGAGCAGGCATTGCGCGAGCGCCAGGATGTTCTGCTGGGACAACTCATGGGGCATTTCGACTGGATCCTCGCGCTGGCCCGCGTGGACGAGCTGAATGCCGCCCGGGAATCCTTCAAGGCCGACGCCATCCCGGCGCAAAGCGACATGCTGGATACCCTGATGCACTGGGTGGAACTGCGCCAGGTGCAGCAGGGTGCGCGCGCCGAGCAGGCGCGCGCGCGGCAACGCGACGCCGTCGGCATGATGCTGGGCGTGGGTCTGGTCGCGGTGCTGCTGGGCGGACTGGTGGCGGCGCTGGTGTATCGCTGGAACCGGCGCGCCATCAGCCGTCTCACCGAGCAGCAGGCACGCTTGCGCGCGGCGCTGGCGGAACAGGCCATCCGCCAGCGCGCCCTGGATGAACACTCCATCGTCAGCATCACCGATGCCGCCGGCAACATCACCTACGTCAACGACAAGTTCTGCCAGGTCAGCGGTTACCCGCGCGCGGAACTGCTTGGCGCCAACCATCGCATCGTCAATGCCGGCCATCATCCGCCCGAGTTTTTCCAGAGCATGTGGCAAACCATCGCCACCGGCCACATCTGGCGGGGTGAGGTGAAGAACCGCGCCAAGAATGGCCGCCCCTACTGGGTGCAAACCACCATCCTGCCGATGCTCGATGAGCACGGCCTGCCCATGCGCTACATCTCGGTACGTACCGAGATCAGCCACATCATGGAGCTGGAGGAGAAGGTGCGCGAGGCCAACCTGATCCTGCAAAGCAACGTCATCGAGCGCACGCGCGAGCTGGAACAGGCCAAGCTGGAACTGGAGCGGGAACTGGCCGATCGGGTACGCACCCAGGCCGAATTGCAGCGTAGCTACGATGAATTACAGACCCTGCACCACCAATTGCAGGAGACCCAGCAATACCTGATGCAGTCGGAAAAACTCGCCGCCGTCGGCCAGTTGGCGGCGGGCATGGCGCACGAGATCAACAACCCCATCGGCTTCGTCGCCTCCAATCTGAGCATGTTGAGCCGCTACCAGGACACCCTGGCCCAGTTGCTGGAGCGCTATCGTCAGGCCGAATCCGGACTCGCGGCGGCGGTGCGCGACGATCTGGCCGACCTGCGCCGCAAGGCGGATCTGGATTTCGTGCTGGAAGACGCGCGCGCGTTGCTGGCCGAATCCGGTTCCGGCGTCGAGCGGGTGCGCCAGATCGTGCAGGACCTGCGCGATTTCTCACGGGTGGACAGCAGCGGCGAATGGCAATGGAGCGACCTCAACCATGCCCTGGACAGCACCCTCAATCTGCTCGGCGAGCGCCTCTCCACGGCGGTGGAGGTGTGTCGCGAGTATGGCGAGCTGCCGCCGGTGCAGTGTCGGCCGGCCGAACTCAACCAGGTCTTCTTCAACCTGCTGAATAACGCGCTGCAGGCCATGCCCAACGGCGGCCGGCTGACCCTGCGCAGCGGGCATGAGGCTGAGCGGGTCTACGTCGAGATCGAAGATACCGGCATCGGCATTCCCGATACCGTGCGCCCGCGCATTTTCGAGCCCTTCTTCACGACGCGACCGGTCGGCCAGGGTGCCGGTCTGGGCCTGTCGCTGGCCTATGCCGTGGTGCAGCAGCACGGCGGCGAGATCGGCGTGCGTAGCCTGGTTGACATTGGCTCCGCGTTCCGTGTCAGCCTACCGGTAAGCCAGGCTGGCCAGGCCGCCGCGCATGTTTCAGCGGAATCGAGCGCATGAGCCACATTTCATTCGAGGCACTGCGCGTCCTGCTGCTGCTGGCCATCATCCTGGCGCTCTGGTTGTTTCGGCGCCGCGGCTGCAAGGCGGGGACGTGCGCTGGGCTGGGCCTGGTCATGGCCGGATTTGGTCTGATGCTGGCCGGCACTCTGCTGCACATCGCAGGCGACTGGCGGGGCGCGGTGGGATTCGCCTCACCCTGGAACCGGCTGGGCGAGCACCTCGTCGGCTATCTCGGCGGTCTGCTGCTGACCCTGGTGGGCCTGCTGCGCTGGTTCAAGGCCGTGCGCGCCCAGGAACTCCGCCAGGGCCGCATGCTGAGCGCCATCACACGCTCCCAGGCCAATTTCATCCATACCTCCGACACGCGCCAGGCCTTCGATGATTTATTGCGCGACATCCTCGATCTCACCGGCAGCGAGTACGGCTTCATCGGCGAGGTGCACCAGCGAGAAGGTCAGCCTTACCTGAAGACACATGCCATCACCAACATCGCCTGGAATGAAGAAACCCGGCGTTTCTTCACCGAGCACGCGCCGCAGGGCATGGAGTTCACCAACCTGAATACGCTGTTCGGCGCCGCCCTGCGCAGCGGCGAACCGGTCATCGCCAACGATCCCGCCCGGGATCCACGGAGCGGCGGGCTGCCGCCGGGACATCCCGCGCTGCGCAGCTTTCTCGGCTTGCCCATCCATATGGGCGGCGCCATGGTGGGCATGCTGGGTATCGCCAACCGGCGCGATGGCTACGATCAGGGACTGATCGACTGGCTGGACCCATTGTCGAGCACCATCGGTCAGCTCTTCGAGGCGCGGCGGGCGGTGTTGGCGCGGCAGGCCATCGAGACCTCGCACCGGCGCCTCTCCCTGGTGGCCAGTCACACCAACAACGGCGTGGTGATCACCGACCGGGACGGGCGCGTGCAGTGGGTCAACGCCGGTTTCGAGCGCCTCACCGGCTACGCCCTGTCGGAGGTGCTCGGACGCAAACCCGGCGGGGTGCTGCATGGCCCGACCAGCGATCCGGCGACCGTGGCGCAGATGCGCGCGGCGTTGCAGCGCGGCGAATCGTTCGAGGTGGAAATCCTCAATTACGCCAAAGACGGTCACGCCTACTGGATCAGTCTCAGTGTCGATCCGCTGCGCGACGAGGTGGGACAGATCCAGGGTTACATCGGCATCGAGACTGACATCAGCGCGCGCAAGGCGGCGCAAGCCGCGCTGGAGGTGGGCGCCCGGCACACCCAGGCGGTGCTCGACAATGTTCTCGATGGCATCATCACCATCGATGGCCGCGGCATCATCGCCTCTTTCAACCTGGCGGCCGAGCGCATCTTCGGCTATGTCGTGACGGAGGTGATTGGCCACAACGTCAGCATGCTGATGCCGGAACCGCATCGCGGCCAGCATGATGATTACTTGCGCAATTACCAGGCATCGGGTGTGGCCAAAGTGATCGGCATCGGCCGCGAAGTGGAGGGACAACGCAAGGATGGTTCCACGTTCCCGATGGAACTTGCGGTGACCGCCATCGACCGCGACGGTCAGCCCCTGTATATCGGCATCGTGCGCGACATCAGCGAGCGCAAGCGCATGGAACGCCTGAAGAGAGAGTTCATCTCCACGGTCAGCCACGAATTACGCACGCCATTGACCGCCATCCGCGGCGCCCTCGGCCTCATCGCCGGCGGTGCGCTGGGTGAGTTGCCTGGGCAAGTCACGCGCATGATCGAGATCGCGCACCGGAACAGTGAACATCTGACGCATCTCATCAACGATCTGCTGGACATGGAAAAGATGGCGGCCGGCGCCATGCGTTTCGATATGCAGGCACAGGACCTGATGCCGCTGGTGGAACGGGCGATCGAGACCTACCACACTTACGGCGAGGCGCGCCGTGTCTCCTTCCGGCTGAGCGCGCGCGTCGAACTGGCGATGGTGCGCGTCGATGCCCAGCGTTTTCTGCAAGTCATGGCCAATCTGCTCTCCAATGCCGCCAAGTTCTCGCCCGTGGATAGTCAGGTCGAGATTGCCGTGACCCGCCTGGATGATCATGTCCGCGTGTCGGTCAGCGATCATGGCCCCGGCATCCCCGCCCACTTCCGCGACCGCATCTTCGAGAAATTCTCCCAGGCCGATGCTTCCGATGCTCGCCCGCAGGGCGGTAGTGGTCTCGGCCTGGCGATCACCCGGGAACTGCTAGAGCGCATGTCCGGACAGATCGGCTTCGACTCACTGGAGGGAGATGGCACCACCTTCCATGTCGATCTGCCCTTGCTGACCGCCGATGCGTCCGAGGGTGACACCGACGCCACCGCACAGGAATTGCCTGGCGCCCCGCGCCTGCTGGTGGTGGAAGACAATGCCGATGTGGCTGGTCTGTTGTCCTCCCTGCTGCGGCACGCCGGCTTCAACGTCGACCTGGCCGGCGATGCCCGTTCCGCCCTGGCGCGCCTGCAAGAGCAACGCTATGCCGCCATGACCCTGGATCTACTCCTACCCGACCAACATGGCATCGAGATCATCCGCACGCTGCGCGCCACGCCCGAACATCGCGACCTGCCGATCATCGTCGTTTCCGCCCTGGCGCAAGAAGGCCAGCTCACGCTGGCGGGTGAGTTCGATGCGGTGGACTGGCTCGCCAAACCCTTCGACGAAAGCCGGCTGCTGACGTCGGTGCGCCAGGCGGTGCATGGTGAGGACGGCAGGAAACCGCGCGTGTTGCATGTGGAGGACGATGCCGACCTGTTGCAGGTGGTGTCCACCCTGGCGCGGGAAATCGCCGAGTTCATCCCCGCGCGCACCCTGGTGGAAGCGCGCGCCCAGTTGCGGCATGGACCCTTCAGCGTAGTGATCCTCGACCTGGATTTACCCGACGGTTCCGGCTGGAGCCTGATGGCTGACCTGCAAAGCTTGCACCCAACACCGCGCGTGATCGTCTTGTCCGCCCAGGATACCGCGGCGAGCCCGGCCGAGGCGGTCGTGGCCACCATGCTGAAATCCCGCATTTCCAATGACGAGTTGCTGGCCACCCTGCAGCGGGCCATCCGGCTCCCCACGAACAGCATGGAACAACCCTATGCCGAAGCTTGAACGCATTCTCTGTGTGGAAGACGATCCGGATATCCAGGCGGTCATCCAGTTGGCCCTGGAGACGGTGGGCGGTTTCACAGTCGAACTGTGCGCTTCCGGGCGCGCGGCGCTGGCTAAGGTAGCAGGTTTCCAGCCCGACCTGATTCTGCTTGATGTGATGATGCCAGGCCTGGACGGCCCCGCTACGCTGGCGGCGCTGCGCGCATTGCCCGAGGCTGCCGCGCTGCCGGTGTTCTTCATGACCGCCAAGGTGCAGTCCGATGAGTTGGATCACTTTCTTTCCCTCGGCGCCCTGGCCGTGATCGCCAAGCCGTTCGATCCCATGACGCTGGCGCAGGATATCCGCGCCCACTGGCAAGCGCACCATGGCGGCTGATTCTTCTCAGGCACGCCGCATCCTGGAGAATCTGCGGCGGGGCTTCATCGACCAGTTGCCGATGCGTCTGGCCGCCATCGAACAGGCCTGGATCGACTGCTACATGGCCAGCGACCCGGCGCCGGCGCTGTACGAACTGACCCGCCTGGCGCACAGCCTGCGCGGCAGCGCGACAACCTACGGGCTGCTGGCGCTGGGTGATGTGGCGGCGCAACTGGAAAACGACTTGCGACCTTGGCTGGCCAGCGAAACGGTGCCCGATCCGCTTGCTCGGGCGGAGCTCGATGCGCTGGTGGCGCGGATGCGAGAGGTGGTCCATGCCCTGCCGGAATTACCGCCCGAGAGCGGTTCGGAGGAGAACGCGACGACGGCAACCAGGGCGCTCGTTTACATACTGGAAGACGATGTGGCCCAATCCCGCTGGTTGCGCGCGCAACTGGGACATTTCGGCTATCAGGCCGAGGTGTTCGACAAGCCGGCCGAACTGTTGGCCCAGGTGGCCCGGCAACGCCCCGACGCCTGCGTCCTGGACATCATCATCGGGGCGGATGAACAGGCCGGCATCGCCCTCGGCCATGACTTGCACCGCGACAGCCCCAAGCTGCCGTTGATCTACGCCAGCGTGCGTGACGACATCGACGCGCGTCTGGGGGCGGTGCGTGCCGGCGGCCAGGCCTATGTGACCAAGCCCATCAACCTGCTCGGCCTGCTGGAGGAGCTGGACCGTGTGAGCGGCCACCTGATGGAGGCGCCCTATCGCATCCTGGTGGTGGAAGACGATGCTTCCCTGGCGCGCTATTACGGCGCGCTGCTGCGTGATGCCGGCATGGAGACACGGACGCTGTCAGAGCCCTTGCGGATATTGGATGCCTTGGCGGAATTCAGCCCCGACCTGCTGCTGATGGATGTCTACATGCCCGACTGCACGGGCGCGGAGCTGGCCCGGGTGATCCGCCAGCACGCTGTGTATGGCGCCTTGCCCATCGTGTTTCTCTCCGCCGAAGACGACAAGGACATGCAGTATGCCGCGCTGCGCCATGGCGGCGACGATTTTCTGACCAAACCCGTCAATGCCCGCGCGCTGATCCGCGCCGTCGGTATCCGCGCGCAGCGCACCCGGCTGCTGAACCGGATGATGGTGTGCGATGCCATGACCGGCTTGCTTAATCACGGCCGCATCAAGGAGATTCTGATCGGGGAGGTGGGGCGCGCGCGTCGTGCCAACACATCGCTGAGCATCGCCATGCTCGACCTGGACCACTTCAAGTCGATCAACGATCGCTTCGGTCACGCGGCCGGCGACCGCGTCATCAAGAGCCTGGTGCGTCTGCTGCGTCAGCGCCTGCGCGGCAGCGATCTGGTCGGCCGCTATGGCGGCGAGGAATTTCTGGTAATCCTGCCCGATTGCCAGCGCGATGCCGCCTGGCACCTGATCGACGGCATCCGCGCCCGCTTCGCCCGCATTGCACATTGCGGTGATGGGCCGAACCAGGTCTTTTCCGCAAGCTTGAGCGCTGGCCTGGCTGAGTTCCCGTTGGTCGACACGGCGGAAAACCTGCTGCTGGCGGCCGACAATGCACTTTATGAAGCCAAGCGGCAGGGCCGCGACCGTACCTGTTAATCGACTTACCGCATAGCACCATAGGAAGACCAAGATGGAAACCCACACCGATCCACCCCAACCCCGCGTGCTCCTGGTTGACGACGAACCCAACATCCTGACCAGTCTGCGCCGCCTGCTGCGCGCCGAGGGCTATGCCATCCACACCGCGGACGGTGGGGCACAGGCCCTGGCCATGCTCGCCGAGGAACCGGCCGACGTGATCGTTTCCGACATGCGCATGCCCCACATGAGCGGCGCCGAGTTCCTCAAGCAGGCCCGCGAGCGCTGGCCGGGGACCTTGCGCGTCCTGCTCACCGGCTATGCCGACATGGCGTCGACGGTGGCGGCGGTGAACGAGGGTGGCATTCATGCCTACCTGAACAAACCCTGGGATGAAACACAGTTGCTGCAAACCCTGCGCGGTTTGGTCGAGCGCAAACGCCTGGCGGACGAGCGCGATGCGCTGCAGGAACTGACCACGCGCCAGAATCAGGAACTGGCTTTCCTCAACGAGGGGCTGGAGGATGCGGTTCGCGCCCGTACCGCTGAACTCAAGCAGACAGCCACATTTCTTGAATTGAGCAACAAGAAGCTCAAGGAGTCCTTTCTCACCTCGCTGCGCGTGTTCTCCAACCTGGTGGAATTGCGCCAGAAAAACCTGGGTGGCCATGGCAAGCGGGTCGCCGACCTGGCGCGCAGGATCGCCGTGCACCTCGACCTGCGCGAGCAGGAAATCAACGACATCACGGTGGCGGGGCTGCTGCATGACATCGGCAAGATCAGTTGGCCGGACGAGATGATCTCCAAGCCGCTCAGCGTGTTCACCGCGGAAGAGCGCTGGCTGGCCATGAAGCATCCGGTGGTCGCCGAAACGGCGCTGATGGAACTGGAAAGCCTGCGTGGAGGCGCACACATCATCCGCCACCATCATGAGCATTTCAGCGGCAAGGGCTACCCCGATGGCCTTTCCGGTCTTGAAATTCCCATCGGTTCGCGCATTTTGGCGGTGGCCAATGACTATGACGGGCTTCAGTTGGGCACGATCACTCAGCGCCGCCGCTCGGCCGCCGAGGCACTGGGCATGATCAAGGAGGGCAGCGGTAGCCGCTATGACCCATCCATCGTGACGGCCTTCCTGGAAGTCATGGGTCATGCGGAAGCCCGGGCGAACGTGGGCCCGGAACACTCGATGGAGGTGTCCGAACTAAAGCCCGGCGACCGACTGTCCAGGACCTTGTTCAGCCACGACGGGGTGATGCTGCTGAACAAGGGATACGTGCTGGATGACCTGTTGATCAGGCAGTTGAAGAAATACGAGGAGAGCGCGGGGAAATTAACGGAAATATGGGTGGCCACCCCCTGATTTCTGACCCATGCGGTTTGCAACGCTTGCCTAGGGACACCCTGTGGAGCAGCCATGATCAATGTTACGGCCCAGGAACTCGACACCATACTCACCACCATCGATCGGGCGTTGTCCATGCACGATGCCTGGCGCGAGCAGATACAACGCACACTTGCCTGCAAGCTGCCGCCACGCGAGGCGGACATTGCCGACGATGCGCACCATCAGTGTGCCTTCGGCCAATGGTTCTACGGCCCCGCCAATGCCAGCCTGCGCGGCTTGCCGAGTTTCAGGAAAGTGGAAGAAATGCACCAGATCATGCACAACCGCGCGCGGGAGTTGTGCGTTCGGCTGAAGGGCCATTGGCCCGTTACGCCCAGTGAGTACGATCCCTATATCGAACAGGTCGCCCGCTTTCGAGCCGAACTGGTGGCGTTGCGGCAGAAGGTGTTCGAAACCCTGCACAAGATTGATCCGCTCACGGGCGCCTATTGCAGCGCGTACTTACTACCCGATCTCGAGCGTGAGCAGGCGGTCACGAAAGCCCAGGGGCAGGCCTGTAGCCTGCTCATGCTGCGCTTCGATCTATACGAGATCAACCAAACGCATGGTCGCGCGAAAGGGGACGAGATTCTGCGCGCGAGTATTTCGGGCATACGCGACGCGCTCGGTAGGGAACAAAAAGTTTACCGCTACGCCGGCGCTGAATTCGTCATCTGCCTCTCGGGCAAGGATGCCAGCGAGGCACACAAGATCAGGGGAAGCCTGCTGGCGATCGTCAGCAAGGTGTTGGAGGCTACGCTGGGCGGCTCCAACTCGAGCCTGAACATCTTCTATGCCATCACCGAACTGGATTCTGACACCTACATTGAACAACTCATCAGCCTGGCTGAACGTGCCACATACACCATAAAAATCTGAAGCAAATCGAACATCGAGTATTGAAGCTCTGCTATCAGGCAACCTTGCCGTGCGACTGCTCCACTCAGTCTTCTGACTTTAATTTTGACAGACCGATCAGGCCGATCAGCGGGCTCCCAAGACCCTAGGCCCGAAGGTCGTGTGTAGGTTCTGGTACCAGCCGTTCGGGGCTTCTCCTTCTCAACTCCGAATTTCCACGTTTGAGTCCGCGTTCAGCACTCGATCCACAGTCGGTTTCATCACCAGACCTCGAATACCGTTTTTTCAAGCGTGGCCGCCGCTCCGGCCACCGGGGCGGCGGTATCATGCCCCCCTGTTTTGCCGCCGTTCCTTTCGCCACCCTCGCGGAGTCCACATGAAAATCCTGTCCCTGCTGTTCGCCCTGTTCCTTGCCGTCCCCGCCTTCGCCACCCCCCCCTCCGGCAAGCCAGCCGCAATGACCCAGACCGCGAAGGTGGTGAGCACCATCAAGGCGCCGCCCTACACCTACATCGAGGCTTCCCAGGGCAAGCAGACGCGCTGGCTGGCGGCGACCATCATCGCCGTGAAGGCGGGCGATACGATCCAGTTCGATGACGGCCTGGAAATGCGCGATTTCCACAGCAAGACGCTGAAGCGCACCTTCCCCAGCATCTACTTCGTCAACAAGGTGGAGGTGGTTCCGGCGCGCTAACGGGCATGTCTTTTTATGACACCCCTGAGTATGAAAGTCATGCCCGTTTCCCTCACCCTCAACCCCTCTCCCGCACGCGGGCGAGGGGAGCTTCGAGAAGTCGCTGTGCGACTTTCACGTTAATTGCCGTCGCAATGCGGGCCGGTGAGGGGCACGAAGGCGACGTCCAGCACGGTCCGTGCATCCAGCCCGCCGTCGACGCGCCTCTCCAATACGCGCAGTTCCTGCGACCAGCCCTGTCGGCCGACCGGGATGACCAGGCGGGCGCCTGGCGCGAGTTGTTCTGTCAGGGCGGGCGGCACATGTGGCGCGGCGGCGGTGACCAGGATGCCGTCGTAAGGCGCGTGTTCCGGCAGGCCGGCATAGCCGTCGGCGTGGCGCACCTCGACGTTGTCGTAGCCCAGTTCGGCCAGGCGCGCGGCGGCCGCGGCCGCCATCTCGGGGATGATCTCCAGGCTGTAGACGCGCCGCACCAGCCGGCTCAGCACCGCCGCCTGGTAGCCGGAACCGCAGCCGATTTCCAGCACCGTGTCGCCGGCGCGCGGCCGCAACAGGTCGGTCATCAGGGCGACGATGAAGGGCTGCGAAATGGTCTGGCCGTGGCCGATGGGCAGGGGACCGTCGTCGAAGGCGCGCGGCCGCAGGCCGGGAGGCACGAAGGCCTCGCGCGGCACCGCCGCGATGGCCGCCATGACCCGCGCGTCGATGACATCCTTGCCCAGCCAGTGGTGGGTCAGTTCCGCCTCGCGACGGATGTCCCGCAGCATGCCTTCGCGTTCGTCCATGTCCATGTGCCGCTCCCAGGCCGATGGCGCCTACCTTACGCTCGACGCGGGCGCTCCGCCAAGGCCTCGCGAACGTGAGCGATCTGCCCGTTCTCTATCGCGACGACTGGCTCATCGCCATCGACAAGCCCAGCGGCCTGCTGGTGCATCGCAGCGACCTCGATCGCCACGAAACCCGCTTCGCCTTGCAACTGCTGCGCGACCAGATCGGCCGGCCGGTGTATCCCGTGCACCGGCTGGACAAGGGCACTTCGGGCGTGCTGCTGTTCGCCCTCGACCCCGAGGTGGGCCGCGAACTCGGCCGCCAGTTCACCGCGGGAACCGTGGACAAACGCTATCTCGCGGTGGTGCGTGGATATCCGCCGGAAGCCGGAGTGGTGGAGCATCCCCTGGCGCCGATGGCGGATGCCCGTGCCGGCGTAGCGTCTGGCGGCGCGCCGCGGCCGGCGGTCACCCATTTCCGCCTGCTGGCGCGCGCGGAACTGCCGTATCGCGTCGACCGCTATCCCAGCAGCCGCTATGCCCTGGTCGAACTGCGCCCGCTGACCGGGCGACGGCACCAGTTGCGCCGGCACATGAAATACATCGCCCATCCCATCATCGGCGACGCCACCCACGGCAAGGGTTGCCACAACCGCCTGTTCACCGAGCTGTTCAACTCGCGCCGCCTGCTGCTGGCGGCGGTGCGGCTGCGGCTGCGGCATCCGGTGACCGGCCAGTCCCTCGATGTGCGGGCGCCGCCGGCGGCGGATTTCACCCATGTATTGGAAAGCCTTGGCTGGGTAGGTCTTGCCAGTGGCTCGGGCAGAGTGCCATAGGTCTGCACGTACAGCATTTCCCATGCGTGCGGCTGCACAGCAGCCGTGAGCAATGCTCACCCCAGGTCCGCCTTCGCCGCCACAGCAGGGGCCATGTTGTCGGGGCGATGAGGGGACAGCATCCCTATTGCTCCCACGCTGATCTGCTAACCTTCAAATGGGAGGAAACAAGAAGAACAGGTAGGAAGGGCTGTGTGCGGTTACTGCTTTTTCAAGCGAATGCTGTGTCGGGATTTCGGCATGCTGTTTGATTCCTGATCCATCCGTCGCAATACAGAATGTCAAACCATTGATGTGTCAGGGAAACAGGGTGGTATGGTTCTTGCGGGCTTTGATTCGTGTAGATATTCAACAACACGGGGTAGTGGAACAGGCAATGCGCACGAACAAGTGGTTTACATCCTTCCTGGGGAAGATGGGGCGAATCCTCAAGTCCAAAGGCCGCTTGTCCAGGCTGGAAGGGGATACGTTGCGTTTCGGCTATCCCTCCTCCGGCCCGGAGGATGGCCTGCAGAATCTTGTGCGCTTTTCCCATACCCAGGAGATCCAGGTCGAGGAGATTGACCAGGAAGTCTTCGTGCGTGAGTGGAGCCAAACTCAGGTCGATCTAGTCGCCGACGAGGCCTCGCATGCCGACGCGGCAGGGCCGCATGTCGTCGACCGCCGGCTGCCCAACTTCGAACGGCGCCAGCCCATGAACGACCGGCGGGCCGGCAATGGCCATGACCGGCGAGCGAACGGCAAGGCCGGTAGCCTTCGCTCCAGCGGCAAGTAGCATCCGTTTCCCGCTTTTCCGCGACGGGCCGGCCGCGCAAGGCTTGGGCCGCCGTCCTTGGGGCCATACAATCCAGGCTTTTCCGCCGCCCCGAATGCCCATGACCGATGACGACGCCATCCTGCGCGCCAAGCTCAACGCCGACACCGGCCAGTTGGAATGGCGGGAGTTGGAGCGCCATTTCGCGCGCGGCGTGGTGATCCGGGTGGCGGCCGGCGTGGACCTGGTGGAGGTCGCCCTGGCCATGGCCAGGGATGACGCGGCGACCCTGCGTGCCTGGCTGGCGGACGGCCGCGTCGCCCAGGCCGGCGCCGCCGAGGCCGGCCTCTGGCACGCCGCCGGCAGCCGTTTCTGGGCCGTGGTGGTGGCGCCCTGGGTGCTGGTCCAGGAAGTCGCCGGCCATCCTTCCCATCGACCCAACTAGCCGGGCCGCAACGCATGGCGCTCAAGGCGACCATCTTCAAGGCCGAACTCGAGGTCGCCGACATGGACCGCGAGCATTACGCGGCCTACAGCCTCACCCTGGCGCGGCATCCTTCCGAGACCGACGAGCGCATGATGGTCCGCCTGCTCGCCTTTGCCCTGTTTGCCGATGCAGGGCTCGCCTTCGGCAAGGGACTCTGCGTCGATGACGAGCCGGAGCTTTGGCAAAGGGATGCGACCGGCGCCATCGAGCGCTGGATCGACGTCGGCCTGCCGGACCCGAAATGGATACGCAAGGCCTGCAACCGTGCGCGGCGTGTGGTGATCGTCGCCTACGGCGGGCGCCAGGCGGAGATCTGGTGGCGGCAGGCCGGCGCCGACCTGGGGCGCCTGGACAATCTGCGCGTCCTTGCCCTGCCTCAGGAGGCCAGCCGCGCGCTGGCGGCCATGGCGGCGCGCGGCATGCGTCTGCAATGCAGCATCCAGGACGGCATCGCCTGGGTGACGGACGGGAACAGCTCCGTGCAGGTCGAGCCGATCCTCCTGCGCGAGGAGACGGGCTGAGCGCCCGCGTCCGCATGCGCAGGCTCGAATTCAGATTGCGGGGCGACTACGTCGCGCTCTGCGATCTGCTGAAACTGGTCGGCCTCGCCGATAGCGGCGGCCAGGGCAAGGCCCTGGTGGCATCCGGGCGGGTGCGCGTCAACGGCCAGCCGGAAAGCCGCAAGACCGCGAAGATTCGCGCCGGACAATGGGTGGAATGCGACGGCACGGAAATCCGCGTCGAGGCGGCCTGATCTCCGCTGAAATTGGCTCTAAGATTGCGGTGTTACCCACAGGAGAAGGTTCATGTCCGACGACCCCCTCATCCGCGCGACCCTGGTGCCCAAGGCCGGCATGATCAAGCTGACCCACGTGATGTACGCCCTGCACGCCTTCAGCGCCCTGACCGGTCTGGTCAGCGCCGCCTTCATCGTCACCGCCTTCCTGTCCGGATGGCCGTCCATCATCGCCGTGGCGCTGAATTTCATGAACCGCGGGGAAGTGCGGGAAACCTGGCTGGATTCGCATTTCCGCTGGCAGATGCGGACCTTCTGGTATGCCCTCGTCTGGATGCTGGTGGCGGGCCTGCTCGCCCTGACCCTCATCGGCATCCCCGCGGCCATCGTGCTCCTGCTGGGTGTTGGCATCTGGGTGCTCTATCGTCTGGCGCGCGGCTGGAGCGCGCTCGGCGCCGAGCGTCCGATGGCAATCTGAGGAACGGGCCGTAATTGCAGAGTTATGATGACGCCGTGCCTACCCGGAGCGCGCGCATTCGCAACCAACAGGAGGAGTACCCCATGAGGAACCAGGCAATTGCGGCGCTGGCGCTCGCTCTGGCCATGGCCAACGCCCCCGCGCTGGCCGAGGAGGATGCCTTCGACAAGGCCATTCATGCCTATGGCTGCGCCGATTACCCCAAGGCCTTCGCCATGATCACCCCCCTGGCCGAGAGCGGCCATGCCCTGGCGCAATACCAGATGGCGCTGATGCTGGAACAGGGGCAAGGCACCGCCGCCAACCTGGCGGAAGCCTACCAGTGGTATGGCAAGGCCGCCGCGCAGGGCGTGGCCGACGCCTATTTCGCCCTGGGACAGATGTATACCCGCGGAGTCGTGGTGCCGCGGGATGACATCCAGGCTTTTGCCGCGTTCGACGTCGCCACCCGCCTGGGCTACGCCGTGGCCGGTGACTGGCGCGGCATGGTGGCCAAGACCCTGAACGACGAGCAGATGGCCAAGGCCCGGAAGGCCGCGGCGGAACTGCTGGCCCGGCGCCCGGCCAACGCGCTCGACCGCATCCGCTGAGCCCGCGGCGGAATTTCTACTGACGCCGCGTCTGCCTTGGCAGCGCGGCGCCTGCCGATTCGGCTCCCGCCGGATCGCAAGGGCTTTGCGCCCGGCGCAGGGCGACGTGGGCGCGCACCATGGCCGGAATGCGTCGCGGCCAGTCCCGCTCCTCAGGGCTTGCCAGCAGCTGGTGAAACAGGCCGCGCACGAAGGCCAGGGTGTCCATGGCCAGGGCGCGCGGGTCCAGGCCGTCGCGCAAGGTGCCCTTGGCCTGCGCGCGCCGATAGGCGAGTTCGGCGTCCACCAGGAATTGCAGGCCGGGCTTGTTGAGTTCCTCCAGCACGCCGGCGAAGTCATCCACGTATTCACAGCGCAGGAAGATGATCTCGAACATCTGCCGCACCCGTTCGCTTTCCAGAATGGCCTGGAACAAGGCCAGGATGCTTTGCTCGATGCCGTCCAGGGGATCGGCCAGATTTTCCGCCAGGATCAGGCTGTGGCCCTTGTCCAGCAGGGGCAGGGAAATCTGCTCGCGCATGGCGAAGAACAGTTCCGTCTTGTTGGCGAAATGCCAGTACACCGCGCCACGCGTGACGCCAGCGGCCTTGGCGACTTCCTCCAGGGTGGTGCGGCTGACGCCGCGGGCGTGAAACGCGCGCAGCGCCGCCTCCAGAATCTGCTGGCGGGTCAGTTCCGCCTCAGCCTTGGTCTTACGCGCCATGGCGGCGCCTCCCGGGAGTTGTCCGCATGGCGCGGGTTCGCTCGAAGCCTGTTGTCATCCTGCGCATCCTCGAAGGCGATTGAGATGCCCGTCATTTTACATACATGCATGGTTGTATATACTGCGGGGACCCGTTTCTCCATCCGGAGTCGTAGTCATGCCCGCCCCCACCGCCCGCATTCCCAGCGTCCTGGCTGGCACGAGTTTGGTCTTGCTGCTGGGAGTCCTGCTTGGCTGTGCGGACCCGGGGGCCGATGCGCGCGGCCAGCAAGACGGGCAGGGCGGCATGCCGCCGCTGCCGGTGACGGTGATCGAGGTCCAGCCCAGTCGCGTGCCCATCGCCGTCGAAGTCATGGCGCAGACCGAAGGCGCCCGCGAGACCGAGGTGCGTGCGCGCGTGGGAGGGCTGCTGCTGAAACGCCTGTTCGAAGAGGGCATGCCGGTGCGCGCCGGCCAGCCGCTGTTCCAGATCGACCCGACGCCGCACGAGATCGCCCTCGCCCAGGCCCGCGCCAACCTGGAGGAGGCGCGGGCACGCGCCGAGCAGGCCGCGCGCGAGGTCGCTCGCATGAAGGGTCTGCTTGACCGGCAGGCCATCAGCCGCCGCGAGTCCGATGACGCCAGCTCGCACGATGCGGTGTCGCGCGCGGCGGTGCGTGCGGCGGAAGCGGCGGTGCGCCAGGCCGAGCTGAATCTGTCCTGGACCACGGTCACCGCGCCGGTGTCGGGGCAGAGCGGGCGCGCGGTGAAATCCGAGGGCAATCTCATCGTCGCCGGCACGGCGGACAGCCTGCTCACCACCATTCACCAGTCCGACCCCATGTGGGTGCGCTTCAGCCTGGCGGAGAGCGACGTCGCCAAGTTGCCGGGCGGACGCCTGAACGCCCGCGCCATCCAGGGCGTGGAACTGGTGCTGGCGGACGGCTCCCTCTATCCACGCCGCGGGCGCGTGAATTTCCTGGCCGGACAGATCGATCCGGGCCTGGGCACACAGGCGATGCGGGCCGAATTCGACAATCCGGACGGCCGCCTGCTGCCCGGCCATTTCGTGCGTGTGCGCCTGCTGGCGGGCCAGCGTGACAACGCTTTCCTGGTGCCGCAGGCGGCCGTGCAGGAGAGCGAACTGGGGCGCATGGTCATGCTGGCGGGCGCCGACGACAAGGTGGTGCCGCGTCCGGTGGTCGCCGGCGAATGGCTGGGCCGCGACTGGGTGATCCTGGAAGGCTTGCAGGCCGGCGACCGCGTGATCGTCGACAATCTTATGAAGCTGCGTCCCGGCGCCTCGGTGCTACCGCACAAGCCGGGTGAGATGCCGGCGGGGATGGGGCAGCCGCCGGGGGCGGGTGGTACCGGCAAGCCGGCGGCCAAGGGCTGAGGTAGATCGCGATGTCCCGCTTCTTCATCCACCGTCCTATCTTCGCGGCGGTGCTCTCCATCATCATCGTCATCGCCGGCCTGGTTGCGTCGCAGGTACTGCCAGTCGCCCAATATCCCCAGATCGCGCCGCCGACGGTGTTGATCACCGCGACCTATCCGGGCGCTTCCGCCGAGACCCTGATGCGCACCGTCGCGGCTCCCATCGAGGAACAGTTGAACGGCGTCGAGGGCATGTCGTATTTCGAATCCTCCTCCTCGGCCAACGGAAGCGTGGTCATCACCGCCACTTTCGCGGTGGGTGCCGACGTCGATCAGGCCACGGTCAACGTCAACAACCGGGTGAAGGCGGCGGAGCCGCGCCTGCCCGAGGAGGTGCGGCGCAACGGCGTGCTCGTGCAGAAGCGCTCCAACGACTTTCTGCAGGTCATCGGCATGGAGGCCCGGGATGCGCGCTACGACACCCTGTTCCTGTCCAACTATGCCAGCCTCAACATCGCCGACGAGCTGAAGCGGCTGCCGGGCGTCGGCGACGTCGTCGTCTTCGGTGCCCAGGACTACGCCATGCGCATCTGGCTGAAGCCCGACCGCATGGCGCAACTGGGTCTCACCACCAGCGATATCGCCGCCGCCATCCGCACCCAGAATGCGCAGAACGCGGCCGGCAAGATCGGCCAGGAGCCGGCGCCGGCCGACCAGGTGCTGGTCTACACCGTCACCGCCAAGGGCCGCCTGCTGACCCCGGAGCAGTTCGGCGACATCGTCCTCCGCGCCGGCGGCCCCGACGGCCTGCTGCGCCTGCGCGACGTGGCGCGCATCGAACTGGGCGCCAACAGCTACGAGCAGAGCGTCACCCTGGACGGACGTCCCACCATCGCCCTGGGCGTGTTCCTGCAGACCGGCGCCAACGCGCTGGAAACCGCGCAGCGGGTCAACGCCAAGATGGAGGAGTTGAAGAAGAAATTCCCCGAGGGGCTCGGCTACATCATTCCCTACGACACCACCCGCTTCATCAGCGCCTCGATTTACGAGGTCGAGCACACCTTGGCGGTCGCCGTCCTGCTGGTGCTGGGCGTGGTCTACCTGTTCCTGCAAAGCTGGCGGGCGACGCTGATCCCCATGGTGGCGGTGCCGGTCTCGCTCATCGGCAGCTTCGCCGGGCTGTGGCTGTTCGGTTTTTCCATCAACACCCTGACCCTGTTCGCCCTGGTGCTGGCCATCGGCATCGTCGTCGACGACGCCATCGTCGTGCTGGAGAACGTCGAGCGGCACATCGCCGAGGGTCTGAAACCCTTCGACGCCGCCGTGCTGGCGATGAAGGAGGTTCAGGGCGCGGTCGTCGCCATCGTCCTGGTGCTGTGCGCGGTGTTCATTCCTGTCGCCTTCATGGGCGGCATCGCCGGCACCCTCTACCGCCAGTTCGCGGTGACGGTGGCCATCGCCGTGGTCATCTCCGGCGTCGTGGCGCTGACCCTGACGCCGGCCCTGTGCGCCCTGCTGCTCAAGCCCGGGCACAGGGAATCGCGTCTGTTCCGGCCCTTCAACCGCTTGTTCGCGGCCTTCACCCGCTCCTACGTGGCCACCGTGGGGCTCGGCCTGCGCCACGGCATCGTCGGCCTGGCGCTGTTTGGCCTGGTCATCGGCGCCGGTGCCTGGCTGCTGCGCGGCATCCCCGGCAGTTTCGTACCCGAGGAGGACCAGGGCTACCTGATCGCCGCCCTCCTGCTGCCGGACGGCGCCACCCTCAAGCGCACCGCCGCCACCGGCGAGCAGTTGCGCCAGGCGCTCATGCGCGACCCCGCCGTCGCCCACACTTTCGTGGTCTCCGGCTTCGACCTCATCGGCGGCGGCAACAAGCCCAACGCCGGCACCATCTTCATTCCGCTGAAACCCTGGAACGAACGCCAGTCCAGCGCGGGCGAGCTGGCCGCCAGGTTCATGGGCGCCGGCATGATGCTGCCGGACGGTCTCGGCCTGGTGTTCAACCCGCCGCCCATCATGGGCCTGGGCACCGCCGGCGGCTTCGAGGTCTTTGTGCAGAACAAGGCGGACGGCGACCCCATGAAGCTCAATGCGGTGGTCCAGGATTTCATGGCCGCGCTGCAAAGCCGCAAGGAGTTCTCGCGCATCAATACCTTCTTCCGCCCCACCATCCCCCAGCTCTACGTGGAAGTGGACGAGGCCAAGGCGCTGTCGCTGGGCATACCGCTCTCCAGTATCTACGAGACCCTGCAGAGCACCATGGGCTCCCTGTACGTCAACGACTTCAACAAGGCGGGTCGCGTCTACCGCGTGCAATTGCAGGCCGAGGCGGCCTACCGCCTGAAGCCGGAGGACCTGGGCAAGGTCTACGTGCGCAGTGCCACCAGCCACGCCATGATTCCTTTGGCGGCGGTGAGCAGGGTGAAGCACATCGTCGGACCCGAGCAGGTGGAACGCTTCAACGGCTTCGTCGCCGCGAAGATCCTGGGCGACAGCGTGCCTGGCGTGAGCTCGGGTGATGCCCTCAAGCTGGTCGAGGAGGTGGCCGCGAAGACCCTGCCCGCCGGCTACGAGATCGCCTGGACCGGCCAGGCCTACCAGCAGAAGCAGACCGGTTCGTCCTCGACGCAGGCCTTCGTCTTCGCCATCGTCATGGTGTTCCTGATCCTGGCCGCCCAGTTCGAGAAGTGGTCCCTGCCGCTGGCGGTGATCATGGCCGTGCCCTTCGCCCTGCTCGGCGCCCTGGTCGCGGTGTTCCTGCGCGACATGCCCAACGACATCTACTTCCAGATCGGCCTGGTGGTGCTGATCGGCCTGGCTTCGAAGAACGCCATCCTCATCGTCGAATTCGCCACACAGAAGCTGGAGCAGGGCATGAGCCTGGTGGAGGCGGCGAAGGAGGGCGCGCGCCTGCGCCTGCGGCCCATCATCATGACCTCGATGGCCTTCATCCTCGGCGTCTTCCCGCTGGTCATCGCCACCGGCGCCGGTGCCGCCGCCCGCCGCTCCATGGGTACCGGCGTGTTCGGTGGCATGCTCGCCGCCACCTTCGTCGCCACCCTGTTCATCCCGTTGTTCTTCAAATGGCTGTCGCGCGGCAAGGCCACCCGCGTCGTCGCCCGGCCGGAACCGGCTGCCGTCGCCGAGGACCAGGCATGATGCGCATCTCGCCATGGCTCCTGGCCTGTCTGGCGCTGGCCGGCTGCCAGGCCGTGGGGCCCGATTACACACGCCCCGCCGTCGCCCTGCCCGCCAGCTATGCCGCTGCTTCGGAGGAGGGCCAGGCGCGCGTCCGCGCGGATTGGTGGACGCTGTTCGGCGATCCCCTGCTGGACGAGTTGATCGCCCGCACCCAGGCCGGCAACTTCGATCTCCAGGCCGCCGTCGCCCGAGTCGAACAGGCCGAGGCTGCCCTGCGCGTTGTCGGCGCCGCCCAGGCGCCCTCGCTGGACCTGGATGCCGGCGCCCGGCGCATGCGTTCCAGCACGGAAACCGGCATGCCCATGCCGCAGTACAGCAGCGAGTTCGGGCTGGGCCTGTCGACGGCTTTCGAGCTCGATTTCTGGGGACGCCTGCGGCGCGCCGAGGAAGCGGCGCGCGCCAATTTCCTGGCCAGCCGGCATGCGCGGGATAGTCTGCGGATCTCCCTGGCGGGCATGCTGGCCAACACCTATTTCAGCCTGCGTGCCCTGGACGCCGAACTCGCCGTCAACCGGGAGGCCCTGGTCAGCCGTGAAGAGACCCTGCGCATCGTCGGCAGCCGCGTCGAGGGGGGGGTGGCCTCGCCGCTGGACCTGCGCCAGGCGGAGGGCGACCTCGCCGCCGGCCAGGCCCAGCTCGCCAACCTGCGTCGACTGCGTGCCCTGGCCGAAAGCCAGCTGGCGCTGCTGGTCGGCACGCCGGGCCTGCGTATCGACGCAGGCAGCTTGTATGACCTGCCGCTACCCCCGCCGCCGCCGCCCGGCCTGCCCTCGGACTTGCTGCAAGCGCGGCCCGATCTGCGCCAGGCCGAAGAGGAACTGATCGCCAACAATGCCCGCATCGGCGTCGCCAAGGCCGCTCTCTATCCCAACATTTCCCTGACCGGCGCCCTCGGCTCGCGCAGTCAGGACCTGGCCAATCTTTTCAGTGCTGGGGCGCAGACCTGGTCCCTGGGTGTCGGCCTGCTGCTGCCGGTGTTCGATGGCGGGGCCGGGCGGGCCCGCGTCGATCAGGCCAGCGCCCGCCAGAGGGAGGCGCTGGCCGCCTACCAGCAGGCCATCCACAACGCCTTCAGGGAGGTCGGCGATGCCCTCGTCGAGGTGCGCGAGCACGCCATCGCGGAAGCCGCCCAGGACCGTCGCGTCGGGGCCACCGCCCAGGCCCTGGAACTGGCGCGGGTGCGCTATGAAGCCGGCTATTCCGGCTATCTGGAGGTGCTCGTGGCGCAGCGCGGCCTGAACGAATCCCAACTCGCCCAGGTGCTCACGCGCCGCGCCCGGCTGATCGCCGCGGTCGACCTGTTCAAGGCGCTGGGCGGCGGCTGGCTGGAAGCGGAGGCGGGCGCGTCCGCCGGGGTTGAAGCGCCTATTCGCCGCGCCGACGATCCACCGCCCACACCGCCGCCTCCACGCGCGAGCGCAGGTTGAGCTTGCGCAGCAGGTGCTTGACGTGCACCTTGACGGTGCCCTCGGCGATGCCCAGTTCGCGCGCGATCACCTTGTTGCTGCGGCCCTGCGCAATCTGTTCGAGGATGCGCCGCTCCTGGTCGGTGAGACCGGCCTGCTCCAGATCCTTGGGCTTGTTCTCCTCACGCAGCGAATGCGCGAGCTTGCGCGTCAGGCGCTCGGTGAGGGTGATCTGACCGGCGGCGGCTTCCTTCAGCTTGAGCAGCAGATCTTCCGGTTCCATTTCCTTCAGCAGGTAGCCGTCCGCCCCGGCGCGCAGGGCAGCCACCAGGTCGCTGGCCTCGTCCGAGACGGTGAGCATGACCACGCGGCTGTCCAGGCCCCAGGCCTTGATCGCCTTGAGCACCTCGATGCCACCCATGGGCTTCATGTTGAGATCCAGCAGAATCATGTCGGGATGCAGGCTACGCGCGAGTTCCAGGCCTTCGGCGCCGGAGGAGGCCTCGCCGGCGACGACGAAATCTCCGGTCATGTCCACCAGTTGCAGGACCGCCTTGCGGAACAGGGGATGGTCGTCGATGACCAGCAGGGTCTGCGGGGTGTCCGCCGTCATGTCAGGTTCTCCTCGCAATCCTGGTCTCGGCCATGCCGCCGCGCCGGCTCGCCGGCCGGAACATCAGGGCGACGCGGGTGCCGCCGGCGGCGGATCGCGTGAAGGCGATGCTGCCGGAAAGGGTGCGCGTGCGCTCTTCCATGATGGTCATGCCATAGTGGTGCAGATCGGCGCTCTTGGCGATGCCGACGCCGTCATCCTCCACCGCCACCTCCACCTCGCCCTCCGCCAGGCAGGCGAGGCGGACCGCGGCCCGCTTGGCGCGGGCGTGGTTGAGCACGTTGGAGAGGGCCTCGCGCACCACGTGCAGCACGTGGATTTCCTCGTTGGGCGTCAGCGCGCAGCCCTCCAGGTTGATGTCGAGGTCGATCTCCAGTTCGCCGCGCTCGGCGAATTCGTCCACCGTCTGGCGCAGGGCGCTGGCCAGGTTCTGGCCGTCCATTTTCAGGCGGAAGGTGGTGAGCAGTTCGCGCAACTGGCGGTAGGCGCCGCTCATGCCCTCGCGCAGTTCCAGCAGGATCCTGTCGGCCTGCGCGCGCTGGTCCTCCGCCTTCAGGGCGTTCTGCAGGCGGCTGACCTGGATCTTCATGTAGGCCAGCGACTGCGCCAGGGAGTCGTGCAGTTCCCGCGCGATGACCGCCCGCTCCTCCAGCAGGGCGACGCGCCGGTTCTGCTCGCCGCGCCGCTCGGCGCCGATGGCGACGCCGATGTGGCGGGACAGGGCCTCCAGCAGTTGCACCTGCCAGGCTTCCAGCTGGCGGCCGTCGGGGATGTCCAGGATGAGCACGCCGTACTGGTGTTCGGCATCGGCCAGCGGCAGGGTGAGGCGGCGATGGAAGTCGCTGGCCATGCTGATGCGCGTCTGGTCGGTGCCGTGACACCACAGGCAGGCGGCGTGGTCACAGGGGCTGGCGTCGCCGGGGCGCATGGTGGTGGCGACGGCGACGCCGTCGCCGGCACCGAATTCGCCCAGACAGATGATGCCCGGCCCCAGGCCGAGCAGTTGCTCGATGTCGCGCAGTACCGCCAGATAGACCGCCTTGCCCGGGGGTTCGCCATGCAGCCGGGCGATGGAGTGGTAGAGCAGTTCCAGGGACTGGTTGCTGCGCGTGAGCTCCGCGGTCTTCTGGCGCACGCGCTCCTCCAGGTCCTCGTACATGCGGGACAGGTCGCCGGCCATGTGGTTGAAGGCGCGCCCCACCTGGCCGAGTTCGTCGTCGCCGGTATGCGGTGTGCGCGCCGACAGGTCGCCGGCGCCGACGCTGTCGGCGAGGGACTGCAAGCCGCGCAGGGGCTGCACCAGGTGGTTGTGGATGAGTTGCACCGTCAGCAGCACCACCAGCACGGTGAGGAGGAGGGCGGCACCCAGCACCACGCGCATGACCAGGATCTTCGCCTCGGTGGTGTCTTCCATCTGCTGTACCAGGCGGTTGAGTTGGCCGACGAAACGCCCCATGTCATCGAGCAGAGCGATGCGCGTCGCCGCATCCGGCGCCATTACGGTCCCGCTTGCCATGGTCGCGAAACGTGGCTGGATGCGTTGCCGCCATTCATCCCATACCGCGCGGTAGGTGGTGGCCAAGTCGGTATCCCCGGCGCGCGGCAGCATGGCCAGGATGGCCTCGCTTTGCAGCGTGGCCTCGAAACGGCGCAGGCTTTCGGCCATGCGTTGGCGCACCTCCTCATGCTCCGGCAGGGGGCCGGCGAGATAGAGGCCGGCCATCTGCCAGCTCTGCATGCGCAGGCTGCCCGCCTTGTTGATGGCCTCGCCGCTGCCCTGGGTGGATTCTGCCACCAGGCCGGACACCGACATGCCGAGCACCGCCAGCAGGGCGATGGCGGCGATGGCACCGCCGATGCGCAGCAGCAGGGAATTCTGCAGCGCATTCCAGTTCTGCCTGGGCAGTCGGTGTTTAGGCCACATGGAGAGCGACGTCGCGACGGATTAGGGATGTACTCCTTTTTATGCCCATGTCGGCGGCGAGGAAATACCCACAAAGTTTCCGTGCCCGCCGCCATCCCCCGAACGTAGGAAATCAATGCATTAAAAACAATGAGATAGAGCCATATCCCCGTACCACTTTGTGGGTAATCCAGGCCTCGTTCGCCACTACACCCCCCCTGGCAGCGATTTTTTCGCTCCCTACACTGCGTCATAACGATTTTCGGATATCGAAGTTATTTGTGGGGGAAGCCATGACGCCACATGCGCAGAAACAGCTCTCGGTGCTGGTGATGAGCACCCTGTCTTTCACGGTGTGTTTTGCCGTGTGGATGATGTTCGCGGTCATCGGCATCCCGATCAAATCCCAGCTCGGCCTCAACGAAACCCAGTTCGGCGTGCTTATCGCCACGCCGGTGCTGACCGGCTCGCTGATCCGCCTGCCGCTGGGCATGCTCACCGACAAGTTCGGCGGCCGCGTGGTGTTCTTTGTGCTGATGCTGGCGACGGTGGGGCCGATCTGGCTGATGTCCGCCGCCACCGAGTTCTGGCATTTCCTGGTGATCGGCCTGTTCGTCGGCCTCGCCGGCGGCTCCTTCTCGGTCGGCATCGCCTACTGCGCGCGCTGGTACGAGAAGGCGCGCCAGGGCATGGCGATGGGCGTGTTCGGCGTCGGCAACGTTGGCGCGGCGGTGACCAAGCTGGTGGCGCCGGCCATCGTCGTCGCCTACGGCTGGACCATGGTGCCGCAGGTCTACGCCGCCGCCATGCTGGTCACCGCCCTGCTGTTCTGGCTGTTCAGCTACGACGATCCGGCGCACAAGGTGCCTGCGCACGTCACCGTGCGCGACCAGCTCGCGGTGCTGAAGGATCCGGCAGTGTGGAAGTACTGCCAGTACTACTCCATCGTTTTCGGCGGCTACGTCGCGCTGGCGCTGTGGATGACCAAGTACTACGTCAGCGAGTACGAGTTCGACCTCACCACCGCCGCCCTGCTCGCCACCGCCTTCTCGCTGCCGGGCGGCATCCTGCGCGCGGTGGGCGGCTGGATGTCGGACAAGTGGGGCGCGCACCGGGTGACCTGGTGGGTGCTGTGGGTGTCGTGGATCTGTCTGTTCATCATGTCCTACCCGCAGACCGAATTCACCGTGCATACCGTGACCGGCCCGCAGACCTACCAGATTCACCTGTCGCCGGAGCTGTTCACGGCGCTGCTGTTCACCGTCGGCGTCGCCTTCGCCTTCGGCAAGGCCAGCGTATTCAAGTACATCTCCGACGAATACCCGCACAACATCGGCGTGGTCTCCGGCATCGTCGGCCTGGTCGGCGGCCTCGGCGGCTTCCTGCTGCCGATCATGTTCGGCGCCCTGGTCGATCTGACCGGCATCCGCTCTTCCGCCTTCATGCTGATGTACGGCGTGGTCTGGGTCAGCCTGATCTGGATGTACACCACCGAGGTGCGCAAGCTCGACTACATGGGCAAGAAGCTCGTGGAAAGACCCGCCGACGCCATGGAATGACCGCCTTCCCAACACAAGTCCCCCCGAAACCGACCCGCAACAGGAGAACACCATCATGGCCAGGCTCACCCGCTGGGAACCCGAAGATCCGAAGTTCTGGCAGGAAACCGGTAGCAGAATCGCCTGGCGCACCTGCGGCATCACCACGTTCTCGCTGATCTTTTCCTTCGCCACCTGGTTCGTGATGAGCGCGGTGGTGGTGCGCATGCCCGCCATCGGCTTCCAGTTCACCACCATGGAACTGTTCTGGCTGGCGGCGATTCCGGGCCTGGCCTCGGGCATCCTGCGCCTGATCCATTCCAACTTCATCCCGGTGCTGGGCACGCACCCGGTGGTCAGCATCGCCACCATCATCAAGGTGCTGCCCATGATCTGGCTGGGCTTTGCCATCCAGGACCTGAACACGCCCTGGATCACCTTCATGATCATCGGCTTCCTGTGCGGCATGGGTGGCGGCGACTTCTCGTCCTTCATGCCCTCGACCAGCATATTCTTCCCGAAGCGCTTGCAGGGGCTGGCCATGGGCATCCAGGCGGGCCTGGGCAACTTCGGCGTGTCCATCGTCCAGTTCGTCGCGCCGTGGATCATCGGCTTCGCCGCCATCGGCACCATCGCCGGGGGCCCGCAGGTATTCACCAAGGCGGAGCCGGTCAAGGGCGCCATCACGGTGACCAAGGATGCCCAGACCAAGCGGGTCACCGACGTGGTGGTCAGCAAGCCTGAACTGGCTGCGGCCATCGAGGTGATCCGCGACGAGAGTGGAATGCTCAAGGACGTGGTCCTGCACGAGACCGACACCGTCAAGAAGATCCGGGAAGAGGTGAAGCGGGATGCGCAGGGCAAGATCGTCGAAGTCACGCCCTCCAAGGGCATGAGAATCGACGTCAAGCGCAACGACAAGGGTGAGATCACCGACGTGGTCGTGCTGAACGTGGCCAAGAAGGCGATGTGGCTGCAGAACGCCGCCTACATCTGGGTGCCCTTCCTAGTGATCGCCTTCATCCTCGCCGTACTGTTCCTGAAGAACGTGTCGCTGCCCTCGCGCGGCTTCAAGGGCCAGTTCGAGATCCTCTCCAGCAAGAACCGGGCGCGCACCCATACCTGGAACTGCACGATGACCTACATCACCTCGTTCGGTTCGTTCTCCGGTTTCGCCGCGGCCTTTCCGATGCTGATCAAGACCCTATACGGCGGTTTCGAAGGCGCGCCCGACCCCCTCGCCTACGCTTACCTGGGCCCGCTGATCGGCGGCGCGGTGCGCGTCATCACCGGCGGCATGTTCGACAAGATCGGCGGCAGCAAGGGTATGCACTGGACCACGCTGGGACAGATCGGCGGCGTGTTGTTCCTGGCGTTCGGCGGCTATCTCACGCCGACCTCGGTGGAGCAGTTCCAGGGCTTCCTGTGGGGCATGCTGTGGATCTTTCTGATGTCCGGCACCAACAACGCCGCGACCTTCCGCCAGTACCCCATCGTCTTCGCCTACTCGCCCGGCAAGGGCGCGCAGATGCTGGGCTGGACCGGGGCCTGGGCGGCATTCGGGCCGTTCGTATGGAACGTCCTGATCGGCCAGTCGATCGCGATTACCGGCAATGCCAAGCTGTTCTTCCTGGGACTGAGCGCGTTCTACGTCTACACCCTGTTCATCAACTGGTGGTACTACACGCGCAAGGGCGCCGAGCGCTTCGACTACGGCAACAGCGGCGGCACCTGGTGGGACAAACTGTCCGATGCCGAGAAGAACCGCATGCGCCAGATCGACCTGGGCAAGGCTTGAGTCAGGCGGATCGGACGGAGCGTCGGCCATGAACCAAACGGATCTGCTGATCAACCTCCTGGGCTGCACCTACGGAGTGGTCTTGATCGCCGCGATGTTTCTGCGCACCCCGCTGACCGAGGCCATGCGCATCGACGCCCTGTTCATCCCCCGTTACTCGGAAAAAACCCGGCCGCTTAACCTGCTGGCCGGCCTGTTGATCGCGGGTTACGCCCTCCATTCACTCCTCACCCCTCACCCCTAACTCCTCACCCCCGGCAAGGAGCCCAATATGAGTCACTTTCTCGACCGACTGACCTACTTCACCCACCCGCGCGAGCCGTTCTCCAGCGACTACGGCGTGATGACCATCGAGGATCGCAAGTGGGAAGACGCCTACCGCAACCGCTGGCGCCATGACAAGGTCGTCCGTTCCACGCACGGCGTCAACTGCACCGGTGGATGCTCCTGGAAGATCTTCGTCAAGAACGGCCTGGTCTCGTTCGAGATGCAGCAGACCGACTACCCGCGCACCCGCGAGGACATGCCCAATCACGAGCCGCGCGGCTGCCAGCGTGGGGCGTCCTTCTCCTGGTATCTGTACAGCCCGCATCGCATCAAGCACCCGATGATTCGCGGCCGCCTGCTCGACCTCTACCGCGCCGAGAAGAAGAGCGGCAAGGATCCGGTGGAAGCCTGGCGCGCCATTCAGGCGGACACCAGCAAGCGCGACAAATACGTCAAGGTGCGGGGTCTGGGCGGCTTCGTGCGCACCTCCTGGGACGAGGTCCTGGAGATCGTCGCCGCCGCCAACGTGCACACCATCGACAAATGGGGCCCGGACCGCATCTACGGCTTCTCCCCCATCCCCGCCATGTCGATGATCTCCTACGCCGCCGGCTCGCGTTACCTGTCGCTGATCGGCGCCGCCTGCGGCTCCTTCTACGACTGGTACTGCGACCTGCCCATCGCCAGCCCGCAGACCTGGGGCGAGCAGACCGACGTGCCGGAAGCGGCCGACTGGTACAACTCCACCTACCTGATCATCACCGGCGCCAACCTGCCGATGACGCGGACACCCGATGCGCACTTCGCCATCGAGACCCGCTACAAGGGCACCAAGATCGTCTCCATGGCGCCGGACTACGCGGAATACGTGAAGTTCGCCGACCTCTGGATGCCAGTGAAGCAGGGCACCGACTCCGCCGCCTTCATGGCCATGGGCCACGTCGCGCTGAAAGAGTTCTACATCAACCAGCGGACGCCGTACTTCCAGGAGTACGCGCGCAAGTACACCGACCTGCCCATGCAGGTGATGCTGCGTAGCCACGAGAACGGCTATGTCAGTGACCGCAACCTGCGCGCCTCCGACTTCGCCAACAACCTGAACGAGGCCAACAACCCGGAATGGAAGACCATCGCCTTCGATGAGACCTCCGGCCAGTTCGTCGCCCCCAACGGCTCCATCGGCTTCCGCTGGGGCGAGGAAGGCAAGTGGAACCTGCTGGAGAAGTCGGCCAATGCCGACACGAGCCTGGAGCTCACCTGCCAGGGCAAGGCGGGCATCGAGGTGGTTTCCGTGGGCTTCCCCCACTTCACCCCGGGCGAGCCCGACCTGCTCTATCGCCATGTGCCCGCGCGCCGCGTCAAGCTGGTGGACGGCAGTGAAGTCCTGGTCACCTCGGTGTTCGACCTGCTGGTGGCGCAGTACGGCGTCGATCGCGGCCTCGGCGGCGACAATGTGGCCGGCTCCTACGACGACGCCAACGTGGCCTACACCCCGGCCTGGGCGGAGAAGGTCACCGGCGTGAAGCGCGCCGACCTGGCCCGCACCGGGCGCGAGTTCGCCGATAACGCCGCCAAGACCCAGGGCAAGTCCATGGTCATCCTGGGCGCGGCCATCAACCACTGGTACCACCACGACCAGTCCTACCGCTCGATCATGAACCTGCTGCACCTGTGCGGCTGCGTCGGCCAGAGCGGCGGCGGCTGGGCGCATTACGTCGGCCAGGAGAAGCTGCGTCCGCAGGCCGGCTGGGCGCCCATCGCCTTCGGCCTCGACTGGCATCGCCCCCCGCGCCACATGAACTCCACCTCGTTCTGGTACTTCCACACCGACCAGTGGCGCTACGAGACCATCAAGCCGGACCACCTGCTCTCCCCCGCGGGCAAGAACCGCAACAAGGGCTATGCGCTGGCGGACTACAACGTGGTCTCCACGCGCCTGGGCTGGCTACCTTCCGCGCCCCACTTCAACCGCAACCCCATCGAATTGGCCGCCGAGGCCGCCAAGGCCGGCGCCACCGACGAGGCCGGCGCGGCGAAATACGTGGCCGAGCAGCTCAAGTCCGGCGCCCTGGACGTGGCCTTCGCCGACCCGGACAACCCGGTGAACTGGCCGCGCAACCTGATCGTCTGGCGCGGCAACCTGATCGGCACCTCGGCCAAGGGCCACGAGTACTTCCTCAAGCACCTGCTCGGCGCGCAGAACGGTGTGCTGCAGGAGAGTGGTCCCGGCAACGACTGCAAGGAAGTGAAGTGGCACGAGCACGCCCCGGCCGGCAAGCTGGACCTAATGGTGGACATCAACTTCCGCCTCAACTCCACCGGCGCCTACTCCGACATCATCCTGCCCACCGCCACCTGGTACGAGAAGAACGACCTCAACACCACGGACATGCACCCCTTCATCCACCCCCTGGGCGAGGCGGTGTCTCCGGGCTGGGAGTCCAAGTCCGACTGGCAGATCTTCAAGGCCCTGGCGAAGAAGTTCTCCGGCCTGGCGGGCAAGCACCTGGGCGTCCGCCGCGACCTGGTGGCCCTGCCCATGCAGCACGACTCCCCGTTCGAGCTGGCGCAGCCCCTGGGCCAGGTCAAGGACTGGAAGAAGGGCGAGTGCGACCCCATCCCCGGCAAGACCATGCCGCTGATCAAGCTGGTGGAGCGTGACTACGGCAGCACCTACAACAAGTTCATCGCCCTCGGGCCGTTGATGACCAAGCTCGGCAACAACATCAAGGGCATCGACTGGAACACCGAGCAGGAGTACGAGGAACTCAAGAAGTGCAACTTCACGGTGAAGGAACCCGGCGTGTCCTTCGGCATGCCCAGCCTGGAAGAGGACATCGGCGCCTGTGACGCGGTGATGCGCATGGCGCCGGAGACCAACGGCGAGGTGGCGCACAAGTCCTGGTCGGCCTTGAGCAAGAAGACCGGCATCGACCACCATCACCTGTACGCCGGTCGCCACGAGGACAAGTTCACCTTTCGCGACATCGTCGCCCAGCCGCGCAAGATCATCACCGCGCCGACCTGGTCCGGCATCGAGTCGGAGCATGTGTCTTACAACGCCGGCTATACCAACATCCACGAACACATCCCGTTCCGCACCCTGACCGGCCGCGCCCACTTCTATCAGGACCACGAGTGGATGCTCGACTTCGGCGAGGGCTTCTGCGTGTTCCGCCCCGGCGTGGATATGCAGGACCACAAGAAGATCCCGGACAGCGTGAAGAGCAAGCCGCATCTGGTGCTGAACTGGATCACGCCGCACTCCAAGTGGGGCATCCACTCCACCTACCAGGACAACCTGCGCATGCTCAACCTGTTCCGTGGCGGTCCTTACTTCTGGATCTCGGAGGACGACGCCAGGAGCGTGGGCATCCAGGACAACGACTGGGTCGAGGCGCTCAACGCCAACGGCGCCACCGTGGCGCGGGCGGTGGTCTCGCAGCGCGTGCCACGCGGCATGGCGCTGATGTACCACGCCCAGGAGAAGAACGTGAACGTGCCGGGCTCGCCGACCACGGGCAAGCGTGGCGGCATCCTCAACTCCGTGACCCGCATCGTCGTCAAGCCCACCCACATGATCGGCGGCTACGCCCAACTGGCCTACAGCTTCAACTACTACGGCCCGGTGGGCAGCAACCGCGACGAGTTCGTGGTGGTGCGCAAGATCGAGGACCGCGACGTGGACTGGCTGGAGCGGCCGCTGACCCCGGAACGGGAACAGCAGCGCAATCCCGTCGGGGTGGGGCCGAAGTAATGCTTTTCGCCCTCTCCCGCCAGCGGGAGAGGGCGGTTACCGGGTTTAACCGCCGGGGTTCAGAGGTCACGGGTCTCAATGAGGCTGGGTGCTCGCACCCGAGGGCCCCGGTGGTTAACAAGTCTGTCGTAGGGCGGATTAGCGAAGCGTAATCCGCCGCCATGCATCCGGCGGATTACGGCTGACGCCTGATCCGCCCTACGAGATAGGAGAAGTCATATGAAAGTCAGAGCGCAATTCGCCTTCGTCTTCAACCTGGACAAGTGCATCGGTTGCCACACCTGTTCGGTGACCTGCAAGAACGTCTGGACCAACCGAAAGGGTGTCGAATACGTCTGGTTCAACAACGTCGAATCGAAGCCCGGCATCGGCTATCCCAAGCAATGGGAGAACCAGGAGGTCTGGCGCGGCGGCTGGGAGCTGAAAAACGGCAAGCTGCAACTGAAATCCGGCTCCAAGCTGGACCGGTTGCTGAACATCTTCGCCAATCCGGATATGCCGGAGATCGACGATTACTACGAGCCGTTCACCTTCGATTACGCGCATTTGCAGAACGCCAAGCTGTCGGAAGCGTGCCCGACCGCGCGACCGGTGTCGCAGATCACCGGCGAGAAGATGGAAAAGATCACCTGGGGCCCGAACTGGGAAGACGACCTGGCCGGCGAGTTCGAGAAGCGGTCCAAGGACCGCAACATGCACAACCTGGAGAAGGCGATCTACAAGCAGTTCGAGAACACCTTCCACATGTACCTGCCGCGGATCTGCAACCACTGCATCAACCCGGCCTGCGTCGCGGCCTGCCCGTCCGGCTCGCTGTACAAGCGGGAGGAGGACGGCATCGTCCTGGTGGACCAGGACAAGTGCCGGGGCTGGCGCATGTGCGTCAGTTCCTGCCCCTACAAGAAGGTGTTCTACAACTGGGAGTCCGGCAAGGCGGAGAAGTGCATCGGCTGCTATCCGCGCGTCGAATCGGGCATGCCGACCGTGTGTTCCGAATCCTGCGTCGGCCGCATCCGCTACAACGGCATCATGCTGTACGACGCCGACAAGATCGAGGCGCTGGCGTCCACCCCCAACGAGCAGGACCTCTACCAGGCCCAGCTCGACATCTTCCTGGACCCGAACGATCCGGAGGTCATCAAGCAGGCGCGCATCGACGGTGTTCCTGAGGACTGGATCACCGCGGCCCAGAAATCGCCCATCTACAAGATGGCGGTGGACTGGAAGATCGCCTTCCCCATGCACCCGGAGTTCCGCACCCTGCCCATGGTCTGGTACGTGCCGCCGCTGTCGCCGGTGCAATCGCACATCGACCAGGGCGCCCTGTCCTCCGATCCCGGCAGTGTCATTCCGCCGGTGGAAAACCTGCGCATGCCGCTGAAGTACCTGGCCAACCTGCTCACCGCCGGCAAGGAAGCGCCCATCGTCTCCGCCCTCAAGCGGATGATCGCGATGCGCGCCTACCAGCGTTCGGTGCACGTGGAAGGCACGCCCGACACCCGCGCCCTGGACGAGATCGGCATGAGCGTGGACATGGCCCTGGAGATGTACCGCTACCTGGCCATCGCCAACTACGAGGACCGCTTCGTCATTCCCACCGGCCACCAGGAAGTCACCCTGGAAGACTTCTACGGCCACCAGGGCCAGAACGGCTTCACCTTCGGCAACGACTCCTCGCCCGGCATCTCGCCCAACTCCCTGTTCCCGGAACGGCGCAAGGAGACGGTGGAACCCTGCGAACCCGCCCCCGCCGCCGACGAACGCTGAAGCACGCCCCACCCCCACCGGGGGCGGAGGGAAAGGGAATTCGGCTTGATCCAGCCAACCCGGTAAATCAAGCCTGGCTCCCTCTCCCTGACCCTCCCCCGAGGGAGGAGGGGGCCAAAACCCGCCCTCCGGGGAGGGAACTGAATCGAAGGAGATCGACCATGTTCTACCCACTGCTTTCCAAACTGCTCGACTACCCCGACGCGGGGCTCATGGAAGCCCTCGCCGAGCTTCGCGCCAGCCTGCGCCAGGGCTTCGAGGCCAGCGAGTGGATCGTCCTGGACCGCTTCATGAAGGAACTGTCCGAGCAGGACATGACCCAGGTCCAGGCCAGCTATGTCCTGACCTTCGACCTGACGCCGGAACACAGCCTGCACCTCACCCACCACCTGTTCGGCGACGACAAGAACCGTGGGCCCGCGCTCATCGATCTCGCCGAGTACTACAAGGCCTGCGGCCTGGAACTGCCGGTGAAGGATACGGCGGTGGAGGACGACGCGCCGAACGAGCTGCCGGACTACCTGCCGCTGATGCTGGAGTTCTGCGCGCAACTCGACGAGGAGGAAGCCCGCATCTTCCTGTCGCGCTGGGGCAAGGTGCTGAACCAGCTCGCCGCCAACCTGGAGGAGGCCGCCAGCCCCTACGCTCCCCTCATTCGTCTCGTCGAACATCGCAGCCAACTGGTGATGGCGACGGCCTGACCCTCATCACCGTTCTTCGAATCACGTACTAGGAGCACATCATGGACCTGCACACCCTACTCTTCGGGGTCTACCCCTACCTGGCCCTGGCCACCTTCGTTCTCGGCAGCTGGATCCGCTTCGACCACGAGCAATACACCTGGAAAAGCGATTCCAGCCAGCTCCTGTCCAAGCAGTACATGCGCTTCGCCAGCAACGTCTTCCACATCGGCATCCTGGGCATCTTCTTCGGCCACTTGGTCGGCCTGCTCACACCTCACTCGGTGTTCCTCGCCCTGGGCATTTCCGACGCGGCCCACCAGGGCATCGCCATCTTCGCCGGCGGCGTCTTCGGCCTCATGGTGATCCTCGGCGGTACCATCCTCTGGCTGCGTCGTTTGTTCAATCCGCGCGTGCGCGCCGCCAGCCGCTGGATGGACATCAACATTCTGGGCTGGCTGGTGCTGACAGCCTGTGTTGGCTTTGCCACCATCTTCTGGTCGATGGGCCACGCCGGGCAGAAGGACTTCACGGTGATGCTTCGCCTGGCCGAGTATGTGCAGAGCATCGTCATCCTGCAGCCCAATCCGGAGCTGCTGCGCAATATCGATACGGTGTACAAGCTGCATATCTTCTTCGGCCTGTCGGTATTCCTGTTCTTCCCCTTCACGCGCCTGGTGCACATCTGGAGCGCGCCCGTCGGCTACCTGTTCCGCGCCTATCAGGTCGTACGCGCCAAACGCACCGCCTGAGCCCTTGCCGCCGCCGTGGATGGACCCGTCCGCCACGCACGCCTCCTCTCCGCGCAACTCCTTCGCGCGGCGGATGCCACGGCGGCCTTTTCATCCTCTCTCCCGCGGTGCGGGCTGACGTTCGCGCCCGGGGGGCCACTATCGCAACCGGAGCCCTGAATGACCATGTCACACAAGGAAACGCCACCCAAACCCAAGCTGCAAACCCCGAAAAGTATCTTTCTGGAAGAGGCCAGGGAAAGCACCAATCCCTATGCCATCTATACGAAGTCCCTGATGGTGGACGGACGCAAAGTGCTCACCGACCCCGAGGGCTACATCCTCAACATGGACGAATGGAGCGAGGACTTTGCCCGCGCCCAGGCCGAGCGCGAGGGCCTGGTGCTCACCGACGAGCACTGGCAGGTGATCCACTTCATCCGCGAGTATTACGAGGACCACAACGTGCAGGCCCAGGTGCGCGACATGGTCATGCATTTCCGTACCCTGTGGGGGCCGGACAAGGGCAACAGCCGCCATCTGCACGACATCTTCCCGATGGGCGGTCCGCAGAAGCAGGGCAACCGCGTCGCCGGCATACGCAAGACCAAGGGCGAGCACTGAGCCGGATGCCGCGCGCCGATTGCGCCACTCACCTTCGCCGGCACGCGCCACACCAACCCGGTTGCTGGAAGCGGGATGGCTGGGCGCGCAGCATGAGTCACGCAGGGCTGCCTGCATGCTTCATGACTGATCTCCTCAACACCCGCGTCCGTCGCGGTTTCGAACCCGGCCTGGCGCCGGGTTTTTTTTCGGGGGAACATACGGACAGCCCCACTACAGGAGTACCCCCATGAAAGCCCTGACCGTGACCATCCGCGCCGAGCTGCAAGTGCCTGACGACTGGGAACTGGTGGAGCACCCCTCCGGCATGCTGGTCCTGCGGATCGGCGACCAGTACGTGGATTTCGACATCGCCCCGCTGGCCACCCGCTCCGATGACCCGGAGGCGGAATGGTCAGACGACGACAGCACTCTCGTGGGCAAGGTCCTCGATACCGTCGCCGGCATCGAAGTGGAACTGGAAAGCCACGCCCTGCAATAAGCCTTCTCCACGCCTAACGGGGTGAAGCCCGGGGAAGGGCTCAGAAGCCGCCCGGCAATGCAAGACGGACACCCATCGGTGTCCGTCTTGCTTGGCGATATGGGTGTGGGTCATGGCGGAAGGCGCGGCGCGTCCCACCCGAGCCCAAGATCAACGCTTGCCGAATTTCTCCGCCAGTTGCTGGAGCTTGGCTTGGCGCATGGCGGCCTCTTCCTCGGCTTTGCGCCGGGACGCTTCCGCCTTCTGGCGCTCCTTCACCAGCTTGATGCGGTCGCGCAGGGTTTTCACCGCCACGTCCTGCTGCTCCGCTGTCACCTCCCCCGCCGGCTGGCCGTCCAAGTCCAGACGCGGCGCCCCTTCCGTCAGAGCCTTCAGGTAGCGGGTGGAAGCCGTGTGGCCGTGCAGGGCTACACGCACCTTGTTCTTGTCCAGGTCCGGCTTGCGCTCCAGCAACTGCTTGTGGATACCTATGGCGAGGGGCTTGCAGTCACGAAAGACGGCAAACTCGGCTTGCAACTGCGCCAGCAGGGCATTGCCACGGGCGGATTTGGAGGCGGATGGGGTGAGCTCAGAATTGCTGTTGCACATAAGTCGGGACACTACCCTATTTCATCATCGTGGATTGGTTCTGTATCGATCCAACAGGTTCAGAGTGTTCGGGCTAAACGCATACTTTTTACCAACCAAGTCAATCCGAAGCCCACCAGAAAAATGGTGAGTGTGCCCATGACAATAGTCATGTTGGTGTGCAGAGGATTGGCGAGATTATCAGGGAGGCCATTTTCTACCAAGAACGGAGATAAACTCATCCAGCCGATAACCAATACCCCCAGAATAACCGAGAAAACCGCCTGCGGTTTTGTTGTTTGCGAAAGCAAGCCCAATAGAAAAAGTCCGAGAATACCTCCGCTGAATATCGAAGAAAGCGCCCACCATGCATTCAGCGCGCTGCTAACTCCGTTAAAGGCCAATCCGACCAAGATACCGAGCAAAGCCATGCACATCGAAGCAAGTCGGAGTACCCGCAGGGAGAGTTTTTCAGAAGGGTTGCGATGAATGTATGCCCGGAAATGATCCGATAGAATCACGGTCGCCGAACTGTTGACGCTGGTGGAAATTGTGCTCATTCCTGCTGCAAATATGGAAGCAATCAACAGGCCAGTGAACCCAACGGGAAGTTGATTCACAATGAAATATGGAAATACCCGGTCTCCACTGACTCCCTCTGGAAGAAGTCCCGGTTGTGATTGATAGTAGGCATACAAGGCTGTCCCAATGAAAAAGAAGACAAAAGAAACCGGCAAGTACAGGAGAGCACCCAGCCAAGTCGATTTCTTTGCTTCTTTTTCTGTTTTGGCCGTGATATAGCGCTGCACATAACTCTGGTCGATGCCAAAATTCTGAATATTGATGAACAGGCCATACACCAAGATCATCCAAAATGTAGCGCTGGTAAAGTCGAGATCGAAACTTCCCAGGCTGAATTTTTCAGATTCTTGCGCTATGCGGAACACCTCTCCCGGGCCTCCGGGAATGGAAATAAAAATTATCCCTAGGCAAGCCAAAGCCCCGACAATAAGCAGAATCCCTTGTGCGGTATCCGTCCAGATGACGGCTTCGATACCCCCCAGCATGGAATACACCATCACGCTGATCCCCGTCACCACAATAATCATTGGAATGTTCCAGCCCAAGAGTGCATTCATGGGCAGCGCCAGCAGGTACATGATTGCCCCCATGCGGGCCAGTTGGGTAAGGAGATAGCATGCAGAGGCGTAGATTCTTGCCCAACTGCCAAATCGTAGCTCAAGGTAATAATAGGCCGATTCGCTATTTAATTTCCGGTAGAGTGGGACAAAAAACTTGACTGCTATCCAAGCTGCAAGTGGAATGGAGAGACTGAAAACGAACCCGTTCCAGTTGCCCGAATAGGCATTGCCTGGCAAAGCCAAAAAGCTGATGCTGCTGACGAAGGTTGCAAAAATAGACATCCCGATTGCCCAGGAGGGAAGTCTGCCACCTCCGGTTGTAAAGTCAGAGGCTGAGCGTTTGCGGAAGGAAAAAGAGACCCCAAAACCTACAATTGCCAGCATGTAACCAAGGAAAATAAGGAGATCTAGTGCGGGCATGGGAAAAAATCCGACTGGGAATGGTCTTCCGGGACAAAGGATTTTCTGGATTTTATATTTTGAGAAGCTTGGCGGACTGATTCAGTGGACCGCCCCAGTATGAACTTGGCAATGGCTTATTCCACTCATGCGGGATTGCCGATGTTGGGGCCTGGGAAGTGTTGATGGTGCCGACAGTCTGACTCGAACAGACGACCTATCGCTTACAAGGCGATTGCTCTACCAACTGAGCTATGCCGGCGGATGGCGCGGGCGCCGCTGGGTGCATGCTATTTGACGACGCGCAGACGGGGTTTGCCCTTGGGCGGCTGGGGCGGTGATGGGTTCCCGGCCTCGGACGGGACGGTCTCGTCCTGCGCGCTGGTGGACGAGGTGGCGTCGGTCTCGGCTTCGGCGGTTGCGTCGCCGGGACGCGGCAGGAATTCGAAGCTCATGCCCTCGCCGGTTTCCTTGGCGTAGATGGCGAGTACGTTGCCGACGGGGACCTCGATGACATGCGAGGCGCCACCGAAGCGGGCGGAGAAGGTCACCCACTCGTTGTCCATCTGCATGTTGCGCACGGCGCTGGGGCCGACGTTGAGGACGATCTGGCCGTCCTTGACATAGCCCTGCGGGACGCGCGTGCGGCTGTCCACCTTGACGGTCAGATAGGGGGTCAGGCCGCTGTCGACACACCACTCGTAGAGCGCGCGCAGGAAGTACGGTTGCTGGGAAAGCGCGCTCATGGACGAGCCCTTACTTGCGCATGGCTTTTTCGACGGGCGTCAGGGCCTCGATGAAGGCCGGCCGGGCGAACAGGCGCTCGGCGTATTTCAGCAGCGGGGTGGCCTGCTTGGGCAGCTGGATGCCGTAATGGTTGAGACGCCAGAGCAGGGGGGCGATGGCGACGTCGAGCATGGAGTATTCGTCGCCCAGCATGTACTTCTGCTTGCCGAAGATGGGGGCGATCTGCGTCAGGTTGTCGCGCACGATGGTGCGGGCCTTCTCGGCGGCCTTGGGCGTGCCGTGCACGATGTCGCCCAGATGGGAGAACAGGTCGCTCTCGAAGTTGTGCAGGAACAGGCGCGCCCGCGCGCGCATGACGGGGTCGGCCGGCATCAGCTGGGGATGCGGGAAACGCTCGTCGATGTACTCGTTGATGATGTTGGATTCGTACAGGGTGAGGTCGCGCTCCACCAGGATAGGTACCTGGCCATAGGGGTTCATCGCGGCGATTTCATCCGCCTTGTCCTGCGGATCCATGTCGCGGATGTCGAAATCCATGCCTTTTTCGTAGAGCACGATGCGACAGCGCTGGCTGAAGGGACAGGCGGTCCCCGAATACAGAATCATCATTTTGTGTTCAACCTTCGTGCCTAGTGCACGTCTTTCCAATATTCCTTCTTGAGATAGAAGGCGACTACGTAGAACAGTCCGAGGAACAGCAGGACGGCCACGCCGATATGCATGCGCTGGCTCTTGGCGGGTTCGCCCATCCAGGCCAGGTAATTCACCAGGTCGCCGACCAGGGCGTCGTATTCGGCCAGGGTCATGCTGCCAGGCCGCGCCAGTTCGAGCCGATCCAGTACCTTGTGTTCGACGCCGTCCGCGCTCTTCTCGACGCGATAGACGGGAACCATCTGGCCTTGCAGATCGTGCAGGACGTGCGGCATGCCGACGTTATCGAAGACCTTGTTGTTCCACCCCATGGGCCGGCTGTTGTCACGGTAGAAACCGCGCAAATAGGTATAGACCCAGTCTGCGCCGCGCGAACGTGTGATCACGGACAGGTCGGGAGGGGGGACACCGAACCATTCCTTGGCATCCTTGCCGCGCATGGCCACCTGCATGGTTTCGCCCGGCTTGTCCGAGGCGAACAGCAGGTTTTCCTTGATCAGCGCTTCGCTGAGGCCGAAGTCCTGCATGCGGTTGTAGCGCATGTAGCTGGCTGCATGGCAGTTCAGGCAGTAATTGACGAAGACACTGGCGCCGCGCTGCAGGGATTCCTGGTTGTGCGGGTTGACCGGGGCGCGATCCAGCGGGACGCTGGCCCCGGCGGCCCAGACCGCGGTGGGCAGGGCGAGGAGCAGGAAAAGCAGCTTTTTCATTTCGTCACCCTTTCCGGAACCGGCTTGACGGAGTCGTTCCTGGTGTACCAGGGCATCAGCAGGAAGAAGGCGAAATAAACCACCGAAAGGACGCGCGAGATCCAGGTGTACAGCTCGGTGGCGGGCAGGATGCCGAGGATGCCGAGGCCGATGAAGGCGATGACGAACAGGGTCAGGGCGATCTTGAACTTGGGGCCGCGGTAGCGGATCGACTTCACCGGGGATTTGTCCAGCCAGGGCAGCAGGAAGAAGATCAGCACCGCCACGCCCATCAACGCCACGCCCGGGAACTGCGAGCCGAGGATGGGCGGCACCGCGCGCAGGATGGCGTAGTAGGGCGTGAAGTACCAGACCGGGGCGATGTGCTCGGGGGTCTTCAGCGGATCGGCGGGGATGAAGTTGTTGTATTCCAGGAAGTAGCCGCCCATCTCCGGGGCGAAGAAGACGATGGCGGCGAACACCATGAGGAAGACCACCACGCCGAGGATGTCCTTCACCGTGTAGTAGGGGTGGAAGGGGATGCCGTCCAGCGGCTTGCCCTGCTCGTCCTTGAGCTTCTTGATCTCGACGCCGTCGGGGTTGTTGGAACCGACTTCGTGCAGGGCCACCAGGTGAGCCGCCACCAGGCCCAGCAGCACCAGCGGCAGGGCGATGACGTGCAGGGCGAAGAAGCGGTTGAGGGTGGCGTCGCCGACCACGTAGTCGCCGCGGATCCAGATGGACAGGTCCTCGCCGATGAAGGGCACGGCGGCGAACAGGTTGATGATGACCTGCGCGCCCCAGTAGGACATTTGCCCCCAGGGCAGCAGGTAGCCCATGAAGGCCTCGGCCATCAGCACCAGATAGATGATCACGCCGAAGATCCAGATCAGCTCGCGCGGCTGCCGGTAGGAGCCGTAGATCATGGCGCGGAACATGTGCAGGTAGACCACCACGAAGAACATGGAGGCGCCGGTGGAGTGGATGTAGCGCACCAGCCAGCCGTAGTCGACGTCGCGCATGATGTACTCGACGGAAGCGAAGGCCAGGGCCGCGTCCGGCTTGTAGTGCATGGTCAGGAAGATGCCGGAGACGATCTGGATGACCAGCACCAGCAGGGCCAGGGAGCCGAAGAAGTACCAGAAGTTGAAGTTCTTCGGCGCGAAGTATTCCGACAGGTGCGCCTTGTAGGAGGCGGTGAGCGGGAAGCGCTCATCGACCCAGTTGAGCAGTTTTTCCATGTGTGTTGTCCCCTCTTCGAAATCAGGCCGCGCCCTGGTCCTCGCCGATCAGCACCTTGCTCTCGGACAGGTACTTGTGCGGCGGAATGACCAGATTGGTGGGGGCGGGCGAACCGTTGAAAACCCGTCCGGCCAGGTCGAAGCGGGAGCCGTGGCAGGGGCAGAACCAGCCGCCCGCCCAGTCCGCGCCAAGGTCGGCGGCGCCGATTTCCTTGCGGAAGGTGGGCGAGCAGCCCAGGTGGGTGCAGATGCCCACCACGATGAGGTATTCGGGCTTGATCGAACGCGTCGGATTCTTGCAGTACTCGGGCTGCTGGCCGCTGTTGTCGGAGGCCGCATCCATCAGCTTGTTGTCATGCTTGGCCAGCAGTTCGAGCATTTCCGGGGTGCGCTGCACCACCCAGACCGGCTGACCGCGCCATTCCACGGCCAGCAGCATGCCGGGCTCCACCTTCGACAGGTCCACTTCCACCGGGGCGCCGGCCGCCTTGGCGCGGGCGCTGGGGTTCATGCTCAGCACGAAGGGGACCGTCGCGCCCAGGGCGGCGACACCGCCCACCGCCGAAGTCATGGTCACCAGAAAGCGGCGTTTGGAAGCATCCACGCTTGTTTCGCTCATAACGTCTGTCCTGCCTGAGGGATGAATATTCTGGGCCGCGGCCAGGTTGGCGGTGTCCCGCCGTCCGGCCCGATCCCGGGCAATTTACAAAAACCGGCATTTTACAGACAAACGACAGGGAACTTAAAGCCTGGATTTCAGTATGGGATTGGCCTCTCCCGCCTGCGCTAGAATTAATCACTTTTTTTGCTCCGCACAAACATGCACAAGGCTTGGCTGATCTTCGCCCAGTGCGTGGCTGCCCTGGTGGTGGTGGCCGCCGCGCTGCTGGCACTGAACCGCTTCATCCCAGGTCTGCTGCCCTTCGACGGCGCCGCCGTGACCATCCGCGAGGTGGTCGGCGCGCATCCCGGCGTTGCCCCGCCGTCCAGCCTCGCCGAGGCTGCCGCCCGCTCGCGCCCCTCGGTGGTGAACATCTTCACCAGCAAGCAGGTGCGGGTGCAGCGCAGCCCGTTCATGGACGACCCGGTGTTCCGCCGCTTCTTCGGCGACCAGATGCCCCAGCAGAACCGCGCCCAGCGGGTGTCGAACCTGGGCTCCGGGGTCATCGTCAGCGAGGATGGTTTCATCCTCACCAACCACCACGTCATCGAGGCGGCGGATGAAATCCAGGTGGCCCTGCCCGACGGCAAGACCGTCGCCGCGGAGATCGTCGGCACCGATCCGGAGACCGATCTGGCGGTGTTGAAGGTCCAGCGCAAGGGCTTGCCGGCGATTCTGTTCGCGCCGCCCGACGGCCTGCGCGTCGGCGACCTGGTGCTGGCCATCGGCAATCCCTTCGGCGTCGGCCAGACGGTCACCATGGGCATCATCTCCGCCCTGGGCCGCAGCCATCTGGGCATCAACACCTTCGAAAGCTACATCCAGACCGACGCGGCCATCAATCCGGGCAACTCGGGCGGCGCGCTGGTGGACAGCGCCGGCCACCTGATCGGCATCAACACGGCGATCTTCTCCCGTTCCGGCGGCAACCTCGGCATCGGCTTCGCCATTCCCGTGTCCATCGTCCGCCAGGTCATGGAGCAGATCATCCAGCACGGCGCGGTGACGCGCGGCTGGGTGGGCATCGAGGTGCAGGAGATCACGCCCGAGATCGCCGAGTCCTTCAACCTGAAGTCCACCGAGGGCGCCCTCATCGCCGGCGTGCTGCGCGGCGGCCCCGCCGACCGCGCCGGCATTCATCCCGGCGACGTGCTGGTGGGTGTGGGCGACAAGCCGGTGACCGATTCCTCTTCCCTGCTCAACCTGATCGCCGCCCTGCCGCCGGGCAAGGTGGCCCAACTCAGGCTGATTCGCGAGCAGGCCGAGATGCGGGTGGGGGTGACGGTGGAAAAACGCCCGGTGTTGCGCAAGAGCGCCCGCGAATAAGACACCTGGCCTGCCTCGGCCGCGCCCGGTTAAAGATCGTCCGGCAATGATCCGATATGCGGGTATTGCCCGGAGACCGCCATGCGCATCGTGATCGTCGACGACAACTCGGTGAACCTCAAGCTCATGGAGAGCCTGGTCCGGCGCGCCGGCGATTTCACCCCGCAGGTGTTTCAGGATTCCGCGCAGGGCCTGGCCTGGGTGCTGGACAACACACCGGACGTGCTCATCGTCGACTACATGATGCCGCCGCCGGACGGGCTGGAATTCATCCGCCGCTTCCGCGCCGTGCCGGCCTATGCCGACATCCCCTTGCTGATGATCACCGCCGACCATGAGAAAAACACACGCTACGCGGCCCTGGAATCCGGCGCCAACGATTTCCTGACCAAGCCCATCGACAGCGCGGAATTCCGCGCCCGCCTGCTCAACATGGTGTCCCTGCGGCGCAACCAGAAAGCCCTGCAGGATCGCGCCGCCTGGCTGGCGGAGAGGGTCGCCGAGGCCACCGTCGAGATTCTCGATCGCGAGCGGGAAATGATCACCCGCCTGTCTCGCGCCGCCGAATTCCGCGACCCGGAGACCGGTGCCCACATCCAGCGCATGGCCTACTATTCGCGCCTGATCGCCGAGCAACTCGGACTGTCGGGCGAGGAACAGGATCTCATCCTGCGCGCCGCCCCCATGCACGACGTCGGCAAGATCGCCATTCCCGATCAGATCCTGCTCAAACCCGGGCGGCTCGACGACGCCGAACTGGTGATCATGCGCACGCATGCCGAGAAGGGCTACGAGATCCTGCGCGAAAGCAAGTCGCGCCTGCTCGATCTGGCCGCCCTGATCGCCTGGACCCATCACGAGAAATTCGATGGCAGCGGTTATCCGCGCGGACTGCCGGGCGAGGCAATTCCCCTGGAGGGGCGCATTGTCGCCGTCGCCGACGTGTTCGACGCGCTCACCTCCGAGCGACCCTACAAGAAAGCCTGGGAAATTCCGCGCACCCTGGAGTGGCTGCGGCAAAACGCCGGCGGACATTTCGATCCGGCCTGTGTGCAGGCCTTTCTCGCGCGCCTGGACGATGTCCTGGAGATTCGCCGCAGTTACCAGGACGAGGTTCTGTCCAACGCTCATCTATGAGGCCATTTTTCGCTCAGCGTCGATTGCTGTGCCGGATTGCCTGGCTGCTGGCCCTGGTTTCGCCGGCCTGGGCAAGCACGCAGACCTACAGTTTCGCCGTCGAACCTCGCCATACGCCGGTGCAGATGGGCATGCGCTGGACTCCCCTGCTGGACCGCCTGGAGACGGAAACCGGTGAACGCTTCCTGCTGCGTGTGCAGGACAAGGCCACCGTCTTCGAAGCCGACCTCAGTCGCGGCGTGCCGGATTTCGTCTTTCTCGACCCCTACCAGATGGTGCGCGCCGCCGAGGCGCACGGCTACATGCCCCTGGTACGCGGAGGCGCTGCGTTGAGAGGCATCCTGGTGGTGGAGGCAAACGGGCCGGTGCAATCCCTCAAGGATCTCGCCGGCGCCAGGCTGGCCTTCCCCTCGCCCAACGCCTTTGCCGCCTCGCTGTATCTGCGGGCCCTGCTGGCCGAACGGGAGGGCCTCTGTTACACACCGGTTTATGTCGGTGGCCACGGCAATGCCTACCGCCATGTGCGCCATCGCGACGTCGCCGCCGCCGGCGGCGAGGCGGCGACCCTGGCGCAGGAACCCGCATCGCTGCGCACGGCCCTGCGCGTGCTGTACACCACCCCGGAGATGGCGGCGCATGCCGTCGCCGCGCATCCGCGGGTGCCGAGCGAGGCGCGGGAAAAGGTGCGGCGGGGGTTGATCGCCCTGAACGGGGATGCCGCAGGCCGGAAACTCCTGCAGGACGCGGAACTCGGCGGCGCCCTGAGCGCCGACTTCACGCGCGACTATCTGCCTATCGCGCGCCTGCGTATCGACGCATATCGGGTCGAGGCGGGGGGAGCACCATGAACGCGCCCCGCAGAGTTCTGCGCAGTCTGCTGCCCAGGCGTTTCGCCGCGCAGCTCGGGCTGCTCATGGCCCTGCTCTTGAGCGTCGGTATTCTGGCCTTCACGGCTTACTCCACGGTGGTGCAGATGGAGCGCGAACAGGCCGCTTTGATTGCCCGCATGGACAACATGCTGGACAACCTGGTCGTGTCGGGCAGCAACCAGTTGCTGATCCGCGACTATGCCGGTCTGGAGAATCTTCTCCTGCTGGCGGCGCGGACCCATGTCGAGATCCAGGCCTTGCGGGTGTTCGACCGCAATGGCCAACTGGTCAGCCAGGTGCTGCGCTCCGACGACGGCGTGCCGGAGCCGGTCTTCGACCTGTTCGAGGCCACGCCACCCGCGGGTGAGGGCGTGCGGCATCTCTGGCTGGACGCCGCAGGCGGCGAGGTGGCCGGCCGCGCTCCGGCCTGGCGCGCGGATCGCCTGGAGATCTGGCATGCCATGCGGGAGTTCGGTTACGTCGGCTGGTTGCAGGCGGAGGTAGGTAACGCGGCACTGCAGTCGCGCCTGCGCGGCATCGTCGGCAAGGGCCTGGTCGCGGCCCTGCTCCTCAGCCTGCTCGGCGTCGGCCTGTTGCTGCTGTACTTGCGCCGCACGGTGGCGACCCTGCGCGAATCGACGCGCTTCGCGGAAGAACTGACCCGGCATCTGGGCGAACGCATGCCGGATTTTCAGGGGCCTGCGGAAATCGAGGAGCTGGTCCGCGCCCTCAACGAAACCTCGCTTTGGCTGTATGCCAAGGAGATGTCGGCGACCGCCTCGCAACAACGCCTGCAGGTGGTGTTCGACAACATCAGCGATTCCCTCTTCACCGTCAACGCCGACGGCATGATCGAGAGCGCCAATGCCGCGGCCTGCGCGCTGTTCGGCTATCGCGAGCACGAACTGGTGGGCATGCAGGCCGCGCTCCTCTTCCCGGACTGGGAGGATCTCGCCGGCGATCCGGTACGTCCGCGCATCGCGGCGGAAACCGTCGCCGTGGGCAGCGCCGGCAAGCGCTTCCCCTGCGACGCCACGGCCTCGGGATTTACCCTGTACGGCATGCCCTACCGCATCCTGGTGGCACGCGACATCAGCGCGCGCAAGGAGGCGGAGGCAGCCTTGCGGCAGGCCAAGGAACAGGCGGAAACCGCCAATCGCCTGAAGAGCGAGTTCCTGGCCAACATGAGCCACGAAATCCGCACGCCCATGAACGGCGTGCTGGGCATGACCGACCTGGTGCTGGATACCGAGCTCGACGCGGAACAGCGGGAATACCTGGAACTGGCCCGGGCCTCGGGCAGCCACCTGCTGAACATCATCAACGAGATCCTGGACTTCTCCAAGATCGAGGCGGGCAAGCTGGACATCGTGCCGGTCGATTTCTCCCTGACTTCCTTCCTCACTCAGCTGGTGCGCTCGATGCAAAGCCGCGCCAGCGAGAAGGGCCTGAACCTGAGCCTGGAAGCGGCTGCCGACCTGCCTGTCCACATCCACGCCGACTCCACCCGCCTGCGGCAGGTCCTGGTCAACCTGCTCGGCAACGCGCTGAAGTTCACCGAGCAGGGCGGCGTCAGCCTAGGCGTCGAGCGCGAGGCAGCGTCGTCGCTCCTGCATTTCCGCGTATCCGACAGCGGCATCGGCATCGCCGCGGACAAACTGCCCTGCATTTTCGAAGCCTTTACCCAGGCCGACGGTTCCATTACCCGCAAGTACGGCGGCACCGGCCTGGGTTTGAGCATTTCCCACAAGCTGGTGGCCTTGATGGGGGGCCGCATGTGGGTGGAGAGCGAGCCCGGGCAGGGCTCGCACTTCCACTTCACGCTGCCCTGCACGTCCCTGGAAGAGGCGGCGCCTGAAGCAGGGGGCAGCGCCACGCAACCCGGCGAGGCAGTCGAGGCCGAGGCAGGGTGGCGCATCCTGCTGGCGGAGGACAACGAGGTGAACCTGAAACTGGCGCGCACCCTCCTGGAAAAGCTGGGCCACCGGGTCACCGCCGTGTGCCCGGCGGAGCAGGCCCTGGCCCACTGCGCAGCCGGCGGCTTCGATCTCATCGTGATGGACATGACGGTGACCGACCTGAACGACCCCAATGGCTCGAATACCCTCCACCGCATCCGCGCACTGGAAACGGGCAACCTGCGCACACCGGTTGTCGTCCTCAGCGCCCACGCCCTGCGCGGCGATCGCGAGCGTTTTCTGCAAGGCGGCGCCGATGCTTACGTCTCCAAACCCCTGGTCGCCGACGACCTGAAGCGGGCCATCGACGCCGCGATGTCGGCAACAACGTCGGGAGCCCCTCGATGAGCGGCAGCCCGAAACTCCGCATCCTGCTGGTCGAGGACAACAAGGTGAATCAGACCCTGGCTGCCATCGTGCTCGAGCAGGGCGGCCACCGCGTGAACGTGGCCGACAACGGCCGGCTGGGCCTGGAGGCATGGCGAGGCGACCGCTTCGACCTGATCCTCATGGACATGATGATGCCGGAGATGGATGGCCTCGAGGCCACCCGCCGGATCCGCGCCGAGGAAGCGGAGCGCGGTGCCGGGCGTATTCCCATCGTCGCGGTCACCGCCAGTGTCATGCCGGGGGACCGGGAGCGCTGCCTGCGGGCGGGCATGGATGGTTTTGTCGGCAAACCGTTCACACCCGAAGTCCTGTTGCGGGAAATCGATCGCGTCCTGGGCCGGGTCGTCCCTGCCGGCGGCGACTCGGATCGTTCCGCGAATATGGCTACGCCGGTCTTCGATCGTGACGATGCCCTGTTACGCATCGGCGGTGACGAGGAATTGCTGGGCACGCTGATCGACATGTTCGTCGACGACACCCCGCGTTACCTGGCCGAACTCGACGCCGCCCTGGATGCCGCCGACTGGCCGCGTCTGGCGCGCGGCGCGCATGACCTCAAGGGTGTGCTCGCCACCTTCTCCGCGCGGCGCGCCGAGGCGCTGGCCAGGGAGTTGGAGCAAGCCGGCAAGGCGGGCCGGGGCGTTGCCGCCGCGGAGTTGATATCGCCCTTGCGGCGAGAGCTGGAAATGTTCCTGTGTGAGGTGGTGCGCTGAGGTTTACGCGTAGGTTTTCATGGCCCGGCGCCGCCCCGGCTTCTTCTTCATGATGACTACGCCCTTGACCACACCCTCCAGGCCATCGATGGGAATGTTGGGATAGAGCGGGTTGAGCGGCTTCAGCATCCAGCCGTCCGCGTGTTTCATCAACTGGCGGAAGACATGGCGCTCGTCCTCCTGTTCCACGTGCTCCAGATAGGCGATGACGAAGGAGCCGTCGCGCGCGACTCCCTCCGGCTCGACGACGATGACCTCGCCTTCCTCGAACTCGGGCAGCATGGAATCGCCCAGCACCATGAGGGCGTAGGGCTCGCCGCTGGCACAGGCGGAGGTGGCCAGGTCGTCTTGCGAAGGGGCCTCGACGGCGGGTTTGACGGGGATGGGGAAGGGTTTGGGCATCATCATTTTCCTCGCATGAACATGCGGTCCAGGTCGGCCAGGCCGAGCTGGAACCAGGTCGGCCGGCCGTGGTTGCATTGGTCCGCCCGCTCGGTGGCCTCCATGTCGCGCAGCAGGGCGTTCATCTCCGGCAGGGTCAGGCGCCGGTGGGCGCGCACCGCGCCATGACAGGCCATGGAGGCCAGCAGTTCGTTGCGGCGGGCGGTCATGGCGCCGGTGATACCCGACTCGCGGATGTCTTTCAACACCTCCCGCGCCAGGGTTTCCACCTCGGCATCCTTGAGCAGGGCGGGCAGGGCGCGCACCGCCAGGTGGGTGGGGGATACGGCGGAGAGTTCGAAGCCCATGTCCGCGAGCCCTTCCCGGGCCTCCTCGGCGGTGGCCATTTCCAGGGACGAGGCCTGGAACACCACCGGGATCAGCAGCGGCTGGCTGCCCACCTGGCGGCTGTCCAGGGCGGTCTTCAGGCGCTCGTAGAGGATGCGCTCATGGGCGGCGTGCATGTCCACCACGATCAGGCCCCTGGCGTTCTCGGCCAGGATGTAGAGGCCGGAGAGCTGGGCGAGGGCATAGCCGAGAGGCGGGATGGTTCCCGCGTTTTCCGGGTGCGGCGGTGTGGCATGGGTTGTTCCCTCTCCCCCGGCCCCTCCCCCGGGGGGGGAGGGGGGAGAAGCGAGGGCTTCGGCGACCATGCCGTAGTAGCTTGCCGGTTCGCTCGCCAGGGCCATGGGTTGCTGGCGCCAGGCAGGAGTGGGTTGGTCTCCCGTTACCCGTTCCCCCCCTTCATAAAGCCCCCATTCGGGGATAAAGGGGGTTAGGGGGGATTTCTCCACCGCCACCTCCCCCGATGAGGCCAGCTTCCCCCCCAACCCCCTTTCCAGCACATGGAACACAAACTGGTGCACGCCCCGCCCGTCGCGGAAGCGCACCTCGGTCTTGGCCGGATGCACGTTCACGTCCACCCCTTCCGGCGGCAGTTCCAGGAACAAGACGAAGGCCGGGTGGCGCTCGTGGTGCAGCACGTCCCGGTAGGCTTCGCGGATGGCGTGGGCCAGCAGTTTATCGCGGACAAAGCGGCCATTGACGAACAGGTACTGGGCGTCGCGGCCGGCGCGGGAATAGGCGGGCAGGCCGGCCAGGCCGAACAGGCGCAAGGGGCCGGCGGTTTCGTCGACACTGCGGGCGGCCTCGGCGAAGTCCTCGCCCAGCACTTCCAGGGCGCGGGCCTGCCAGTCGGTGGTCGGCAAGCGTCGCGCCACCCGGCCATTGTGGGCCAGGGTGAAGGCACAGGCCGGATGGGCCAGGGCCAGGCGACGCAGGGTCTCGTCGCAATGGCCGTACTCGGTGGCGGCGGTCTTCAGGAATTTGCGTCGCGCCGGGGTGTTGAAGAACAGGTCGCGGGCCTCCACCACCGTACCCATGCCCAGGGCGGCGGGTTCGGGTTTGCCCAGGCGGCCGTCGAGGGCGCCGATCTTCCAGGCGTGGGGCTGCTCGCCGACGAGGCTGCTGAGCACCACCCGCGCCACCGAAGCGATGCTGGCCAGGGCCTCGCCGCGGAAGCCCAGGCTGGCCACCCGCTCCAGATCGTCCAGGCTGGCGATCTTGCTGGTGGCGTGCCGGGTCAGGGCCAGGGCCAGGTCGTCCGGGGCGATGCCGGCGCCGTCGTCGGCCACCCGGATCAGCTTGATGCCGCCTTCCTCCAGGTCCACCCGGATGTCGCGGGCGCCTGCGTCCAGGCTGTTTTCGATGAGTTCCTTGAGGGCCGAGGCCGGCCGCTCCACCACCTCGCCGGCGGCGATCTGGGAAACGAGCAGGTCGGGGAGGAGACGGATGGCGGGCATGGCCGGGATTCTACCCGGCCCGGCACCAGCCACCTCCGCTCAGGTCGTGGCCGGCAGCAGGCGTTGGCGCGCGGCCTGGGCGATCCGCCCCAGCGCCAGGGGCATGCGCCGGGCGAGTTCGTCCCAGTCCACGGCGTCGAGCAGATTCTTCAGGGTCAGGCCCAGGTCGGTGTCGCCCTCGATGAGCAGACGGCGATTGAAGAACAAGGTGTCCGGATCTTCCAGGCGCAGGGAGAGGCGGGCGAAGTCTTCCGCCGTGGCGGTGAAGGTGACGTCCACCGGGCCGGACTTCTCCGCCTTGAGGCCGTCGGGCGTGACGGAGAGGTACATGGACAGGCCGATGTCCTTCACATGGACGCGGAAGCGCTTGCCGTGGGCCGCGCTCCAGTCCAGCTCCCCCAGGGTGGGCCAGGCGGCGCGGTTGCACGCGGTGGCGAAGGCGGCGGAGGGCGGCCAGGCCGGCAGGCGGGCGATCAGGCGGGCGAGTGAGGTGGGGAAGGTGGGGAGTTTCATGCGGGTCTCCATGTCACTGGACCAGGAATGAGTGCTGAGCGATGAGTGCTGAGTGATGCTTGTGTGTTTCTCGGCACTCGTTACTGAGTACTCAGTCCTGAATACGCCATGCCGGCTTCGCCCAGCCAATAGCCGTCGCAGGGCTGGGCGGGCAGGAAGGGGGCGAGCTTGGCGGGGGTTTCGGCGGCGGTGTGGCTGCCGTCGAGCAGGGCGCGGAACAGCGCGACGATCTTTTCCGTGTGGCGGGATTGGGGTGACAGGCGCAAGACCGACACGTTCGCGGCGTGCAACTCGTCCAGGCGGTGGGCCAGGCTCATGACCCGGGCCGACTGGGTCTGGATGCCGTTGATGCAGAGGAAATCCTCGCCCTCGCGGGAGGCCAGGACCAGGCCGTCGGGATGGTCGATGCAGCGGAACTGGCAGTCGTCCTTCTGCAGGTTGTAGTGGCGGGCGGTGAAGCAGCGCGCCGAGAACGCCAGGGGCAGGCGGCCGTAGGCGAACAGTTCGGTCTGCATGCCTTCTGGAATCGGCATGGCGGCGATCATGTCGCGCGGCATTTCCACCGGTGGCACCCAGCGCACCGCCCCCAGTTCCGCCAGCAGGGCCAGGGTGTCCGGGTTGTAGGCGTTCAGGGTGGGCCCGGCGACGAAGGGGCGCTTGGCTTCGGCCAGCAGGCGCACCGCGCCCCATTCGTTGGCTTCCACCAGGAAACGCTCGTCGGCGACCACCTTGCGCAGGGCTTTCAGGTCGGATTCGGACTCGATCAGGGTCTGGCTGGCCAGCACTGCCTGCTTGCCGGCGGCGGTGAATTGCTCCGCCAGATCGATCCAGTCCGGCAGGCGCAGCAGATGCCGGCGGGAACAGACCGTCTCACCCAGGTAGACGATGTCCACCGGCCAGCCCAGGGCGGCCTCGTAGAAGGCCAGGGTGTCCTCGCGGGACCAGTAGTAGAGGAGGGGGCCTAGGCTTAATTTCATAGCAATGAGTATCGAGTAGCGAGGACTGAGTGGGCGCGTGGTGTTTCTCGGCCCTCGCTACTCAGTCCTCAGTCCTGTCATTTCCACGGCCGGTAATACGCCCCAAGTGTGTTCATGCTGCCTTCCGAAACCTTGGCCAGTTCGGCCATCCAGGCGGGCAGGGCCTTGAACTGTTCGGGTGCGCGTTTCACGGAATCGATGGCGGCGCGCCAGACCCGGGTGACCTGGGCGACGTAGGCGGGGCTGCGCTGGCGGCCTTCGATCTTGACGGCGGCGATGCCCATGCGGGCCATTTCCGGCAGCATCTCCAGGCTGTTCAGGCTGGTGGGTTCCTCCAGGGCGTAGTAGGTCTCGCCCTGGACTTCGAAGCGGCCCTTGCACAGGGTCGGGTAGCCGGCCTTCTCGTGGTCGGCGTAGCGGTCGATGAGCACGCCGTTGAGGCGCGTTTCCATGCCCGTGGCGGTTTGTTCCCAGCGCACCGCGTGACCGGGGGAGCAGGCGCCGAAGGTGTTGGGCGAGTCTCCGCAGGCGTAGGAGGACAGCAGGCAGCGGCCCTCCACCATGACGCAGAGGCCGCCGAAGCCGAACAGCTCGATCTCCACGTCGGTGTTGTCGACCACGTTTTCCACCTGGGGCAGGGACAGCACACGCGGCAGCACGGCGCGCTGGATGCCGAAGCGCTCGCGGTAGAAGTTGACCGCCTCGTAGCTGGTAGCGGAGCCCTGCACCGAGAGGTGCAGGCGCAGGCCCGGATGGGTCTTCACCGCGTAGCCCATGAGGCCCGGGTCGGCCAGGATGATGGCGTTCACGCCCAGCTCGGCAGCGGTGTCCACCGCCTTGTGCCAGCGCGGCAGGGTGGCGGGCTGGGGATAGGTGTTGAGGGCCATGAGCACCTTGCGGCCTTTGCCCTGGGCGTAACGGATGCCCTCCTTGAGCGACTTCTCGTCGAAGTTGAGGCCGGCGAAATTGCGCGCGTTGGTGTTGTCCTTGAGGCCCAGGTAGACGCCGTCGGCGCCGTGGTCCACGGCGGCCTTGAGGGCGGGCAGGCTGCCGGCGGGGCAGATCAGTTCGAGCAGGGGCATTGGTTATCCCCACCTTTACAAAGGGGGGAGCGCGTTGTCGGGGAAAGGGGATCGGTCATGCTTGGACAGGGGTTTCGATTTCAGTTATTTCGGCGTTAACCACACCTTCTTGTCCCGAATTATGCCCAATAAAAGCCTGGCCCTGGCGGCTGCCGCGCCGTTCCAGCTCGGCGACGATGGCGTTCACCACCGGCCACTTGCTCGCGCACCAGGCGGGGGCCAGCAGGAGATGGGCGGGGGCGGTACCAGTGACCCGGTGATAGACGATGTCCCAGGGCGTGCGCTCGATCAGGTCTGCGGCGATGTCCACGTAGGCTTCCTGGCTGAGGGGCGCGTATTCAGCCCGGCGCCACTCGTTGGCGAGCTGGGTGCCTTTCACCACGTGCAGCGGATGCAGCTTGAGGCCGTCGGTGCCGATGTCCAGCACGATGTCCAGGGTCTCGCGGGCATGCCAGGCCTCTTCGCCGGGCATGCCGACGATCAGGTGGGTGCAGACCGGGATGTCCAGGCGCCGCGCGGCCAGGGTGGTGTTCACGTATTCCTTCAGGCCGTGGCCCCGGTTGACGCGGGCGAGACTCTCGTCGAAGGCGGACTGCAGGCCCAGTTCCAGCCACACCTCCATACCCCGGTCGTGGTACTCCGCCAGCAGGTCCAGCACCGCCGGCGGCACGCAGTCGGGCCGGGTGCCCACTGACAGGCCGATCATTCCCTCCATGGCCAGGGCCTGGTCGTAGAGGGCCTTGAGTTGGGCCACGTCGGCGTAGGTGTTGGTGTAGGCCTGGAAGTAGGCCAGGTACTTGCGTGCCCGGGTACGCCGGTCGATGCCGCGCCGGCCGGAGTCGAGCTGGGCGGAGAGGGGCGCGGGCTGGCGACCGTTGGGGCTGAAGGACGAGTTGTTGCAGAAGGTGCAGCCGCCGATGCCCTTGGCCCCATCCCGGTTGGGGCAGGTGAAGCCCGCGTCCAGGGCGATCTTGTGCACCCGTTCGCCGTGCTTGTTGAGCAGGTATTGGCCGAAGGTGTGGACAACTTCAGAGAGCATTCTTGTCGCGGTAAAGCCAGATCCCGAACACGATGCCGAACCACACCAGGGCGGTCAAGGCCGGCATGCCCGCGCACTTGTAGCCGAACAGGGGCAACAGGGCGGCGGTGAGGAAAAGCAGGGCGCGGGGGCCGTTCCAGCGGGTGATCCTGGCTCGGTCCTCGGCGTGCCGGGCATAGGGGCGGCCGGCTTCCACCCAGACCGGGGCGAGCTGGCCGGCGGCGCCGGTGACCAGCGGCATGAGGAAGCCGGGCAGGAAGAGGGTCAGCGGCCCCAGGCTGTCCGGGCCGAACAGCGTGCCGGCGAGGGCGCAGAGGAAACCGATGGCGGCAACCGCCAGCACCGGCTCGGCACCATGCCAGGCGAGGATGCGGGTCCGGTGCAGCCGCCACCAGGCCAGCATCATGCGGCCCACCACCCAAGCCCAGAGGAGCCCGCCCGCCCAGGCCAGTGGCGGCAAGACCGCCTGGCCCGAAGCCAGCAACAGGCTGCCTGTCAGGGCCCATTTCAGGTCAAGGCGCAGCCGGGTGGCCACTTCGGGATCGGGCTGGTTCGCGGCGGTGGGCATGAGCACCTGCAAGGTGCCCACGGCAGTGAGGCCGACGAAGCCATATAGATTGATTTGCACGTGGAAGGAACGCAGGCCGGTATGCCATTCGGGAAATACCGGGATCAGGATGGCGGCGACGAGGGCCAGGCCCAGGCAGGCCATGGCCGCCACGTACCAGGCCAGTCCGGGATGGGGCTTGCCCAGGGCCTTGCCTGCCATGACGCGCATCCAGGCCAGCATGGCCACGGCGCCGGCCAGGGCCAGGCCGGCCGGCAGTGCGATCCAGGCGAAATCCAGCCGACCGTGGAACACGGCCAGGGCGAGCAGGCCGGATGCCAGCATCAGGTAAGGCAGGCGGCCGGTCCAGCGACCGGCGCCGCGCCCGCGCGTGAGCACCGGCACGAAATGCTGCATGGCGGCGGTGATCAGGCTCATCACCCCCACCGCCAGCACCAGGTGCGCCCAGAACGCCGGCGCCGCGCCGATCGCCTTGGGCAGCGCCTGCCCTGCCAGGAAGGCGAGCAGGGTGGCGACGATGAGGGCGATCAGCATGGTGTCTACCGACCGCGCGCGGATTACGTGGCCTTCACCACGAAATCGATCATTACCCCCTGCGGCCCCTGGTCCAGGTAGTGGATCTCGATCTTGTCGCCATAGCGGGCCTGCATCTGCTGCAGCAGGGGAATGGGATTGTGGTCGTTGACGAAGCGCATGCGCTCGCCGGCCTGCAGGTTGTCCAGGGCGCCGAAAATGGCGGCGTGGCGGAAGCGCTTGGCGATGCCGCGGGCGTCGAACTCGTAGATGCCGTCCGGGCGGTTGTGGTTGTGCACGGGGATGGTGAATGACGTTGGCATGGCGCGGATATCCGAGATGAGGAGCCGCGATGCTGAGCCGGAACGCCGCGCGCGGCCTTGATGGAAGTCAGGGTATGGCCATGCGGCCAGCATGGGCGTATGGCGCGGAGTCCCGAAGTGGCAGCCGGATCACGGCGATTCCCTGGGGGCTGTCGGCATGGGGTTGCATGTCCGTGCGCTTGCGGATCTTGTCGTGCAGGCTGGTGGCCAGGAGCCAGTTGTCGCCCGTGTTCACCACCACGACGCCGGTCTCGGTGGGGATGAAGCCGAAATTGTTGTTGTCGCCCGAGTTCTCTTAGGTGGCGGCCGCGGTCCGGCATGCGCACCGGCCCGCCGGCGGCCGACAACCCAGATTGCCACAACGCGGGCATGATTCCCGAATTGGCACTACATTGAAGGCAAGCAAGGAACCCCGCGCAGACATGCTCTCTCCTCACCTGAAACGTTACGCCTGGCTGTCCATTGCCGCCGCCCTGGCCACCATCCTGCTGAAGGGCGTGGCCTGGTGGATGACCGGTTCGGTGGGCCTGCTGTCCGATGCCCTGGAATCCTTCGTCAACCTGGCGGGCGCCCTGATGGCCCTGGCCATGCTGACGCTCGCGGCGATGCCGGCGGACGCCGAGCACGCGCATGGCCATGGCAAGGCGGAATATTTCTCCAGCGCCTTCGAGGGCTTCCTCATCTTCGCGGCGGCCCTCGGCATCGCCTATGCCGCCTTCGATCGCCTGCTGCATCCACAGCCCCTGGAGGCGGTGGGCATTGGCCTCGGCGTGTCGGTGCTGGCCTCCCTGATCAACCTCCTGACCGCGCGCACCCTCATGACCGTCGGCCGCGAGCACCATTCCATCACCCTGGAGGCGGACGCCCACCACCTGTATGCCGACGTGTGGACCTCGGCCGGCGTCATCGTCGGCGTCGGCCTGGCCTGGCTCAGCGGCTGGCTATGGCTGGACCCCGTGGTCGCCCTGCTGGTGGCGGCCAATATCCTGTGGACCGGCTGGCGTCTGCTGCGCCGGTCCGCGGACGGGCTGATGGACGCCTCGCTGCCGCCGGAGCAGGTCGCCGCCATCGAGGCGGCCCTGGCGGACTACCGTCGGCAAGGCCTCGATTACCACGCGCTGCGCACGCGGCAGGCCGGCGCCAGCGCCTTCGTCAGCCTGCATGTGCTGGTACCCGGCGCCTGGAGCGTGCAGACCGGCCACGATTGGGTGGAGCGCATCGAGGGCGACATCCGCGCCGCCGTGCCGCGCGCCCATGTCACCATCCATCTGGAACCCATGGAGGACCCGCGCGCGCATGCCGACCAGAGCCTGGAGAACCTGGAGTGAGGGGATGAAGGCACGGCTTGCCCTGCTCGCCGGCGCCTGCCTTGTCGGTGCCCTGCTGGGCGGATGCGCCGGCGCGCCACGCCACCAAACGGTGACCGAGCGCCTGCCGCCCGCCGGCGCGGCGGCGGGCGCCTGCCTGGAGGTCTGCGCCGACGCGCTGCGCGCCTGCCAGCGGGCTTGCGAGGCAGGCTACCGGGACTGCCTGGCGCGGGTCGAGCCGGGCTTGAACGAGCACTACCGGCGGGCGCTGGAACGCCACGCGCAGGCACTCGAACGCTATCGGCGCACGCTCACCGACTACCGCTTCGATTTCTGGCTCGGCTGGTATGGCGACTCGGGCGGTTTCGCCTACCACCCCTGGGCCTGGGGCCCCTACTGGGGGGCTCCGAGCTGGTCGTACGCGCCGCCGCCGCCGCCGGTGCCCGCCTACGAAGAGGTCGCGAACGCCTACCGGCAGGCGCAATGCGGCGCCGATTGCGGCTGCCAGACGACGGATGACGCCTGCTTCCTCGGTTGTGGCGGCCGTATCGAAACGCGCTCGCGCTGCGTCGAAAACTGTCCGCAAGCAGGGGCGGGGCCGGAGTGAGCCGCCGCCTTACCGGTGCGCTAACGCTTGCGCGCGGGCGGCGGCGCCAGCATCGGCCGCAGGCCGCGCCAGACGTTGTCGAGCAGCGCGGGCTGGGCCTGTTCAGCCGGATGCAGGCCATCGGCCTGGAACAGGGCCAGGTTGCCGCCGACGCCTTCGAGCAGGAAGGGTACCAGGGGCACCTTGCGCGCGGCCGCCACGCGCGTGAAAGTCTCCTGGAACTTGCTCGCGTAAGCCGTGCCATAGTTCGGCGGCAGGCGCATGCCCACCAGCAGGACGCGGCCACCCCGCCGCGTGGCGAGATCGATCATGGCCTCCAGGTTGCGCGCGGTGTGCGCCGGTGGCAGGCCGCGCAGGCCGTCGTTGGCACCGAGGGCGAGGATGGTGATGGCCGGGCGGTGCGCCGCCAGCACTTCCGGCAGGCGGGTGAGGCCGCCGGCGGTGGTTTCCCCGGAGACGCTGGCGTTGACCACGCGATGGCCGGGATGCCGCTCCGCCAGGCGCCGCGCCAGCAGGTTCGCCCAGCCGGCCTCGCGGGCAATGCCGTAGGCGGCGGAGAGACTGTCGCCGTACACCAGAATCACCGTCTCGGCGCGGGCACCGCCGCCGAGCATGAACAGCAGCACGAGAAAGAAGAAGCGAATGCGCATTGAAGTCGACAAGTTGGGCAAGTCCGTGCGGTTGGCGGGAGAAGAGGAGTCCGGCGATACCCTGCATATCCTCGCCGATGTGAGCTTCACCGTGAACCCCGGGGAGACCGTGGCGGTGGTCGGCAGTTCCGGCTCCGGCAAGTCTACCCTGCTCGGCCTGCTGGCCGGCCTGGACGTGCCCAGCACTGGTCGGGTACGGGTCGACGGCGAGGATCTGTTCGCCCTCGACGAGGACGGCCGCGCCGCCCTGCGTGGCCGCTGTATGGGCTTCGTGTTCCAGTCCTTCCAGTTGCTGCCCGGACTCACCGCCCTGGAGAACGTCATGCTGCCCCTGGAGCTGGCGGGTGTGGCGGACGCCGCGGCGGTGGCGCGCGAGCATCTGGCCAGCGTCGGCCTGGCCGACCGCCTGGGGCACCGTCCGGATCAGCTCTCCGGCGGCGAACAGCAGCGCGTCGCCCTGGCGCGCGCCTTCGCGGTGTCGCCGCGCATCCTGCTCGCCGACGAACCCACCGGCAACCTCGATGCCGGCACCGGCGGCCAGATCATCGATCTCATGTTCGAACTCAACCGCCGCCAGGGCGCCAGCCTGGTCATCGTCACGCACGACCCCGCCCTGGCCGCGCGCTGCGGCCGCCAGCTGCGGCTGGAAGCCGGCAGGCTGACGCCATGAGCGCCGCCACCCGGCCGCAGCGGCGCGGAGCGAGAGGAGGGTAGTCCAGTGAGCGCGACCACTCCGGCATGGTCCGCCGTGTTGCTGGAGCGGCTGCCCCTGGCTCTGCGCCTGCTGCTGCGCGAGTGGCGCGCCGGCGAGATCCGCGTGCTGTTGCTGGCGGTCGCCCTGGCGGTGGCCAGCCTCACCGCCGTGGCGTTCTTCGCTGATCGGATCGAAGGCGCCCTGTCGCGCGAGGCCAATACCCTGCTGGCCGCCGACCTGGTGCTGCAATCCGACCATGCCATCGCCCCGGAGCTGGCCGCCGAGGCGCGCCGGCGTGGCCTGGCCAGCGTCGATACCGCCACCTTCCTGAGCATGGCGCTGGCCGGGGAGCGACACCTGCTCAGCGGCATCAAGGCGGTGACGCCGGGCTATCCCCTGCGCGGCGCGCTGCGCACGTCGCCCGCCCTGTTCGCCGCCGACGCTCCCGCCACGGGACTGCCGCAGCCGGGCCGGGTGTGGGTCGACGAGCAACTGGCCAGCGGCCTGGGCGTGGCGGTGGGCGATCGCCTGCAACTCGGCGAAGCCAGCTTCGTTGTCGCGGCCATCCTCACCTTCGAGGGCGAGCGCGGAGGCAACTTCATGGCCCTGGCGCCGCGCCTGCTGCTGAACATGGCCGACCTGCCCGCCACCGGCCTGGTGCGCGAGGGCAGCCGCGTCACCCATCGCCTGCTGCTGGCGGGGGAGGCCCAGGCCCTGACGGAGTTCCGCGCCTGGTTGCAGCCGCGCCTGCAACGCGGCCAGAAACTGGAGGACGTGCGCGACGCCCGCCCGGAACTGCGCGAGGTGCTGGACCGGGCACAACGCTATCTGGGTCTGGCGGCCATGCTCACCGTGCTGCTGGCCGCCGCTGCCGCGCACATGGCCCTGCGCCGCTATACCCGCCGGCATTTCGACCAGTTCGCCCTGCTGCGTTGTTTCGGCGGCAGCCGACGCCAGCTGCTCGGCCTGTATCTGCGCCAGCTCGCCGGCCTCGGCGTAGTGGCGGGCCTGCTCGGCGGCCTGCTGGGGTGGATAGCGCAGGGCCTGGTGGTGCACCTTCTCGGCGACGCCCTGCGTCTCGGCCTGCCGCCGCCCTCGCTGAGGCCGCTGCTGCTGGCGATCCTGGCCGGCCTCAGCCTGGTGCTGGCCTTCAGCCTGCCCCCCCTGCTGCGCCTGGCGCGGGTGCCGGCGCTGCGCGTGTTGCGCCGCGACCTGGGGCCGCCCGGCGGCGGCTCCGTGCTGGTGCACGCGGTGGCGCTAGCCGTGGTGGGCGGCCTGCTGTTCGCGCAGGCCGGCGACACCCGCCTGGGCCTCATGGTGCTCGGCGGCATCGT
>WOUQ01000014.1 GCA_009772925.1 bacterium
CGGTATGCCCGAGGCGGCGATCCTCCCACACCAGTGCCAGGCCCTCCGCCGTCGCCGCCAGGGCCGGAAACGACTGGTCGTCGCGCGGCGGCGCGGCATCGACGGGTCGCGCAGGCCCCGGCGACAAGGCCAGGCCGTCGATGCGCAGCGGCGCGCTCCACAGGCGCCGCCAGCGCCCCTCGGGCGCGGTCCAGACGGCCATCGCCCCCAGGCTGGGGTGATGGGCGACGGCGCCCTGGCCGCCGGCAGGCGCCAGCACCGAACTGGCGAGGGGACCATCGGCGCCGGCGATGCCGACCCCGACGCCGGCCTCGTCCTCCCAGATGAGCAGGAAACGTCCGTCCGGCAGGGGGCTCAGGCCCGGCTCGAAACACTCGCCGCGACCGAATGGAAACACGCGGAAGGCGGGCTCGGCGCGATGTTTCACACCCAGATGGCAGCGCGGCGCGCCACTCCGGTTGTCTTCCCAGACCAGGCCGACGCGGTCGGCGTAAACCGCCAGGCTGGCGCGGCCGGAGGCCTCCAGGTGGATGAACACGGCGGCGTCCCCGGCCGCCACGTCGAGCGTCGCGGCGGCGAGGAGGGGAGAGGCGCAGGCGAGCAGGCCGGCGAGCAGGGCGCGCCTCATGGCCGCCCACCGAGAAATTCCAGCAGGCTTTGCGTGCGGTGATGGCCGCCGCGCACGTAGCGGTCGTAGTCCTGGAAATCCCGCACCGTCTTGTAGCCGGGAATGCGGGCGATGACCTTGCCCTCGGGGGTCATGAACACGAATAGCGGCGTGGCGTAGGCGCCCAGGCGCACGCCCAGTTCGGCTTCGCTGACGCGCTCGCCGCCGGGCAGGCGGATGCGCCGGCCGCCCTCGGCATCGACGTAGATCAGCGCATAGTGCTCGCCGAAAATGCGCCGGATTTCCGCATCGGCGAAGGTCGTGCGGTTGACCTGGTCGCACCAGGCGCAACCATAGCGCCCGAAGTACAGCAGGATGGGCTTGTTCTCCGCCTTCGCCAGGCGCAGGCCGGCGTCGTGATCGAGAAAGGCGTAGCCGGCTGGCGGGTCGGCCCGGGCGACGGCGGAGAGCGCCAACGTGACACCGGCGATGAGGGAGAATAGGAGTCCGCGCATCGGTCTGCTCCGTGAGTTTCGCGGCATCTTCCATCCGACCCCGGCCAAGAGGAATCGCACACATGTACCAACCCGCCACCATCGGCATCGTTTCCGTCAGCGACCGCGCCAGCAGCGGCCTCTACGAGGACAAGGGCCTGCCCGCCCTGAAGGCGTGGCTTGGTGCCGCCCTGCACAATCCCATCGAATTCGTCGAGCGCCTGATTCCCGACGAACAGCCGGTCATCGAGCAGACCCTGATCGAACTGGCGCAGTCCTGCTGCCTGCTGCTCACCACCGGCGGTACCGGCCCCGCGCCGCGCGACGTGACGCCTGAGGCCACCCTGGCGGTGGCCGACAAGGTACTGCCCGGCTTCGGCGAGCAGATGCGCGCGGTGAGCCTGAAGTACGTGCCCACCGCCATCCTTTCGCGCCAGGTCGGCGTGGTGCGCGGCAGTTGCCTGATCCTCAACCTGCCGGGCCAGCCCAAGGCGATCCAGGAAACCCTGGACGGCGTCTTCGCCGCCGTGCCCTACGGTGTCGACCTCATTGGCGGCCCCTACCTGGAGACGCGGGAGGAAGTGGTGAAGGCGTTCCGACCGAAGTCGGCGGTCAGGCCAGCAGCCGCTGGATGACGGCGCCGGCGAGCATGAAGCCGAACAGCGGCGGCAGATAGGAAAGGGTGCCGTTGACCGCGCGCGCCCGACCCTGACTCACCGGCTCGGGCGGTCGCGGCGGTCGCGCCGGTTCGTCCGACCACACCACCAGCACGCCGCGCTCGATGCCGCGCCGGCGCAGGCGCTTGCGTACCAGCCGGGCGAAGGGATCGACCTCGGTTTCCGACAGGTCGGACAGCCTCACCCGCGTCACGTCCAGGCGGTTGCCCGCGCCCATGCTGGCCGCCACCGGCAGGCCGCGGCTGTGGGCCTCGGCGATGAGCGCCACCTTGCAGTTGAGGGAATCGATGCAGTCGATGACGTAATCGGCGTCGCCGGGCAGCAGTGCGGGGATGTTGTCGGGAGTGAGGAAATCGGTGATCAGGGTGAGGCGGCAGTCCGGGTGGATGTCGCGGATGCGCTCCGCCATCACTTCCGCCTTGGGGCGGCCGACGGTGGAGAGCAGAGCGGGCAACTGGCGGTTGATGTTGGATTCCGCCACGCGGTCCATGTCCGCCAGGGTGAGGCGGCCCACCCCCGCCCGCGCCAGCGCTTCCGCGCACCAGGAGCCGACGCCGCCGAGGCCGGCGAGAAACACGTGGCTGCCGGCGAGTCGCTCCAGTCCCTGCGCGCCGATGAGAATCTCGCTGCGCGCGAACTGCGGCGGCACATTCATCGCCAGACCGGCAACAGACTGGCGGCGATGCCGGCGAACACGGCGGCGCCGATCCAGTTGTTGTGCAGGAAGGCCTTGAAGCATCTGGCCGGTTCCCGCGTGCGGATCAGGGTGTAGTGGTAGCCGGCGACGCCGGCGGCGGCGGCCAGGCCGAGATAGAAGGGCCAGCCCAGATGCAGTTTCCAGCCGACCACGGCGAGCAGGCCGAGGGCCAGCGCGTAGCAGAGCATGACCGCGAGGACGTCGTAGCGGCCGAAGGTGATGGCCGAGGTCTTGATGCCGATCTTGAGGTCGTCGGCGCAGTCCACCATGGCGTATTCGGTGTCGTAGGCGATGGCCCAGAACACGTTGGCGGCCATCAGCCACCAGGCGATGGGCGGCACCGCGTCGAGATGCGCGGCGAAGCTCATGGGGATGCCGAAGCCGAAGGCGATGCCGAGGTAGGCCTGGGGAATGGCGAAGAAGCGCTTGGTGAACGGGTAGGAGGCGGCGAGGAAGGCGGCGGCGAAGGAGAGCTGGATGAGCAGGACGTTGCCCAGCGGCAGGATCATGAGGAAAGCCAGCAGGGCCAGCGTCGCCGCCAGGATCAGGGCCTCCTTCTCGCTGACGCGGCCGGCGGTGAGGGGGCGATTTTTCGTGCGTTCCACATGCCGGTCGAAGTTACGGTCGGCGTAGTCGTTGATGACGCAGCCGGCCGAGCGCATCAGCACCACGCCGAGGGCGAACACCCAGAACACCATGGGGTCCGGCGAGCCGGCGCTGGACAACCACAGGCCCCATAGGGTGGGCCAGGCCAGCAGCAGGATGCCGATGGGCTTGTCCAGCCGCATCAGCTTCTCGTATTCGGTAAGGCGGTCGCGCAGGTTCATCGCAGCAGCAGGGTCTCGGGCAGGAAGACTTCGGTGACCAGGATGGGGTGGCCTTCGAGGGTGAAGGGGGAACGCCTCGCCCACAGCGCGCGCGGCGGCCTCGCCAGGTGACGGATGGCGCCATGGTAGAGGGGATGGCGGCGATCCACCCGCTTGAACTCCAGGGCATGGCGGCCCACGCGCGGGTTGCTGAACAGGGCCGCGCCCAGCGGACGGTTGCCCAGGCCCGCCAACGCGGCCCAGGGGCCGAGCAGGCCGCTGAAAGGAATCACGCTGTGGGCGAAGACCAGGGGAGTGTCGGCATTCATCAGCAGGACCTCGCGGATTACGGCATTGTGGCCCGGCGCCAGGCCCAGTATGGCGAATTCATCGCGGTGCGGCACGCCGGTGCCCTGCGCCAGGCGCTTCACCCGGAAGTCCGGCGCCACGCGCTGCAGGCGCCAGGTCAGGGAGCCGTGGTCGGTGAGCCAGTGGCGCCAGGGTCCCGCCGGCCAGGCTGAAGCCAGCCACTCGGTCGTCATGCCAGTTTCGTCGCGAAAAAAAGAGATTATGCCCGCAGGTAATCGAGTCCGCGCGGCAACCAGCGTCGCAGATGGCGGTGGACGGCATCCATGTCGCGGCCCAGCAGATCGTCCGCCGCGGCGCGGGCCATCTCCAGCAGGTCCAAATCCATCTCCAGGTCGGCGAAGCGCAGCATGGGCACGCCGCTCTGGCGGGCGCCCAGGAATTCGCCGGGGCCGCGCAGCCGCAGATCCTCGCGGGCGATGGCGAAGCCGTCGGCGTTTTCCTTGATGACGCGCAGACGCTGTTTGGCGATGTCTGTCAGCGCCTCGCCATACATCAGCACACAGGTGGATTCGCGCGCGCCGCGGCCGACGCGGCCGCGCAGCTGGTGCAACTGGGCGAGGCCGTAGCGCTCGGCGTGTTCGATCACCATGAGACCGGCATTGGGCACGTCCACCCCCACTTCGATGACCGTGGTGGCCACCAGCAGGTGCAGCCCGCCCGCCTTCAACGCCGCCATCACGGCCGCCTTGTCCTCCGCCTTCATGCGCCCGTGCACGAGGCCGATGGCCAGTTCCGGCAGCAGGGCGGAAAGCTCCGCGTGGCTTTCCTGGGCCGCGCGCAGTTGCAGCTTTTCCGATTCCTCGACCAGGGGGCAGACCCAATAGGCCTGGGCGCCGCCGCCGCAGTACTCGCGCAGACGCGCCACCACCTCGTCGCGGCGGGCGTGCGACACCAGCCGGGTGATGATGGGCGTGCGCCCCGGCGGCAGTTCGTCGATGACCGACACGTCCAGGTCCGCGTAGTAGCTCATCGCCAGGGAGCGGGGGATGGGGGTGGCGGACATCATCAGCAGGTGGGGGGTGTGGTCGCCGGTGGCAGAGGGGAGTTGCCCCTTCTCGCGGAGCGCCAGGCGCTGGGCGACGCCGAAACGGTGCTGTTCGTCGACGATGGCCAGGGCGAGGTCGCGGAACACGACGCCGGCCTGGAACAGGGCGTGGGTGCCCACCGCGACGCGGGCGCGGCCCTCGGCGAGGTCGGCGAGGGCCTGCCGTTTCGCCTTGCCCTTGCTGGCGGCGCTGAGGGCGAGCACGGGCAGGCCGAGCGGCTCCAGCCATTCGCGGAACTTGAGGAACAACTGCTCGGCGAGGATTTCCGTGGGCGCCATCACCGCTACCTGGCCGCCCGCGGCCAGTGCCGGCAGGGTGGCGAGGGCCGCCACCAGGGTCTTGCCGCTGCCGACGTCGCCCTGCAACAGGCGGTTCATGGGATGGGGGCTGGCCAGGTCGCGGCGGATTTCTTCCAGGACGCGGGCCTGGGCGGCTGTGAGCCGGAAGGGCAGGGCGGCCAGTAGCCGCTCGCCGAGGCCTCCGTCGCCGCTCAGCGGGCGGGCGGCCTGCTCGTGGCGGCGGCGCGCGGCCAGGCGCAGGGAGAGCTGCTGGGCGAGCAATTCGTCGAACTTGACGCGGCGCCAAGCCGGCTCCTGCCTGCCCTCCAGCAGGTTCGGGTCGGTGTCGGCCGGCGGAGCGTGCAGGTGCTCAAGCGCGGCGCGGAAGGCGGGCAGGCCCAGGCGATCGAGCATGGCCGCGGGCAGGCTGTCGTCCAAGTCCGCGTCGCGCAGAACGGTGGCCACCGCCTTGCGGATGGCGAGCTGGGACAGGCCGGCGACAGTGGGATAGACCGGCGTCAGGCGGTCCGGCAGGGGGGTGGCGTCGCCGACCACGCGCAGGGCCGGGTGCACCATCTCGGCGCCGAAGAAGCCGGGGCGCACCTCGCCCAGCAGGCGAACGCGCACGCCGGGCCGCAACTGGGCGATCTGGCTGGGATAGAAATGCAGCAGGCGGAAGAACAGGCTGCGGCCGTTCTCCTCGATCTCGGCCACCAGTTGGCGGCGCGGCCGCGTCTGCACCTCGGCGTGGCGTATCCGGCCCTCCACCTGGACGTGACTGCCGGGGCGGGCTTCCTCCAGGGGGGTCAGGCGGGTCTCGTCGATATAGCGCAGGGGCAGGTGCAGGATCAGGTCGCTGACCTGTTCCAGGCCCAGCCGGCGGGCGACCGCATCGGGGGATGGCGCGCCGGCCATGCGGGGTCAGCGTCCGCGAGCCATCGCGGGGAAACGGGCCAGGCGCGGTTCAGCCCAGCACCAGAACACCGTCCGCCTCGACCTCGGCGCCCCTGGGCAGGGAGGCGACACCGACCGCAGCGCGAGCGGGGTAGGGCTGGCTGAAGTACTGGGCCATGATTTCGTTGACCCTGCAGAAATGCGACAGGTCGGTCAGATAGATGTTCAGCTTCACCACGTCGGCAAGGCTGCCGCCCGCCGCCGTTGCCACCGCGCGCAGGTTCCTGAACACCTGGTGAATTTGCGTATCGACGCCTTGCACCAGTTCCATGCTGGCGGGGTCGAGGCCGATCTGGCCGGAAAGGTAGACCGTGTCGCCGATCTTGACGGCCTGGGAATAGGTGCCGATGGCCTGGGGCGCGTCGGCGGTGGAGATGATGGTCTTGTGCACGCTGGCTCCGTTCGTTGCGGGGTATGCCACGCCGCGCCGCCGCCGCGTTGAATCGATACGTCCGCGGTTTACAATGCGCGACCCAGTGGAAGCGTGGCCGAGCGGTTTAAGGCACCGGTCTTGAAAACCGGCGATGGGTGACCATCCGTGAGTTCGAATCTCACCGCTTCCGCCAAGGCTTCGCCGCGTCAGTCTAACGTCTCGACGCTGTCCCGCAAGCGCGGGCGAAAAAAACGCGGGCAGCGCCCGCGTCTTCGGCCCGGACTCCGGTCAGAGGCTCAGAATCCATTTGGCCAGGGCGGCGGCGTCGGCCTGGGCCTTGGGCTGCGGCGGCATCGGTACCTTGTTGTACTTGTTCTTGCTGCCCTTGACGATGGCCTCGGTCACCACTTTCTCGGCATCCTTCTGGCCCTTGTTCTTGGCGGCGATGTCCTTCCAGGTCGGTCCCATCATCTTCTTGTCCATGGCGTGGCAGGTGTTGCACTTGTGCTTGGCGGCCAGGTCGGCGCTGGCGAGGGCAGTGCCGGAAACACCGAGGGTGGCGGCAAGGGCGAGGGCGGTCAGGGTTTTCATGGGTTTCCTTCCATTGTGGGAGAGTGAATCGGGTAGCGTAGGGTATATAAGAATGCGCTGATGGGGTAATGACCAAGGTCAAGACGGGCTTGGCGCCAGTCCCGGCGGCTCTTACCACTGCACCACGTGGACGTTGTTCAGTCCCCGGCCGAGAAAGCGCTCGCCGATGGTCTGGAAGCGCAGGGGCACGTCGGTGACCCAGAAGTGGTAGGTCGGCGGGGTCCGCTCCGGGTTGCTCAGGTTGCGCTGGGCGAGCAGGGCGGCGGTCTGTTCCGCCATGGCCTCGGCGGAGTCGACTAGGGCCACATCGGGGCCGACCACATCGCGCAACAGCGGCTTGAGCAAGGGGTAGTGGGTGCAGCCCAGCACCAGGCTGTCGATGTTCTCGGCCAGCACCGGCTTCAGGTATTCCTGGGCGGTGAGGCGGGTGACCGGGTGATCCAGCCAGCCTTCCTCGACCAGGGGCACGAACAGGGCGCAGGCCTGCGAGGTGAGGCGCGCTTCCGGGTCGATGCCGTGGATGGCGCGGGCATAGGCGTTGCTGTTGATGGTGGTGGGGGTGCCGATGACGCCGATGCGCTTGCTCCGGCTGGCGGCCAGGGCCGATACCGCGCCGGCATCGATGACGTCCAGTACCGGCGTGGGCGAGAGGTCGCGCACCAGTTGCGCGGCCACGGCGGCCATGGTGTTGCAGGCGATGATGAGCAGCTTGACCCGCTTCTCCAGCAGGAATTCGGCGATCTGCGTGGTGTAGTGGGCGATGGTCTGCACCGACTTGACGCCGTAGGGCACGCGCGCGGTATCGCCGAAATAATGGATGGATTCGAAGGGCAGCCGCTCCATGAGGGCGCGCACCACGGTGAGGCCGCCGACGCCGGAGTCGAACACGCCGATGGCACCGCGGGGGTCGAGATGTTCGCTCATGCCGGGCAACGTTGTTGGGAAAGCGCCCATTGTAAATGCTCCCGCACCAGGACCGAGGGATGCTCGGCGCGGGCTTCCAGGGCGCGCACCACGGCGGCGGAGGGCGGGGCGTTGCCGAGGGCCACGGCCAGGTTGCGCAGCCAGCGCTCATGACCGATGCGGCGGATGGCCGAGCCTGCGAATCGGGCCAGGAATTCTGCCTCGCTCCAGGCGAACAGTTCCACCAGGCTGGCGGCGTCGAGGCCATTGCGGGGCTGGAAATCGGGCATTCCGCCGGGGCGGGCGAAGCGGTTCCAGGGGCAGGCCAGTTGGCAGTCGTCGCAGCCGTAGATGCGGTTGCCCATGAGCGGCCGCAACTCGAGGGGAATCACGCCCTGGTGTTCGATGGTGAGATAGGAGATGCAGCGGCGGGCATCCAGCAGATAAGGGGCCAGGATGGCGCGCGTCGGGCAGATTTCGATGCAGGCCTGGCAGTTGCCGCAGTGGCCGGTTTCGGGGGGGTCGGGCGGGAAGGGCAGGTCGGTGTAGAGCTCGCCCAGGAAGAACCAGGAGCCCTGCCGGGTCAGCAGCAGGGTGTGTTTGCCCTTCCAGCCCAGGCCGGCATTCGCGGCCAGCGCCACTTCCATGACCGGCGCGCTGTCGGCGAACGGGCGCTGGGCGAAGGGGCCGATGGCTCCGGCGATGCGCTCCGCCAGTTTGCGCAGACGCTCGCGCATGAGCTTGTGGTAGTCGCGGCCCAGCGCGTAGCGGGAGACGTAGGCCCGTTCGCCGTCGGCGAGATTGGCCCACGCATCGGCGGCCTCGGGCAGGTAGTCGAGGCGGGCGCTGAGGACGCTGAGCGTGCCCGGCACCAGTTCGGTGGGGCGGGCGCGGGTCGCGCCGTGGCGCGCCATATAATCCATGTCGCCGTGATATCCCGAGGCCAGCCAGTGCATCAGCCCTTGTTCCGCTTCCGCCAGTTCGACGGCGGCAAAGCCCACCGACGACAAGCCGAGTTCCCGTCCCCAGGCGCGGATGGCGGGTTTCAGGGCTTCCAGTTGGGCGGGGCCGGGCTTCTGCGACATCGTTGGATGATAGCGTGAGCGCCGCCTTCCGCCTGGACCTGCCCGACGAGGCCGCCACCCTGGCCCTGGGTGCCCGCCTGGCCCGTGTCTTGGCGCCCGGCCTGGCGATCTGGCTGCGCGGCGACCTGGGGGCGGGCAAGACCACGCTGACGCGCGGCCTGTTGCGGGAACTGGGTTTTACTGGACGCGTCAAGAGTCCGACCTATACTCTGGTTGAACTTTATAGTTTTCCGAGGTTTAATCTCTATCACTTTGATTTGTATCGCTTTGCAGACCCGGATGAATGGGAAGACGCGGGCTTCCGCGAATACTTCAATCCTGGCAGTGTCTGCTTGGTGGAATGGCCGGACAAAGGCGGTGGCCTGTTGCCCGCGCCGGATCTGGTGGTTGGTCTGGACTTTTGCGGGGGAACGGATGGTCGCTCGGTGCGCATCGAGGGGTACACGGAGGCCGGCGCGGCATGCGTCGCTCGGCTGAACGCCTCGCCGGCCTGATTCTCGGCCTGCTCCTGCTGTGCGCCGGGGTGGTCCAGGCCGCCAGCGTCAAGGCCACGCGTCTGTGGCCGTCGCCGGAGTACAGTCGCATCACCGTGGAGGTGGACGCGGCCATCACTTTCAAGCATTTCAGCCTGGCTAATCCCAACAGGCTGGTCATCGACCTGGAGGGAGTCAATCCCGAGGCCGCCCTTACCGACATCAGCTCGAAGGTGGTGCCGCAGGACGCCTATATCGCCGGCATCCGCGTGGCCCTCAACCGGCCCGGCGTGACTCGCCTGGTGGTGGAACTGAAAACCGAGGCGCGGCCGCAGGTGTTCACCCTCAAGCCCATGGGTGATTACGGCCACAGGCTGGTGATCGACCTTTATCCCGCCTCCGCCGAAACCCTGGAAAGCCTGGTGGAGAACGCCATCGGCCGGGCCGAACGCAAGGCCGACGCGGCGACTGCCGGCGACAAGGCGGCGCAGGCCGCGGGCGCCACCCGGGATGCGCGCGGCAACGCCGCCGCCAGGGCCGCCCAGCCGGATTACGTGCGGCTCATCACCATCGCCATCGATCCCGGTCACGGCGGCGAGGATCCGGGCGCCATCGGCGCGAACGGTTCGCGCGAGAAGGACATCACCCTGTCCATCGCCCGCCGTCTGAAGGGCATGATCGACAAGACCGAGAACATGCGCGCCTACCTGACCCGCGACGGCGACTATTTCCTGCCCCTGCACGAGCGCGTCAACCGGGCGCGCAAGGTGCAGGCCGACCTGTTCGTATCGGTGCACGCCGACGCCTTCATCAAGCCACACGCCCGCGGCTCCTCGGTGTTCGCGCTGTCGGAGAAGGGCGCCACCTCCGCCGCGGCGCGATGGCTGGCGAAGCGGGAGAACGATGCCGACCTGATCGGCGGCGTCAACATCGCGGTGAAAGACGTATACCTGAAGCAGACCCTCATCGACCTCTCGCAGACCGCGCAGATCGCCGACAGCCTGCGCGTGGGCAAGGCGGTGCTGGAGGAACTGGGCGGCATCAACCGGCTGCACAAGCCTCACGTGGAGCAGGCCGGCTTCGCCGTGCTGAAGGCGCCGGACATTCCCTCCATCCTGGTGGAGACCGCCTTCATCTCCAACCCGGAGGAGGAGAAGCGCCTCAACGACGAGGCCTACCAGGACCAAATGGCGCGCGCCATCGTCGACGGCATCAAGCGTTACTTCGAGAAGAATCCGCCCCTCGCCCGCAACAAGCTCGCGCAGAACTTGTGAAGCGCTTTCAACCGGGGGTGCGTGTCCGCGCGCGGCTCCGTTACCATGCCGGTTCCGCCTGACGATCCGCAAGCGTGGAAACCTACCGCATTCCCCTCGACGCCATAGGCATGGCCAGCACCTCCCCGGAGCCCGGTGAACCGCCCGGAGCCGGCGGGGAGGGCGGCGATCGCCTGCCGGTCATCGAGGTGCTGGCGGAAATCGCCAGCAGCATGAGCGCGGAAGCCGACACCGAACAGATGCTCATGCGCTTCCTGGAAATCATGGTGCGCATTTCCAGGGCCAAGGCCGGCGCGGTGCGCGTGCTCACCGCGGACGGCGCCCACCTGCGCATGGTGGGTTCCATCGGGCTTTCCCCCGCGCTGGTGGAAAAGGAGCGCTACGTGCCGCTCGAATGCGGCATCTGCGGCAAGGCCACGCTCACCCAGTCCTCGCAAAGCGAAAGCGTCATGGAGGTGTGCCAGAAGCAGGTGCGCCACATCTATTTCGCCCAGCATTGCAGCACGGTGTATGCCGTGCCCCTGCGCTACAAGGGCAAGGTGATGGGGGTGTACAACATCTTTCTGGACCACCCCGAGCCCCTGCCGAGCGACATCCGCACCTTGTTCAACTCGATCAGCGAACACCTGGGCATGGCCCTGGAGAACACCCGTCTGACGCGGGAGAACATGCGCATCTCGCTGATGAACGAGCGCACCATGCTGGCCAACCAGATCCACGATTCCCTGGCGCAGACCCTGGCCTACGCGAAGATGCGCCTGTCGGTGCTCAACGAGGCCTTTGCCGAGGGCGATCAGGACCGCGCCAACCGCTACCTGGGCGATGTCGAGGAGGCGGTGGATATGGCCTATTCGGAACTGCGCAACCTCATCACCCAGTTCCGCGACCGCATCGATCCGCGCGGTCTGGTGCCGGCACTGCAGGAGATGGCGGAGAGCTTCAGCAAGAAGGCCAACGCCGACGTCGATTTCCTCAACGTGGCGCAGGACGTGGTGCTGACCCCCGAGGAGGAAATCCAGGTCTTCCACATCATCCAGGAAGCGCTCTACAACATCTGCAAGCACTCCCGCGCCCGCCACGTGGTGGTGACCCTGGATCTGCATGAAAAGCAGTACGTGGTGAACGTGGCGGACGACGGTGTGGGTCTGGTTTCCCACGCCACCACCGACATGGGCAAGAGTTTCGGTCTCACCATCATGCGCGAACGTGCCGCCAAGCTGGGCGGGCGCCTCACCATCGAAAGCCGGCCGGCGGGCGGCACCATCGTCCGGCTGAGCTTCCCGGCTCGCCAGGGCATCGAGGAGAAATCTTGAGCCGATTGAGCATCGTCCTGGTGGACGACCACACCCTGTTCCGCAAGGGCCTGGCCGAACTCCTGGAAAGTCAGGGCGCGGTCAATGTCTCCGCCATCACCGGCAACCCGGCCGAAGTCTCCGATCTGCTGCGGGAGAAGACGCCGGACGTGCTGATCCTCGATCTCAACATCGGCGGCACCGACGGTATCCAGGTGATGCAGGCCCTGCGCGCCGAGGGCCATGACCTGCCGGTGCTCATCCTCACCGTCAGCGAGGCGGAGGAGGACATGGCGCGCGCCCTGCGCAATGGTGCCAAGGGTTACCTGCTGAAAAGCATGGAGCCGGACGAGGTGGTGGATGCCATCATTCGCGCCGCCCGCGGCGAGACCGTGGTGGCGCCGGGGATGACCGCGAAGCTGGTGCGCATGCTAGACAACAAGGGCAACAGCGCCACCTCCCTGCTGGAATCGCTGACGCAGCGCGAGCGGGAAATCCTTTCCCACCTGGCCAAGGGCGAGAGCAACAAGGCCATCGCCCGGCAACTCGACATCAGCTACGACACGGTGAAGCTGCACGTGCGCCACATCCTCGCCAAGCTGAATCTGTCCTCGCGGGTGGAGGCGGCGGTGTTCGCTGTGGAGCACAAGCTGGGGCCGGGCGGCAAGGGCTGAGTTTCCCCGCCCCACTCCCTACCCACCGCCCCGCACTCAATCCCGCAGGTTGCGCAGGTGGTCGTGGTAGCGGGCGCGGTAGAGCAGGCGCCGATGCCCGGGCCGGTCGGTGAAGCCGGAGCGGGTGTGCAGCACGTTGTTGCAGATCAGGCCCATACCGGGCTGGAGCTTGAGGGTGAAGGTGCCGAAGGGCCGGCTGGCCAGTAACTCCTCCAGCGCATGCAGCGCCGCCTGGGTGGCGGCATCCTGTTTCCAGGCGATGCTCTTGGTGCGCGCCGTGTAGCGCAGGTGCAGCAGCCCCTGATCGACGCAGAAGGCGGGCCCGACTTCGTCTTCGCGGGCCACGCCGATCTCGTCCACCCGCGCCGGGATGGTCATGGCGTCTTCCGCCATGAGCGCGCGGATGTGCGCCGGATTGGCGTCGCGCAGGGCGATGTAGGCCAGTTCGTGGTCCATCAGGTCGTTCTCGCCACCCTCGTCCGCCTGCCGCACACAGTGCAGGGTCATGGCCCAGATGCGCCGCTTAGGCGGGTTGTAGTAGCCGTCGGTGTGCCAGCGGATGCGGTGGTGCGTGTAGGGGATGTAGTCGCCGCGCTTGCCGGGGTCGGCGCCCGGCGCGCGACCGGCAGGGTCGCTGGTGTCTTCGTCACGCGGAGTCAGGCTGGAGATGCCGTCCTCGTCGGCGAGCCAGTTGGCGTCCAGATGGCTGAGGCCGAACTGGGCGGAGAGCAGGCGGGGGCCGTCCTTGTCCTCGGTTTCTCCCAGGTCGGTGGCGTAGATGGCCATGTTGGTCTTGGCGATCAGGCGCCAGATTGCGCGGTATTCGTCGTCGGCGAGACGTCTCGGGTCTTTCACCGGGACGATGAGTTCCTCGGCCCGGGTCGGATAGCCGGCCAGCTTGGCCTCGCGCCAGGCCTGGTAGCCGGTTTCGTTGTCAGGGTGGAACGGGCTGTCGATCGGAATCAAGGCCGACTCACTGGGCGGATGCGGGTGGGTAGAACCCGTCCATGTTCTTCTTCACCATGCCCATCATTTCCGGCACCTCGATGTCCATGAGCTGGTCCTGGATCCAGGTCTGGTCGGTTTTCTCCATGCCCTCCCGGATCATCAGGGAGAGGAAGCGCAGGGCCTGGAAGCTGGCCTTGTCCTCGGGAAATTCGAACTCGGAATAATCCGACATGCGGCGGTTGAGCAGGTCGATGTAGCCGTCCTGGTAGTCGTAGTCCGGGTCCGTCTTGCCGTCGGTCATGTCCAGGATGTTCTGCTCCATGATTTCCGCCAGGCGCACGCCGACGGCGCTGACCAGGTTCTGGCGCTTGCTGTCGTCCATGCGTTCGAAGGCCAGGCGATCGACGTAATGAGTCAGGAAGCAGCTAAGTTCGCCGATGATCTTGAAGCCGCGTTCGGGGGTGACGATGTCGAAATTGGCCTTGGACAGGTTGTCGACGGCCTTGTCGGCCAGGCGCCAGATGGTCGAGGCCAGCACCGTGGCGACTTCCTCGGCGGGGCGCTCGCCTTCCTTCTTGAACCAGACGGTTTTTGCGCGCAGCACGTTTATTCTCCGGTGGCGACGGGCCGCGAGGGATCGCGGATCCACTCGCTCCAGGAGCCGGGGTAGAGGCGGGAACCGGGCAGGCCGGCGATTTCCATGGCCAGCAGGTTATGGCAGGCGGTGACGCCGGAGCCGCAGGTGTGAATGACCTGCCAGGGCGCGCGGCCCTTCAGCAGGGCCTGGAAGTTCTCGCGCAGGGCTTCCGGCGGCAGGTAGGTGCCGTCGATGTCCAGGTTTTCCTCGAAGGACCAGTTGATGGAGCCGGGGATGTGCCCGGCGACCGGGTCCAGGGGTTCGAACTCGCCGCTGAAGCGGCGCTCCGGGCGGGCGTCGATGATGAGGGCGTCGGCAGTTTGCGAGGCGCGCAGCACGGTGTCGGCGTCGACGATCTGGCTGGGCTCGGGCAGGCAGGCGCAACTACCGCGCCGGCTATCCGGCACTTCGGCGGTGACCGGGCGTTTTTCGCGCTGCCACTTGGGGTAGCCGCCGTCCAGCAGGGCGACGCCGGGGTGGCCCAGCCAGCGCAGCATCCACCACATGCGCACGGCCATGGCGCCATAGCTGTCGTCGTAGACCACCACCTGCTTGTTGACGCCGACGCCCCAGCGGCAGACCTTCTCGGCGAAGGCCATCGGCTCCGGCAGGGGATGGCGGCCGGTGATCTCGGTGATGGGTGCCGACAGGTCGTCGTCCAGATGGACGTAGCGGGCGCCGGGGATGTGGTGTTTCCCGTAGGCTTCCCGGCCCGCGTTGGGGTCGGTCAGGGTGAAGCGGCAGTCGAACACGATCCAGTTGGGATCGTCGAGATGGGCCGCGAGATCTTCGGTGGTGACGAGGGTATTGGAAAACATGGTGAGGGGTGAGGCGGAAAAGGGGGGGAGGCATGCGCCTCCCGCCTATCGCCTCACGGGATCAATATCCGCCCTTGCCGAAAGGCTTGGTCAGGCCGGCCACCTTGGCGGCCTGGCGGTTGGGCTGCAGGGGGAAGAGTTCATAGAGCTTCTTCTTCCAGTCCATGCCTTCGATTTCCTCGTCCAGTTCCGCCACCATGTTGCGGAAGTTCGGCGTGTGGCCGTCTTCCTGGTACTTGCGGCGCATGTAGTTGATGATCTGCCAGTGCTCGTCGGTCAGCGTGATGCCTTCGGCCTCGGCGATGACGGGGACGATCTCGTCGCTGAAATTGGCTTCCAGCAGGAAACCATCGTCATCCACTTCCAGTTCTTCGCCGTTCAAAACGTATCCCACGGTTCTCTCCTATCAGACAAGTTGAAAATAACGTGTGCGGCGGCCGGATCGCTCAGCCGCCGCCCACTTCCTTGATGGATTTGTGCGGCACGAAGATGCCGCAGCCGTAACCACGATGCAGGCCCAGACCGCGTTCCTGCACGGTCAGCGATTGCAGCAGACTGATATCGTGCAACATCAGGCTGAAGCCGCCAATAACCCCATTGGGGGTGTGCATGTCGCGCCGCTTGCCCGGGATCAGGCCGGCGCGGATGTCCATGGCCTCCAGTTCCCGCCGCGCCGCCTCGATGAAGGCCGCTTCATCGATGCTGCCCAGGTCGACGAAGTGGGCGTAGAGCGTGGCAAAGGGGGTCAGGGGCTTTTCCTTCACGGCGCCGATCAGGAGTTCGCCGGCGCCGGGATCGATACTGCGACCCTGCAGGGCGTGGGCCTCGGCAATGCGCTCGATGGGCAGGCGCAACACCAGCTTCACGCGCCGATTGATGACCAGGTTGGCATTGCGGCCGCTGGGTGCGCCGTGCACCGGATGCACGCCCGCCTCCGGCAGTTCCCGCAGCCAGGGCAGGTGTCGGGCCAGGGCTTCGAACAGGGCGTAGCCGTGGTCCTGAGGAAGCTCGAAGCCACTCAGGTCGAACTGGATCTCGCGGAATTTGGCGATGTGCTCGAAGTCCTTGATGGCTTCCCATTCCGGGCTGTACATGCGCATGGGTCAGGTCTCCCCGTTGGTCGGCGACGCGGTGTCCAGGGGGGGGGCCCACTTGAGCATTTCCTCGGCCCAGTAGCGCGCGGTGACCGGATCGATGTCGAAGATCGTGAAGCGCGCGCCACGCTCGCGGATGCGCAGCCGCAGCATGGGCGTGCCTCCCGCCTCGTAGCGCACGTCCTGAAATTCGATTTCCTGGTTGCCATAAGGATTTCTGAACTTCGCAAGCGAGGTGATCTGGTCCATAATCTATAAGCTTTCGTTGATTTGCTAATTATCTGACATTTTAAGTCGGGTATTTACAGTTCCGAGTTGGATTATCCAGAACCTACCCGTTCGGGTAGGTCGAGGATACCCGAGTGAAGGACCCGGTTACCCCATCGGAATGATGGAAGGCTCGATTAGGGCTCACTAATATGCGATGACTGGACCGTGCGGTCTGAAGCCGGCGGCAAGGTGCTGTTAGTTGTGACGACACCCGTAGTTCAAGACTTCAAGGAGAAAGACAGATGGCTAAGCAACAGTATAAAACGCCCAACCTGGACGATTTGGAGAAGGGTCCCTGGCCCTCTTTCGTCACCGGCCTGAAGCGCCTGGCCAACGAGAACGACATGATGGTCGACCTCATGGGCCAGCTCGAAACCTCCTATGAGACCAAGTTCGGCTACTGGAAGGGCGGCACCGTCGGCGTGGTGGGCTACGGTGGCGGCGTCATCCCCCGCTTCACCGAACTGAAAAATTCCGACGGCACCCCCAAGTTCCCCGAGTCCGCCGAATTCCACACCCTGCGCATCCAGCCTCCCGCCGGCATGCACTACACCTCCGACCTGCTGCGCCAGATGTGCGACGCCTGGCTGGAGACCGGTGGTTCCGGTCTGATCGCCTTCCACGGCCAGTCCGGCGACATCATGTTCCAGGGCATCAAGACCGAGGACGTGCAGCGTTCCTTCGACAAGTTCAACGAGATGGGCTTCGACCTCGGTGGCGCCGGTCCCGCCCTGCGCACCTCCATGTCCTGCGTCGGCGCCGCGCGTTGCGAGATGTCCTGCTATGACGAGGCCCGCGCCCTGCGCACCGTCATCAACAACAACCTGGACGACATGCACCGTCCGTCCCTGCCGTACAAGTTCAAGTTCAAGTTCTCCGGCTGCCCGAACGACTGCGTCAACGCCATCCAGCGTTCCGACATGGCCACCATCGGCACCTGGCGCGACAGCATGCGCGCGGACGAGAAGATCGCCCGTGAATGGATGGCTGCGCACAGCATGGAAGACCTGACCAACATGGTCGTTTCCATGTGTCCCACCCGCGCCATCCGCCTGGTGAAGAACGACGGCGCCGCCGCCGGCGAGGGCATCACCAAGGTGGCGGTGTCCGACGCCAACTGCCTGGAGATCGACAACCACAACTGCGTGCGCTGCATGCACTGCCTGAACGTCATGCCCGGCGCCCTGCTTCCCGGCAAGGACAAGGGCGTCACCATCCTGGTCGGCGGCAAGGGTGTGCTGAAGATCGGCGCCACCATGGGTACCGTGGTGATCCCGTTCATGAAGATGGAGTCCGACGAGGACTTCGAGAAGCTGAACGAGCTGTCCCGCAACATCCTCGACTTCTTCGCCGAGAATGCCCTCGAGCACGAGCGTACCGGCGAGATGATCGATCGCATCGGCCTGGTCAACTTCCTGGAGGGCATCGGCCTCGAGGTGGATGCCAACATGATCGTGCATCCCCGCAGCAACCCCTACGTGCGCATGGATGGCTGGGACGAGGAAGCCGAGAAGTGGTTCGAGCGCAAGCAGGCCGCGGCCTGATTCCGGTGTTCCGGCCCGCCTTCGCGCGGGCCGGGGTAAAGCAAGGTTTTCGATCTCAATAGGTTGGAGATAAGCATGGCTGAAAGAACTCACGAGACCATCGAATCCGGCGCGCCGGACCCGATGCCCTACATGCACCCCGTCATGAAGAATAATTATGGGAAGTGGATCTACCACTCCCATCCCAAGCCGGGTGTGCTGTACCACCGCGCCGAGGGCGGCGCCGAAGTCTGGACCGTCAAGGCGGGCACCCAGCGCCAGATGGATCACTACACCGTGCGCAAGCTGGCCGACATCGCCGACCAGTTCGCCGACGGCTTCGTGCGCTTCACCACCCGTTCCAACATCGAGTACATGGTCACCGACCAGTCCAAGGTCGAGCCCCTGATCAAGGCCCTTTCCGACAATGGCTTCCCGGTCGGCGGCACCGCCAACTCGGTGTCCATGATCGCCCACACCCAGGGCTGGCTGCACTGTGACATCCCCGGCACCGACGCCTCCGGCGTGGTGAAGGCGCTGATGGATGAGTTGTACGACGAATTCGTCAAGTGCGAGATGCCCAACCGGGTCAAGCTGTCCACCTCCTGCTGCGAGATCAACTGCGGCGGCCAGGCCGACATCGCCATCATCGTCCAGCACACCAAGCCGCCGAAGATCAACCACGACCTGGTTGCCAACATCTGCGAGCGTCCCTCCGTCGTCGCCCGCTGTCCGGTGGCCGCCATCCGTCCCGCCCTGGTGAACGGGAAGCCCTCGCTGGAAGTGGACGAGAAGAAGTGCATCTGCTGCGGTGCCTGCTTCCCTCCCTGCCCGCCCATGCAGATCAACGACCCCGAGCATTCGAAGATCGCCATCTGGGTCGGCGGCAAGAACTCCAACGCCCGTTCGCGCCCCACTTTCCACAAGCTGGTGGCCGCCGGCCTGCCCAACAACGCCCCGCGTTGGCCCGAAGTTGCCGAGGTGGTCATGAAGATCCTGGCCGTCTACAAGGCCGATGGCCGTCCCTGGGAGCGCATGACCGACTGGATCGATCGTATCGGTTGGCCCGCGTTCTTCGAGAAGACCGGTCTGCCCTTCACCAAGTACCACATCGACAACTGGCGTGGTGGTCGCAGCAGCCTGAACGCTTCCGCGCACATCCGCTTCTGATCCTTCACGGCCCCGGCATGCCGGGGCCCGGAGGCGGTTTTGTTATTCGGAGATAGGGATATTTAAATGAAGATCGGCATTATGGTTAGCGAAGGCCCGTATAACCATCAGGCGAGCGATACCGCGTATCTCTTCGCCCGTACGGCTATCGAGAAGGGCCATAAAGTGCCTCGCGTGTTCTTTTATCACGACGGCGTCAACAACTCGACCAAGCTCACCGAGCCCCCCCAGGATGACCGTCACGTGGTCAACCGCTGGTCCAAGCTGGCGGAAGACCACGGCGTCGATCTGGTGGTGTGCGTCGCCGCCGGCATGCGCCGCGGCATCAAGGACGAGATTCTGGCTCCCGGATTCCGCATTTCCGGCCTGGGCCAGTTGGTGGAAGCCGGCATCCAGTGTGATCGCCTGGTGACCTTCGGCGATTAAGGGGAACGCAATGAGCGACATGATGGATGACATGGAAGGCGGCGAAGGCGTCGTCAAGAAATTCATGTTCGTCAACCGCAAGGCGCCGCACGGCACCGTTTACGCCCTGGAAGGCCTGGAAGTGGTGTTGATTTCCGCTGCCTTCGATCAGGACGTGAGCATGGTGTTCACCGACGATGGCGTGTACGAACTGATCAAGGGCATGAACACCAAGGGTATCGAGGTCAAGGACTTCTCCAAGACCTACCGCGCTCTCGAAGGCTACGACATCGAGAAACTATATGTCGAGAAAGCGTCCATGGACGCCCGCGGTCTTTCCGAGGACGACCTGATCGTGGATGTGACCGTGCTCGACAGCGCCGAGATGGCCAGCCTCATGGCTGAGCAGGACGTCGTCATCAGCTTCTGAGGAAAACGAACATGCTGCATATCGTCAATAAGTCGGCCACCGAGCGGAACTCCCTGGAGAGCTGCCTGCGCATGGCCACCAAAGGTTCCGCAGTGTTGCTGATCGAGGATGCCGTTTATGCGGCGACCCAGGGCAACGAGGCGGCGGCGAAAATCCAGGCGGCCATGGCCGACCTTCAGCTTTATGCCCTGGGGCCCGACATGGAAGCGCGCGGCATGGCCGGGCGTGTTCTGGATGGGGTGAAACTGGTGGATTACGGCGGTTTTGTGGATCTGGTGACGGAACACAGCACCTGTCAGTCCTGGCTGTAATTTTTGTTCTTTAAGGAGAAATGCTATGCCTATGGTCGAAGTTGCTGGCAAGTCGTTCGAAGTCGATGAAGAGGGTTACCTGACCAATCTGGCCGACTGGACTAGGGAAATCGGGGAATACCTGGCCAAGGATGAAAAGGTTGAGTTGACCGATAGCCACTGGGAAGTGATCAACTTCCTGCGCGAGTACTACGAGGAGTATCAAATCGCTCCCGCCGTGCGCGTGCTGACCAAGGCTGTCGCCAAGAAGCTCGGTCCGGACAAGGGCAACAACAAGTATCTGTACGAACTGTTCCCCTACGGTCCCGCCAAGCAGGCTTGCAAGATCGCCGGCCTGCCCAAGCCGACCGGCTGCATCTGATCGCTCTACGGAGCCGCATCAACCCGGCGGGTGCGCCCGCCGGGCGCTGTTCGAAGGTGTTTGAGCCAGTGTGAATCCAGCCGCCCGGAAGCTTTTTTCGGCTCCGGTGAGGTGTTCTGCCCGACATGCAGAGGTGGGGATGACTTCGTTGACGATTTTTTACTCGGTGCTGTTTTACATCGCCACTCTGGTGTTGCTTGGCGGAGTCGCCTATCGCATCTACGAGTATGCCCGTACGCCGGCTCCCCTGAATATTCCCACCACGCCCGCGCCCACCAGCAAGGGTGGCGTGGCGGTGCGCATGGCCCGTGAGGTCGTGCTGTTCGAATCCCTGTTCAAGTCCAACAAATGGATCTGGCTGTTCGGCTGGCTGTTCCATGTCGGCCTGGCTCTGGTCCTGTTGCGACATCTGCGCTATTTCCAGGAACCCGTATGGTTCTGGGTCGAGTTCATCCAGCCTTTCGGTAAATACGCCAGTTTTGCCATGGTCGCCGGCCTCGCCGGACTGTGGGCGCGCCGTTTCCTGGTGGACCGCGTGCGCTACATCTCCACCCCCTCCGATCACCTGATGCTGGCCCTGCTCATCGCCATCGGCCTGTCCGGCATGCTGATGACCTTCGTCGCGCATACCGACATCGTCGCCGTCAAGGCATTCATGCTCGGCCTGATGACCTTCAATTTCCATCCCATGCCCGCGGACCCGGTGTTGATGGCCCACCTGTTCCTGGTGGCGGTGCTGATGATCATCTTCCCGGTAAGCAAGCTGCTGCACGCTCCGGGTATCTTCTTCAGCCCGACCCGCAATCAGGCCGACGATCCGCGTGAAACCCGCCATATCGCGCCCTGGGCCGCGGCCCTGGAACGCGACAGGGCCTGAGTCCGCCCGCTGACGCACGATGCGAACCGAGCTGAGAGAGATAAGGAGCTAACGTGGCTGGTCCCGAGTTCGAAGTCCCCGCGCTGACCGAATACACGGAAGTCCCCAAGATCAAGGAGGGGGCGACCGCGCACCTGAAGTCCTTCATCGCCGCCGAGGCTTCCCAGTCCTACCTGGGCTATCCGCATCAGTTGCCCGCGGACTGGAAGGAACGCGTCCTCGATCGCATGGGCCAGGTGCTGGAGAAGTACCGCTCGGTGCGCGTGTTCATGGATGCCTGCGTGCATTGCGGCGCCTGCACCGACAAATGCCATTACTTCCTGGGTACCGCCGACCCCAACAACATGCCGGTGGCGCGCCAGGAACTGATGCGCAAGGTCTACCGCCGCTATTTCACCCTGCCGGGCAAGATCGCCCCCTGGCTGGTGGGCGCCGAGGACCTGACCGAGGACACCCTCAACAAGTGGTACAACTACTACCACCAGTGCTCCGAATGCCGGCGCTGCTCGGTCTACTGCCCCTATGGCATCGACACCGCCGAGATCACCATGGCCGGGCGCGAGATCCTCAACCACGTGGGCATCGGCCAGAAGTATTCCAGCGAAATCCTGGTGAAGGTGCAGAAGATCGGCAATAACCTGGGCCTGCCCGGGCCGGCTCTGGAAGACACCCTGCTGGGTCTGGAGGAGGATATCGAGGCCGATACCGGCGTGCCGGTGAAGATGCCGCTGGACGTCGAAGGCGCCGAAATCCTGTTGGTCACGCCCTCCGCCGATTTCTTCTCCGAACCCCACGTCGAGTCGCTGATCGGCTATGCCAAGGTGTTCCATGCCGCCGGCGCGTCCTGGACCCTGTCCAGCAAGGCGTCCGAGGCCGGTAATTTCGGCCTGTTCAACGGCAATTACGAAACCATGCGCGCCATCGCCATGCGCATCCGCGATGCCGCCCTGGAACTGGGCGTCAAGCGCATCATCGTCGGCGAGTGCGGGCACGCCTGGCGCGTGGCCTACGCCTTCTGGAACACCCTGACCGGCATCGGCTACGGCGGCGACGATCCCTTCTCCGTCGAACTGCAGAAGCGGCTCGACCCGCGTTACCCGCAGCCCATGCACATCTGCGAATACACCTGGGATCTCATCGAGAAGGGCGTGCTCAAGTTCGACAAGTCCCTCAACGACGACCGCGTCATCACCTTCCACGATTCCTGCAACGTCGCGCGCGGTTCGCGCATGGGCACGGAACCGGGCGGCCAGTTCACCATTCCGCGCAACATCATCCGCGCGGTGGCCAACAACTACCAGGACATGGCGGCGGAAACCATCGGTGAATCCACCTTCTGCTGCGGTGGCGGCGGCGGCCTGCTGACCGACGACCTCATCGAGGTGCGGGTGAAGGGTGCGTTACCGCGCATGAATGCCTACAACAACGTGGTGCAGGGCCAGAGCGTCAACTTCCTGGCGCTCATCTGCGCCATCTGCAAGGCGCAGTTCACCAAGGTTCTGCCTTATTACGGATTCGACCGCAACATGGTCGGTGGCGTGCACCAGCTCGTCGGCACGGCCATCAAGCTGGATTGATGTATCGATATTGACGCAACACATGGCGGCACGGGCTTCCGTGCCAACCCGAGTAGCAAAGTGGTTTGGCGCACGCGCCGCACGAAATTGACGATAGGAGAGCGAAGATGGCTGTCACATCCAAGGATGTCAAAAAAACCGAAGGTCTGACCTGGCGCCGTTACAAGGATGGCGAAACGGAAGAGAACTATCGCCGTTCCCAGGAAATGATTTTCCAGGCCAGCTGGACGCACAAGTGCCCCGAGTACGTGCACTCCACCCCGCCTTGCCAGGGTTCCTGCCCCGCCGGCGAGGATATTCGCGGCTATCTCAACATCGTGCGCGGCATCGAGAAGCCCACCGGTGGTCAGAGCTGGCAGGAATACGCCTGGCGCCGGCTGACCAGCGCCAACCCCTTCCCCGCCGTCATGGGCCGGGTTTGTCCCGCCCCCTGCGAGTCCGGTTGCAACCGCAACATGGTGGAGGAGAACGTCGGCATCAATTCCGTCGAACACTTCCTGGGTAACTGGGCGCTGGACAACAACATGGCTTTCGCCAAGCCCGAGACCGAGTCCGGCAAGAAGATCGCCATCATCGGTGGCGGCCCCGCCGGTCTGGCCGCCGCCTACCAGCTGCGCCGCATGGGCCATGGCTGCACCATTTTCGACGACCACGCCGAACTCGGCGGCATGATGCGCTACGGCATCCCCGGCTTCCGCACCCCCCGTGAAGTGCTGGACGGCGAGATCAAGCGCATTCTCGACATGGGCGTGGAAACCCGCATGAACTGCCGCGTCGGCACCGACTTCCCCATGGAGCAGATCGAGAAGGACTTCGACGCCGTGCTGATCGCCCTGGGCGCCCAGGGTGGTCGCAGCCTGCCGGTGGACGGCGCCGACGCGCCCAACTGCGTCACCGCCATGTCCTTCCTGCGGGCCTTCAACGAAGGCCGCCTGCAGCACGTGGGCGACCGGGTGGTGGTCATCGGCGGTGGCGACACCTCCATCGACGTGGCCACGGTCGCGCGCCGCCTCGGCAAGGTCACCAACGCCTCCAAGTCCGACCTGCCCGAGATGGTGCTGGCCGGCCATGCCGCCCATGATGTGGCTTCCATCGCTGCCCGCCAGGGTGTCGAGGTGGTGCTGATCTCCCGCGCCACCATCGACAAGATGGCCGCCAACAAGCACGAAGTGGAACAGGCCAAGTCCGAGGGTATCGAGATCATCGGCGGTGTCACCCCCGTCGCCGTGATCAAGGGCCCGGACGGTCGCGCCATCGCCCTGCGCGTGGCCGAGTTCGAGATGGTCGGCAACGAGACCAAGATCAAGGCAGGCACCGAGTACGACATCCATGGCGACCTCATCGTCTCCGCCATCGGCCAGGCCGTGGACTTTACCGGTCTGGAGACGTTCAACAACAACAAGGGCCTGATCCGCGCCGACAAGAACTACCGCTTCCCCGGCAAGGAGAACGTGTTCATCGCCGGCGACGTCATCCGTCCGCACCTGCTGACCACCGCCATCGGCCATGCCCGCATCTGCGCCGAGGGCATCGACGTTTTCCTCAAGGGCGAGGAACAGGATCGCCGTCCCAAGGTGGATGTGGCGCATTGGGATCAAGTGCGCAAGTGGGTGGAATCCGGCCATGAGTACAAGGAGCATCACGGTCAGACCTGGGGTACCGACTCCTGGAAGGACACCCTGCACAACTACGAGGATCGTTCCGGCCGTTACGTGATCCCCTCCACCGAGATGTTCCTTGGCCACTTCGTCAACGTGCCCCGCAATCAACGTGGCGTCACGGTGCTGGACAAGGATTCCGCCCTGGGCAACTTCGAGGACCGCCTGCACGCCCTGGACGAGAAGCAGACCGTGGCGGAAGCCAAGCGCTGCATGTCCTGCGGCCTCTGCTTCGAATGCGACAACTGCGTGGTGTACTGCCCGCAGACCGCCGTGTTCAAGGTGAAGAAGAAGGACAACCCCACCACCGGCCGCTACGTGGATACCGACTATGCCAAATGCATCGGCTGCCACATCTGCGCCGATGTGTGCCCCACCGGCTACATCGTCATGGGTATGGGCGAGTAATCAGAAGGATGAACGGCATGGCAAAACTGGCCGATTGGTTGCGTCTGGTCGTCCTGGCGGGGGTGGCGGCGGTATTGGCCGTACCCTCCTTCCAGGCGGCGGCGGGCGTGGGCTTGCCCAAGCTGGAGCGGGGCAAGGGCGAGAAATGCGTGGAAGACACGCAGTTCATGCGCCGCAACCACATGGAACTGCTCAAGCATCAGCGCGATGACACCATGCGCAAGGGCATCCGCACCACCAAGCACAGCCTCAAGGGCTGCGTCGAGTGCCACGCCGGCAGCCAGAGCGGCAGCGTCGCGGCCGGCAAGGATGACTTCTGCATGGCCTGCCATGTGTATACCGGCACCCGGCTGGACTGCTGGGACTGCCACGCCACCAAACCCGGCAAGCAATCGTTCTTCGGCACCGGCGCTGCCGCCGGACAGGCGGCCGCTTCGCCTCGGAATCCCGCCCACAACCAGGGAGGCGGACAATGAGCGCACCCGAGAAGCAGGAAACCCTGCAGGAACGTCGTGAATTCCTGAAAGCCGGGGCGGTCGTCGCCGGCGCCGGCCTCGCATCCGGCGTATTGGTCTTCGGCGCGGCCCATAGCCGTCCCCCGGAACAGGCCGCTACGGCCGACCGGCGCTGGGGCATGCTGATCGACACCAAGCAATGTGGCGACGGCTGCAACGATTGCGTCACCGCCTGCAACACCGAGAACGGCCTGGACGGCAAGACCGGCCCGCAGGACAGCCAGTGGATCCGCAAGCTGAACATCAAGGATCTGCGCAACGGCCGCGTGCATGAACTGCCCATGCTCTGCCAGCACTGCGAGCACCCGCCCTGTGTCGACGTATGCCCCACGGGTGCCTCAATGAAGCGCGCCGACGGCATCGTCCTCGTCGACCGCCACACCTGCATCGGCTGCCGCTACTGCATGATGGCCTGTCCCTACAAGGCGCGTTCCTTCGTGCACGAGCCGCTCACCGAGCAGAACCCCGAGGTGCCGCGCGGCAAGGGTTGCGTGGAGTCCTGCACCTTCTGCGTGCAGCGTGTGGATCGCGACGAGCAGCCCGCCTGCGTCGAGGCCTGCAACGCCAAGGGCCACCAGGCCATGATCTTCGGCGATCTCATGGATCCCGAGAGCGCCTTGTCGAAAGCGCTGAAGAGCCAGGCCAGCACCGAGGTGCGCGCCGACCTGGGCCTCAACACCGGCGTGCGTTACCAGGGAATCTGAACCATGGCCAACGAAAACTGCATCAACCAAGCCGCCTGCCGCACGCCCCAGTTCCTCATGCTGCTCGCCCTCGGCGGGCTGGTGATGCTGGGTACGCTGTATGCCTTCTTCACCCTGGAGCATTATGGTCACGTGCTGACCGGCATGAACAACCAGATCGTCTGGGGTCTGCCGCACGTGTTCGCGGTGTTCCTCATCGTCGCCGCTTCGGGGGTGCTCAACGTCGCCTCCATCGGCTCCGTCTTCGGCAAGAAGCTCTACAAGGCGCGCGCGCCGCTGTCCGGAATGCTGGCCCTGGCCATGATGGCCGGCGGTCTGGCCGTGCTGGTGCTGGACCTGGGGCGACCCGATCGGCTGATCGTGGCGATGACGCACTACAACTTCAAGTCCATCTTCGCCTGGAACATGATTTTCTATAACGGCTTCTTCGTCATCGTCGGTCTGTATCTGATCACGCTGATGGATCGCAAGCTGAAGGGCTATTCCACGCCGGTCGGCTTCGTCGCCTTCCTCTGGCGTCTGGCGCTGACCACGGCAACCGGTTCCATCTTCGGCTTCCTCGTCGCCCGCGCCGGCTACAACTCCGCCCTCATGGCGCCGATGTTCGTCATCATGTCCTTTGCCTATGGCCTGGCGGTGTTCCTGCTGGTGCAGACAGCGATGTACTGGTGGAACGGCCTGACCCTGGACGAGCGCGTCCAGGCGCGCATGGAGAAGCTGCTGGCGGTGTTCGTGGCGGCCTCGCTCTACTTCACCGTGGTGTTCCATATCACCAACCTCTATTTCGCCAAGCAGTGGGAATTCGAGCGCTTCATCCTGCTCGACGGCGGTATCTACACCGTGCTCTTCTGGGTGGGCCAGATCCTCGTCGGCGGCATCATCCCTCTGGTTCTGCTCTTCAGTTCCGCCGCGCGCAAGTCCATGGCTCTGGTGGCCCTGGCGGCCCTGTTGGTGATCCTTGGCGGCCACGCGCAGATGTACGTGACCATCGTCGGCGGGCAGGCCTTCCCGCTGGAGATGTTCCCCGGTTACGCGGAGAGCAGCAGCTTCCACGACGGGGTCGTCGCCCAGTACAGTCCCAGCATCTGGGAATTCATGCTGGGCATCGGAGGCATCGGCATTGCCTTCCTGGCGACCACCGTTGCCGTGCGCACCTTCAAGTTCATGCCCCAGGACGATTTCCACGCCCTGGAGAGCGGGAAAGACTGAAGCCGGCCGCAATCCGACAAAAGCCGACTAAATCTGTCGGCTTTTTGTTTTTGCACGGGTAAAATGCCGCCATGCCGCATCTCTTTATTTCCGCCGCCCACAAGTCATCCGGCAAGACCACGCTGACGCTGGGCCTGTGCCGCGCCTTGCGCGCGCGGGGCCTGCGCGTGCAGGCCTTCAAGAAGGGGCCGGACTACATCGATCCGATCTGGCATGGCCTGGCCTCGGGCCGGCCCAGCTACAACCTGGATTTCCACATGATGGCGACGCCGGAGATCGAGGCGCTGTTCGCACGCCATGCGGCGTCCGCCGACCTCAGCCTGATCGAGGGCAACAAGGGGCTCTACGACGGCCTCGACCTGGAAGGCAGCAACAGCAATGCCGCCCTCGCCAAGCTCCTGGGATCGCCGGTCGTGCTGGTGCTGGACAGCGTTGGCGTCACCCGCGGCGTGGCGCCCCTGATCCTTGGCTATCAGGCTTTCGATGCGCGGGTGGACATCGCCGGGGTCATCCTCAACAAGGTGGGCGGCCCGCGCCACGAGGACAAGCTGCGCGCAGTGATCGAGCGCTATACCGACGTCAAGGTGCTCGGTGCGGTGCGCCTGGACGCGGGCCTGGCCATTGTCGAACGCCATCTCGGCCTGGTCCCGGGCAACGAGGCGGAGGCAGCCGAAGCGCGCATCGAGGCCATCGCCGCGCGTGTCGCCGAGCAGGTCGACCTCGACGCCGTGCTGGCTGTCGCCAGCCGCGCCGCGGCGCCGCGCGCTGCCGCACCCCGGCTGCCCGCCAATACTTTCGCGGGACTGCGACTGGCCTATGCGCTGGACCGCGCCTTCGGTTTCTATTACCAGGAAGACCTGGATACCCTGCGCGACCTCGGGGTGCGCCTCGTTCCCGTCGACACCCTGCGTGATGTGCGCCTACCCGAGTGCGACGGCCTGCTGCTGGGTGGCGGCTTTCCGGAGATGTTCATCGAGGACCTGGAAGCCAATGCCACCCTGCGCGCCGACATCCGCCGGGCGGTGCAGGCGGGCCTGCCGACCTACGCCGAATGCGGCGGCCTCATGTACCTGTCGCGCTCCATCCAGTGGAACGGACGACGCGGCGAAATGGTCGGTCTGGTGCCCGGCGACGCCGTCATGGGCCAGCGTCCGGTCGGTCGCGGCTATGCCCTGCTGGAGGCGACGCAGGAGACGCCGTGGCCATCGCCAGCGGGTGAGATGCCCGCCCATGAATTCCACTACTCGCGCCTGGAAAAACTGCCCGAAGACCTCGCCTGCGCCTATCGCGTGTTGCGCGGGCACGGCATCGACGGCAGCCGGGACGGTTATGTACGCGACAACCTGCTGGCCGCCTATTGCCACCGCCGCGGCAGCGGCGAGCACGGCTGGATCCTGCCATTTCTGCGCAAGATGGCGGCCCGCGCCGAACCCCTGAACGCGGCCCGCCTCGCCGCCTGACTTTTTTTCACAAGGAGCAAGACATGATCAGTTTGACCAAGGAAGCCGCCGAGCAGATTCGCGTCGCCGCGGAACAGTCCGGCGCCGGCAACATGGGCCTGCGCGTCGCCGCCCGCGTCAACGACGCCGGCATGCTGGAGTTCGGCATGGGCTTCGACGATGAGCGCAGCAACGACGCCGCCGTCGATGTCTGGGGTGTGACCCTGCTCGTCAACGCCCAGTCCGCGCCGTATCTGGACGACGTCACCATCGATTTCAGCGAGGTGGAGCCGGGCCACTCCCGCTTCGTCTTCATGAAGGCCAGCGCCGGCGGCTGCGGTTCCGGCGGTGGTGGTGGTGGCTGCGGTTCCGGCGGTTGCGGCTCGGGTGGATGCGGCAGTGGTTCGTGAGGCGCAAGGCGTGAGGCGTGAGGTGTAAACCTCAGCCCCACGCCCGCCTTGCAGTTCGCCTAACTCCTAATGCCTCTCGCTTCACGCTTATGGACTACTTACCCATCTTCCTCGACCTGCGCGGCCGCAAGGGCCTGGTGGTCGGCGGCGGCGACACCGCCGCGCGCAAGGCCGCGCTGATGCTCAATGCCGGCGCCTGGGTCACGGCGGTCGCCGCCGAAGACCTGTCGGAGGCCTTCGCGGCACACGCCGGTACCGATCGCCTCATCCACCTGCGCGCCCATTTCCGCCCCGAACACCTCGAAGGCATGGACGTGGTGTTCGCCGCTAGCGAGGACGCGGGCCTGGACCAGGCCGTGCACGACGCGGCGCGCGCCCGCCATGTGCCTGTCAACGTGGTGGACCGGCCCGGCCAGTGTTCCTTCATCATGCCCTCCATCATCGACCGCTCGCCGGTCATGGTGGCGGTATCCAGCGGCGGCGAGGCGCCGGTGCTGTCGCGCTTGCTGCGCGCCCGCCTGGAAACCCTCATCCCCGCCGCCTATGGCCGCCTGGCCGCCCTCGCCGGCCGCTTCAAGCAGGACGTGCGGCGCCGCTTCTCGACCACCGAGACGCGCCGCAAGTTCTGGGAAAAGGCGTTCCTCTCGCCCATCGCGGAAATGGTGTTCTCCGGTCGCGAGCAGGAGGCCGAGGCCAGCCTCCGGTCGATGCTGGACGCCGAAGACAACGCGCCGGGCAGCGGCGAGGTCTATCTGGTCGGCGCCGGCCCCGGCAATCCGGACCTGCTCACCTTCCGCGCCCTGCGCCTCATGCAGCAGGCCGATGTGGTGGTGTACGACCGCCTGGTCAGCCCGCCCATCCTCGACATGTGCCGGCGCGACGCCGACCGTCTCTACGTGGGCAAGGAGCGTGACCACCACGCCGTGCCGCAGGACGAGATCAACCTGGTGCTGGTGCGCCTGGCCAAGGAGGGCAAGCGCGTGCTGCGCCTGAAGGGCGGCGATCCCTTCATCTTCGGCCGTGGCGGCGAGGAGATCGAGACCCTGCGCGAGCATGGCGTGCCCTTTCAGGTAGTGCCGGCGGTGACGGCGGCGGCGGGCGTGGCTTCCTACGCCGGCATCCCGCTCACCCATCGCGACCATGCCCAGGCCCTCATCCTGGTCACCGGCCATCTCAAGGATGGCACCATGGACCTGGATTGGGACATGCTCTGCCGGCCGCGCCAGACCATCGTCATCTACATGGGCCTGAAGGGCCTGGTCACCCTGTGCGACGAGATGAAGAAGCACGGCATGCCGGGCGACACGCCGGCCGCCATCGTGCAGCAGGGCACCACGCTCAACCAGAAGACCGTCACCGGCACACTGGACACGCTGCCCGCCCTGGCGGCGCAGGCGGAGTTGAAGCCGCCCACGCTGATCATAGTCGGCAGCGTGGTCAGCCTGCACGAGAAGCTGAACTGGTTCCATCCGGACCCGGCCGCCGACGACCACTGGCACACACCACTGGACAAGCCGGCGGCGCTGGGGGTGTAGGCGTCCATCCTCGCGGGCGAAGCCGCTCCCGCAAGCCAATGCGCAGGAGCGGGCTGGCCCGCGATCAAGGTCCTATAGTTCCCGCGAGATCTTGCGGATGCTGTCGTCCTCGGGATGGACCTCGACGCGGAAGCCCAGGCTTTCAGAAAGCTTGAGCATGCGCCGGTTGGCCTTCAGCACTTCGCCCTCCATGAAGCGCAGGCCTTTGGCGCGGGCGACGTCCATGAGCACGTCCATGAGCTTGTGGCCGATGCCCTGCTTCTGCCATTGGTCGTCGATCACCAGGGCGAATTCGCAGGATTCGCCATCCGGGTTGATGGCGTAGCGCGCCACGCCCAGTTCGACCTCCTTGTCCTCCACCTGGGTCACCGCCAGCAGGGCCATTTCCCGGCTGTAGTCGATCTGCGTCAGGCGCACCAGCATGGACTGCGAGAGTTCGCGCACGGCGTCCATGTAGCGGAAATACTTGGTTTCCTCGGACAGATTGCGCACGAACTCCTGGGTGAGGTCCGCGTCCTCCGGGCGGATGGGGCGGATCACCACGTTGGCGCCGCTGGGCAGTTGCCAGTGGGTGACCAGATGCGAGGGATAGGGATGGATTGCCATGTGGCCGTAGCGGTCCGCGGTGGGCACGCGCGGCGCGATGACGATGCGCGCGTCCAGGGCCAGGCCGCCCTGCTCGTCGATCAGCAGGGGATTGATGTCCAGTTCGGACAGCCAGGGCAGTTCGCAGACCATTTCCGACAGCCGCAGCAGGATGCACTCCAGGGCATTCATGTCCACCGGCGGGCGGTTGCGGAAGGCGTCCAGCAGGGTGGCGACGCGGGTGCGCCGGATCAGATCGCGGGCCAGGTAGCGATTCAGCGGCGGCAGGGTGACGGCGCGGTCCTGGAAGGCTTCCACGTCCACGCCACCGGCGCCGAAGACGATGACCGGGCCCAGCACGGGATCGGAGGTCATGCCCAACAACACTTCGCGGGCATGCGGGCGGCTCACCATGGGTTCGATGACCACGCCGTCGAGGGTGGCGTCGGGACGCTTGCGCTTCACCTCGGTGAGCATCTCGCCGAAGGCCGAGCGCACCGCCTGGCCGCTCGACAGGCCGAGGCGGACGCCGTGCACGTCGGACTTGTGGGTGATGTCCGGCGAGTTGATCTTCATCGCCACCGGGAAGCCCATCTGCTGGGCCATGAGCATGGCCTCGGTGGGGTTGCGGGCGATCAGGGTCTGCGCCACGGGAATGCGGAAGGCGGACAGCAGCGCCTTCGACTCCACCTCGTTAAGCAGGTGGCGGCCCTGCGCCAGGGCGCCCTCGATGATCAGGCGGGCGCCCTCCACGTCCGGCTCGGCCTGCTGCGACAGGGGACCCGGCGTCTGCGTGAGCTGGCGTTGGTTCTCATAGAAGGCGGAGAGGAAGGAGAACACCTCCACCGCCGGTTCCGGCGTGGTGAAGTAGGGGATGCGCGCCTCCTTGAAGCGGGCGCGTCCCTCCACCACCTGGGCCTGACCCATCCAGCAGGTGATGACCGGCTTGCTCGATGTCTTCGACACCTCGATGACCGCGTCCGCCGCCTCGGTGGGCCGGGTCATTGCCTGCGGCGTCAGCATGACCAGCACGCCATCGACGCCCTCGTCGCGCAGGCAGGCATCCACGGCGTGGCGGTAGCGCTCGGCGGGCGCGTCGCCGATGATGTCCACCGGATTGCCGTGCGACCAGGCGGCTGGCAGGACCTCGTCGAGACGGCTGACAGTCACCGGCGCCAGTTCGGCGATGCGTACCCCCAGGTCCACCGCGCGGTCGGTGGCCATGACGCCGGGGCCGCCGCCGTTGGTGACGATGGCCAGCCTGTTGCCGGTGGGCTTGACGTGGGTGGACAGGGCCTGGGCGCAGGAGAACAACTGCAGGATGGTGTTCACCCGCACCACGCCGGCGCGCCGCACCAGGGCGTCGAACACCGCGTCGGAGCCGACCAGGGCGCCGGTGTGCGACTGCACCGCCCTGGAGCCGGCCTCGTGGCGGCCCACCTTGACCAGCACCACCGGCTTGAAGCGGGCGGTAGCACGCAGAGCGCTCATGAAGCGGCGGGCATCGCGAATGCCCTCGATGTACAGCAGGATGCCCTTGGTGGCGCTGTCGTAGGCGAGGAAATCCAGAATCTCGCCAAAATCCAGGTCCGCCGAGGCGCCGGTGGAAATCACGCTGGAGAAGCCGATGCCGTTGGCTTCCGCCCAGTCCAGCATCGACGTGCACAGGGCGCCGGACTGCGACACCAGGGCGAGATCGCCGGCCAGGGTGGCGCCCTGGCTGAAGGTGGCGTTGAGGCCGATGGACGGCCGCTGGATGCCCAGGCAGTTGGGGCCGATGAAGCGGATGTCGTGCTTGCGCGCCACCGCCTGCACGCTTTCCTCCAGCGCGGCGCCCTTGGCGCCCACCTCGCGGAAGCCGGCGGACAGCACCACGGCGTGGCGGATGCCGCGCGCGCCGCATTCCTCCAGCACCTGCGCCACCGTTGGCGCGGGCGTGGCGATCAGCGCCAGTTCCGGGGTCTCCGGCAGTTCGCTGGCGTAGCCGTAGCAGCGCTCGCCGAAAATGATCTCGTGCTTGGGGTTGACCGGGTAGACCGGGCCGGCGTAGCCGGATTTGCGCAGGTTGCGGAACAGCGTGCCGGCGACCGAATTCTCCTTCTCGCTGACACCGAAGACGGCGACGGAACGTGGCGTGAACAGGGGGTGCAGATAATGGCGTGACATGATTGTGCGAAGCTGAGCAGGGGTCTGTTGTTGCTTTGCAGCATAGACTGCACATTGTTACGGCGCCATTGCACGGGCGTATAGTGAGCATTGGTTTTGATGCGATCACGCTCTGCCCGCCATGCATACCGCCTACATCACCCACCCCGAATGTCGCAAGCACGAGATGGGCCACTGGCATCCCGAAAGTCCCGCCCGACTGCGCGCCATCGAGGATCGCCTGCATGCCGCCCACCTTTTCGACTATCTGGAACACCATGAAGCCCCCCTGGTGCACCGCAGCCAGCTCAAGCGGGTCCACGATCCGGCCTACATCGATGCCATCGAGGCGGCCGCGCCCTACGAGGGCATGAAGGAACTCGACCACGACACCATCATGAACCCCCACACCCTGGACGCGGCCTACCACGCCGCCGGCGGCGCCGTCATGGCCGTGGATCGGGTGATCGGGAGCGATTGCCGGAACGCCTTCGTCGCCTGCCGGCCGCCCGGTCACCATGCCACGCGCGACCAGGCCATGGGTTTCTGCATCTTCAACAACGTCGCCGTGGCTGCCGCCCATGCCCTGGAACAGCATGGCCTGGCGCGCGTCGCGGTGGTCGATTTTGACGTGCACCATGGCAATGGCACCGAGGACATTTTCCGCGAGGATTCGCGGGTGATGCTGTGTTCCACGTTCCAGCATCCCTTCTATCCTTTCTGTGGCGCCGATTCCGCCAACGAGCACATCGTCAACGTGCCTCTGTCGGCGGGGACCACCGGCAAGCGCTACCGCGAGGTGTTCGAGGCGGAAGTGCTGTCCCGCCTGGAAGCCTTCCGGCCGGAGATGCTGTTCATCTCCGCCGGCTTCGACGCCCATCGGGAAGACGACATGGGTCAGTTCGGCCTCATGGAATCCGATTACATCTGGATCACCGAGCGGCTCATGGAGATCGCGCGGCGCCACGCTGGCGAGCGCATCGTCTCGGTGCTGGAGGGGGGCTACGATCTGAGTTCCCTGGGCCGCAGCGTGGCCGCGCACATCAAGGTGCTGGCCGAGCTCTGAAGCCTCCCGGCCCGCGCAGGCAAGCCGCGCCGGCGGATAAGCCTTTCAATCCATAGGGTTATACGCGGTCGCACACCGCATCGCCGTTCAAGACCCGCCCTCTGCCTGCCGATAAGCGTGTACCTCCGGCATGGACGGGCAATGAAACTTCGCAACAAGCTCTGGCTCGGCATGGGCGCCGCGTTTCTGGCGCTGTTTGTGCTGTTCGAATGGAACGACTACCGGGAAAGCCGCGCCAACATCCTCAGCGAGCTGCGCGAGCAGGCGCAGATCCTGCACGGTGTGCTGGTGGCCACCCGGCGCACCTATCAGCATGTCTTCCTGGAAAGCGGTGTACCGCTCAACGAACAGACGCTCCACTTCCTGCCGGCCCATGCCATGGGCAAGATATCGAATAATTTCCGCGAGTGGATGGGTAACGGCATCGGCTTCAACAATGTCTCCGACCGGCCGCGCAATCCCGCCAACCAGGCGGATGCCGTCGAGCTGGAGGCGATGGCCTATTTCCGCGCGTCACCGCAAAGCACTCAGCGTTTCGTGCCCTTCACCGCCGCCGACGGCGCTGCCTACTACCATTACTCCGCGCCGCTGTGGATGGAGCCGCATTGCTTGAAATGTCATGGCGACCCGGCCGACGCACCGCGGGTGATCAGCCAGCGCTATCCCGATGCTTTCGGCTACCGGGCCGGCGAGCTGCGCGGCCTGATCAGCATCAAGGTGCCGGTCTCGACGGTCGAAGAACGGGTCATGAGCGTGTGGCGCAAGCAGTTGCTGCAAAACCTCGGGCTCATGCTGGCGGCCTTTGTTTCCGTGGCCCTGCTCACCCAGCTGTTTGTCATCCGCAAGCTCAAGCGCATTCGCCGCGCCGCCGACCGGCTGGCGGCGGGAGACCTGAAGGCGCGCGCCGAACTGCCCGGCGGCGATGAATTGGCCCACCTGGGACAGGCTTTCGACGGCATGGCCCAGGCCATCGGGGGGCGTGAACACGCGTTGCAGGAACGCGAAGAACTGGTGCGGCTGTTGCTTGAATCCACCGCCGAGGCGATCTACGGCATCGATCCGGAAGGGCGTTGCATTTTTGCCAATCCGGCCTGTGCCCGCCTGCTTGGCTACGCCGACAGCGAGGCATTGATGGGCCGGCAAATGCACGAACTGGTGCATCACCACCATGCGGATGGACGCGCCTATGCCGGGGCGGAATGCCCGATTCATAGGTCCTTCCGCGAGGAACGCCCGGTGCATGTCGACAACGAGGTGTTCTGGCGCGCCGACGGCGGCATGCTGCCGGTGGAATACTGGTCCTATCCGATGCGCCGATCGGGCCGCGTGGTGGGCACGGTGGTGACCTTCTTCGACATCAGCGAGCGGCTGCAGCACGAGGCCAAGTCGCGCCTGGCGGCGACGGTGTTCGAGAGCACCCACGAAGGCATCATGATCACCGATCCGCACAGCCGGATCCTGGCGGTGAACCAGGCCTTCACGCGGGTGACCGGTTACGAGGAGGAGGAGGTTGTCGGACAGACGCCGGTGATGCTGCGCTCGGGTCGGCACGATCCCGATTTCTACGCGGTGATCTGGCGTGCCCTGCGCGAGGCCGGCCATTGGCAGGGCGAGATCTGGAACCGTCGCAAGTCCGGCGAGGTATATCCGGAACTGCTGTCCATCAGCGCGGTGCACGATTCCCGGGGCGACGTCAGCCACTATGTCGGCATGTTCACCGATATCAGCAAGATCAAGGAATCGGAAGCCCGGCTCGCCCACCTGGCCCACTACGATCCCCTCACCGATCTGCCCAACCGCCTGCTGCTGAGTTCACGCCTCAGGCACGCCATCGAGCAGGCGCAGCGTCAGCAGACACGCCTGGCCGTGCTGTTCCTGGATCTGGACCGTTTCAAGAACGTCAACGACAGCCTGGGGCACCAGGTGGGTGACGAACTGCTGCGGGCGGTCACCGATCGCATGGGCGAGCGCCTAAGGGCGGAAGATACCCTGGCCCGGCTGGGTGGAGACGAATTCATCGCCCTGCTCGAACGCATCCATGAGCCGCGCGACGCCGCCATGGTGGCGCGCAGCCTGCTGGAGGCTCTGGCGCAGCCCTTCACCCTGTCGCAAGGACACGAGGTATACATCGGCGCCAGCATCGGCATCAGCCTCTATCCCGAGGATGGCGCCAGCGACAGCGAACTCATCATGCATGCCGATGTGGCCATGTATCAGGCCAAGGACCAGGGCCGCAACGCCTATGGTTTCTATACCCAGGCCCTCTCCGACAATGCCAACCAGCGCCTGGAGATGGAGACCAAGCTGCGCCGGGCGCTGGAACGGGGCGAGTTCGTGCTGCACTTCCAGCCCCAGGTCGGCCTGGCGGACGGCCGCCTGATCGGCGCCGAGGCCCTGGTGCGCTGGCTGCATCCGGGGCAGGGCCTGATTCCGCCCAACCAGTTCATCCCCCTGGCGGAGGAAACCGGCCTCATCGTGCCCTTGGGCGAATGGGTCCTGCGGCAGGCTTGCGAACAGTGGCTGCGCTGGCGCGACGCGGGCTTGGCACCAGTCCCCCTGGCGGTCAACATCTCGCCGCGCCAGTTCCGCCAGCAGGATCTCGCCCAAGTGGTGCGGCGGGTGCTCGAGGAGACCGGCGTGCCGGCCTCGGCGCTGGAACTGGAACTCACCGAGGGCGCCCTGATGCACCAGGGCGAAGACGCGGAAACCGCCCTGCGCGGCCTCAAGCAACTGGGGGTCAGCCTGGCCATCGACGATTTCGGCACCGGCTATTCCTCGCTGGCCTATCTCAAGCGTTTCCCCCTCGACCAGCTCAAGATCGACCAGAGTTTCGTGCGCGACCTCACGCACGATACCGGCGATCGGGAACTTGTCTCCACCATCATCGCCATGGCGCGCAAACTGCGTCTCAAGGTGTTGGCGGAAGGCGTGGAGACGCGCGAGCAGTTCGACTATCTGGTGGAACAGGGCTGCGACGCCTACCAGGGCTATCTCTACAGTCGCCCGGTACCCGCCGACGAATTCGAGACCCTGCTGCGCGGCCGAGGCTGAGGGCCGGCGCGGCGCCGCGCAACAGCGGCGGCGGCCGCCTCACATCCCCGGCATCATGCCCTTCATGCCGCGCATCATCTTGGCGAGCCCGCCCTTGCCCATCGACTTCATCATCTTCTGGGCCTGCTCGAACTGATTCAGCAGGCGGTTGACGTCCTGCACCTGGACGCCGGCGCCGGCGGCGATGCGGCGCTTGCGGCTGGCCTTGAGGATCTCCGGCCGACGCCGTTCCTCCGGGGTCATGCTGTTGATGATGCCCTCGATGCGCTGCATCTGCTTCTCGCCCTGGGCCAGTTCGCCGGCGCCGATCTTGCCGGCGCCGGGCAGCTTGTCCACCAGCGAGGAGAGGCCGCCGAGCTTCTTCATCTGCTGCATCTGCGCCTTGAAGTCCTCCAGGTCGAAGCCCTTGCCGCTCTTCAGCTTCTGCACCGTCTTCATGGCCTCGGCGTGATCCACCGAGCGCTGCGCCTCCTCGATCAGGGAGAGCACGTCGCCCATGCCCAGCACGCGGCTGGCCATGCGCTCCGGGTGGAACACCTCGATGCCGGTGAGCTTCTCGCCCACGCCCACCAGCTTGATGGGCTTGCCGGTGATGTGCCGCACCGACAGCGCGGCGCCGCCGCGGGCGTCGCCGTCCAGCTTGGTGAGGATGACGCCGGTGAGCGGCAGGACGTCGTTGAAGGCCTTGGCCGTGTTGACCGCATCCTGGCCCTGCATGGCGTCCACCACGAACAGGGTCTCGATGGGCTGCAACAGGGTGTGCAGGTCCTTGATCTCGTCCATCATCGCCGCGTCGACGTGCAGGCGGCCGGCGGTATCGACGATGAGCACGTCGTATAGATGCTTCCTGGCATGGTCCAGGGCGGCGACGGCGATGGCGGCGGGCTTCTGCTCGCTCGAGGAGGGGAAGAAATCCACGCCGGCCTGGCCGGCCACGGTCTTCAACTGCTCGATGGCGGCGGGGCGGTAGACGTCGCAGCTCACCACCAGAATCTTCTTCTTGCCGGCCTCGCGGATGATGCGACAGAGCTTGCCGGTGGAGGTGGTCTTGCCGGCGCCCTGCAGGCCCGCCATGAGGAACACGGCGGGGGGTTGCGTGGCGAAATCAAGCGGCGCGGCCTGCTCGCCCATGAGGGCGGTGAGCTCCTTGTGCACCACGCCGATGAGTTGCTGGCCGGGGGTGAGGCTTTGCAGCACCTCCTGGCCCATGGCCTTTTCCTTCACCCTGGCGATGAAGTCCCGCACCACGGGCAGGGCCACGTCGGCCTCCAGCAGGGCCACGCGCACTTCGCGCAAGGTGTCCTGGATGTTGGCTTCGGTCAGGCGGCCCTGGCCGCGCAGGTTCTTGACGACTTTGGAAAGGCGATCGCTGAGATTCTCGAACATGATTTAGGGGGATCAATCGGGATGCGCTAGACTTCGGCCACAAGTCTAACAGTCCTGACCCGTCATGCCGGACACCTTGCTTTTTCTGCTCAGCATTCTCGGCTATTTCGCACTGGCGGCCTGGTATTGGCCAGGCCGGCCGGGCTGTTGCCGCACGGACTGGATGCCCCGCCTGTTGCCCGTGCTGCCGCTGGCCCTGCATCTCTACCTGCTATATGGCGGCGTGCATGGCGGCGGGGGCATTCACATCGGTTTTTCCACCTCCCTGTCGGCGGTTGCCGCCCTCACCGTGATGGTCTACGCGGTGGCGTCCTGGCGCTATCACCTGGGCGGGCTGCAGGCCTTCGTCATGATCTTCGCCGGCGCCGCGGTGGCCATCGAGGCGATCTTGCCCGTGCCCCAGGCCGTCCAGCACAGCGCCTCGACGCTGTTCAAGGTGCACCTGGCCATGGCCTTCGCCGCCTACAGCCTGTTCACCATCGCCGCCCTGCACGCGATGCTCATCGCCCTCGCGGAAAAGCACCTGCACAAGGCCGTGTCGCCCAACATCGTCGCCGGCCTGCCGCCGCTGCTCACCCTGGAGAAGCTGTTGTTCCGCATGATCCAGGCCGGTTTCGCCCTGCTTACCCTGACCCTGCTCTCCGGCGTGTTCTTCGCCGAGGAGATCTTCGGCAAGGCCCTGCCTTTCAACCACAAGACCGTGTTCGGCATGGCCGCCTGGCTGATCTTCGCCGCCCTGCTGCTGGGCCGGCGCATCTACGGCTGGCGCGGGCGCACCGCCATTTCCTGGACCCTGGCCGGCTTCATGAGCCTGCTGCTCGCCTATGTCGGGGTGAAGTTCGTGCTGGAAGTGATCCTGGGGCGCTGACCCCGGCGGCCGCTCAGACTTCCGGCTTTTCGTCCTCGGGCGGCGTTTCCCGTGCCGTCTTCTCCACATCCTCCAGCTTCGTTTTCCAGCGCTTGTCCGGTACTACCCGCTGCTTGAAGGCGGGCGTGCGCACCGCCTTGGCCACCGGGTTGCGGGGTCGGCGGGGCGGGCCGGAGGCGCGCTTGTTCATTTGTCCAGGCACAACCGCAGCGCTTCACGCCACTCGGGCAGGCGCACGCCGAACACCCGCTCCAGCTTGCCGTTGTCCAGGCGGGAATTGAGGGGCCGCCTGGCCGGCGTCGGGTAGTCGCTGCTCGGGATGGGCAGCAGCCGGGCGGGCGTCTGCGGCGGGTCCAGTTCCTGAATGGCGCTGGCGAAGCCGTGCCAGGAAGTATCGCCGGCATTGGTCATGTGGTACACGCCCCAGGGCTCGGGCCGGTCGGCACCGCGCGAGGGCGCCTCGACCTGGGCCAGCGCCTGGGCCGTGGCTTCCGCCAGATGGCGACACCAGGTGGGGGCGCCGATCTGGTCGGCGACGATCTTCAGTTCCGGCCGTTCCCGCATCAGCCGGCGCATGGTCAGCAGGAAGTTGGCGCCGCGCGCGCCATACACCCAGGAGGTGCGGAAGATCAGGTGGCGCCGGCAGCGTTCGCGGATGGACTGTTCGCCGCCGAGCTTGCTGGCGCCGTACACGTTGAGGGGGCCGGTGGCATCGTCCTCGCGCCAGGGCACGTCGCCCGAACCGTCGAAGACGTAGTCGGTGGAGTAGTGCACCAGCAGGGCGCCGAGCTTCTCCGCTTCTTCCGCCAGAATGCCCGGGGCGATGGCGTTGATGGCGTGGGCCCGGTCCGCCTCGCTTTCCGCCTTGTCCACGGCGGTGTAGGCGGCCGGGTTGACGACGATGCGGGGACGCACCTCGGCCATGACGCGGCGGATGGCGTCCGGGTTGGCGAGGTCGAGGGATTGGCTGTCCGTCGCCACCACCTCGCCGAGGCTGGACAGGGTACGCGCCAGTTCCCAGCCCACCTGCCCGTTGCAACCGGTGAGCAGGATGCGGGGCGCGGTACTCACGGGTACACCTCGGCGTCCTTCAGCAGGGGCGCGACCGCGTCCTTGGCGGACAGCTGTGGCTCGCCTTCGAGCGGCCATTGCACGCCGATGTCCGGGGCGTTCCAGCGCACCCCCCGGTCCCACTGCGGCGCGTAATAGGCGGTGGTCTTGTAGAGGAAGTCTGCGGCTTCCGACAGCACCAGGAAGCCGTGGCCAAAGCCGGGGGGAATCCACATCATGCGCCGGTTCTCGGCGGAGAGCTCGAAGCCCACCCATTTGCCGAAGTGGGGCGAGGATTTGCGCAGGTCCACGGCCACGTCGAACACGGCACCGCTGACCACACGCACCAGCTTGCCTTGGGGCTCGTTCAACTGGTAATGCAGGCCGCGCAGCACACCCTTCGCGGAGCGGGAGTGGTTGTCCTGCACGAAGTCCACGTCCAGGCCCAGGCCGGCGAAGGTCTGCCGGTTCCAGCATTCCAGGAAGAAGCCGCGGGCATCGCCGAACACCTTGGGTTCGAGAAGCAGGACGCCGGGCAGGGCGGTTTCGATCACGTTCATCAGAACACCCGTTCGGTAAGCATGGCCAGCAGATACTGGCCGTAGGCGTTCTTCTTCAGCGGCTCGGCCAGCCGCGCCACCTGTTCGGCATCGATGTAACCCTGACGGTAGGCGATTTCCTCCGGACAGGCGATCTTCAGGCCCTGGCGTTTCTCGATGGTCTCGATGAACAGGCCCGCCTCCAGCAGCGATTCGTGGGTGCCGGTGTCGAGCCAGGCATGGCCGCGTCCCATGATGGAGACGTTGAGATCGCCCCACTGCAGGTATTGCCGGTTGACGTCGGTGATTTCCAGTTCACCGCGTGGCGAGGGCTTCAGGTTACGCGCCACCTCCAGCACCCGCTGGTCGTAGAAGTACAGACCGGTGACGGCGTAGTTGGACTTGGGCTGCTTCGGTTTTTCCTCGAGGCTGATGGCGCGGCCCTGGGCGTCGAATTCGACGACGCCGTAGCGTTCCGGATCGTGCACCCGGTAGGCGAACACCGTGGCGCCCGACGGCTGGGCGCTGGCAGCCTGCAAATCCTGGGCCATCTCGTGGCCGTAAAAGATGTTGTCGCCCAGGACCAGGGCGCTGGGGTGATCGCCGACGAAATCGGCGCCGATGATGAAGGCCTGCGCCAGGCCGTCCGGACTGGGCTGCACGGCGTACTCGAGATGGATGCCCCATTGTCCGCCATCACCCAGCAATTGCTCGAAGCGAGGCGTGTCCTGGGGCGTCGAGATGATCAGGATGTCGCGGATACCCGCCAGCATGAGCGTGGTGAGCGGGTGGTAGATCATGGGCTTGTCGTAGATCGGCAGCAGTTGCTTCGACACCGCCAGGGTAGCGGGGTAGAGGCGGGTGCCGGAACCGCCGGCCAATATGATTCCCTTGCGCATGGTCATCACCTCGTCGTGTAGTTGGTGTCCAGCCACTTGCGGTATTCGCCGCTGGCCACGTTCTCGACCCATTGCATGTTGTCCAGATACCACTGCACGGTCTTGCGGATGCCAGTCTCGAAGGTCTCGGCGGGTTTCCAGCCGAGTTCGCGATGGATCTTGCTGGCGTCGATGGCGTAACGGCGGTCGTGGCCGGGGCGGTCCTTGACGTAGGTGAGCAGCCGTTCGTGCGGGCCGGCGGGGTCGGGACGCATCTTGTCGAGCAAGCCGCACACGGTCTTGACGATGTCGAGATTGGGCATCTCGTTCCAGCCGCCCACGTTGTAGGTCTCGCCCAGACGGCCCTTGTCCAGCACCGCGCGGATGGCCGAGCAGTGGTCCGTCACGTACAGCCAGTCGCGCACGTTCATGCCGTCGCCGTAGATCGGCAGCGGTTTGCCCTTAGTCGCGTTGAGGATCATCAGCGGGATCAGTTTCTCCGGGAACTGGTAGGGGCCGTAGTTGTTGGAGCAGTTCGTGGTCAGCGTGGGCAGGCCGTAGGTGTGGTGGTAGGCCCGCACCAGGTGGTCGGAACTGGCCTTGCTGGCCGAGTAGGGGCTGTTCGGGGCGAACGGCGTTGCCTCGGTGAAGGGGGCATCCTCCGGGCCGAGGGAACCATAGACCTCGTCGGTGGAGACGTGCAGGAAGCGGAAGCCGGCCTTGTCCGCCTCGGGCAGGTTCATCCAGTGGCCGCGGGCTTCTTCCAGCAGGTGGAAGGTGCCGACGATGTTGGTCTGGATGAAGTCCTCGGGGCCGTGGATGGAACGGTCCACGTGCGACTCGGCGGCGAAGTTGACGATGGCGCGCGGCCGGTGTTCGGCCAGCAGCCTGCCTACCAGGGCGCGGTCGCCGATGTCGCCCTGCACGAAGATGTGCCGGCTGTTTTTGCCATTCTCGCCCTTCAGGCTCGCCAGGTTCTCCAGATTGCCCGCGTAGGTGAGCTTGTCCAGGTTGAGGATGGGCTCGTCGCCGAGGCGCAGCCAGTCGAGGACGAAATTCGCGCCGATGAAGCCGGCGCCGCCGGTGACCAGGATCATGCTTGTTCTCCTTCAAAACCCTTGGGATTCAAGGACTGCCAGCGCCAGGTGTCCTCGCACATTTCCTCCAGGCCGCGTCGGGCCTTCCAGCCCAGTTCCCGTTCCGCCTTGGCCGGATCGGCCCAGCATTGGGCGATGTCGCCAGCGCGGCGTGGCGCGAAGCGGTAGGGCACCGGCCGGCCGCTGGCCTGCTCGAACGCCTTGGCCATTTCCACCACGCTGTAGCCGCAACCGGTGCCCAGGTTCCAGACGCGCACGCCGGGGCCTTCGTCCAGTTTTTCCACCGCTTTCACGTGGCCCTGGGCCAGGTCCACTACGTGGATGTAATCGCGCACGCCGGTGCCGTCCGGGGTGGGGTAGTCGTTGCCGAACACGTTGAGGTGCTCGCGCCGGCCCACCGCCACCTGGGAGATGTAGGGCATCAGGTTGTTGGGGATGCCGCGCGGGTCCTCGCCGATGCGGCCGCTCCTGTGGGCGCCCACCGGGTTGAAGTAGCGCAGCAGGGCGATCGACCAGGCAGGGTCGGCGATGGCCACGTCCTGAAGAATCTTTTCGATGAACAGCTTGCTGGTGCCGTAGGGGTTGGTGGTGCCGCCCACCGGGAAATCCTCGCGGATGGGCACGGAAGCCGGATCGCCGTAGACCGTGGCGGAGGAGCTGAAAACGATGGTCCTGACCCCCGCCGCCTGCATGGCCTCGAACAGGGTGACGCTGCCGGCGATGTTGTTGTCGTAATAGAGCAGGGGCTTCTCCACCGACTCGCCCACCGCCTTCAGGCCGGCGAAATGGATTACCGCGTCGATGTCGTGTTCGCGGAACAGGGCGTCCAGGGCCGCGCGGTCGCGGATGTCGCCGCGTACGAAGGGAAAGTCCTGTCCGGTGAGTTCGCGTGCCCGATCCAGGGAAGCCGCACTGCTGTTGCACAGGTTGTCGAGCACGACGATGTCGTAGCCGGCTTCGAGGAATTCGACGCAGGCGTGGGAGCCGATGTAGCCGGCGCCGCCGGTGATGAGGATGGTCTTCATGGGTACTCCGCGGGTTTTTCCTGGTATCGGATATTTCCCGCCGGTCTTGAATTGCCGATGACAGTCAGTCGAATACCACCGTCTTGTTGCCGTAGACCAGGATGCGGTTGTCGATGTGCCACTTCACCGCCCGCGACAGCACCACTTTCTCCAGGTCGGCACCCTTCTGCACCAGGTTGTCGAGGTCGTCGCGGTGGCTGATGCGGGTGACGTCCTGCTCGATGATGGGGCCATCGTCCAACACTTCGGTGACGTAATGGCTGGTGGCGCCGATCAGCTTCACGCCCCGCTCGAAGGCGCGCTGGTAGGGCTTGGCGCCGTGGAAGGCGGGCAGGAAGGAGTGGTGGATGTTGATGATGCGGTTGGGGTAGTGGCGGATGAAGTCCTGCGACAGCACCTGCATGTAGCGGGCCAATACAAAGAAATCGACGTGGTGGGCTTCGAGCAGGGCGCGTTGCTGGGCTTCCGCCTCAGGCTTGTTGTCCTTGCTCACCTGGATGTGCTGGAAGGGGATCTTGTAGGCCTCCGCCAGCCAGTGGGTGTCCGGGTGGTTGCTGAGGATCAGCGGGATGTCGCAATACAGCTCGCCGGCGTGGTGGCGGTAGAGCAGGTCGGCCAGGCAGTGGTCGAACTTGCTGACGAAGATGGCCATGCGCGGCTTCACGCTGGACAGCGACAGGCGCCACTCCATGCAGTGTTCGGCGGCGATGGGGCCGAAGGTCTCATCGAACTTGTGCAGGCCCAGGTCGAATCCTTCCAGCGCCCACTCCACGCGCATCAGGAAGAGGCCGGCTTCGCTGTCCTGGTGCTGGTCGGCGTGCAGGATGTTGGCGTTGTGCTTGAGCAGGAAATTGGCGATGGCGGCGACCAGGCCCTTCTTGTCGGGGCAGGCGATGAGCAGGACGGCGGTATTGCGCATGGTGTTATGGGCTGTGCAGTGCAATAAAACGAGCCGCCATGATACCCGACCGAGGCTGTGGACTCTGTGGATAAGTCTGAAAACAGTAATGGAATCTGTGGGTTTCCGAAGACGCTTGCTGTCGATAAGGCGGTGGACAAATTGTGCATAAAAAAAGTGTTGACGAGGTGGGCTCGGACACTAGAATTAGTGCCAACAACACAGCTAAACACTATATTTAGTGTTTTCTAATACACCAACGGATGCCGGGCACGTCACCGGCGCCATACCGAAGGAGACGCTCCGATGCAATCCGCCGCCGATTTCCAGCCCGCTTCCGGTCTCGCCCCGATTCCCCCCTTGTCCCTCGACGAATCCCCCGCCGCCTCGCCCTATGCCGGCCACAAGATCATCCGCCGCAACGGCGCTGTCGTGGCCTTCGAGCCGTCCAAGATCTCCATCGCTCTGACCAAGGCTTTCATCGCCGTCAACGGCGGCCAGGCCGCGGCCAGTGCCCGCATCCGCGACCTGGTGGAGAACCTGACCGGCAACGTGGTGAACGCCCTGATCCGCCGCCAGCCCGAGGGCGGCACCTTCCACATCGAGGACATCCAGGACCAGGTGGAACTGGCCCTGATGCGTTCCGGCGAGCACGAAGTGGCGCGCGCCTACGTGCTCTACCGCGAGAAGCGCAACGAGGAGCGGGCCAAGCAGAAGCGTCAGCAGGCCAAGGACCACGCCCTGTTCTGCCTGGAAAACGGCGAACGCCGGCCCCTCAACCTGGACCACCTCGCCACCATCGTCGCCGCCGCCTGCGAGGGCCTGCCGGAAACCAATCCGCAAGCCATCCTGCAGGCCACCCTGCGCGACATCTACGATGGCGTGCCCATGGACGAGGTGCGCAAGTCCCTCATCCTGTCCGCCCGCTCCCTCATCGAGAAGGACCCCGACTACACCTACGTCACCTCCCGCCTGCTCATGCATTCCATCCGCCGCGAGGTGCTGGGCGAGGAGGTGGACCAGGCCGACATGGCCGCCCGCTACATCGACTACTTCCCCGCCTACGTGAAGCGGGGCATCGAGGCCGAACTGCTGGACGAGCGTCTGCTGCATTTTGACTTGGACCGTCTCGCCGCCGTGCTGGACGCCAGGTGGGACCTGCAATTCCAGTACCTGGGCCTGCAAACCCTGTACGACCGTTACTTCCTGCATATCGAGGAGCGCCGCATCGAACTGCCCCAGGCCTTCTTCATGCGCGTCGCCATGGGCCTGGCCCTGAACGAGATCGACCGGGAAGCCCGCGCCATCGAGTTCTACGAGGTGCTGTCGAAGTTCGACTACATGAGCAGCACGCCCACCCTGTTCAACGCCGGCACCCGCCACAGCCAGCTTTCCTCCTGCTACCTCACCACCATCCCCGACGACCTGGACGGCATCTACCAGGGCATCAAGGAAAACGCCCTGTTGCAGAAATACGCCGGCGGCCTCGGCAACGACTGGACCCGGGTGCGCAGCCTGGGCGCCTACATCAAGGGCACCAACGGCAAGAGCCAGGGCGTGGTGCCCTTCCTCAAGGTGGCCAACGATACCGCCGTCGCGGTGAACCAGGGCGGCAAGCGCAAGGGGGCGGTGTGCGCCTTCCTGGAAACCTGGCACATGGACATCGAGGAGTTCCTGGAGCTGCGCAAGAACACCGGCGACGACCGCCGCCGCACGCACGACATGAACACCGCCAACTGGGTGCCGGACCTGTTCATGAAGCGCGTGATGGAAAACAGCGAGTGGACCCTGTTCTCCCCCTCCGACTGCCCGGACCTGCACGACCTCACCGGCCGTGCCTTCGAAGCCGCTTATCTGCGCTACGAGGACAAGGCGGCCCGCGGCGAGATCAAGGTGTTCAAGAAGATTGCCGCCGTCGGCCTGTGGCGCAAGATGCTGTCCATGCTGTTCGAGACTGGCCATCCCTGGATCACCTTCAAGGACGCCTGCAACGTGCGCTACACCAACCAGCACGTGGGTGTGGTGCACAGCTCCAACCTCTGCACCGAGATCACCCTGCACACCAACGACAACGAGATCGCCGTGTGCAACCTGGGTTCGGTGAACCTGGCCAACCACCTGAAGGATGGCGGCCTCGACCACGACAAGCTGAAGAAGACCATCTGCACCGCCATGCGCATGCTGGACAACGTCATCGACATCAACTTCTACAACGTCGGCAAGGCGCGCAACTCCAACCTCAAGCACCGTCCCGTCGGCATGGGTACCATGGCCTTCCAGGACGCTTTGCACCTCCTGCGCATCCCCTACGCCAGCGCCGAGGCGGTGGAGTTCGCCGACCGGGCCATGGAAGCCGTCGCCTACTACGCCTACTGGGCCAGCACCGAGCTGGCCGAGGAGCGGGGCCGCTTCAGCACCTTCAACGGGTCCCTGTGGAGCCAGGGCATCCTGCCGCAAGACTCCCTGAAGAAACTGGCCGAGGAGCGCGGCGGCTACCTGGAGGCCGACTTCTCCGAGACCCTGGATTGGGACGCCCTGCGCAGCCGCATCCTCAGCGTGGGCATGCGCAACTCCAACTGCCTGGCCATCGCCCCCACCGCCACCATCGCCAACATCGTCGGCGTCTCCGCCAGCATCGAACCCACCTACCAGAACCTGTTCGTCAAATCGAACCTGTCCGGCGAGTTCACCGTGGTCAACCATTACCTGGTGCGCGACCTCAAGGCCCTGAACCTGTGGGACGAGGTCATGGTGGGCGACATCAAGTACTTCGACGGCTCCCTGGCCAAGATCGACCGCATCCCCGCCGAACTGCGCGCCCTCTACGCCACCGCCTTCGAAGTCGATCCGGTCTGGCTGATCGAAGCCGGCGCCCGCCGGCAGAAGTGGATCGACCAGGCGCAGAGCCTCAACCTCTACTTCCACGGCGCTTCCGGCAAGAAGCTGGACGAGACCTACAAGCTGGCCTGGATCCGCGGCCTGAAGACCACCTACTACCTGCGCTCCATGGGCGCCACCGCCGCCGAGAAGTCGACCGGTCGGGGCGGCGAACTGAACGCGGTGTCGAGCGGTGGCGGCGGCGGCTACGTCGCCGCACCCGCCCTGCCGGAGCCGGAGATCGTCGGCCGTGCCTGCACCCTGCGCCCCGGCGATCCCGGCTTCGAGGAATGCGAGGCTTGCCAGTAAGGGGCCGGCCATGACGCCCCGCGAACTGGCGGAGGAGGTTTCCAGCCTCTTCAGCCTGCCCGACCTGGTGGTGCGTGCCTGCGCGGTGATGGATTCGCCGTCCTCCACCGCCGATGACCTCATCGAGGTCATCGAACTGGACGCCAACCTGGTCGCCACCGTGCTGCGGCTGTCCAACTCGGTGCTCTACGCCGGCCGCGGCAACATCGCCACCCTGCACCGCGCCGTCGCCCTCATCGGCCAGAACGCGGTGCGCGATCTGGTGCTGGCCACCGCCGCGGTGAACACCTTCCGCGACATCCCGGAAGAGTTCGTCGACATGGACACCTTCTGGGACAACAGCGTCACCTGCGCCGTGCTCGCCCGCCTCATCGCCGGCCGCCTGCGCGTGCGCGACGCCGAGGGCCTGTTCCTGGCCGGCCTGCTGCACGGCGTCGGCCGCCTGGTGTTCTACGCGCGGTGCCCCGAGGAATATCGCGCCGCCCTGCGCCTGGCGCGGGAAGGCTCGTGGCTGCTGACCGACGCCGAGCAGGCCGTGTTCGGCTTCAGCCATGCCGAGGTCGGCGCCGCCCTGCTGGAGACCTGGGGACTGCCGGAGTCCTTGACCGTCCCCGTGCGTCACCAGTTCGACCCCGCCATGGCCGCCTCGCACCCGCGCGAAGTGGCCATCGTCCACCTCGCCGCCGACATGGCCGCCCACCTGGCGCCCTGCCTGAAGACCAACCGCGAAGCCGAAACCTACGTGCCCGACACCCGCGCCGCCGCGAGCATGCGGACGCTGGAGCTGAACCCGGCCGCGCTGCTGGAGATCACCGCCGACGCCCTGGCCGCCAGCCTGGAAGTCACCGAAATCATCCATCCCACCAGCAGCATCATCTACTGAACCCGGAAATCACCGAGGAGACCACAACATGCTGAACTTCGAGGAAGACATCCCCGCCACCCCCGCCATGCCTCCCATGGGCATGTCCTCCGGCATGGACGCCCTGCCGCGCCTGCAACCCCGCATGCCCGAAACCCACCCGGCCTGGATGCCCGGCGCACCCGTCTCCCCCTTGTACAAAGGAGGGCTAGGTGGGATTCCTCGGGAGTCGGAAACGACGGGCATCACCCCCCCCGACCAGGACATCTCCCGCCGCCGTGTCCGCGTCGAGGACAAGCTCATCATCAACGCCAAGGCCGACGTCAACCAGCTCGTCCCCTTCAAGTACAAGTGGGCTTGGGAAAAGTACATCGCCGCCTGCGCCAACCACTGGATGCCGCAGGAAGTGAACATGAACCGCGACATCGCCACCTGGAAGGACCCCAACGGCTTGTCCGACGACGAGCGCCTCATCGTCAAGCGCAACCTGGGCTTCTTCGTCACCGCCGACTCCCTCGCCGCCAACAACATCGTGCTCGGCACCTACCGCCAGATCACCGCCCCCGAGTGCCGCCAGTACCTGCTGCGCCAGGCCTTCGAGGAAGCCATCCACACCCACGCCTACCAGTACATCGTGGAAAGCCTGGGCCTGGACGAAGGCGAAATCTTCAACGCCTACCACGAGGTGAGCAGCATCAAGGCCAAGGACGAATTCCTGCTGCCCTTCATCGACGTGCTCTCCAACCCCAACTTCAAGACCGGCACCCCCGAGGACGACCAGACCTTCCTCAAGAGCCTCATCGCCTTCGCCTGCATCATGGAAGGCCTGTTCTTCTACGTCGGCTTCGTACAGATCCTGGCCATGGGCCGCCAGAACAAGATGACCGGCGCCGCCGAGCAGTACCAGTACATCCTGCGCGACGAGTCCATGCACTGCAATTTCGGCATCGACATGATCAACCAGATCAAGCTGGAGGAGCCCTACCTCTGGACCCCCGAGTTCAAGGTCGAACTCAAGGGCATGTTCCAGAAGGCCGTGGAACTGGAATACCAGTACGCCGAGGACACCATGCCGCGCGGCGTGCTGGGGCTGAATGCGCCCATGTTCAAGGAATACCTGCGCTTCATCGCCAACCGCCGCGCCACCCAGATCGGCCTGGACGAACTCTTCCCCGGCGCCAACAACCCCTTCCCCTGGATGGCGGAGATGATCGATCTGAAGAAGGAGAAGAACTTCTTCGAGACGCGGGTCACCGAGTACCAGACCGGCGGCGCCCTGGCCTGGGATTGAGAACTCCGGTTGGCAAACTGAGGAAGGATTTCTACATGGCTAGATGTACAGCACCAGTTTACGGTCATCGCACAGCGAGCGGTGCCGCAGCCTGCCCTGTATGCAGTAGCCGCTATGGCCGCTACAGCGGCTATAGCGGCTACGGGTCGTACACGTCCCCGTCCTACTCCTCATTGGGAAGCAGCGGCGGCGGGTCCGGTAGCAGCCCAAGGCCCCGCTGGTCGCGAGCAGGTTCGGCTGTGGTGTACACGCCTGCCGAGGTAAGGGCGCTCACGCCGGTTCGAGACAGCATCGAGAAACGGGTGCCCTTGCCTGATCCTCGGGACATCTTTCTCTGCCACGCGTGGGACGACCGAGGAGGGGCCGCCAAGGAACTGCACGATCTCCTCGAGTCGCGCGGTGTTTCGGTATGGTTCAGCGAGAAGGACGTCGCCCTCGGCACGCCGTTACTTCGCGAAATCGATAAGGGACTGGCGAAGTCGCGAGTTGGGATCGTGTTGGTGACCCCTGCGCTGCTGCGTCGTCTCCAAGGAGAGGGCATCGCTGACAAAGAGCTATCGGCACTCCTAGGGATGCTCTGCACAGCCGTGCATTTCAGGGGGCACGAGTGATCGTAAATCAGTTGCCGAATCACGCGGCCCAGCCTGGGTTCCGAGATTGCACAATAAATGTGCGATTTCCGGTTCCAATCGCCCGGATTCGGGCCGATATCCGGCCCTCCCGCGCTTCATGGGCGCACCCCTCCCATGAGCCCCAACAAGAGATGCCGCGCCTGGAACAGATTGGCCAGGGCAAACAGCGTGACGATCTGCCCGGTGTTCTTCCTCAGGCCCCGGTAGCGGGTCTTCAGGTAGCCGAACTGCCGCTTGACGATGCGGAACGGGTGTTCGCCCTTGGCGCGGATGCTGGCCTTGGCATGTTCAATCTTCTCCGCAAGTTCACCCCAGGCCGTCTTCGGCAAGCCCTTGCGCTTGCCGGGCTTCATGGCCACATGCCAGGTGACCGCCTTGTCCTGGTTCTCTTCCCGTTTCTCCACCCCCTGGTAGCCGGCATCCCCAAACACGTCGGTCTCCTTGCCATGCAGCAGGGCGTGGGCCTGGGT
>WOUQ01000015.1 GCA_009772925.1 bacterium
TCTTCATCTCGGACACCCTTTCCATTCAGTGGTTGTAGACACTTCCACTTTGGCACTTCGATGCCGTTCCGGAAGGGGCGTCCATCCCATTATCGCGAGAAAGCCTTGCAGAGAAGTCGGCCGCTTCTAGCGCCGACGTGGCCGGGATGTTCTCGAAAACCGTTCTCGCTAGAAGTCGTGCAGAACGGCGAGTTTCGAGAATCAGGCGTGCAGCGTCTTGAGCGCCACATCCGGCGCAGTAAGCACGATCTTGAGCAAGGCGGCAGCGGGGCCGGTCGGGTTGCGGCGATGCTGCTCCCAGTTTTGCAGTGTCTTGATGCTGACCTGCATCAACTGGGCGAATTCGCTTTGTGACAGCCCGATTTGCTCACGTACCGCCTTCACGTCCGGCGTCGTTACCTTGATCCGGCGCGAGGCGGGCGCTTCCCCGCGAGCAATCGCCTTGGCTTCTTTCAGGCTTTGCACCAGGTCATCAAACAATGCTTGTTCCATCTCATAGCTCCTTCACAAATTCGCGCAGCAAGGTGGTTTCCCGGTCGGTCAGATCGTCCTTTTTCGACTTCGGGTAGATCAGCAGCAAGTAAATCTGCCCGTCGTCCCGGAGCCAGTAGTAAATCACCCGAACCCCACCGCTCTTACCACGCCCAGGCAGCGCGTGGCGCAGCTTACGGATTCCACCGCCACCCTTGATGATGTCGCCCCGTTCCGGGTTCGACACCAAGACATTCTGGAGGCCCGCGTACTCGTCATCCGTCAGTAGCGTGGCAAGCAGGCGGGTGAATGTCGGGGTTTCGATGAATTCCACGCCCTGCATTATATACGCCAATGGCGGATAGCCCAACGACTATGACAAATTCTTAGCGTTCGCCAGGCATAGAGACCGCCTGGTGATCCTCGACGAAGTTCAGGCCATCCCAGGTACCTCCTCAACCCCGCCCCCAGCCACCGCCCCACCCACACCCGCATCTGCCACCCTTTATCACCGTTACACCTGTCGGGCTGAAGCCCGACCTACGAAAATATCCACCGCCCGCCCTTCAATGACAAACAAAGGCGACCATACAAACCAGCCCGACCTATGAAAACACGTTGAGAAAATCCGCCGGGCTTACGATCCTCACGCCGTGGAAGGGGTCGAGTTCGAGCAGGTCGCCATCGCCGCTGACGATGGCCGCCGTGCCTCCGGCCAGCGCCACATCCAGGAACTTGTCGTCCCTGGGGTCGCGACAGGCGCGCAGTTTGCGCGAGATGGTCACGACACGGGCAACCCCGCCGAGCAGTTCGATGAACTGCCGACGGTCCTCGTGGGAGACGTAGGGATCGAACTTGGGGCGGTTGAGCACGTCCACCAGTTCGCCCAGGGTCGCCTCGGAAACCAGCAGGATGCCGCGCTCCAGTGCATGGTCCACCGCCCGGCCGGCCATGCCACCCGGCACCAGCAAACGGCTGATCAGGACATTGGTGTCCAGCACCCAGAGGGTTTGTTCAATCATCGGCCAGCAATGCTGCGAGTTTCTCCTCGGTCAACCCGGCCGCCCCCGCCGCTGCGCCCACCCGGTCGCAAAAGCGCTGGAACTCGGCGACATTCAACCGGGTGAGCCGCTCGTACTCCTGCATGGACAAAACGACGGCCACATCCCGCTTCTGACGCTGGATCACCACGGGCTCGCGGGCGGCAGCCTCGATGACCTGGGCGAACCCCTGCTTGGCTTCACTGGCTGAAAGAGTGCGCACGGCTGTTCCCTGGAAAGTTGAAATTGGACAAATTGTATGTTTTGTACAAATGTGCGGCAAGCCGCCACAAAGCCCCCCTGGATTGCCACGTCGGCTCCGCCTCCTCGCAATGACACCCCCTTGCCTCTTGCCTCTTGCCTCTTGCCTCTTGAATCTTGAATCTTGAATCTTGAATGTCTCAGGTTATTCGTGGTCCGTCCCTGATTACCCACTTCAAGGCCTCACTTACTGAGCGACCGCCATCATGCCCTTGATATGCGGGGCCAGGGCGAGCTGGCGTACACATTCGGCCTCCACTACCTCGGTGATGCGCTGGATCACCTCCGGCACGGCGCCTTCTTGCCGAACTGCCGCCGCCACCCCGGGAAGCCGGGCGCGGATAGCCTTGACGCCCCGATCGAGTTCCTTGCTAACCAGGCTCGGGCTGATACCGGTAGCGACACAGAACTGCGCCCATTCGTAGGGCGTGAGTTCCTCGGTACTGAAGGCGTCCCCGATGGCCATGGCGTAGACCTGGCTCACGTTGCCCTCCCGGTAGAGAGCGCCGCAGACCAGGTCATAGGCCGGGGCCTGCACCGGCCCCGCTGCGGTCATGTGGAAAGACAGGTTCTTGGCATGGGCATCGGTATTACCCAGGAGTACTTGGAACACCAACCAGCGCAGCAACTGCAGCCGGGCTTTGACCGGCTGTGGGCTGGCCTCGATGGCCTTGAATAAGCGTGGCAGGGAAGCGCCGTCGCGAACAGACCGGACATCGGGGTTGTCGCCATAGGGTCGCTCATATTTGTAGCCGCTGGGTAACCCCAGCAACTGGCAACCGTCAATCACATGGCGGCGGCGCACAGCCGTGCCCTGCCGGTAGCGGTCAAACCGGGTAATGCTCAACACGGCGTCCGGGATGCGGTGTAGCCGCACTTGGGCCGTGTCCAGTTCGCAGGCGGCGGCCAGCCGCATGCAGAAGAACTCGTTTGAGGTCAGCCCGGCAAGAACGGGATTGACTGGCTCGGGCTTCAGGATGTGGGTCGAGGCCAGGTCAGTGCCCTCCACCAGATGCCACTCACCGCCCTCCTCCAGGATCGCGAGCTTGTCCTGAAAGCCAGCTATGGACAGGCGCACCTTGCCGTCCCAGACCGTAAACGACATCTGGGGCCTTGCGCGGATGCGTTCGGAGAGCTCTCTGGAGGTAAGCAGGCGTCGCCGGTCTTGGTCCTGCTCCGTTGCCCCGGGCAGGACCAGACGCACCGCCCCTGCGGTTTCTCGACCCAGGGCGATAAGCAGTCCCGTCAGGTTGGACTTGGACACTCGATAGGCCCGTGCGGCATCGTCCAAGGCTTGCCCTTCAGGCAGCAGGTTTTCGAAGAACTGGCGCACCCTTGCACTGTGTTCGTCGGGTGTCGCAGGGGCCGGTGCCATAGGCAGTGTCGGACCCAGCGGGTAGGCCCCCGGACGGGTCAACCAAGCCGGGGCGTAGGCAAAGGCAAAGCGATTGCTGCTCGGCTCATAAGACAGCCAGCCTGCCAAGTCCCGGTCCAGCCAGACTTCAAGTTGCATCCGGGGCATCTCCAACCGCGCCGGCCTTGTCTCCCGCCAGCACATCCCAACGCAGGCCTATCCCCAGGCCAGCCAGCACCTTAAAGGCCAGCGACAGGGATACCGTTCCTGTGCCCCGTTCCAGGTTCTGCAGAGTCTGCTTGGCCACCGGCACGGCCAGGGCAGTCTCTTCCAGCGTCATGCCGGCCGCCGTGCGTACCGCCCGGACGAGCTTACCCAGATCCTCGGGGGAGGCTAAGGCCTGGTGCTCAGGGAAGGGCGTGGGAACTAATGTGCGCATATAAAATCCTTTGTTGTTAGGATCATATGGGGATTAACTGGCGATCGCAATGAAAATCCTATTAATAAAGGATTATTGCCATCACACTTGGCGAGCGCTTTAAAAATCCTGCCAAGGTAGGAATACCCCATGTCGTCGGGCTCTAGATGCAGCCCATCGCTTCGTTCAGATGTGCCTCCGCCGCCGCAAGCCGGGCCACCCGGTCCATCAGTCAGACTCCCGGCATACCTGCTTGATGATCTGGTAAATCCAGCCGGTCACCGCGAGGCCCGCAGGGCCGTGGCGATCCAACGCAACCCGCCACAAAGCCCCCCTGGATTGCCACGTCGGCACCGCCTCCTCGCAATGACACCCCCTTGCATCTTGAATCTTGCATCTTGAATCTTGAATCTAAAGCGACCACAAACGAAAAGCCCCGCCGGAGCGGGGCCTGCGTTCGGTTCTGAGCAAAGCTCAGCCAGCCGACTGCTTCCTGCGCCGCGCCATGTAGCCCACCAGCCCCAGGCCCGCCAGCATCAGGGCGTAGGTTACCGGTTCGGGCACCACGGTTACGTTATCGATCAGGGTGCCGACGTTCGGGGCCAGGTTGCCGGTGACAAAGGAGAACGTCACGGGACCACCCAAGGTGGTAAACGCCTCGGTGTGTGTCCTCCATATGTTGTCGGCCGCCAGGACCGCAAACGACTCCACAGGCGCCCCGTTGATCTGCAGGTCGAATCCGCTGGGGCCATACACCTGGCGGTTGTAGTCGAACGAGATCGCGTAATTGCCTGCGGCCAGGTTGAGCGTGAAGTCGACCTTTGATGGCGGCGAGGTATAGGAGCCGCCCAACTCGATGCAACCACCGCTGCTACCGACGCAGCTGTAACCGGAATTGCCGCTTTTCAGGTAATCGAAGTGATCAGCTTGTATCCAGAGGCTGCAATGCTTGCGCCGTGGCATGCGCCCGCTTCCCCACCCTCTCCGCGGAAATGGAGGATGCTGCTTGGCGACCACGATTTCCTGGCTGACCGCTTGCTTATGCGGGGCTCTCCTCTAGGATGAGAGAGCGGTTCTGCTTGAGTGAGGCAGTGACCCTCTTACCTGAACGGAGTATCTCCATGTCCTTGAAAAGCCTCATCGGAAAAGTTCTCGCAGGCATGACCCTTACGGGTTTCCTGAGTCTTCACGCCATGGCGCAGGCACCCGCCGTGCCAGCCGCCCTGGAGCAGGAAATGCAGAGCGCCAGCGAAGTGCTTCAGGGCATGTTGCACCTCGATCTGCAACCGGAGCAGAGGGCCAAACTGGATAAGGCCATGAAGGATGCGCACGGCTTCGCCGTCTTCCCGAACGTGCTGCGATTTGGCGTCGGCATCACGAAAATCCAGGGTTCTGGCGTGATGGCTTACCGCGACCGGGACGGCGAATGGAGTGTGCCGATTCCTCTGCTGGTGCAGGGCACCGGCACGGGCCCGCATGGCGGGGCCCTGATGTACTCCACCCTGATCGTCATCAAGACCCCGGCCGCCATGCAACGCATCCTCAGCGGACAACAGCGCATGCAGGGTACCGAAGCCATCGGACCGATCCAGACGGCGGCTTCCGCCGAGCAGGACATCGTGTCCTACACGAAGAACCGCGGCCTCGTCGTAGGCGTGTCCACGGACGACCTTCACATCACCCTGAATCAGCAGGCCATCGCAGCGCTGTATGGCAAGACGGTGGAACCAAGGGAAATCATGAGCGGACAGAAGGTCGACCTGCGTGGACCGCCCTGCGTACAGCTATTCGTGGCAGGCACCAACAAGCTGGTGGGCAAGGCGCCCAACACCACTTACTGGAAATAAGGGCCGAAATAAGGTCCGGCTCGGAACGGCACGACGCTGGCCTCGTGTTCGTGCCGTCGCGGTCGCCCGCAAGCGTTCATGAGCCCCGCCCGTCGATGCCGATTTCCTGTTGACGCTGGCGCACGGTGTCCACCGCGGCGTGGATGGACAGGAAAATGTTGTCCGCGCCGATTTTCTCCCCCAGTCCCAGAGGTTGACCGTATTTCCGCATGTACAGCTTTGGTCGCGCAATGACCAGTTGTACCCCGCGGGCCCGCAGCTCGCCGAGCAGATCATCGATGGCCTGGGCGGCGGTGGTGTCCATCTGGTTGATGGATTCGGTGTTGAGGATGAACGTGTGCGGGCGCGGCGTAGTTTGCTCCACCAGTTCAAGCACGCGCGATTTGAAATAGTCCGAGTTGAAGAACAGTAGCGGGCCGTCGAATCGGTAGATGATCACTCCGGGCACCGGCCGCGCGTCCTCCGACAGGCTGAGATCGTTGTAGCCCTCCAGGCCGGGCACGGTGCCCAGCAGGGTATCGGTGGGCTTGTAAATCTTGACGAGTACATGCACCAGGGCGAGCAGGATGGCGATCACCACCCCCGGCAGCACGCCGATGGCCAGCACCCCCACCGTGGTAAGCAGGGACAGGCTGAATTCGAAGCGGTCCATGGTTTTCAGCTTACGGATGCCCACGACATCCAGCAGGCCCCAGGCGGAAAAAATGAGCACCGCCGCCAGAGCCGGAATGGGCAGATGCCCCAGGGGTGCCGTAAGGAACAGGGCGACCGCGCCCGTGGCCAGGGCCGCGATTACGGACACCAACTGCGTCTTGCCGCCGCTGGCGTCGTTCACCGCCGTGCGCGAGTCGGCGCCGGTGACGGCGAAGCCACCAAACAGGCCGGATGAGACGTTGGCGAAGCCAATCGCGCGCATCTCCCGGTCGGCGTTGATGGCATAGCCGTTGCGCGCGGCGAAGCTGCGCGCGGTGAGCATGCCGCTGGTGAACATGATGACCACCAGGCCCACGGCATTCATGAAAATACTCTGCACGCCCTCATACCCCAGGCCAGGCACGCTGAAGCCCGGCAGACCGGATGGCACTTCACCCACCAGTTTGACCTGCTGCTGATCCCAACCCATGAGGAAGACGACCATGCCGGCGATGAACAGGCCGATCAGCGCCGAGGGGGAGCGCGGCATGTAGCGCTTGAGCAGGATCAGCAGCGCCAGGGTGGCGAGGCCCACCGCCAGGCTGAGCAAATGGGTTTCTTCGATACGGCCCGCCAGTTCACGCAGGGAGGGGCCGAAATCCCGGCTCACCACGGCGATGCCCAATAGCTTGCCGAGTTGGCCGGCGACGATGCTGAGGGCGATGCCGTTGAGGTAGCCGATCAGAATGGGGCGGGCGAAGAAGTTGATGACGAAGCCCATGCGCGCCATGCTGCCTATGACCATGAGCAACCCGGCGGTGATTGCCAGAGCCGCGGACAGCTTCATGTAAAAGCCGAGATCATTGCCGGCCATAGGCAGCAGCAGCGCGGCGATCATGGCGCAGGTGGCCGCGTCGGGTCCGACCACCAACTGGCGCGAGGAACTGAACAGGGCATAGACCAGCACCGGCAGCATGCTGGCATACAAGCCCACCTCAGGCGGCAGGCCCGCCAGGGTGGCATAGGCGATGGCCGTCGGCACCTGCACCGCCGTGACGGAGAGGCCGGCAATGGTGTCGCGCGTCAGCCACTCCTTGCGGTAGTGGCGCAAATCAGCCAGCAGGGGAAACCAGTCGCCCAGTTTGTTCATGTGCTTGTCTAGACCTTCGAGGCCGCGCCATCCTCGGCCTGGTCAATTATTCGGTCATGGCTTGCCGCCACGCGGCCATTGCGCCCTTGCCGACCAGGACCCGGCCAGGATGCAGGCCAGGGCGTGGAGCACTCCGGATCGTGATCGATTCATCTGCCTTCCAGTCAATCCGGTGGATGCATGCGGGACGATTCCATGCGGTTCGCAAGTCTAGGCTATCCGGCTCACGCGCCATGCGACTGACAAAGAATGACATCGGGGCAATGCGCTGACAATGAGTGTGATAGCGTAACTCCACTCCCGGAATGATGGAGCACATGAGCAGCCCTCTTCCTCCCCGCCCCGCCCACCGGCCAGGTCGCGACATGGACATCTCTGCAAACGCGGACCCGGCTGGTTGGCAGCGCTGGTTACCCGGCCTGCATACGCTGAAGCACTACCAGGCGGACTGGCTGCCGCACGACCTCGCGGCCGGCCTGGTGCTCACCAGCATGCTGGTTCCCGTCGGCATCGCCTACGCCGTCGCCTCCGGCCTTCCGGGCATTTACGGCCTGTATGCCACCATCGTTCCCCTGCTGGCCTACGCCCTCTTCGGCCCCAGCCGTATCCTCGTGCTGGGCCCGGACTCCGCCCTGGCGGCGGTCATTCTGGCCGTGGTGCTGCCGCTGTCGGGCGGCGATCCCCTGCGCGCGGTGGCCCTGGCGGGGATGATGGCCGTGGTCTCGGGGACGATCTGCATCCTAGCCGGCCTGGCCCGCCTGGGCTTCATCACCGAACTTTTGTCCAAGCCGATCCGCTATGGCTACATGAACGGCATCGCCCTGGTGGTGGTGATCAGCCAACTGCCCAAGCTGTTCGGCTTTTCCATCGAAGGCGACGGCCCCCTCGCCAGTCTGTGGGAGATCGGTCGCGCCATCGTCGAGGGCAGAACCAACTGGACCGCCTTCGCTCTGGGGGCGGGCAGCCTGGCGGTGATTTTCCTGCTCAAGGGCTTGCCGCGCATTCCCGGCATGTTGATCGCCGTGGTGCTGGCTACCCTGGCGGTGGCGGTGCTGGATCTGGACTCCCGCGCCGGTGTGAAGGTGCTCGGCGCCCTGCCCCAGGGCCTGCCCGCCTTCGCCATACCATGGATCACCCCGGCGGACATCGTGCCCGTCGTCATCGGCGGCCTGGCGGTAGCCCTGGTCTCCTTCGCCGACACCAGCGTGTTGTCGCGCTCCTATGCCGCTCGCCTGCGCAGCCGTGTCGATCCCAACCAGGAAATGGTGGGCCTCGGCGCCGCCAACCTAGCGGCCGGCTTCTTCCAGGGCTTTCCCATCAGCAGCAGTTCGTCGCGCACCCCGGTAGCCGAGGCTGCCGGGGCGAAGACCCAACTCGCCGGCGTGGTGGGCGCCGTGGGCGTGGCCCTGCTGCTGGTGCTGGCGCCGAATCTGCTGAAGGACCTGCCCACCAGCGCCCTCGCCGCCGTGGTCATCGCCTCGGCGATAGGCTTGATCGAAGTGACCGATCTGCGCCGCATCCTCCGCATCCAGCGCTGGGAGTTCTGGCTGTCGGTGGCCTGCACGGTCGGGGTGGCCGTGCTCGGCGTGATACCGGGTATCGGCCTGGCCATCGTCATCGCCGTCATCGAGTTCCTCTGGGATGGCTGGAGGCCCCATTCTGCGGTACTCGGCCGCGTCCAGGGCATCAAGGGTTACCACGACATCACGCGCTACCCGGATGCGCGCCGGATCCCCGGACTGGTGCTGTTCCGCTGGGATGCACCGCTGTTCTTCGCCAATGCCGAATGGTTCCGCGACCGCGCCCTCGAAGTGGTGGCCGCCTCCCCGACGCCGGTGCACTGGCTGGTGGTGGCGGCGGAGCCGGTGACCAGTGTCGACGTCACCGCCGCCGACATCCTCGCCGAACTCGACGAAACCCTGCACGAAGCCGGCATCGAGCTTTGCTTTGCGGAGATGAAAGACCCCGTCAAGGACAAGATGAAACGTTTTGGCCTGTTCGCGCGCCTGGGCAAGGAAGCCTTCTTTCCCACCCTGGGCACCGCGGTCAGCGCCTACCTCGCCGCGCATCCGGAGATGTGCGACGAGACCGAGGAGAACCCCTGAAGCGGCCGCACCCGCGCCGCCTACTCTAGACCCGACGAGGATGGAGCGACCCCATGTTCAAGCTGTTTCAGACCATTTTCCAGAAAGGCCAGGACAAGGCCGCCGCCTATCCCGAGGACCTCATCGAGCGCGCCACCGAACGCGCCGTGGATGGCACCGACAGGCGCCTGCGCGCCGTGTCCGGCTACCGCAAGAGCCTGCGTCCGGCCATCCTGCATGCGATTGATCACGTCATCGCCCTGGTCGACGCTTTTCCCGCGCCGCTCGCGCTGAATCGGCCCTCCTATGGCGCCAGCCCGGAACTGAAGGCGTATTTCGCGTCGGTCGAGCACATGCACGAAGTGCTCACGCGCGACGCCGAACTGCTGCGCTGGCGCAGGACACCCGAGGGTGGCGAGGCAGAACGCGTCGTGCCGTTGCTGATCATGGACATGAGCGAACGCAATGTGCTCGGCATGGCCCTGGATGGCGACAGCGTGCGCCGCGAGGTTGCCCAGGTTCAGGTCAGCTTCGCCAACCATCGCCTGCGCGATCCCAGCCCGATCGAGGACGACACCCGCCGTTTCCTGAAACGTCGCGCCTTCGATCACCTGCTCACCCTGGCCCTCGGCAACATCGCGGCGAGCCGCGGCGAACAGGGCGAACTCAAGCGGGAGCGCGACCTGTTGCGCGCCAAACTGGGGGCCCTGAAGTCCGGCAACTGGGGCTTCGAGGAAGGCGCCGAGGCGCAGCCGGTGATGGATCATGTGGCCCTGCAGGAACGCATCGAGGCGATCGACGCGCAACTGGCCACGCTCAGCACCAGCCTGCTGACCACCCACCTCGACATCCTCATCGATGTGCTGGGCCATGCCGAGGAACACCTGCGCGGCGACAGCGGCACCCTCTGCGTTGACCGCATGGGCATCAAGCAGGCGAGCCCCGGACCCAACGCCCCCGAGATCCCGCTGTTCCGGCTGTACAACAGTGTCGGCAACAGCGTCGTCGTGCGCCTGGTAGCCGCGGAACGCGCCGACCTTCCGGAGATGCCGAATCTGCTGCGAGAAGGGCTGCGCTACTTCGGCTGAGTTCTCGCCGGGCTTGCCGATCGTCGGCTGGTCACGCCGTCAGGCGGCATCGCTCAGACGGACGCGCCCGGAGGCTCGACCTCCCTCTTCACCCAGGCATCCAGCAGGGTATAGGTGACGGCGAGCAGCACCGGACCGACAAAGATGCCGATCAGGCCCATGCTCAACAATCCGCCGATGACACCCGCGAAGATCAGCAGCAACGGCAGATCGGCGCCCTGCTTGATGAGATAGGGACGCAGGAAATTGTCCAGGGTGCCGACGATGAGCGTCCACACCAGCAGGAACACGCCCCAGCCGGTTTCGCCGGTCCAGAATACCCACACCACGGCCGGGACGAGGATGAGGGCGGGGCCCAACTGGGCGATGCAGAACATGAACATGACAACGGTGAGCACACCGGCCAGGGGCACGCCGGCGAGAGCCAGACCGATACCACCCAGCACCGACTGCACCACGGCGGTGATCACCACGCCCAGGGCCACGCCGCGAATGGCCCGGCCAGCCAGCACCACCGCGTTCTCCCCCTGTTCGCCGGCGAGGCGCTTGCCAAACTGCCGCATCCACGCCGCCGCCTCCTCGCCACCCGCATAGAGGATAGCGGCGAGGATGACAATAAGGAAAAACTGCAACACCAGCATGCCAAACCTGCCCAGTTCGGCCACGAACCAGGCGGTCACGTCGCTGGCGTAGGGCGCCAGCCGGGCGGCGAAATCCTCGATGCCGGCGGCGGCAACCTGCTGCCAGAAATGGGCGATTCTTTCGCCCACCAGAGGCAGGCCGGCAATCCAGTCCGGCACCGGCGGCAGGCGGAAACTGGCCAGCCACTGTCCCCAGCCCAGGATGCGATGCGAGTTCTCTACGATGGCGACGATGCCCATCGACAGGGGTACGACCAGAATCAGCAGCAGGATCGCGCTCATGGCGGCCACCGCCAGCGCGCGTTTGCCCCACAGCCGGGCCTGGATGGCCAACATGATCTTCCAGGTGGGCACCACGATCATCACCGCCCAGATCAGGGCGGGGAGAAAGGGTTGCAGGATGAAAAACGAGGCGATGAGGAGCGCGCCGATGAACAGTACGCCCAGGGTAGCCTGCGCCAGATCGCGTGGTGTCCGGTTCATGTTGGAGCGTCAGTATGCTCAGAAGCGACCGTTTGAACCGGCCTCGCGTTCCTGGTTTTCCAGGGCCTTGGTGGTGACCTGCTTGTAGAGCTGCATCACGCGTCCCACCAGGTCCTGCCATTCGGGATGCGCCCCCACCAGGGGCGCGATCTTGCCCGCATCGGCGAGTACTTCCTCGAGAAACGCCAGATCCATATCCTTGAGCACTTCGCCGCGATCGACGTTGGCCTTGATATCGAGGATTCTGGGTAGCCGCTGGCTGGCGAGACGCTCGGCCAGGACCTGGATGAGACCAGCGTCCCTGCTGGGGTCATGCATGTCGTTCTCCTTTAGGCTGCGGGCTGTGCCCGTGAAATTAATCAAATACCGGGTGGCAGCCCGGCGAACTTAAAAATGTTCCTCGACATAGCGGATCGGGTGCTCCGATTCTCGATAGTCGCCCGCCTTCTGCCGCTTGGGTAACACCACCTTCTCGCGGGGAAGCTCCTTGTAGGGCAGGTGGGCGAGCAGATGACGGATGATGTTCAGGCGCGCGCGCTTCTTGTCGTCCGACCTCGCCACAAACCACGGCGCGAAATCCAGATCAGTGGCCGCGAACATGTCGTCACGCGCCCGCGAGTAGTCGTACCAGCGACCGTAGGACTTCAGATCCATCGGCGACAACTTCCAGATCTTGCGACCGTCGTGGATGCGACCCTTGAGTCGGCGGGTCTGTTCTTCCGGACTGACCTCAAGCCAGTACTTCAGGAGAATGATGCCGTTCTCGACCATGGCCCGCTCGAACAAGGGTACCCCCTGCAGGAAGCGCTTGCACTGTGCCTCGCTGCAAAAGCCCATGACCCGTTCGACGCCGGCGCGGTTGTACCAGCTGCGGTCCCAGATGACGACCTCGCCGGCTGCCGGGAAGTGCGGCACATAACGCTGCATGTACATCTGGCTCTTTTCCCGTTCGGTCGGCGAAGGCAGCGCCACCACACGGAAAACGCGCGGGCTGACGCGCTCGCTGATGGCCTTGATGGTGCCTCCCTTGCCGGCGCCGTCGCGCCCCTCGAACACGACACAGACCTTCAGGCCCTTGTGTACCACCCACTGTTGCAACTTGACCAGCTCGACATGCAATCGGGCAAGCTCCTTGTCGTAAGCCTTGCGACTCAGCTTGCCGGCACTCTCGGCACTTTCCTGCGGAGTTTCCGGGTCGACGAAGGGTTCCTGCGACACATTCCGGGTTTTCTTTTTCATCGCCTCACTCCTTCTACGTTGCGTAGGCAGGAAGTATCCGGCGTGACAAAACCAGGGTCAATGCGGGCAGGAAGCAAGGGAGCGGTGTGGACAGGCATGGGCCTGCGCGGAGATATCCGTTACCCTTGCGCTGCATCGCATCTTGCTGATCCCCCGATCGCTCACTACGCTGAAGGTATGGCGTTCAACTTTATTGCAAGGAGGCAGTATGGAACGGGTTACCAAGGAACATCTCATGGCGGACATCAACGTGGTACTTGCCGATGCCGAGGAACTGCTGCGTCAGGCCGCCCAGGCCGGTAGCGAACAAGCCGCCGAACTGCGGCAGCGCGCACAGTCGGCCATCGCCAATGCCAAGACCAAGCTCGTCGACATCGAGCACCGCGTCGTCGACGGCACCAAGCACGCCGCCCGGGTGACCGACCACTGGGTGCACGATAACCCCTGGAAGGCGGTTGGCGTCGCCGCCGGCATCGGCGTACTGATCGGCCTGCTCATCAATCGTCGCTGAGCGTTCTCCGTCTTCCATGACGGTGGACCCGCAACACCCAGGCGGTCAGGGGAGTTCATTGCGTGCCTTGCTGATACAGGTGCTGTCCCTGTTCGCGACGCGAGGCGAACTGGCAGTGCTGGAACTCGCCGATGCGCGCGATCGCGTGCTGCGCTGGCTGGCCTTCGGCATGCTGGCTGCCATCCTGTTGCTGGCGGCGCTGTTGACCTTCTCGATATGGGTCGCGGCGCTGTTCTGGGAAGGCCCGCGCGGCCTGGCCCTTGGACTGCTGGCGCTCGTCTACCTGCTGGGGGGCGGCATTCTGCTGGGTGTCATCGCGCGGGAGGTGGCCAAGGCGCCGGTCCTGCTGGCGCAAACGCGGGCCGAACTGGAGAAGGACCACGAGGCCTTGCGCGCGCACCTGGGTGGAGCGGACGATGGCCCGGGCTGAGCGGGAACAGCGCGCGCTGCGGCGCGAACTCCTGCTGGTGCGGGCGGCCGCCCAGCGCGCCGCCCTGGTCGCCGAGCTGGATAGCCTCAAAGTCAGCGCATCCACCGCGCGAAGCGGGCTGGGCGGTCTGTTGCTGAAGGTGACGGGCGCGCTGGGAAACCGCCACGCATACCTTCTAAACCTGTTCACCAAGATGATCCGCATGGCCCGCCAACATCCCTGGATCATCTCTGCCGTAGCCGGAGGAGCGGCGCGCCTGCTGCGTTCACGCTCGCTGCACTGGGGCGTCCTGGCCGCTGTCGCCGCTGCAGGCATCTGGTGGTTGCAACGTCAAGGCGAAAAAACCGCCTCGGATTCCGGCGTTTCCCGACCCTATACCGACTGAACCGACCGCTCAGAGCTGGTCTTCGATGGGCAGGAAGGACAACAGCCAGACCTGAATCTGCCGCCAGAAACCGGCCTCCGGCTCGGTATCCTGGTGCTGGACCGCGCTCTCGCCCTGGCCCGCCTTCCACACCAGTCTATGTTCCCTGCCGGCTAACGCCAGCAGGTCGTCGACCGGCTGCAACTCCAGGCGATAGGCGATGTCATGGATGCGATGCTCGAATGATGCCGAACGGGCCTCGCCCAACTCCGGGTTATCGAGGACGATGCCGAGTTCCGTATTGAGGGCCGCGGAGCGTGGATCGAAGTTGAAGGACCCCACGAAAGTGCGCCGGCGATCGATGCCGACGGTCTTGGCATGCAGGCTGGCGCGGGAAGCGCCGGCGGAACCGCCATGCCGGGCGCCGTCCCGCCCTGGCAGTCCGCGACTCTGCGCGGGCAGCGGGCGCATCTCGTAAAGCTCGACGCCCGCGCGCAACAGGGCCTCGCGGTAGCGCGCATAACCGGCATGCACCGCCGGCACGTCGCTGGAGGCCAGTGAATTGGTCAATATCCTGACTTTCACCCCACGCTCCACCAGCCGGCCCAACCCGCTGACTCCGGCGTCACCCGGAACGAAGTAGGGAGACACGATGATCAGTTCCCGCTCCGCCCCGGCCAATAGGGCGAACAGCCGGGGCGACATGTGCGTGCTCCGGTCGCCCGGGTCCAGCCTGACCTTGTCGGGCAGGTCATAGAGGATCTCGGCCGCGCCCCAATGCAGATCGACGTCCAGATTGGCGTATTGCTCGGACAGCCCCGTCGCGCGCAGTCTCTCCAGGTAGGCGGACTGCTCCGGGGCACTCACCTCGGCGCTCAGGGTGGCGCGCGCGCGTTCCAGCAGCGCCCGGTCGCCCGGGCTGCCCAGTGCCTTGGGCGGCCAGGCCAGGTCGCTGTTCCAGTAGAGATCGAACGCCCTCGAGATGTCGGCCACCGCCGGCCCGAGGACAGCGACATCCAGATCGCCGAAGCGGATGCCGGCATCCGCGTCGAAGTACTCGTCACCGATATTGCGCCCGCCGACAATCGCCACCTGGTTGTCGACGATGAACGATTTGTTGTGCATGCGCCGGGTCACACTGCCGAAATGGGTCAGGTAATTGAGCACCCGCAGGCCGCGGTTGGGAAAGGGATTGAACAGCCTGATACGCACCTTCGGATGCAGGGCAAGAGCCGACAGCAGCGCATCGCGGCCACCCATGTCGATGTCGTCGAGCAGGACCCGGATACGCACGCCGCGATCCGCCGCGCTGAGCAAGGCATCCACCAGCAAACGGCCGGTGAGGTCGTTGTGGAACAGATAGGTCTGCACATCGAGGGAACGCTCGGCGGCGTGGATGAAAGCGAGCCGCGCGGCGTAGGCGTCGAGACCGTCACGCAGGGGATGGATGGCGGAGACCTGCGGCCGTGTTGCGCGCTTCTGCGCGACGATACGACCAAGATGCGTGGCAGCGGTATCGTCGAGGGCGAAGGAGGGCTCGTGCGGGACAGCGGTGGGCAGGCTGGCGCAGGCGGAAAGACCCAGGCACAGCCAGGCCGCCAGGACAAGCCGCATGACGCTCATGCCCGCACAGCGCCCTCGGAGCGGGTGCTCATCCTCCGGCGGAAATCGTCACGATGGGCGCACCGGAGCCGCCGCCGGTTTCGGTCAGGGTCATGACGAACATGAGGAAGGAAAACAGGCGCTTGGATTGGAAATCCCGGTCATTGATCCAGAACCAGCCGTTGCGGTAGGGTACCGAGGCGAAGGCGTCCTCCGGAACTTCCCTGGAATAGCGGATGCGCACCATGGTGCCACGCACGCCCTCGCCCTCCGGTTCCATGCTTGGCTGCACCCGCTGTTCCGCCACGTGCTCGGGTGGCACCTCGATGGTGGAGGCGATATCGGTGAGGATTTCGCTGAAGGAACGGGTGCGCAGGGCGATCTCGCCCTCGCCCTCCGCGGTCGAGCCATACACCACCCTGAATTCCCGGATGTTCTCGTCGAGTCCGAGCAACCGCCTGACCTCCTTGCCCGCGGCCTGGGCCCGCTCGTCGGCATGCTTGCGGAAAACCATGACCAGCGCGCCCGCATTCTCGGTTTTCTTGACCCGCAGGGCGATGGCGCCGGAAGCCTGCACCAGACGCATCTTCTCCAGCAGTTCGTAGAACTGCGGATCGGCGCGGCGCATGCGCGCGGATCCGCCGAACTGGTTCTCCAGACCGTTCACCGAGTGCACCAGGATGCGGAACACCATGTCGATGGGATAGCCGCCCTCGACCAGGCTCATCACGGTCGCCGGCGAGATGGGAGTCATCAGGTTGCGCGCGAACTTCTCGCCGCTGAGGGGCGCGTAGGTGATGGTGGGACGGTCGTAGTAGCGACCGGTGCCGCCCAGTTCCTGTCGGTCGGCGCTGGGCGGATTGGACCAGCCCAGAGTCCCGCGCACCTCGGTTTCCAGGGAATACTGGTTGATGATGGAAGTCACGTCGAGAAAGATGGGCGCGTCGCCGTAGCGGATCTTGAGGATGTTGAGCAGCATCTGCCGTTTCCAGGATTCCGCCACGGCGTTGGTGTACTCGAAGCGGTCCCGGGCGATGGTGGGCGCTCCCAACGGCGCGCAGCCACCCAGGAGGAGCATGAACAGGAGGATGGGCAGAACGGCCAGGCGAAGGCGAGTCATGGCGAGGTTTTGGTTCAAACAATGCTGAAAGTGTGCTCTGCGCCGCCCGCTCCCGCAACGCCGTCGTGGTCTTGAACCAGCGCCACCGGACCTCTTCGGCAAAGGGGATCGTTTTCACGCGGCCGTCATATTCGCGCGCAATGATTGCGCGAGTTCAATGACCCCTGAGAGTGCAGCATGATTTGTGATTGGGAATTCCTGCCGGACTGGCGGATGTCCTGTGAATACGAGGACGAGGACGACGTCTACGAAGCCGAGGAGGACGATTTCCTCGACTGCTCGCCCTGCGCCTCCGAGGCGTGTTTCGGCAACTGGCTGGGCGCCCTGGCCTGAGAGGCGGGGCGGCGCAGACGAGCCTGCGGCCGGCTATGAAGCCGTCGCGCGAGTCAGGGCCAGTCGCCGTCCGCGCCGGCTGTCGATGCCCGCGAGCAGGAGCAGGCCGGCGACGAAATAGAGGCCGGTGAAGAGGATGGCCAGGCGGTGGTCGCCGCCGGAAATCCAGGTGACCGCACCGTAGGTCAGTGGACCGAGGATGGACGCCAGCTTCACCGCCAATCCCCAAAGACCGAAGAACTCGGCGCGCCGGTCGGCCGGGCTGAAATAGCCCACCAGCGCCCGGCCCGCGGCCTGCGCCGCGCCCATGCAGAGCCCCGCAAGGGTGGCGGCGATCCAGAAACCCGTCGACGTCGTCGCGCTCCAGGCGAGGACGATGACGACGATCCAGCCCGCCAGGGTGAGGGCGATGGTGGGCACGTGGCCCAGCCTGTCCTGCAGGTGGCCGAAGGCGAGCGATCCCGCCACCGCCGCGAAATTGACCGCCAGGATGAGCACCAGGGTATCGCGCGTGGAAAAGCCCAGGGCCTGCTGGGCATAGATGGCGGCAAGCGCGATCACCGTCTGGATGCCGGCCTGGTAGAACACCACGCACACCAGGAAACGCCCCAGGTCGCGATGGCGACGCGCCCGCCGCAGGCTGACCAGCAGCCGGCGGAAGGCGAGCGCGGCGAGGCGGCCGCGCGTTGCGCGCGGTTGCGCCCGCTCGCGCAGGAACAGGAAGGTGGGCAGCGCCGCCAGGGCAAACACCCCGGCGGTGATCCACAGGGTGACCGGCACGAAGGCGCTGGCCGGCTGACCGCGCGCCTGCGCCCAACTCACATAGGCCAGGCAGAGGCCCAGGGTGAAGATGCCGCCCAGGTAACCCAGGCCCCAGCCCCAGCCTGACACCCGGCCGAGCCTGCGGCCGCGCGCGAGTTCCGGCAGGAAGGCGGCGATCAGGTTCTCGCCGGTGCCGAAGCAGAAATTCGCCAGGATCAGCAGGCCGACCGCCAGCGCCAGATCGCCCGGCCCGGCCAGGGACAGGCCGGCGGTGCCGAGCACGCAGCCGAAGGTGGTGTAGGCCAGCAGCCGCTTCTTCGCGGCGCGGGCGTCGGCGTAGGCGCCCAGGGTCGGCGCGCTCACCAGGATCAGCGCGTAGGACACCGCCAGCGCCGCGCTCCAGGCGAAGGTGGCCCAGACCGCGCCGCCCGCCACCTCGGCGACAAAGTAGGCGTTGAACACGGCGGTGATGACCACCGTGGTGAAGCCGGAATTTGCGAAGTCGTACATCGCCCAGGCCCATACCTCGCGGGGCGCCACGCCGGGATTGAAGGAACGCGTCATGGCGCAGCGGAAGCCGGGTCCGGCAAGGCCACGCGCCGCCGCAGCATGCGCAGCAGGACGAACACCGCGCCGGCGGCGAGCAGATGCTTGAGGGTGTGGCCGCTGATCACCCCGCCCAGGTCGAACAGCGGCTGGTCCAGCAGCTTGTCGCAGAGCAGCGCCAGGCCGTACAGGCCCAGCGCCAGGGAGATGTCAGCACCCCGGTCGTGGCGCGGCGGAAACAGGCCGATCAGCAGCAATAGCGCCAGGGCGCCGCCCGCCTGCATGGCAAGGTAGGGACGCAGGTCGCCGGCGCCGCCCAGCTCGCTCAGATACCAGGCCAGCACGCTGGCCATCCCCAGCAACGGCAGCAGCGCCAGGGCCAGGCGCCCGGCGCGCGCGCCCAGGCGCTCGGCCACCACCGCCGCGAGCAGGGCCATGAAGGCCAGGCCCATGGGCAGGCGGTCCCAGAACAGCGTGTGATGGTCGGGCGCCCAGTGGTAATAGGCGGAGCCGATGCCGGTCAGCGCGATGGCGACGAAAAACAGCCGGTACCCGGCGGCTTCCACACCCGCCACCCCGGGCCGCCGCCGGCCCAGCCAGAGCGCGCCGGCCAGCCCCGCCGCGAGCAGGGCGGCATTCGACACCACGTCCAGGCAATTGGGCACGCCCAGGCAGGCACGACGATCGGCGAACGCATGGTAAGAATGGGGTTGCGGGATGGGCGGCAGGCTGGCGAGGACGCTGAACAGGGCGAGCAGGGCCAAGGCCAGCAGGGCCAGTCGCCCTCGGCCCGCAGCGGCGTTGGCGGGTAGAAAGAAGGAGTGGCGTTCCTGGTTCAAGGGCAAGGGGAACGAAGCAGTGTCGGGAATGTTCCTATTATGGAGTGAGGAAGGGTCCGTGACGGAGGAGTGTCGATGAGACGGTGGCTGTTCGCGGTATACGCCTGTTTGCTGGGCATCGCGTGCGCGATGCCGGTCTTCGCTTCGTCGCCGCCCGCCTCCGTGCTGGTGATGCGGCTGGAAGGTGCCATCGGCCCGGCCACCGCCGACTACGTCGCGCGCGGGCTGGCCCGCGCCGAGGCGGAGCGCGCGCAACTGGTGGTGCTGACCCTGGACACCCCCGGCGGCCTCGACACCTCCATGCGCCAGATCATCAAGGCAATCCTCGCCTCGCCCATGCCGGTCGCCACCCACGTCGCCCCCGGCGGCGCGCGCGCCGCCAGCGCCGGCACCTACATCCTCTACGCCAGCCACATCGCCGCCATGGCGCCGGGCACCAACCTGGGCGCCGCCACGCCGGTGGCCATCGGCGGCATGCCCGGGGGCGACGAGCCCACCCCTTCCCCCGGCGCGAAGGACAAGACAAAACCCGAATCCGCGGATCCCTCCCGTGGCGCCATGACGCGCAAGCAGGTCAGCGATGCCGCCGCCTACATCCGCGGCCTCGCCCAACTGCGCGGGCGCAACGCGGAATGGGCGGAAAAGGCGGTGCGGGAAGCCGTCAGTCTGCCGGCCGAGGACGCCTTGAAGATGCGCGTGGTCGATCTGATCGCCGCCGACCTGGATGACCTGCTGCGCCAGGTCGACGGCCGCAAGCTGAAAACCGCCGCCAGCGAGGTCGTCCTTGCCACGGTGGAGGCTCCGGTTGTGCAGCACGAGCCCGACTGGCGCGCCCGTCTGCTGGCGGTGCTCACCGACCCCAGCATCGCCCTGGTGCTGATGATGATCGGCATCTACGGCCTGTTCTTCGAATTCAGTTCACCCGGATTCGGCGTGCCCGGCGTGCTCGGCGCCATCTGCCTGCTGCTCGCCCTCTACGCGCTGCAACTGCTGCCGGTCAACTACGCGGGCCTGGCGCTCATCGTGCTGGGGGTGGCGTTCATGATGGCCGAGGCGTTCTTCCCGAGCTACGGCGTGCTCGGCGCGGGCGGCGTGGTGGCCTTCGTCATCGGCGCGGTGATCCTCATCGACACCAATCTGCCGGGCTTCGGCATCCCCATCGAACTCATCGTCGCCATCGCCCTCGGCAGCGCCCTGCTGCTTGGCCTGGTCGGCGGCATGGCGCTCAAGGCCCGGCACCGGCCGGTGGTCAGCGGCGCCGAGGAGTTGCCGGGCTCGCGCGGTGAAATGCTGGACGACAGCGTCCCCGTGGACGGGCATTACGAGGGCTGGGCGCGGGTGCATGGTGAAAACTGGCGGGTACGTGCCGCCGTTTCCCTGCGCCGCGGCGGCCGGCTGCGCGTGTTGGGGCGGGACGGCCTGGTGCTGCGGGTCGAGGCCGCGGAAGACTAAACCACAGGAGGACACACATGTACGGCATCGAATTCGGTTTTGGCGGCGTGGTACTCATCCTCGTCGCCCTGATCGCCGCCTCGTTCCGCATCCTGCGCGAATACGAACGCGGCGTGGTGTTCATGCTGGGCCGCTTCTGGAAGGTCAAGGGCCCCGGCCTGGTGCTGGTGATACCCGGCGTCCAGCAGATGGTGCGCATCGACCTGCGCACGGTGGTGCTGGACGTGCCCTCGCAGGATGTGATCTCGCGCGACAACGTGTCGGTCAAGGTCAACGCCGTGGTGTATTTCCGCGTGGTGGATCCGCAGAAGGCCATCATCCAGGTGGAGAACTTCCTCGCCGCCACCAGCCAGCTGGCGCAGACCACTCTGCGCGCGGTGCTGGGCAAACATGAACTCGACGAGATGCTGGCCGAGCGCGAGCGCCTCAACCTGGACATCCAGCAGGTGCTGGACAGCCAGACCGACGCCTGGGGCATCAAGGTCGCCAACGTCGAAATCAAGCATGTCGACATCGACGAGTCCATGGTGCGGGCCATCGCCAAGCAGGCGGAAGCGGAACGCGAGCGGCGCGCCAAGATCATCCATGCCGAAGGCGAACTGCAGGCCTCGGAAAAGCTGCTGCAGGCCGCGCAAATGCTGGCCCGGCAGCCGGAAGCCATGCAGTTGCGCTACCTGCAGACCCTGGCCGTCATCGCCGGCGACAAAACCTCCACCATCGTCTTCCCCCTGCCGATGGATTTGCTTGCGGCCATACGGGGCGCGAGCCCGGCGAGCGCGCCGGCGGCCAAGCAGCCGGAGTGACCGGGTACGATGTCGGCCAGCCTGCCCGCCTGCCTGCTCGCCGAGCCCACCACCCGCCTGGCGCGCCTGATCGTCGACAGCCACCTGCGCGTGGTCGGCTGTCCCCTGCTGGCGGCCGCGCCCGGCGATGCTGTCGCCCTCGCCGCCGCGCTCTGGGAAGCGCCGCGCGCGGTGGTGGCGCACGGCACCGAAGCCGACCCCGTGTTCTGCTACGGCAACCGCCTGGCCCTGGAACTGTTCGAGATGGATTTCGCCGCCTTCACCGCCCTGCCCTCGCGCTTTTCCGCCGAAGCGCCGCAGCGCGACGAACGCGCGCGCCTGCTGGAGCGAGTTGCGCGCCACGGCTTCATCGACGATTACGCCGGGGTACGCATATCCCGAAGCGGTCGGCGCTTCCGTATCCACGGCGCGACGGTGTGGAACCTGCTCGACGCCGATGGCGCCCCGCGCGGCCAGGCAGCGACTTTCACAGACTGGGAACGCGTCTAGGCGCCGTCCTGGCCTTCCTCGCCCAACCGCAGCAGGGCGTATTCCATGCTGTCGGCGAGGGCGCGCCAGCTCGCCTCGATGATGTTGGTGCTGGCCCCCACCGTGGTCCAGGCCTCGCTGCCGCTCTGGAAATCGATGAGCACGCGGGTGGAGGCGGCGGTGCCGGTGGCGCTGTTGAGGATGCGCACCTTGTAGTCGGACAGGCGCACCGTGCGCAGCACCGGATAGGCGCCCACCAGGGCATGCTGCAGGGCGGTGGCGAGGGCGTTGACCGGGCCGTTGCCCTCGGCGGCGGTGAACTTCACCTCGCCGTCCACCTTCACCTTCACCGTGGCTTCCGACAGCAGGCCGCGGCCGTGGCGGCGCTCGGTGATGACGAAGTAGTCCACCAGTTCGAAGGGCCGCTGGTAGCCTTCCTGGAGCCGGTGGAAGAGCAGTTCGACGCTGGCCTCGGCGGCCTCGAAGGTGAAGCCCTCGTGCTCCATGTGCTTGATCTGGCCGAGCACCTTCTGGGCGTCCTCCCGGTTCACGTCGATGCCCAGGTTCTGCGCCATGAACAGGATGTTGCCGCGCCCGGACAGCTCCGAAATCACCGAGCGCCGCTCGTTGCCCACCAGCTCGGGTTCGATGTGCTGGTAGGTGTCGCTGGCCTTGAGGATGGCGGCGACGTGGATGCCGCCCTTGTGGGCGAAGGCGGAGTGGCCGACGTAGGGATGGTGGTCGTCGTGCTTCAGGTTGGCCACCTCGGCGACGAAGCGGGACAGGCCGGTGAGCTCGCGCAATTGCTCCGGGCGCACGGCCTCGTAGCCCATCTTCAGTTGCAGGTTGGGGATGATGCTCACCAGGTCGGCGTTGCCCACCCGTTCGCCGTAGCCGTTGATGGTGCCCTGCACCAGGGCACAGCCGCCGCGCACGGCGGCAATGGAATTGGCAACACCGCAGCCGGTGTCGTTGTGGCAGTGCACGCCCAGCCGCGTTGAAAAGCGCGAGGCCACGTCGCGGGTGATTTCCTCCACCTGCCAGGGCAGCTTGCCGCCGTTGGTCTCGCACAGGATCAGCCAGTCGGCACCGGCCTCGGCGGCGACCTGCAAAGTGGCCAGGGCGAATTCCGGGTTGGCGAGGAAGCCGTCGTAGAAATGCTCGGCGTCGAAGAACACCTCGCGGCCCTGCGCCTTCATCCAGGCCACGCTGTCGCGGATCATGGCCAGGTTCTCTTCCGGCGTGGTGTCGAGGACATGGCTGACGTGGTAGTCCCAGCTCTTGCCCACCAGGGTCACCGCCGGCGTGTCGGCGGCGAGCAGGGCTTTCAGGTTGGCGTCGTCCTCGCACGGAGTGTGCTTGTGGCGGGTGCTGCCGAAGGCCGCCAGCTTGGTAGCGCCCAGGTTCATGCGCCCGGCACGGGCGAAGAACTCGGCGTCCTTGGGGTTGGAGCCGGGCCAGCCGCCCTCGATGTAGTGGATGCCGAACTCGGCCAGGCGCCTGGCGATGGTCAGCTTGTCGTCCACGGACAGGGAGATGTCCTCCCGCTGGGTACCGTCGCGCAGGGTGGTGTCGTAGAGGAAGACTTGGGACATGGCGGTAAAACCGGGTGGTTCGTGCGGTTGCAGCATCAAGCCGGCATTATCCATGGAAATGCCGGAGGATGAGGGATGGACTGGGGAGAAGACAGCCTTTGTGCGGGGCCGTGGGGTGGCTGGCGGTAACCGTCTGGAACATAATCCCGGCCACATCGCATCCCCTGTCCGACATTGACAGGCGGACAAGGGAGCAGGTCCACAACCACCTGAAAAATAGTGAACAACCAATTCTTCGAGCACCCCATCCTCAATTCGCCCTACGACTACCCGGCGCGTCACTGGGAGCTCGATGCGCAGGGCCAGCCTACCCAGCAGATTCTGGAGCGCCGCCGCCGAGCGGAGTTCATCACCCCCATCCCCAAGCCCAAGAAACGCAAGGCTCAGGCAGCACAGACCTCACTTCTGCTGGATGGCGGTGACGGCCTCTCCACCCAGGCCCAGGAATACGAAAAAACCGCGTCCATGATCAACGCCGCCCGCCAGGAGGTGGACAAGTGGCGCGGCATTCAGAACCCGAACGACTGGCGCGTAACGCCGGAAACCGCGCGTCTGCTGCAACACTGGCGGCATCACAAATTCAGCGGCATTCGTCCGTTCTTTTGCCAGATCGAAGCAGTCGAAACCGCGATCTGGCTGACCGAAGTCGCGCCGCAACTGGGTAAGGCCGGCGAGAGGTTTCTTGAGCACCTGTCCAACGCCAACAACGACGCCAACCCGGAACTGATGCGCCTGGCCCTCAAGCTAGCCACCGGCGCCGGCAAGACCACGGTGATGGCGATGCTCATCGCCTGGCAGACCATCAACGCGGTGCGCCGCCCTGGCAGCAAGAAATTCACGCGCGGCTTCCTGATCGTCGCCCCCGGCCTGACCATCAAGGACCGCCTGCGCGTCCTCCAGCCCAACGACCCGGACAGCTACTACCTCAGCCGCGAGCTGGTGCCCGGCGACATGATGGGCGACCTGGAACGCGCCAAGATCGTCATCACCAACTACCACGCCTTCAAGCTGCGCGAGCGCCTGCCGCTGTCCAAGGGCGGCCGGCTGCTGCTGCAAGGCCGGGGCGGCGAGGAACTCGACACGCTGGAAACGGAAGGCCAGATGATCCAGCGCGTCATGCCCGACCTGATGGGCCTGAAGAACATCCTGGTCATCAACGACGAGGCCCACCACTGCTATCGGGAAAAGCCGGAACAGGCTGATGAAGCTGAAGACCTGAAAGGCGACGAGAAGAAGGAAGCCGAACAGAACAACGAAGCCGCCCGTCTGTGGATTTCCGGCTTGGAAGCCGTTAACCGCAAGCTCGGCCTGGCGCGGGTCATTGACTTGTCCGCCACCCCCTTCTTCCTGCGCGGTTCCGGCTACGCCGAAGGCACCCTGTTCCCCTGGACCCTGAGCGATTTCTCGCTGATGGATGCCATCGAATGCGGCATCGTCAAGCTGCCGCGCGTGCCGGTGGCCGACAACATCCCCGGCGCCGAAGTACCTGTGTTCCGCAACCTGTGGGAACACATTCGCAAGGACATGCCGAAGAAGGGACGCGGCAAGGCCGAAGGGCTGGACCCGCTGAAGTTGCCGACCCGCCTGCAAACCGCCCTCGAAGCCCTCTACGGCCACTACAAGAAGACCTACGACCTGTGGGAGCAGGCCGGCATCCAGGTGCCGCCCTGCTTCATCGTGGTCTGCAACAACACCTCCACCTCCAAGCTGGTGTACGACTACATCTCCGGCTTCCAGCGGCAGAACGACGATGGCACCAGCACCCTGGAGAATGGCCGCCTTGAGCTGTTCCGCAACTTCGATGAACACGGCAACCCCCTCGGCCGCCCCAAGACCCTGCTCATCGACAGCGAGCAACTGGAATCCGGCGAAGCCCTGGACGACAACTTCCGTGGCATGGCCTCAGACGAAATCGAGCGCTTCCGCCGCGAAATCATCGAGCGCACCGGCGACCCCCGCGCCGCCGAGAACATCACCGACCAGGACTTGCTGCGCGAGGTCATGAACACCGTCGGCAAGGCGGGCCGCCTGGGCGACTCCATCCGCTGCGTGGTTTCTGTATCCATGCTCACCGAAGGCTGGGACGCCAGCACCGTCACCCACGTCCTCGGGGTGCGCGCCTTCGGCACCCAACTGCTGTGCGAACAGGTCATCGGCCGCGCCCTGCGGCGCCAGTCCTACGAACTCAACGAGGACGGCCTGTTCAACGTCGAATACGCCGACGTCCTCGGCATCCCCTTCGACTTCACCGCCAAGCCTGTCGTCGCGCCGCCACAACCGCCGCGCGAAACCATCCAGGTCAAAGCTATCCGCCCCGAGCGGGACGAACTGGAAATCCGTTTCCCCCGCGTCCAGGGTTACCGGGTGGAACTGCCGGAAGAACGCCTCACCGCCGAGTTCAACGACGACTCCATCCTCGAACTCACTCCCGATCTGGTCGGCCCCTCCATCACCAAGAACGCCGGCATCATCGGCCAGGATGTGGACCTGAGCCTCGTCCACACCGGCGACATGCGCCACTCCACGCTGCTGTTCCACCTCACCCAGCGCCTGATCTACACCAAGTGGCGCGACCCTGGCGAGGAACCCAAACTCTACCTGTTCGGCCAGTTGAAGCGCATCGCCAAGCAATGGCTGGACACCTGCCTGGTGTGCAAGGGCGGCACCTACCCCGCCCAGCTCATGTACCAATCCCTGGCCGACATGGCCTGCGAACGCATCACCGCCGGCATCACCCGCGCCCTGATCGGCGAGCGCCCCATCAAGGCCGTGCTCGACCCCTATAACCCCACCGGCTCCACCGCCCACGTCAACTTCAACACCTCGAAGAAAGACCGCTGGCAAACCGACGCGCGCCGCTGCCACCTCAACTGGGTGGTTCTGGATAGCGGCTGGGAGGGCGAGTTCTGCCGCGTGGCCGAGGCCCACCCGCGCGTGCGCGCCTACGTGAAGAACCACAACCTCGGCCTGGAAGTGCCGTACCGCTACGGTTCAGAGATGCGCATCTACCTGCCCGACTTCGTCGTCCTGGTAGAGGACGGCCATGGCGAGGATGACCTGTTGCACCTCGTCGTCGAGGTCAAGGGCTACCGCCGCGAGGACGCCAAGGAAAAGAAGGCCACCATGGAAACCTACTGGGTGCCTGGCGTGAACAACCTCAAACAATACGGCCGCTGGGCCTTCGCCGAATTCACCAGCGTCTGGGAGATGCAGGACGACTTCGCCAAGAAGGTGGAAGCCGAATTCAGCAACATGATCGGGCGGGTGGTGGATGGAAGCTGAAACTGCATTGAGGACCATTTTCCTGACGTCAGGAAAGTGGTCCCTTGGTGGCGATGCACACCATTTTGTTGGCGCCAACAAAATGGTTCACCAAGAGGCCGGGCAGAAACGGGAGAAGATGCCATGAGCAACATCAAGCTGTTCGAGTCGAAGCACATCCGTTCGGCCTGGGACGAAGCCACCCAACGCTGGTACTTCGCCATCGTCGATGTCGTCGCAGCCTTGAGTGAAAGCGAGAGCCCGCAGGTCTACTGGCGAGTGCTCAAGAAGCGCTTGCTGGCCGAGGGCAATGAAACCGTTACAAGCTGTAACGCTTTGAAGATGACCGCCGCCGATGGCAAGCAGCGTCTGACTGACGTGGCGGATACCGAGCAATTGCTTCGGCTTATCCAGTCCATCCCCTCCCCCAAAGCTGAGCCGTTCAAGCGCTGGCTGGCCAAGGTCGGCTACGAGCGGCTGGAAGAAATCGAAAACCCCGAATTGGCCGCCGCGCGCATGCGCGAGTTATACAAGGCCAAGGGCTACAGCGACGAATGGATCGAAAAGCGGGTGCGCGGCATCGCCATCCGCGACGAACTCACCCACGAATGGCAGAAGCGCGGTGTCAAGGAACAACGCGAATACGCCATCCTCACCGCCGAAATCAGCCGCGCCACCTTCGGCATGACCCCCGCCGAATACAAGGCCTTCAAAAGCCTAGACAAGCCCGCCGACAACCTGCGCGACCACATGAACGACCTTGAACTGATCTTCACCATGCTGGGCGAAGCCTCCACCACCGAGATTGCTCGCAATAAAGACGCCCAGGGCTATGGCGAAAACCGCGACGCGGCCGTGGCGGGTGGCGCGGTGGCCGGACGGGCGCGCCGCGACCTGGAGAAAAAGTCCGGCAAGCGCGTGGCCAGCGCGGAAAACTACAAAGCCTTGCCCGAAGCCGTGGCGCGCAAGAAGCTGAAGAAAAAGGAAGACTGAGCATGGCAAAAGCCCCCAAGACCCCGCTCAGCGTCGAAGCCCTCAAGCACGACGACGCCACCCGCAAAAACATCCCCACCGCCGAATACCAGTCGGTGATGCAGAAGAACGAGCAGTCGCCCGTGCGCATCGCCTACGAACGCCGCAACCGCGACCTCGACCCGCAACTGGTCTGGCGCGGCAAGGACCAGCAGGACTGGTCCGACCTCGTCGTCCACGCCCCGCCGGTCTACATCCAGGAAAAGGTCCACCCCAAGGTATTGATCGACGACCTCAAGCGTTATCCCCCCTCGCCCTCGGGGAGAGGGGCCGGGGGTGAGGGTGCATTTCAACAGATCGACCTGTTCGCCGACTTCAACGGCCTGCCCGACGACAACGCCAAGACCGAGTTCTACCAACACGACAGCCACTGGCAGAACCGCATGATTTTGGGCGACAGCCTGCAAGTCATGGCCTCCCTCGCCGAGCGCGAAGGCCTGCGCGGCCAAGTGCAGTGCATCTATTTCGATCCGCCCTACGGCATCAAATTCAACAGCAACTTCCAGTGGTCCACCACCAGCCGCGACGTCAAGGACGGCAACACCGACCACATCACCCGCGAGCCGGAACAGGTCAAAGCCTTCCGCGACACCTGGCGCGACGGCATTCACTCCTACCTCACCTATCTGCGCGACCGGCTGACCGTGGCGCGGGATTTGTTGACGGACTCCGGGTCGATCTTTGTGCAGATCGGCGATGAGAATGTGCACCGGGTGCGGGCGGTGATGGATGAGGTGTTTGGGGAAGACAACTTCTGTTCGCTTCTTGTGTGCCGCAAGACAAGTAGCCTGAACAGCCCAGTAGCGCGTGTGAACGTAATTCCCGGGAGCGCCGATTTCATCATCTGGTTCGCAAAGGGCAAAGACAGGGTGAAATACCGCCAGCTATACGTCGAAAAGTCTTTAGCAGGAGAAGGCGGTGACCATTACCGCGTAGTTGAATTGCCTGACGGAACGACTCGTGCAATAACTCCAGATGAAATATGGAGACCTGAGGCTCTGCCAGCTGGCACCAAGGTTCTACAAATAGACAACCTCATTTCACAGGGGTTTTCCGAGTCATTGTCGAAGGCCTTTGTGTATGCCGGGCGGATGTTCTCGCCAGGAGGGACTTCGCATTGGAAGACAACACACTGTGGCCTCAACAAGTTGGCTATGGCCGATAGATTGGTCGCAGCGGGAAAGACGATGCGATACAAGAGGTTGTTCTCCGATTTTCCAGTGATGATGGTCAACAGCATCTGGGAGGACATCGGAGCTGACTCAGACAAGACATACGTTGTTCAAACGCCAACTGCGGCCATCAAACGCTGCATTTTGATCACTACCGACCCCGGTGACCTCGTCCTCGACCCCACCTGCGGTTCCGGCACCACCGCCTACGTCGCCGAACAATGGGGCCGCCGCTGGATCACCCTCGACACCTCCCGCGTCGCCCTGGCCTTGGCCCGTGCCCGCATCATGGGCGCCCGCTACCCCTACTACCTGCTCGCCGACAGCCGCGACGGCCAGATCAAGGAAGCCGAAGTCACCCGCACCGCGCCCTCCAGCCAGCCCACGCGCGGCAACATCCGCCACGGCTTCGTCTACGAGCGCGTGCCGCACATCACCCTGAAATCCATCGCCAACAACAGCGAGATCGACGTCATCTGGGACAAGTGGCAGGAGAAGCTGGAACCGCTGCGCGAACAACTCAACCAGGCGCTGGGACGGGATTCTGTAGGAGCGGGCTTGCCCGCGATTGCCACCGTTGTATCGCGGGCAAGCCCGCTCCTACCCGCGTGGCAGGAATGGCAAATCCCCCGTGACGCCGATGCCAAATGGCCGGATGCCACCAGGAAACTCCACGCCGACTGGTGGCAAGCACGCATCGCCCGCCAGAAGGAAATCGACGCCTCCATCGCCGCCAAGGCCGAGTTCGAATACCTGTACGACAAACCCTACGAGGACAAGAAGAAGGTTCGCGTCGCCGGCCCGTTCACTGTGGAAAGCCTATCGCCCCACCGCGTCCTGGCCGTCGATGAAAACGACGAACTGATCGACAAAGCCGCCGAGCCCGACCCTGGCTACGGCGAGGAACGCGACTTCGTCCAGATGATCCTGGAAAACCTCAAGACCGCCGGCGTCCAGCAGGCCCACAAGGAAGACCGGATCAGCTTCACCGCGCTGGCCCCATGGCCGGGTAATCTGGTCTGCGCCGAAGGCCGCTATGTGGAAGAGCACCCTCACCCTAACCCTCTCCCAGAGGGAGAGGGGACAAAAACCGAGAAACGCGCCGCCATCTTCATCGGCCCCGAGTTCGGCACCGTCTCCCGCCCCGACCTGGTGGAAGCCGCCCGCGAAGCCGGCGACGCCGATTTCGACGTGCTCATCGCCTGCGCCTTCAACTACGACGCGCATTCCTCCGAGTTCGACAAACTCGGCCGCATCCCCGTGCTCAAGGCCCGCATGAACGCCGACCTGCACATGGCCGAAGACCTCAAGAACACCGGCAAGGGCAACCTGTTCGTCATCTTCGGCGAACCCGACATCGATATCCTGGAAGCCGAGGGTGGCCAGGTCCGCGTCAAGGTCAACGGCGTCGATGTTTTCCACCCCAACACCGGCGAAGTCCGCAGCGACGGCGCCGAAGGCATCGCCTGCTGGTTCATCGACACCGACTACAACATGGAATCCTTCTTCGTCCGCCACGCCTACTTCCTCGGCGCCAACGACCCCTACAAGGCGCTGAAAACCACGCTGAAAGCCGAAATCAACGAAGAAGCCTGGGCCACCCTGAACAGCGATACCTCACGCCCGTTCGATAAACCGAAGTCCGGCCGAATCGCGGTGAAGGTCATCAATCACCTGGGGGATGAGGTGATGAAGGTGTTCAGGGTGGTGTGATGACCGAGCCCCAACAATTCCTGATCTACCAAAGCGAAGACGGCTCCACCCGCATCGACGTGATGCTGGAGGCGGAAACCCTGTGGCTGAACCAGAAGCAGTTGACCGAGTTGTTCGGCAAGGCCAAGGGCACCATCAGCGAGCACATCAAGCACATTTTTGAAGATGGAGAGCTGGATGAAAATGCAGTTGTTCGGTTTTACCGAACAACTGCCGCTGACGGCAAACAGTACGAGGTGGCGCACTACAACCTGGACATGGTTCTCGCCCTGGGTTTCCGGGTGCGTAGCCCGGTCGCTGTGCGCTTTCGCCAGTGGGCCAACGACAAGCTGAAGGAGTACATCGTCAAGGGCTTCGTGCTGGATGACGCGCGCTTGAAGAACCCCGGCAAGGGCCGCGACTACTTCGACGAGCTGACCCGCCGCCTGCAAGACATCCGCACCAGCGAGCGGCGTTTCTACCAGAAGATCACCGATATCTACGCCACCAGCGTGGATTACGACGCGCGCCATCCGCTGACCCAGACTTTTTTCGCCACGGTGCAAAACAAGGTGCATTTCGCCATCCACGGTCAGACCGCCGCTGAATTGATTGCCAGCCGTGCCGACAGCAGCCAGCCGAACATGGGGCTGACGACCTGGGACGGTGCGCGACTCCGCAAGGCGGATGTGAGCATCGCCAAGAATTATCTGAACGAGGAAGAACTGCGCGCCCTCAACAACCTGGCCGAGCAGTATTTGATCTTCGCCGAAGGTCAGGCGGCGCGGCGCATCGCCATGACCATGCAGGACTGGATTACCAAGCTGGAGGGCTTTCTGACCCTGAATGACCGCGAGATTCTGCAAGGTGCGGGCAAGGTTTCGGCCGATCTGGCGAAGGTTCACGCCGAGCAGGAGTTCGACAAATTCCGGGTGCTGGATGACCAGCGTTTTGAATCGGATTTCGACCAGATGGTGAAGCGTTTGCCGGCCAAGAAACCGAAGTGATGAGGCGCCAATGGATTTCCGCATCTCCGATACCTTCACCGACAGCCTCGCCAAGCTGACCGGAGAGGAGCAGAAGGCCGTCAAGACGACCGCCTTCGACCTGCAACTGAACCCGGCCAATCCGGGCATGAGCTTGCACAAACTGGATAAGGCGCGAGACAAGCATTTCTGGTCGGTGCGTGTCAGCAGCGACATTCGGCTGATCGTGCACAAAACGGCTGCCAGCCTGCTGTTGTGCTACGTGGACCACCACGACCCGGCTTATGAGTGGGCAAACCGCCGCAAGCTGGAAACTCATCCCAAAACCGGGGCGGCCCAGTGGGTGGAAATCCGCGAGCGAGTGGAGGAGGTGCGGGTTCCTTATCGGTCTGAGGTGGAAGCTTCCATTCCTGTAGCTGCATCCAGCCGCGCGAAGCCGCTGCTGTTCTCCGGCCAGACTGACGATGAATTGCTGGGCTACGGCGTTCCCGTGGAATGGCTGGCCGATGTGCGCCAGGCCGATGAGGACAGCCTGCTGGAACTGGCTGACCATCTACCGGCCGAGGCGGCCGAGGCTTTGTTGGAACTCGCCACCGGCGGCAAGCCGCAAGTGACACCCCCGACGGCTGGGGTTGATCCCTACAGCCATCCCGATGCGCAGCGCCGCTTCCGGGTCATGAACGATGTGGAGGAACTGGAACGCGCCCTGGCGTTTCCTTGGGAGAAGTGGACGATCTTCCTGCACCCGGCCCAACGGCAGTGGGTGGAACGCGATTACAGCGGGCCGGCGCGGGTTTCCGGTTCGGCCGGTACGGGCAAGACCATCGTCGCGCTGCATCGCGCCGTTTTCCTGGCGCGCAGCCAGCCTGATAGCCGGGTGCTCCTGGCCACCTTCTCCGACACCCTGGCGAATGCGCTGCGCACCAAGCTCCGCCGTCTGATCAGCAACGAGCCCCGATTGGCGGAACGGTTGGATGTGCATGCCATGAATGCGATCGGCGAGCGGCTCTATGAACAGCAGTTCGGGCGCCCGCGGATCGCTTCGCGTGAGGCGATCAAGCAGTTCATGGCAGAAGCCTCGTCTGGCCAGAAATTCAGCACGAATTTCCTGCTGACGGAGTGGGAGGACCTGGTCGATGCCTGGCAACTGGATAGCTGGGAGTCCTACCGCGACGTGAAGCGGCTGGGTAGAAAGACGCGCTTGCCGGAACAGCAACGCGCCGCCCTGTGGTCAGTCTTCGATGCGGTTCGCGCCCGCCTGAAGGCGGAGGGGCTGACCACCTATTCAGGCCTGTTCAGCAAGCTGGCTGCCCACTTGGCGGAGCGCAAACACCCCCCCTTCGAGTATGTCGTGGTCGATGAAGCTCAGGATGTCAGCGTCGCGCAGTTGCGCTTCCTGGCGGCAATGGCCGCAACGGCGGGGGTGGATCGACCGAACAGCCTTTTCTTTGCCGGCGACCTGGGCCAGCGGATATTCCAGCAGCCCTTCTCCTGGAAATCGCTCGGGATGGATATACGCGGACGTTCGCGCACCCTGCACATCAATTACCGCACATCGCACCAGATCAGGATGCAGGCCGACCAGCTCCTGGGGCCGGAAGTCTCGGATGTGGATGGCAACAAGGAGGAACGGCGCGGCACGGTTTCCGTATTCAACGGCCCGCCCCCTATCGTTCGTGCGTTCGATGGAGAGGAAGCGGAGATTGATGCTGTTGGCGCCTGGGTGGCAGAGCGCAGTAGCGAGGGCGTGGCACCCCATGAAATCGGCGTTTTTGTGCGCTCAGATGCCGAACTGGAACGTGCCCGTGCCGCCGTCGACAAGGCTGGGCTGCCGTTCAAGGTGCTTGATGAGCATGTCGAAACGGTCAGCGGCCAGGTCTCCATCTGCACCATGCACCTGGCCAAAGGCCTGGAGTTCCGCGCCGTGGCGGTGATGGCCTGCGACGACGAGGTCATTCCCCTGCAATCGCGCATCGAAACCGCCGCCGATGATTCGGACCTCGAAGAGGTCTACAACACGGAGCGGCATCTGCTCTACGTTGCCTGCACTCGTGCGCGCGATCACCTGCTCGTGACCAGCGTCGAACCGGCTTCGGAGTTCCTGGAAGACTTGCTCATGTAATCAGGCTCGCCGGTTGTGTGGCTGAGCATCTCAAGGTCGAGCAGGAAATATTGCGGCTACATAGTTCAAGACGCCGCCGGCATCTCCCCGCCCAGCGCCTCCACCAACGCCTCCAGCAGCTTCGCCAGTTCCCCGCTCATGAGGGCGAAGTCGATCTCGAAGCGCTCCTCGTCGGTCTCCGCCTGGCCCTCGCTTTCCTCCTTGAGGATGTCCAGGAAGGCCAGGCGCTTGATCTGCAGGTCTTCGGTGAGCACGAAGGCAATGCGGTCGTTCCAGGTCATGGCCAGACGCGTGGCCTGCTTGCCCTCGGCGATGTGGGCGCGGATCTCGTCGCCTTCCAGGTGGTGGCGCACGTAGCGCACGGTGGCGCGTTCGTCGCCGGGCGCGCGCAGTTCCAGGTCGCGGTCCAGGGTGAAGCCGGCGGGGGCTTCGCCGGATTCCAGCCAGGCGGTCATGGCGGCACCGGGGGACAGGTGGGTCTTCAGCAGGCGGGCCGGCAGTTCGTCGACCGACTTGATGAGCTGGCCCATCACCTCTTCCGCCTTGGTCTTCGCCGCCGCATCCACCGCCAGCCAGCCATGCACCGGGTCGATCCAGGCGAAGGTGGTGCGCCGGCGCACGAAGGCGCGGGGCAGCAGTTCGTCCGTCACGCGCTCCTTCAGCTCGCGCAGTTCGCGGCGTCCGACGGGGCGGCCTTCCTGTTCGCTGATCTGCGCGGCCCGGTCCTGCGCCATCTGGTTCACCACCGTGGCGGGCAGCAGTTTCTGTTCCGCGCCATAGGCAATCAGCAACTGGCCGTTGAAGGCGTACACGAAACGCTCGTCATCGCGCGGCGGCAGCCAGCCCACGCTTTGCATGTCCATGGCGCCGCAGCCCGCCAGGGCATGGGCGGACAGCCGTGCGTCGAGAGTGGCGACATCCACGTCCCAACCGGCGGGGAGGCGGTAAAGCTGGAGATTCCTGAACCACATGGGCGCCTCGCAAAAAGCCGCGATTATACGGAGCGACGGGCTCAACGCCGCGCGGCTGGCCAGATTCGCGGCGTCGCCCGGCGCGTGCCGGTGCCGGCGCGTCGTCTATGGTGAAAGCAGGGAAAGGAGCGGAACATGTTCAAACACATCCTGGTGCCCGTCGACGGCAGCGAGCTTTCCATGACGGCGGTGCGCGCCGCCATCGGCTTCGCCCGGCTGTGCGGGGCGCGACTCAGTTTCTACCACGCCACGCCCACCTACTTCCCCGGTTACCTCGGCGCGGAGATGGTGGTGGCCGATCCCCGCGTCGACCAGGCCTTCATGGACGCCATGCGCAAGCGTTCGGACACCTTGCTGGAGGAGACGCGCGGCCTCGCCGAAGCAGCTGGCGTGCCCTGCGCGACGCGCGCGACGGAAACCGACTCGCCACACTCCGGCATCATCGCGGCGGCGGATGCCGGCGGCTGCGACCTCATCTTCATGGCCTCGCACGGTCGGCGAGGCATCGGCGCCCTGCTGTTGGGCTCGGAGACGCAGAAGGTACTGACGCATTGCAAGGTGCCGGTGCTGGTGTACCGGTAGTTGTCGCCTGCTCCACCCGCGAACCTCAAAAGGACGCAGCATGCCCGCCCCCCAAGCCCTGGACGTTTCCGCCCTGTACCCGCGCTGCGACCCGGAGCAATTCGCCTTCAAGACCACCGCCGAGCTGACCGCCACGACCGAGATCGTCGGCCAGCGGCGGGCGGTGGACGCGGTGCGGCTGGGCATCGAGATGCGTCGGCCGGGCTACAACCTGTTCGTGCTGGGCGAACCCGGCAGCGGCCGCCATTGCGCCGTGCGACGCCTGCTGGAGGGCACCGCCTCCGGCGAGGCCGTGCCCAGCGACTGGTGCTACGTGTACAACTTCGCCGAGGCCAACAAGCCCCGCCTGCTGCGGGTGCCCGCCGGGCGCGGCGGGCAGTTGCGCGAGGACATGCGGGCTTTCGTCGCGGAACTCAGCAAAGCCATCGCCGCCGCCTTCGAAAGCGACGAATACCGCGCCCGCGTCGAGGCCATCCAGGAAGCCGCCAAGGCGCGCGAGGAACAGGCGCTGCTTGAACTGGGCCAGGCTTCCTCGGAACAGGGCATCGCCCTGCTGCGCACGCCGCGCGGCTTCGCCTTCGCCCCCATGAATACCCTGAGGGGCATGAATACCCTGAAGGGCATAAAAGACGAGGAGCCGATGCCGCCTGACGCCTTCGAGCAACTGCCGGAGGCGGACAAGGACCGCATCGGCGCCCTCATGGAGGAATACGGCGACAAGCTCAAGCAGCTCATGCACCAGTTCCCGCGCTGGCGGCGCGAACTGCAAGCGCAGATCAAGCAGGCCAGCCGCGACGTCCTGGGCCTGGCGGTGGGCCATCTCATCGAGGAACTGAAGGGCCGCTACGCCGATCTCGCCGACGTGCTCGCCTTCCTCGACGAGGTGCTGCGCGACGTGGTGGAAAACGGCGAGCAGATGCGCGAGCAGGCCAAGGTCGAGGGCGAGGCCGCCGCCATGCAGTGGAGCGGCAGCCTCACCGTGGGCCGCTATCAGGTCAACCTGCTGGTGGACAACACCGGCATCGGCGCAGCGCCGGTGGTCTACGAGGACAACCCCATCTATCCCAACCTGGTGGGCCGGGTGGACCACATCTCCCAGTTCGGCACCCTCATCACCAACTTCACCCTGGTCAAGCCCGGCGCCCTGCACCGGGCCAACGGCGGCTACCTGGTGCTGGACGCCCTCAAGCTGCTCACCCAGCCCTACGCCTGGGAAGGCCTGAAGCGCGCCCTGCGCGCGGGCCAGGTGCGCATCGAATCCCTCGGCCAGGTCTACGGCTGGGTCAGCACCCAGTCCCTGGAACCCGAGCCGATGCCGCTGGAAGTGAAGGTGGTGCTGATCGGCGAACGCCACGTCTATTACCTGCTGAAGGCGCTGGACCCCGACTTCGCCGAGCTGTTCAAGATCGCCGCCGACTTCGAGAACGAGCTGCCGCGCGACCCGGCCAACACCCGCCTCTACGCCGAGTTCCTCGCCACCCTGGCGCGCTCCGGCAACCTGCGCCCGCTCGAGCGGGAGGCGGTGGCGCGGGTGATCGAGCACGCCGCCCGCCTGGCCGGCGACGCCGAGCGCCTCACCGTGAGCCGGCGCGACATGGCCGACCTGTTGCAGGAAGCCGACCACCTGGCGGCGAAGGCCGGCCGCGAGCACATCGGCCGGGAAGACATCGAGGCCGTCCTCGCCGCCCAGATCCACCGTGTGGACCGGCTGCGCAGCCGACTGCATGAGGAAATCCTGCGCGATACCGTGCTCATCGCCGTCAGCGACGGCCGCATCGGCCAGGTCAACGGCCTCGCGGTCATCGGCCTCGACGACTTCCTGTTTGCCCACCCGGTGCGCATTACCGCCACCGCCCGCGTCGGCGAAGGCAACGTCATCGACATCGAGCGCGAAGCCGAGCTGGGCGGCGCCCTCCATTCCAAGGGCGTGATGATCCTGTCCGCCTTCCTGGGCGCCCGCTATTCCCGCAACCTGCCCCTGTCGCTCTCGGCCAGCCTGGTGTTCGAGCAGTCCTACGGCCCGGTGGAGGGCGACAGCGCCTCCCTGGCCGAGTTGTGCGCCCTGCTCTCGGACCTGGCCGGCCTGCCGGTGAAGCAGTCCTTCGCCGTCACCGGCTCGGTCAACCAGTTCGGCGACGTGCAGGCCATCGGCGCGGTCAACGAGAAGATCGAGGGCTTCTTCGACATCTGCCAGGCGCGCGGCCTCAGCGGCGAGCAGGGGGTGATCATCCCCGCCGGCAACGTCAAGCACCTGATGCTGCGCGCCGACGTGGTGGATGCCTGCGCCCAAGGTAAATTCGCGGTGCACGCGGTGAAGAGCGTCGACGAGGCCATCGAGCTCCTCACCGGCATGCCCGCGGGCGAACCCAGCGAGGAAGGCATGGTGCCCGAGGGCACGGTCAACTTCCTGGTCGCCGCCCAGCTCGCCGAACTATCCGCAGTGCGCCAGGCCTTCGCCGCCGCGGGCAAGCAGCACAACGGCGAGAACGGGGAACAGACAGGGAACGGCGGCGACACCCAGGAACCCGGCATGGACCCGGACGCGGGGCCGCCCCAGCCATGAGCGAGCGGCGCCGCATCGTCATCCTCGGCGCCGCCGGACGCGACTTCCACAACTTCAACGTCGTGTACCGCCAGGACCCGGACGTAGAGGTCGTCGCCTTCACCGCAGCCCAGATCGCCGGCATCGCCGGCCGCCGCTACCCGCCGGAACTGGCCGGCCCGCTCTACCCCGACGGCATCCCCATTCTCGATGAAGCCGAACTGGACGCACTGATCCTGCGCGAGGCCGTCCGCCAGGTCGTGTTCGCCTACAGCGACGTGCCCCACCTGCACGTCATGCACCTGGCCGCGCGGGTGCTCGCGGCTGGGGCGGATTTCGCCCTGCTGGGACCGCTGGCGACCCAGTTGCGCGCGCGGCTGCCGGTCATCGCCGTCAGCGCCGTGCGCACCGGCTGCGGCAAGTCCCAGACCAGCCGCTATCTGGCCAGCCTGCTCAGGGGAAAAGGCCTGCGCGTCGGCGTGGTGCGCCACCCCATGCCCTACGGCAAGCTCTGGGACGAGGCGGTGCAGCGCTTCGCCCACGTGGCGGACCTGGACGCAGCCCGCTGCACGCTGGAGGAGCGGGAGGAATACGAGCCCCACCTGGCCCTCGGCAACACCGTCTACGCCGGCGTCGATTACGGCCGCATCCTTGAACTGGCCGAGGCCGAGAACGACCTCATCCTCTGGGAAGGCGGCAACAACGATTTCCCGTTCCTACGGCCCGACTGGCACATCGTCCTGGTCGACCCCCTGCGCGCCGGCGACGAGGACAGCTTCCACCCCGGCGAAGCAACCCTGCGCATGGCCGACACGGTGGTCGTCGTGAAGACCGACAGCGCCGAAGCCGACGAAGTAGCGCGGGTGGAGGCCAGCGTCCGCCGCCTGAACCCGGGTGCCGACCTCCTGCGCGCCGCCTCCCCCGCCCGGCTGGACGATCCGGCGGCGCTGGCGGGCAAGCGCGTGGCGGTGGTGGAGGACGGCCCCACCGTCACCCACGGCGGCATGGCCTTTGGCGCCGGCTGGCTGGCCGCGCGCCGGGCCGGCGCGGAGATCGTCGACCCGCGCCCCTGGGCGGCGCCGGAGATCGCCGTCGCCTACGCCCGCTATCCCCAGCTCGGCGCCGTGCTGCCGGCCCTGGGCTATACCGAGGCGCAACTGCGCGACCTGCGCGCCACCCTCGCAGCCATGCCGGTGGACGCCATCGTCTCCGCCTCGCCCATCGACCTCACCCGCCTGCTGGCCCCCGGCAAGCCTGTGGTGCGGGCGCGCTACGAATACGCGGAAGTGGAAAGCCCGGGTCTGGCAGGCCGGCTGGACGCGTTCCTGAAAGCCCACCCTTGCGCGTCGTGATCGTCCTGGGCGGCAACGCCATGCAAGGGCGCGGCGAACCCGCCGACTCGGAACACCAGCGCCGCAGTCTGGGCGACGCCGCAGTCTGGGCGACGCCGCCGTCTTGGCCGGCCACGCCGGTGCACGCGCCCTTCCACCGGCATGGTCCCCAACCAAGAACTGATGGCCTGCGGTTCCGTACCAATAAATCCGGATCAGACAATAAATGAGTCCTGATTGGACGAATAGTTATTCCAGAATGGACGACATACGAATACAGTATGGACGAATCCCTCCTGGCCCGATCTCCCGCGCAATGAACCCGCCCTTCTTCCGCCGCCACCTGCATCCCCTGCTTGAATCGGGAATGGCGGATACGCCAGCCCTTCTCGTCAATGGACCGCGCCAGTGCGGCAAGACAACTCTGGTGCGGGAATACGCGGATCACATGGCCTATTTCTCCTTGGACGACCCTGCCCTATTGGCGGCGGTTCGCGCCGATCCGCTCGGGTTCGTCCGCCGCCAGGACCGAATCATCGTCGACGAGGTGCAACGGGCACCCGAGCTGCTGATGGCACTCAAACTCGCCATCGACCAGGATCGCCGCCCGGGTCGATTTCTGCTGACCGGCTCGGCCAATCTGATGGCCTTGCCGACAGTAGCGGACAGTCTGGCCGGGCGGGTGGAAATCCATACCCTGCTGCCGCTTTCCAATGCCGAAATCAATGGCCGCCCCGCCGATTTCGTCGAACGTCTGCTGCATGCCGACTGGCCGCCCGCCGCAGCGACAGCGAGGGAACGCGAGGACATCGTAGAACGCGTGCTGGCCGGCGGCTATCCCGAAATGCGACTACGAGCGACGCCCGCACGCCGACAGGCCTGGGCGCGCGCCTACCTGACCACGCTGGTCGAACGGGATGTACGGGACGTCGCCGACATCGCCCATACCAGCAAGCTTCCGCAACTGCTCGGGATCCTGGCCAACTTGAGCGGCCGGTTGCTCAATCTTCAGCAGATCGGCGGTCAGATCGGCCTGGACGCAAAAACCGTAGAGAAATATATCGGCATCCTCGAGAAAATGTTCCTGGTGCGGCGCCTGCCGGCCTGGAGCGGCAATCAACTGAACCGCCTGATCAAGACGCCGAAGCTGCACTTCCTCGACGCAGGCCTGCAAGCAAGCCTGGTACGCCTGTCTCCGGAGCGGGCCTTGCTGGATCGCGCCCACTTCGGAGCCACGCTCGAGACCTGGGTTTTTGGCGAACTGCTCAAGACGCTCGCCCTCTCGCAGGAACCATGGTTCCTCTTCCACTATCGCGATAAGGACCAGGTTGAGGTCGATTTCGTCCTTGAGTCTCCCTTGGGCGAGATCCTCGGAGTCGAGGTCAAGGCCTCCGCCACGGTTGGCCCCGCGGATTTCAAGGGCTTGCGTCGATTGGCAGCCCTCCACCCGGAATGTTTCCTGGGTGGCGCCGTGCTCTACGATGGTCAGCATGCCTTACCCTTCGGTGAAGGCTTGTATGCATTGCCGCTGGATTACCTGTAGCAAGGCAGCGGCACTGTTTCCTGATCGCCCGCGACTGGGCCGCGGCCGGTGTGCCGATACCTGCGTCCATCCGGCGCCATGACCCCCATCCACCCACTCCTGGCCCGCATTGACCATGGCCCGGATTTCGGCGATGCCCGCTTCGCCCTCGCCTACCTGGAACACACCTCGGAACAGCCAGGTCGGGTGGCGCTTGAAGAGATCAGCCATGACCCCGACAACCCGGCCTTCTTCGACGTGGTGGACGAGGATGGGGTAACGCGCGGCATCCCCCTGCGCCAGGTGCTGGAGGTGTGAAGGAATGGGAAGTTGATCCAGCGCTGGGGCCCGAGCGTGAGTGACGTATCAAGATATGCCAACAAGCGCCACCGACCTGATCGGTACAGCTCCGGCTCCATGTAGGGATTTTGTGAACTTTAGCTTTACCGGCTTAATCCACGCGGTCTTCCCCCTTCCAACATCATCCTTGATTCCTCGGTTGGACTTGTTGGTTCTGCACCCGGGCTCCCTCTCCCGTCGCTTTGCGTCGGCCTCTCCCGGATGGAGAGGCGAAAAGCATCCCATCTCCCTCCTGGGCGAAGGCGGGGTTGCGCGAAGCGGGGGCAGGGGTGAGGGAACAACCTGCGCTCACTGGCTTTGCGTTGAACAGGCGCTGTTCAACCGAGGAATCAAGGATCGTTGCCGTTGAGGCAATACATCGCCCCGCGCGCCTGCATTCCCACCGCCGCCATCTAAGATAAGAACGTCCTGAGACTTTTGAGGACGCTCATGCCCCTCCTGGAAATCCGTCGTGTCACCCGTCGCTTCGGCGCCTTCGAGGCGGTGAAGGAGGTGAGCTTCGGGGTGGAGGCGGGGGAGTTCTTCACCCTGCTGGGCCCTTCCGGCTGCGGCAAGACCACCCTGCTGCGCATGATCGCCGGCTTCGACCTGCCGGACGCGGGCCAGATCCTGCTCGATGGCAAGGACCTGGCCCATACCCCGGCGGAGCGGCGTCCTGTGCATACGGTGTTCCAGAACTTCGCTCTGTTCCCTCATCTGACGGTGGCGAAGAACGTCGCCTTCCCTCTGCGCATGGCGGGCCTGGCCGATGCCGAGATCCGGCGCCGTACCGCCGAGGCCCTGGACATGGTCCACCTGGGCGAGCTGGCGGAGCATTACCCGAACGAGATCTCCGGCGGCCAGAAGCAGCGCGTGGCCCTCGCCCGCGGGCTGGTGAACCGGCCGCGCCTGCTGCTGCTGGACGAGCCCCTGGGTGCCCTGGACCTGAAACTCCGCGAGGAGATGCAGATGGAGCTGATCAAGCTGCAACGCGAGGTGGGCATCACCTTCGTCTTCGTCACCCACGCCCAGAACGAGGCCCTGGCCCTGTCGCACCGCATCGCGGTGATGAACGCCGGGCGGGTGGTGCAGCTGGACGCGCCGTCGCGCATCTACGGCTTTCCGGCCAGCCGCTTCGTGGCCGACTTCATCGGCAACTGCAACCTGCTGGAGGCCGAAGTGCGGGCCGTCGAAGCGGGCCGTCTGCGGTTGCACGTGGCCGGGCTGGGCGAGATCGTGGCGCCGGCGGCGGCGGACATCCAGTCCGGGGAACGGGGCCTGCTGGCCCTGCGGCCGGAGCAGGTCAGGATAGCCGCCGAGGCCGATCCCGGCTGGGCCAACCGCTTCCCCGGCGAGGTGCGCGACTTCCTCTACGTGGGCGACGTGACCACCTACCAGGTGCTTCTGGACAACGGCTACACCCTGCAGGCCCTGATGCCGAACGCGGCGCCGGGGCGGGCGCGCTTCCATGAGACCGGCGACCGTGTGATGGTCGGCTGGCCGGCCGAGGCGGGGCACTATGTCCGCGACTGACCGCGACCACCGGGCCACGGGCCGGTCCACCGACCAGGCCACCCGCTGGGCCGTGCTGTCGCCCCCCACCCTGTTCCTGCTGGCCTTCTTCCTGGCCCCGGCCCTGATCATGGTGCTGGCTAGCTTCCAGTATCCGGGCGAATTCGGCGGCCTGGCGCCGTTGACTGATCAGGGCGATGGCAAGGAATACGGCCTGACCCTGGAAAACCTTGCCTTCTTCTTCAGCGACTGGCTGTTCGCCGAGATCTTCGCCCGCTCCTTCTCCGTGGCGGCCGCCTCCACCCTGATCTGCCTGATCCTGGCCTATCCGGTGGCCTGGCTCATCGCCCAGAGCCCCAAGCGGCACCGGGACCTGCTGGTGTTGCTGGTAATCCTGCCGTTCGCCAGCAACTTCCTGATCCGGGTCTACGCCTGGATGATCATCCTCGGCCCCCAGGCCGCCCTGGCCCGGACCATCAACGGCCTGCTCGCCACCCTGGGGCTGGAGCCGGTGAGCCTGCTGTTTTCCCCCATCGCCGTGCTGGTGGGCATGGTCTACGTGCACCTGCCATTCATGATCCTGCCCCTGTACACCAACCTGGAAAAGCACGACCCGGTGCTGCTGGACGCGGCCCAGGACTTGGGCGCCAACGCCTGGCAGCGCTTCTGGCGGGTGACCTGGCCGCTGAGCCTGCCCGGCGTGTTTTCCGGCGCCGCGTTGGTATTCATCCCGGTGCTGGGCATGTTCGCCATCCCCGATCTGCTCGGCGGCACCCGCGACATGCTCATCGGCAACCTGATCAAGGACCAGTTCCTGGGCGTGCGCGACTGGCCCTTCGGCGCGGCCCTGTCCATCATGCTGACCCTGGCGGTGCTGAGCCTGGCCGGGCTGGCCGCCTGGCTCTCCAAACCGCGGCGTCGGGCGACATGAGACGCCTGCCCACCTGGCTCATGCTGGCCGCGGCGGCCAGCTACGCCTTCCTCTACCTGCCGCTGATCATCGTCGTGGTCTATTCCTTCAACGACTCGCGCCTCAACGCCGAGTGGGTGGGCTTCACCCTGGACTGGTACCGGGCGCTGCTGGCCGACGAGGAGATGCTCATCGCCGCCCGCAACTCGCTGCTCATCGCCCTGGTGTCGAGTTGCGTGGCCACCCTGCTGGGGACCCTCGCCGGCCTTGGCATGCACCGTTGGCGTCCGGCCTGGCTGCCGCTGCTGGTGATCACCCCGGTGGCCATGCCGGAGATCCTGCTCGGGGTGTCGCTGCTGGTGTTCTTCATCCAGCTGATGCATCTGACCCTGGGTTTTCTCTCCGTGGTGCTGGCCCACATCACCTTTTCCATCGGCTTCGTGGCCATCGTCGTGCGCGCGCGCCTGGCGGGCATGGACGAGAGCATCTTCGAGGCCGCCCTGGACCTGGGCGCCACCCCCTGGCAGAGCTTCCGCCTGGTCACCTTCCCGCTGATCCTGCCAGCGGTGGTGGCGGGCTTCCTGATGGCCTTCACCCTGTCCCTGGACGACTTCGTCATCACCTTCTTCACCGCCGGCGTGGGGGTGTCCACCCTGCCCCTGCAGATCTATTCGATGATCAAGATCGCCGTGACGCCGGAGGTGAACGCCGTGTCCACCCTGTTGATGCTGCTGACGCTGCTGCTGGTGATCCTCGCCTCGCGCCTGGACAAGGGCTTCATGAAGGGGTCGGCGTGAACGGAAAGTGGCTGTGGCCCTGGCTTTGCGCACTGCTCAGCGGGCCGCTCTGGGCGGCGGAGACCCTCTACCTCTACAACTGGAACAACTACATCTCCGACGCGACCATCGCCCGCTTCGAGGCGCAATGCGCCTGCCGGGTGGTGCAGGACTATTACTCGGACAACGAGGAGATGCTGGCCAAGATCGCCGCCGGAGCCTCGGGCTACGACCTCATCGTGCCCACCGGCAACGCGGTGGAGTCCCTGATTCGCTCGCAGCAGTTGCGGCCCATCGACAAGGCGCGGCTGCCCAACCTGAAGCACATCAAGCCGGCGTTCCTGGACACCCCCTTCGACCCGGGCAACCGCTACTCCGTCCCCTACGCCTATACCCTCACCCTGATCGGCTACAACACCGCCAAGGTCAGGGAACTGGACCTGCCCACCGACACCTGGGCGCTGATCTTCGAGCCGCGCTTCTTGAAGCGGATCAAGGGGCGGGTAACGGTGCTGGACTCCCAGCGGGAGCTGATGGCGGCGGCCATGAAGTATCTGGGTCACAGCATCAACGACACCGACGAGGCCAAGTGGAAGCAGGCCCGCGACCTGATCCTGCGCGCCAAGCCCTTCTGGGCCGCGTTCAACGCGTCGAGCTACATCAAGGAACTGACCGTGGGCAACATCTGGGTCGCGCACGGTTACTCCAACGACATGTTCCAGGCCAACCAGGACGCGCAACGCGCCGGGCGGCCCTTCGGCATCGGCTATGGCATCCCGAAGGAAGGCGCGGTACTGGCCCTGGATTCCATGGTGCTGCACAAAACCGGCCGCCACCCGGACCTGGCCCACCGGTTCATGGACTTCATGCTGGAAGGGGTGAACTCGGCCGAGTTGACCAACCTGATCGGCTCCGGCAACCCCAACCAGGCGGCCATCGCCCACATCCACCCGGAGATCGCCGATAACCGCGCCGTCTTTCCCGACGCGGTGACGCTCAAGCGGCTGGAGATGATGCGCGACCTGGACCGCAAGAGCCGCCGCGTGCTGAACCGCATCTGGACGGAAATCAAGCTGCGCTGAAGGGGGTCGCTCTGGGCGCTGGAGCGAGGTTCTTTTCCCCGTTCATCCCCGCATGGGCGTTGCCGCTGGGTGAGGCCACCCGACCCCACCGCTCACCGCGCCTGATGCACCGTCTGCCCCAGCATCTCCGGGGTGATCAGGGTGACGCCGCGCGCGGTGACGTGGAAGCGGCGGCGGTCGGCCTGCTCGTCGTAACCCGCGGCGAAGTCGTCCGGCAGCACGCAGAGCTTGTCCACCACCGCGCGGCGCAGGCGCACGCGGCGGCCGATTTCGACCTGGGGCAGGATCACCGAATCCTGGATCAGGCCGCGCTCGCGCACACGCACCTTGAGGGAAAGCAGGGAACGCTCGATGCTGCTGCCGCTGACGATGCAGCCGTGGGCGACCATCGAATCCACCGCGTGGCCGCGAAAGCCGTCGTCGTTGAAGACGAACTTGGCCGGCGGCAATTGCGCCAAATGGGTGCGGATGGGCCAGTTGTCGTCGTAGAGGTTGAGGTCGGGGGTGACCTGCACCAGGTCCATGTTGGCCTCCCAGTAGGCGTCCACCGTGCCGACGTCGCGCCAGTAGGGCGTGTCGCCCACCATGTTGACGCAACTGTCTCTGAAGCAGTGGGCGTAGAGGGTGCCGCCGCGCGCCAGCGCGGGCAGAACGTCGGCACCGAAATCGTGGCCGGAGGCCGCGTCGGCATGGTCACGGGTGAGCACGTCGTAGAGGAATCCGGCGCGAAAGGCGTAGATGCCCATGCTCGCCAGGGCGTGGCCGGGCCAGCCGGGGATCGGCGTCGGCCGGTCGGGCTTTTCCTGGAAATCGACCACCCGCCAGTTCGCGTCGACGACCAGGACGCCGAAGGCGCGCGCGTCCTCCAGCGGCACCACCACGCAGGCCACGGTGGCGTCGGCGCCCTTGGCCACGTGGTCGGCGAGCAGCACGCCGTAGTCCATCTTGTAGACGTGGTCGCCCGCCAGGATGAGGACATGCTCCGGCTCGCTGATGCGCATCAGGTTGATGTTCTGGAACACCGCGTCCGCCGTGCCCAGGTAGCAGCTGCCGCGGGCGTGCTGCTGCGCAGGCAGGACGTCGATGAACTCGTCGAACTGGTCGTCCAGGAAATTCCAGCCGCGCTGGATGTGATGAATGAGTCCGTGCGCCATGTATTGCGTGGCCACGCCGATGCGGCGCACGCCGGAATTGATGCAGTTGCTGAGGGGGAAATCGATGATACGCAGGGAACCCGCGAAGGGCATGGCCGGCTTGGCGCGCCAGTCGGTCAGTTGCCTGAGCCGGCTGCCGCGCCCGCCGGCGAGGATCATGGCGTAGACGCGCCGCGCCAGGGCCGCGCCCGAGGCCGCCGCGCCCTCGGCGCCGACCGGACAGGCCGACAGGCGCCACGCGCGGTGTTGCTCGATTATCTGTGGCATGGGCGTGTTCCTCGTCATGTATCGGGCTCGCCCGCGTGGGTGGGGCGGGAGGCCTCTTGGGTCATATAGTTATAGGGCACCCTGAACAGGCCGCCACCTGGATTGCCAGCGTCCGGACTTTTCAGTCAGCCCGATGCACCGGGTGCCCGCCTTGATGTCCTTGAGGGTCTGCGCGAGAACGACGGAACTTTAAGATGCCGGCTATTGACCTGGCCTGAACCCCATCACCTCGCGCAGCACCCCCTCCCCTACCCTGACCCGATGTTCCTCCCACAGCCGCCGGCTGGCTTCCGCCGCGCTGGCGGGCGGGGGTTGCAGGGCACGCAGGAAGGAGCTGACATCCTCCACCACCGCCCAGGGGTAGACGTACCAGCGCCAAGCCTTGAGGTGCTTGCCGACGAAGTCGGCGCTAAAGCGGGTGACGGCTTTCTCGTGCAGGACGGCGGTCTTCAGGGCGCGCGGCGAGAAGCTGCGCAGGTAGGCGACGACGGCTTCCAGCGTATCGCCGCTGTCGTTGACGTCGTCGACCACCAGCACGTCCAGTCCGGCCAGGTCGGCGTTGAGGGGGTAGCGGATGAGCACTTCCTCCTGCTTGCGGGTGGCGCTGTAGTGCTCCACCTTGATGCCGGTCATGCGCTCCATGTGCAGGCAGTCGCACACCACGCGGGCGGGCACGTAGCCGCCCCGACCGATGGCGACGACGATGTCGGGGCGAAAGCCGGAATCCCGAATGGCGTGGGCGAGTTCGCGGCTCAGGCGCTGGACGGTTTGCCAGGAGACGAAGGTACAGGGAGGGAGCTTGGCCATGTGGGCGGTTCCTTTGCTAGATGCTTTGAAGCATAGGCCAGGGGGGTGTTCGCGGTTCTCCATTCCAGCCGACAAGCGTAGCGGGTGTACTCCACGCTCGCGGGAGAGGCGGCTATAAACAAAGCAGACGATTTCCCCCGCATCCCGCATGCGGTCCAAAACGACTCAAGGAGACAGCATGACCCCCATTGCCGAATTGCTGGGCGGCGAGGCCGAATCGCTCCTCACCCATACCTGCAAGACCTTTCCCAAGTCGGCGCTGCATCTGCCGGGGCCTGATTTCATCGACCGAGTGGTGGCGGGCAGCGACCGCACGCCGGGCACCCTGCGCAACTTCCAGCAGATCTTCAACACCGGCCGGCTGGCGGGCACCGGCTATCTGTCCATCCTGCCGGTGGACCAGGGGGTGGAGCATTCCGGCGGCGCCTCCTTCGCGCCCAACCCGGAATACTTCGACCCGGAAAACATCGTCAGGCTGGCCATCGCCGGCGGCTGCAACGCGGTGGCCTCGACCCTGGGGGTGCTGGGCGCGGTGTCGCGCCGCTATGCGCACAAGATTCCTTTCCTGGTGAAGCTGAACCACAACGAGATGCTCACCTACCCCGGCATGCACGATCAGACCCTCTTCACCGACGTGCAGAAGGCCTTCGAACTGGGCGCGGTCGCGGTGGGGGCGACGGTGTACTACGGCTCGGCGGAATCGCGCCGGCAGATCCTGGAGGTCTCCCGCGCCTTCGCCGAAGCCCACCGCCTGGGCATGGTCACCTTCCTCTGGGCCTATCTGCGCAACTCCAGCTTCAAGAAGGACGGCGTGGACTACCACGAGGCCGCCGACCTGACCGGCCAGGCCAACCACCTGGCGGCCACCATCGAGGCGGACATCGTCAAACAGAAGCAGGCCACCTGCAACAATGGCTACGGCGCCATCGGCTTCGGCAAGACCCACGCCAAGGTGTATGCGGAACTGAGCTCGGAGCATCCCATCGACCTGGTCCGCTACCAGGTCGCCAACTGCTTCATGGGCCGGGCGGGAATGATCAATTCCGGCGGTGCCTCGGGCGAGAACGACCTGGCGCAGGCGGTGCGCACGGCGGTGATCAACAAGCGCGCCGGCGGCATGGGCCTGATTTCCGGACGCAAGGCCTTCCAGCGGCCCATGGCGGAAGGGGTAAGACTGCTCAACGCGATCCAGGACGTGTATCTTTCGCCGGAAGTGACGGTCGCCTGAAGCCGCCGCCCCCATCCAGCCTATGGAGTCTCACATGCCCACTCTCTCCGGTCCGGAACGACGCCTGAGCGAACGCATCCCCACGAGCGTCGGGGTGCATGTCTACGCCTACGGCATGCTGGTCGGCATCGGCACCACCGTGAACATGAGCGAGCACGGCCTGCTCCTGCACCTGGACCAGGACCACTCCGCCGATGAACTGGAGCCCGGCAAGTATCTGGACATCGTGCTGGAAGACGCGCCGCCCGAACAGTGGATGCCGGCCAAGGTGGTGCGCCGTGGCGACGGAAGCATTGCCGCCAGCTTCCTCGGCCTGGAGGCCATGGCCAGTCCGGCCTGACCGACCCGCGCCTCGCGCGGGCCTAAGATGGCCAGCGATCACGCACGGAACCTCGTCGAACTCCAGGCGGCTCTGCGCGTTGGCACAACTTCACAACCCACTCAAATAGGGGTACCTGGCAGATTGGGATAAGTCCGATTCTTACGGATACCCCCACCAGCGCTGGATGTTGCTGGATTCAAGGCGAGCGGCTTTAGGCAGCGACCTTGCGTGATCCCGTGTCACGAACCTTGAGCGGTTTTCGACTCGTACCCCCCTCCCCTGCCAGATGGTCGATGACCAGCGGGGGGCGGTCCGGAAATTTCGCGACCAACTCCAGTTTGCCGCCCATGGCCTCGACATAACGGCGCAGGGTGGAAAGCAGCATATCGCTGCGCTTTTCCAGGCGGGAAATGGTGTCTTGTCCGACGCCCAGGGCGGCAGCGAGTTCTTCCTGGGTTTGCGCCACGGCTTGGCGAAGGTCCTTGAGCGTGGCCAGTTCGCCGGCCCGTGCCTCGATGCGGGCACGTCGTTCAGCGGGGAGTGCCGCCAGCATGTCATCGAGTTTTTTTGCCATGTTTCCGCTCCTTCACCATTTCATCCAACTTTGACAAATGTTCATCCAAGCGGGCATCGGCGAGATCGATGAGCCGCTTGTAAAACCGCCGCTGGTCCGCGCCCGCCTTGTTGCCGCCGACCAGCAATATGGCCTGGCGTTTAGGGTCAAACGCGAAGGCGATGCGCCATACCTCGCCTTCCCAGCCGAAGCGCAGTTCCTTCATATTGGAATGCTTCGACCCTTTGAGTCCGTCCACGGTTGGCCTACCCAGATTCGGGCCGAACTCGCGCAGCAACAAGGCATGCGCCAGCAATTCGTCCTGGAGCGCCGCAGGCAGCCCCTGGAATTCCAACTCGAAGTCATCGTGAAAGAGAACGGCCCAGGTCATGGCTTGATTATGTCCTTAAGAACATATGTATTGCAATCCATATTCATCCCTGAACGCCCTAAAAAATGTATGACCTGCCAGTAACACCGCAGGCAAACACCTCCTGCTATCACTTGGTTGAACACTCGCCACCCTATCTGATCCTGGTCAGCGAAAACACAAAGAAAAAGGCTCAGTTCGCGTTAAGTAGTGACGGGCTCATGCTATGAGCCTATGGGGGTGGATAGTGGCCTCATTGCAATGGTCGGGAGACCGAGATGAGGCAACG
>WOUQ01000016.1 GCA_009772925.1 bacterium
GCCCTTGGAGGTGTTCGCAAGAATGCTGGCCGCGGTCCATCAACCCTCAACCTCAATTCATTGACTCAGGGGTGTTGCACTTGGGAATTGAAACCGCCAGGTTTTTGCGCGCCAGGGTGGATAGTTCAATCCGTGCTTATCGGGTTGTCACACCCAGCCACTAGATGTAGTGGTCTGTGACTTGGCGGCATAGAGCTCAGCATAGGTGGGGGCGCTGACGCCGCCCGCGCGGAACGGGGTCAGACACAATTGGCATGCATGAATGGGTTACATATCTCCAAGCCCGCCACCTTGTGCCCGTGCTGCATATCTTCCGAATACAGGCATTCCGCCCCGGACGACTCTGCGCTGGCGAGAATGAGGCTATCCCAGAAGTTGTAGCCGGTGAGCTCCATCAACTCGGTGGCGCGCAGGATGTCGTCTACGCCGGTATCACGCGCAACCCAGGCGCCATACGCGCGCACGATATCGCGGGCTTGGGCCAAAGCGATGGGGTGTTGCAGTTTGCGGATCGCGTTGACCAGAAATTCCTGCAGTACCTGAGGGCTGAGCGTTCCGCGTCTGTCCTCCCAGAGCGAGGCAAGCAGCTTCGCCGCGATCACGTGTTTTTCACCCGCTTGATGATCATGCGCGTATAGCAATATGTTGGTGTCCACGAAGGCATGCCGCGAATCGTTAGCGCTCATGGGCGGCCTCGCGGTCAAGGTAGCGCCCCCCAAGTGCCAGGGGGGCTTGCGCCAACCAGGCCAAAGCGATGCGTTTGGCCTGCTCGTAACGCTGATCCGCCTGGACCTGCTGGGCGAGGTCTTCCGCCAGAAGCTTGCTCACGCTCAGTTTTCGGCGTGCAGCCAACTGACGGGCCTGGTATAGCGTTTGCTCATCGAGGGAAAGCGTGATGTTTTGTTTCATGTTCACCACCTAAAAGCATTGGTCTGTTCGATTATCCACGTATATTACGTGCAGGAACAAAGACAAAACGAAAAGACAAAACGGGGTCAGACACAAAGACAAAACGGGGTCAGACACGATTACATGCTATCGTGCAGCCTCGTGCACTTATCCTCCTTCGAGCCATGTCCCGCCTGCCCCGATATTTTCTGCCCAACCAGCCCCAGCACGTCATCCAGCGTGGCAACAACCGCCAACCCATTTTCTTCTCGGAAGACGACTACCACTTCTTCCGGGATTGCTTGACAGACGCGGCCCGGATTCATGGTGTGCGCATCCATGCCTACGTCTGGATGACCAATCACGTTCATTTGCTCGCCACACCGGATACCGCGGAGAGTCTGGGCAAAACCTTCCAGTCCGCGGGCAGGCGCTATGTGCAGCATGTCAACCATGCCTACAAGCGCAGCGGCACGCTCTGGGAAGGCCGCTACCGCGCCACCGTGGTCGACAGCGCGCAGTATCTGCTTACGGTGATGCGCTACATCGAGCTGAATCCGCTGCGCGCGGGCATGGTGGAGCGGCCTGAGGATTACCCCTGGTCGAGCTATCGGGGCAACGCGCTGGGTATGGGCGGCGCGGAGTTCGACTGGCTTTCTCCGCATGAGGAGTATCTGCGCCTGGGTGCGATGGCGGAGGAGAGGCAGGCGGCGTACCGGGCGTTGTTTACGACGGAGATCAGTGCCGATGCGCTGGCGGCGATTCGTGAACGTACCCACAAGGCCTGGGCACTGGGCGGCGCAGATTTCGTCGCTCGGGTTGAACAGTTGAGCCAGAGGCGAGCCGCGTCGAAGGGGGTGGGAAGGCCAAGAAAGGCGGAGCAGGCGGGGGAAAGTGGGGAAATCGGGCGGTAATCGTATGCATGGCCACGTATGCAAACCGCAGCTCGCAATGCAGCGGAAGGCGCGGTGAGTTCTTGTAATCGTGTCTGACCCCGTTTTACCGTTCGTTTTACGCCGTTTTACGTTTCGTTTTACGTTTCATGCCCGTCCGCATCCGACGCCCGACCCGCATCCTTTGCCAGCCAGCCCAGCCAGACCCTGAACCGCCGCGCATCCTCGGCCGGCAGGCTGTCGGGCAGGACCAGCAGGCGGCGGTCGCGGCGATCGCCGGCGAGGCGGTAGCGCAGCAGGGTGAGGGCGGGGGTGCGCAGAGGCGCGCGCAGGGTTGCGACGGCCCGCCAAGTGTCGTCCTGGAGGATTTCCAGGACTCCGTCGGCCTTGCCGCGCAGGGTCGTCGCCGCGGCCTGTCCGGGCCGAGCGGCCAGGCTGAGGAGCAGCAGCAGCGTGCCGGCGACCTGGACGGGGACGGGTAGCGCGGCCAGCCACAGGGCGGCGCCGGCGAGCAGGTGCAGCACCGCCATGCCCACCCGCAACTGGCGCGAGGGCGCGACGGTGAGGGTGAGAGGCAGGGGGAACACGCTTACCTGCTTGGCCCGTCGGCGGCCACTCCCGCCCGTTCCAGCAGCGCTTTTACATATTGCACGGGGATGGCGTAGGTAATGCCGCTGGGGTCGCGCAGGACGTTTTCCTTGGCGCCTTTGACGAACACCGAGTTGATGACGGCGATCACTTCGCCGCTTGTGCCGTCGTAGAGGGGACTGCCGCTGTTGCCGGGGTAGGCGGTGGCGTCGAGCTGGAAGATGGTGAAGCTGTCCTCGGCGCGGCGGATCAGTTTTGGAGTCAGGGTTTTCACCGATGCCGGCTGGCTGAAGACGGGGGCGATGGCGGCCAGTCCCGCGCGGTGGGTAGCGGGATGCAGGCCGAGCACGGCGCCGATGGGGTAGCCGGTGAAGTAATAGAGTTGGCCTTCGCGGGCGCGCGCCGCGTCGCCCAGGCGCAGCGTGGGCAGGGGGGCGCCCTCGATGCGCAAGAGGGCCAGGTCGCGTTCGGGGTCGCTGGCGACCCTTTGCGCCTTGCGCACCGACACCCCGTCCCCTTCGCGCAGGAAGACGGCGACGGATTCGCCTTTCTCGCTTTCCACCGTGGCGGGCGGCACGTGCGCGTTGGTGACCACGTGGCGGCCGTCGGCGACGGCGAAGCCGGTGCCCAGCAGCTTGATGCGTGGACTCTGCAAGGGATGGAAGCTGCCCACGCCGACCACGGCCGGCTTGACGCGCGGCAGCAACTCGACGATGTCGGCGCGAGCCGAAAAAGCGCTCAATGAAAGGCCGAGGGCGGCCGATAACAGCAGGGTCGAAAGTCGCTGGGGCATGGTGGTCTCCGGTTGCCCACATCATGCCACGGGCTTTACTCGTTAGAATGTCAGCGCTTTTTTTCGGGAGTCATCATGACCATTGTCGCTGTTGTGGGCCTCGGCTACGTCGGCCTGCCCCTCGCCGTCGAATTCGGCAAGAAGTTTGAAACCATCGGCTACGATCTTTCGGAAGCCAAGATCGCCCATTACAAGAACTACTGCGACCCCACCGGCGAGGTCAGCACGGAAGACCTGAAGGCGGCGACCCGGCTGACGGTGAGCACCGACCCCGCCAGCATCGGCAAGGCCGACGTCATCATCGTCGCCGTGCCTACCCCGGTGGACGAGGCCCACATTCCCGACTTCTCGCCGCTGGTCGGCTCTTCCACCACCGTCGGCAAGCACATGAAGAAGGGCGCCATCGTGGTCTACGAGTCCACCGTCTACCCGGGCGCTACCGAGGAAGTCTGCATCCCCCTGCTGGAAAAGCACTCCGGCATGAAGTGGATGCGCGACTTCCACGTCGGCTACTCGCCGGAGCGGGTCAACCCGGGCGACAAGGAACGCACCATCACCCGCATCGTCAAGGTGGTGTCCGGCGACGACGAGGCCACCCTGAAGACGGTCGGCGACCTCTACGCCTCGGTCATCGTCGCCGGCGTGCACCGCGCCAGCAGCATCAAGGTGGCGGAGGCCGCGAAGGTGATCGAGAACACCCAGCGCGACCTCAACATCGCCCTGATGAACGAGCTCGCCCTGATCTTCGACCGCATCGGCATCGACACCCTGGAGGTGCTGCAGGCCGCCGGCACCAAGTGGAACTTCCTGCCCTTCCGGCCCGGCCTGGTCGGTGGCCATTGCATCGGCGTCGATCCCTATTACCTGACGCACAAGGCCGAGGCCCTGGGCTACCACCCGCAGGTCATCCTCGCCGGCCGGCGCATCAACGACGGCATGGCGGCCTGGGTGGCGCAGCAGACCGTGAAGGGCATGATCAACAACGGCAGCTCGGTGAAAGGCGCCAAGGTCATCGTCCTCGGCCTCACCTTCAAGGAGGACTGCCCCGACCTGCGCAATTCCAAGGTGGCGGACCTGGTGAAGGAGCTGCAGTCCTTCGGTTGCGACGTCGCGGTGCACGACCCCATCGCCGAGAACCACGAGGCCGAGCATGAATACGGCATCAGCCTGACGCCCTGGGACAAGCTGCCCAAGGACGCCGACGCCATCGTCGCCGCGGTGTCCCACAAGCAATACAAGGCCATGCCTTTGGGTGACATACTCGGCAAGATGAAAAAGGGTGGCGTGTTCACCGACGTGAAGTCGGCCTACGATGCGGCGGCGATCCGCGCGTCGGGTGCGACGCTCTGGCGACTGTGAGCAGGACTGAGTAGCGAGGACTGAGGACTGAGGACTGAGGACTGAGTGAGTAGGGCGGAGCGCTTCGAGGATCTCATCGCCTGGCAAAAAGCGAGGGCCTTGGCGGCTGCCGTATATCAGGCAAGCGGGTCGGGCCCTTTCTCGAGGGATTTCGGTCTGCGTGACCAAATACGTCGTGCGGCTGTCTCGGTCATGTCCAATATCGCGGAGGGATTTGAACGGGGAGGCAGGCCTGAGTTTCATGCTTTTCTGGTCATAGCCAAGGCATCCTGCGCTGAGGTCCGTTCACAGCTCTATATTGCCAGGGATGTGGGCTACCTCCCGCAAACACAATTCGACGGCCTGTTGGCCATGGCGGAAGAAACCGCCCGTATCATCGGCGGTCTGAGAGCCGCTGTTAAACCGAAATCACCGAAAGCCGCATGATGCCCACTCAGCCCTCAGTCCTCAGTCCTCGTTACTCGGACCTCCTCGAAAAACTCCCGAACGAGCCCAGGACCTGGCTGATCACCGGCGTCGCCGGCTTCATCGGCTGCAACCTGCTGGAAACCCTGCTGAAGCTGGATCAGCGGGTCGTGGGCCTGGACAACTTCGCCACCGGCCATCGCCACAACCTGGAACAGATCCGGGCGGCGGTGACGCCGGCGCAGTGGGCGCGCTTACAGTTCATCGAAGGCGACATCCGCAATCTGGACGATTGCCGCCGCGCCATGACCTGGACCGGCGCCGGCACTCAGTCCTCAGCACTCGCTACTCAGCACTCAGTAGATTTCGTCCTGCACCAGGCCGCCCTGGGCTCCGTGCCGCGCTCCCTGGAAGACCCCATCACCACCAACGGCGCCAACATCGACGGTTTCCTCAACATGCTGGTGGCGGCGCGCGATGCGAAGGTGGCGCGCTTCGTCTACGCCGCCTCCAGTTCCACCTACGGCGACCATCCCGGCCTGCCGAAGGTGGAGGATCGCATTGGCAAGCCGCTGTCGCCCTACGCGGTGACCAAGCTGGTGAACGAGCAGTACGCCGAGGTGTTCGCCCGCGCCTACGGCTTCAGGACCATCGGCCTGCGCTACTTCAACATTTTCGGTGCGCATCAGGATCCCGAGGGCGCCTATGCCGCGGTGGTGCCCAAGTGGACCTCGGCGATGATTCACAACGAGCCGGTGTACATCAACGGCGACGGCGAGACCAGCCGCGACTTCTGCTACATCGCCAACACGGTGCAGGCCAATCTGCTGGCCGCCACCGCCGAGCACCCGGACGCGGCGAACCAGGTCTACAACGTGGCGGTGGGCGATCGCACCACCCTGAACGACCTGTTCGAGGCCATTCGCGCCACCCTGGAGCCCCGTTTCCCCCATCTCAAGGGGTTCAAGCCCGTTTATCGCGACTTCCGCGCCGGCGACGTGCGCCATTCCCTGGCGGACATCGGCAAGGCGCGCACCCTGCTCGGCTACGCCCCCAGCCACCGCATCCGCGAGGGTTTGGTGGAAGCCATGGACTGGTACGTCAATGACCTGAGCGGACGTGGCGGCCGCTGAATCGGCCAGGGCTCGGCCCTCCCCGCGCGGGCGGGCATCGCGAGGAGTGTTGCTGGCGGCGCTGCTGTCGGCGAGTACTGCGCATGCGCAACTGCCCGAGCCGGTGGCCCTGGCCCTGACGCAAGCCGGCATTCCGGACAGCCATATCGGCGTGGTGGTGGCGGAAATCGGCAACCCCGCGCCCCTGCTGGCGCATGGCGAGACGCGTTCCCTCAACCCCGCCTCGGTGATGAAGCTGGTCACCACCCTGGCCGCGCTGGAACTGCTCGGGCCGGCCCACACCTTCCGCACGCGGGTGGAGGTGGAAGGCGAGATCCGCGACGGCGTCCTTGTCGGCAACCTGATCCTGCGCGGGGGCGGCGATCCGGCGCTGACGCGGGAACGCTTCTGGTCGCTGCTGCGCGAGGTGCGCGCGCGCGGCATCCGCGAGATTCGCGGCGATTTGATCCTCGACGACCGCTTCTACGAACTGCCGCCCATCGACCCGGCGGCCTTCGACCAGGCCCCCCTGCGCCCCTACAACGCGCCGCCCGCCGCGTTGCTGGCCAATTTCAACAGCATCGGCCTGCGCCTGGTGCCCGACGGCGGTGCGGTGCGGGCCGGGCTGGAGGTCGAGCAGGCCCTGCCGCTGGACAACCGCCTCGCGCTGACCGAGGCGCCCTGCAACGGCCTGCGCGAACAACTCGACCTGCGCGTCGAGGAGGGCGTGCTGCGGCTCGCCGGCCGTTATCCCGTTGCCTGCGGTGAGCAGGTGCTCGCCCTCAATCTGCTTGCGCCGCCCTCCACCGTGGCGGTTTGGTTCCGCGCGCTGTGGCAGGAACTGGGCGGCCGGCACGAGGGCGGCGTGCGCGTCTGCGCGGCGGGCGATGAGGCCCGCCTGCTGCTGGAGCACGAGTCGCCGCCGCTCGCCCTGCTGGTGCGCGACATCAACAAGCACAGCAACAACGTCATGGCCAAGATGCTGTTCCTCAACCTCGGCACCGCCCGCTTCGGAGCCCCGGCGACTTGGGACAAGGGCGCCAGGGCGGTGCGCGAATGGCTGACGGAAAACGGCCTGTGGTCGGAGGAAATGGTGTTCGACAACGGCTCGGGCCTGTCGCGCATCGAGCGCATTTCCGCCGCCTCGCTCAACCGACTGCTGCAATACGCCGCCGCGCGGCCGGCCTATTACGAATTCGCCGCCAGCCTGCCGGCCACCGGCCTGGAGGGCACCCGCAAGAACCCGCTGAACGGTTCCCCCCTGGCCGGCCAGTCCTGGCTGAAGACCGGCAGCCTGAACGGCGTGCGCGGTCTGGCGGGTTACGTGCTGGGGGCGGACGGCCGCCGGCGCGCGCTCACCCTGCTCATCAACCACCGCAACGCGCAGGCCGCCGGACCGGTCCAGGATGCTCTGCTGGCGTGGACCGCGGGCCTGGGCGGGGACGTCACGGCCACCCCGCCGTCGGCGGCAGGTTCGGAATTTAAGCATTAACTTATACACACCCCCGCAAGTCCATCAAGCGCCGCCGCGATACTCCCGCGCGTTCCCGCGGACTCTTTGCAAGCCATTGATTTAAATATGTAATTTCATTGCTCATTTTTTAGGCCACAGCGATAAACTGCGACTGCGCAAGGGAATTGGTCAGTTCCGTGACGCATTTTCCACATACTTATCCACAGCTTTCGTGGACAACCTGAAAACCCGCTTATGCCTCATTCGGTTCTTTTGTACTGCTTTGAAATCACTTTAAGTTCCCGGGCTAATCGTGGAAGTGGTCGCGCCCGCTGAGGCGGCATCCGGCTGCATCGCCCGGGTGGCCCTGGATGTCCCCCAGGATCGCCTGTTCGATTACCTGGCCAGCGGCGTCGACGCGGACGATATCGGCCGGCGCGTCGAAGTGCCGTTCGGGCGCCGGCGGCAGATCGGCGTGCTGCTCGAGCTGGCTGCCGCCTCGGAGTTGCCCGCCGACAGCCTGAAACCCCTGGGCGCCGTGGATCGGCGCACGCCTCCCCTGCCCGCCGAGTTGCTCGCCCTGGCGCGCTTCGCCGCCGATTACTACCAGCATCCGCTCGGCGCCGTGCTGGCCAGCCTGCTGCCACCCGCCCTGCGCCGCGCCGCCGCGCCGCGCACCCAGGCGGTGGAGGCGTACGCTCTGACCGAGGCGGGTGGGCTCGGCATCGGCGAGTTGCCGGCCCGCGCTGTCGCGCGCATCGCCCTCGCGCAGCGGCTGCGCGCCGGGCCGCTGGCGCGCACAGCCCTGACCGAGGGCGAGCGGCGCTGCCTGCGCGAGTGGCTGGCGCGCGGCTGGGTGGAGGCGGTGACGCCGGCGGCGGATACCCTACCCTGCGCGACGCCGGTCGAGATGCCGGTGTTGACCGAGGAACAGGCCGCCGTCCTCGCCGAACTGGAGGCGGCGCCGCCCGGCTACTCGGCGACGCTGCTGCACGGCGTCACCGGCAGCGGCAAGACCGAGCTCTACCTGCGGCGGGTGGCGAGCGTGCTCGCGCAAGGCCGGCAGGCGCTGGTGCTGGTGCCGGAAATCCACCTGACGCCGCAGTTGGGCGAGCGCTTCGCCGCCCGCTTTCCGGGCCGCCGCCTGCTCGCCCTGCACAGCGGCCTGAACGAGGGCGAACGCCGCGCCGCCTGGCTGGAGGCCCTGCAGGGGCGCGCCGACGTGCTGCTGGGCACGCGCCTGGCGGTGTTCGCGCCCCTGCCGCGGCTGGGGCTCATCGTCGTCGACGAGGAACACGACAGCGCCTACAAGCAGATGGAAGGCATGCGCTACTCCGCCCGCGACGTCGCGGTGTGGCGCGCCAAGGCGCGCGGCGTGCCGGTGCTGCTGGGTTCCGCCACGCCCGCCCTGGAGTCCTGGCGCAACGCGCAGGCCGGCCGCTACCGGCTGCTGAGCCTGGTGCGGCGCGCCAACGCGAAGGCGGAACTGCCCGCCGTGCGTCTCATCGACAGCCGCGCCGACCGACCGAAGCAGGGCTTCACCGGCGGCCTGCTGAACGCCCTCGGCGCCTGTCTGCAACGCGGTGAACAGAGCCTGGTGTTCATCAATCGGCGCGGTTACGCCCCCACCCTGCTGTGCAACGGCTGCGGCCACGTGTTTCCCTGCCCGCGCTGCACCGCCCACCTGGTACTGCACCGGGAGCGCGGCAACTACCGGCTGGTCTGCCACCACTGCGGCCTTGCCGCGCGGCCACCGGAGGCCTGCCCGGAATGCGGCGGCCTGGATCTGCGCGCCGCCGGCCACGGCACCCAGCGGGTGGAGGAAACCCTGGCCGAACACTTTCCCGAGGCCCGCATCCTGCGCATCGACCGCGACACCGCCGGGCGCAAGGGTGCCTTCGCCGCCATGCGCGACCGGGTGGAGGCGCGCGAGGTGGACATCCTGGTGGGCACCCAGATCGTCGCCAAGGGCCACGATTTTCCCCACCTCACCCTGGTCGGGGTGCTGGGCGCCGACCATGCGCTGATTTCCCCGGACTTTCGTGCCAGCGAGCGACTGTTCGCCCAGCTCATGCAGGTCGCGGGCCGCGCCGGACGGGCCGAGCGGGCGGGCGAGGTGCTGATCCAGACCGCCTATCCCCGGCATCCCCTTTATCAATCGCTGCTGCGCCACGACTACGCCGGCTTCGCCGCGGCGACGCTGAAGGAACGGCGCGGCGCCGACGCCCCGCCCTTCGTCAGCCAGGCCCTGTTGCGTGCCGAGGCGGACGCCGAGGAGGCGGCCATGGGCTTCCTGCTGGCGGCGCGCGAGGCGGGCCTGCGGCTCGGCATGGGCGTCACCCTGTTCGATCCCGTCCCCGCGCTCATGGCCAGGGTGGCCAACCGCTACCGGGCGCAGTTACTCGCGCAATGCGGCGCGCGCGCGCGGCTGCAGGATTTCCTCAAGGTCTGGCTGGCCGGCGTGCGCGAACTGTCCGGCAAAGGCGTGCGCTGGAGCGTGGACGTGGACCCGGTCGATTACTGACGCCGCGATAAAAAAACTTAACGGTCGCTGCGGCGTACAAAGGTTAGACTGAGCCCAGTTCGCCCATACGAAGAAGACGAGCATGACGGAAACACGAGGAGATTCGGCGGCGCCGCCGCCGGAATTGGCAGACATCCTGGCCCGCCACGGCGGCAAGCCGCATCGTCTGCTGCAGGTGCTGCTGGAGATCCAGGCCAGCCGACAGCGCATCTCGCCCCAGGTCGCCGTCGAGGTGGCGGAAAGCCTCGGTGTGCCGGTGGCGCGGGTGCGCGGTGTCATCGGTTTCTATGCCTTTCTCGCGGAAAAACCCTGGGGCCGCTACCGCGTGCTGTTCTCCGACAACATCACCGACCGCATGCTGGGCAACATGGAATTGCTCACCGCCCTCTGCGAGAAGCTCTGGGTGGAGAAGGGCCGCATGTCCGAGGACGGCCTGGTGTCCGTCGACACCACCTCCTGCACCGGCCTGTGCGACCAGGGCCCGGCCATCCTGGTGAACGGCCGGGCCATTGCCAACATCACGCCGCAGAGGCTGGAGCGGATCGCCGAACTGATCCTGGCGCAAACCCCGCTGGAAGCCTGGCCGGAGGAACTCTTCGCCATCGAGGACCACATCCATCGCAAGGACATCCTGCTCGACCACGGCCTGCAACCCGGCGACGCGCTGCGGGCCGCCCTCGCCCGCGGCGCCGAGTCCCAGGCCGAACAGGCGGCGAACGCGCGTTCCTGGCGCGAGGGCCACGGTGGCGGCCCCAGCGGCCCGGCCGCCACCCTGGAGGAGATCAAGCGCGCCAACCTGCGCGGTCGCGGCGGCGCCGGCTTCACCACCGGCCTGAAGTGGGAAGCCTGCCGCAACGCGCCGGGCAAGATCCGCTACGTGGTGTGCAATGCCGACGAGGGCGAGCCCGGCACCTTCAAGGACCGGGTGTTGCTGCGCGCGTATGCCGATCTGGTGTTCGAGGGCATGACCGTGTGCGCCTACGCCATCGGCGCCAGCCACGGTTTTCTCTACCTGCGTGGCGAATACCGCTTCCTGCTGGAGCCGCTCAATGAAGTGCTGGCCCGGCGCCGCGCCGCGAAGCTGCTGGGACCATCGATACTCGGCCAGGCCGGCTTTGACTTCGACATCGAAATCCACCTCGGCGCCGGCGCCTATGTCTGCGGCGAGGAATCGGCCCTCATCGAATCCCTCGAGGGCAAGCGCGGCGTGCCGCGCAACCGGCCGCCCTATCCGGTGACACACGGCTACCTGCAACAGCCGACGACGGTGAACAACGTGGAAACCTTCTGTGCCGCCGCCCTCATCGCCAAACACGGCGGCGACTGGTATCGCGCCATCGGCACCGCCAAGTCGGCCGGCACCAAGCTGCTGTCGGTGGCCGGCGACTGCGCCCGGCCGGGCATTTATGAATACCCCTTCGGCACCAGCGTGCGCCAGGTGCTGGAGGATTGCGGCGCCGTGAATACCCTGGCGGTGCAGATCAGCGGTCCTTCCGGCGTCTGTATCGACGGTTCCGAATTCGACCGCCGCATCGCCTTCGAGGATCTGCCCACCGCCGGTGCCTTCACCGTGTTCGACAGCCGCCGCGACATGTTCGAGGTGGCGCGCAACTACACCCACTTCTTCGCGCACGAGAGCTGCGGCTTCTGCACCCCCTGCCGGGTGGGCACGGCGATGCTGAAGGCCACCATGGACAAGATCGCCGAGGGCCACGGCACGCCCTATGACCTGGCGGAGATCGAGAAGCTCGACAAGGTCCTGCACCTCTCCGCCCATTGCGGCCTCGGCCACACCGCCTGCAATCCCACCCTGGACACCTTGAAGCGCTTCCGGCCCATGTACGAGCGCCGCCTGAAGTCCCTGGAGTTCGAACCCGCCTTCGACCTGGACGGCGCCCTCGCCCGCGCCCGCCAGATGACCGGGCGGGACGACGCCGGCGCCCACCTTTCCATGGAGTCCGAGCCATGAGCGAGACCGCCATCTTCCTGCTCGACGGCGAGGAAGTCCCCTTCGAGCCCGGCCAGACCGTGATCCAGGCCGCCTTGAGCGCCGGCCGCTACATTCCCCACCTGTGCTACCACCCGGAGTTCAAGCCGCACGGCAGTTGCAAGGTATGCACGGTGAAGGTCAATGGCCGCACCGCCGCCTCCTGCACCCTGCCGGCCCAGGCCGGCCTGGATGTGGAAAGCGACACCGAGGAGATCAACGAGCTGCGCCGCACCCTGGTGCAGATGCTGTTCGCCGAGGGCAATCATTTCTGCCCGTCCTGCGAGAAGAGCGGCAACTGCACCCTGCAGGCCCTGGGCTACGACCTCGGCGTCATGACCGCCGGCTTCCGCCACTTCTTCCCGGATCGGCCGGTGGATGCCTCGCACCCGGACATCCTGCTCGACTTCAACCGCTGCATCCTCTGCGAACTGTGCGTGCGCGCCTCCTGCGAGGTGGACGACAAGTGCGTGTTCGCGCTGTCCGGGCGCGGCCTCTCCAAGCACCTGGTGGTCAATGCCGAATCCGGCCTGCTGGCGGACACCGACATCGCCCTCACCGACAAGGCCATGGAAGTCTGCCCGGTGGGCGTGATCCTGAAGAAGCGGGTCGGCTTCGCCCAACCCATCGGCCGGCGCCGCTACGACCCCGACCCCATCAGCGCCCAGGCCCTGCGCGACGCGCCGCGGCCGCCCACGGGCGCGGGCCACTGCGCCGCCTGCGAGGTGGAAGAATGAACGCCCCGGTCGAGACGAAGAAGAAACTGCGCGTCGCCACCACCTCCCTGGCCGGCTGCTTTGGCTGCCACATGTCCTTTCTGGACATCGACGAGCGGCTGTTCCCGCTGCTCGACCTGATCGAGTTCGACCGTTCGCCGCTGACCGACATCAAGCACTGCGGCCCCTGCGACATCGGCATCGTCGAGGGCGGCATCTGCAACGCCGAAAACGTCCACGTGCTGCGGGAGTTCCGCCGCAACTGCAAGATCCTCATCGCCATCGGCGCCTGCGCCGTGACCGGCGGCCTGCCGGCCCAGCGCAACCACCTGGACCTGGGGGATTGCCTGTCCGAGGTCTATCTCACCGAGGGCGGCCTGGAGCACGGCCTCATCCCCAACGACCCGGAGCTGCCCCTGCCCCTGGACAAGGTGCACCCCCTGCACGAGGTGGTGAAGGTGGATTACTTCATCCCCGGCTGCCCGCCCTCGGCGGACGCCATCTGGAAATTCCTCACCGACCTCATCGCCGGGCGAACGCCCAAGCTCGGGCACGGTCTGATCAAGTACGACTGAAGGTTGACCGCATGAGCCTCGAACTGGAAACCGCCACGAACCCGGATGTCCTGCGCCGGGTCGCCATCGAACCCCTCTCCCGGGTCGAGGGCCACGGCAAGGTCACCCTGCTGCTGGACGAGGACGACCACGTCCAGCAGGCGCGCCTGCACATCGTCGAATTCCGCGGCTTCGAGAAATTCGTGCAGGGCCGGCCGTTCTGGGAGATCCCGGTCATGGTGCAACGCCTGTGCGGCATCTGCCCGGTGTCCCATCACCTGGCCGCTTCCAAGGCCATGGACCAGATCGTCGGCGTCGATCACCTGACGCAGACGGCGGAGAAGCTGCGCCGGCTCATGCACTACGGCCAGATCCTGCAATCCCACGCCCTGCACTTCTTCCATTTGTCCTCGCCAGACCTGCTGTTCGGCTTCGATTCCGACGTGGCCAGGCGCAACATCGTCGGCGTCGCCGCCGAGTATCCGGACGTGGCGAAGCAGGGCGTGCTGCTGCGCAAGTTCGGCCAGGAAGTCATCCGCATCACTGCCGGCAAGCGGGTGCACGGCACCAGCGCCATCCCGGGCGGCGTCAACAAGAATATTTCGAAGGAGGAGCGGGATTTCCTGCTCAAGGACATCTACCAGATCATCGGCTGGAGCCGGGACGCGGTGCATCTGGCGGCGCGCCTGTTCGAGCAGAACCTGGACCTGTACAACAGCTTCGGCCGCTTCCGCGCCCACAACCTGAGCCTGGTCCGTGCCGACGGCGCCATGGACCTCTACCACGGCGGCCTGCGCGCCCGCGACATGGACGGCAAGACCCTGTTCGACCATCTGGAATACAGCCACTACTGGGAACACATCCACGAGCAGGTGAAGTCCTGGTCCTACATGAAGTTCCCCTTCTTCCGCGAACTGGGGCCGGAGGACGGCTGGTACCGGGTGGGGCCGCTCACCCGGGTGACCCAGTGCGATTTCATCCCCACCCCCTTCGCCGATCACGAACGCCGCGACTTCCTGGCCTTCGACGGCGGCAGCGCCACGGGCGCCACCCTGGGCTACCACTGGGCGCGCATGATCGAGATGCTGCACGCCGCCGAGATGATCAAGGAACTGCTGCACGACGACGACCTGCTGGGCAGCGACCTGGTGGTCACCGGCGAGCGCCGCGAGCGCGGCGTGGGCATGATCGAGGCGCCGCGCGGCACCCTGATCCACCACTACCGGGTGGACGAGAACGATCTGGTGGTGCGCGCCAACCTCATCGTCTCCACCACCCACAACAACCAGGCCATGAACGAATCCATCCGCCAGGTGGCACGCCAGCACCTGGACGGGCGCAAGCTGACCGAGGGACTGCTCAACCACATCGAAGTGGCCGTGCGCGCCTTCGACCCCTGCCTGTCCTGCGCCACCCATTCCCTGGGCAGGATGCCTCTGGAGGTGGAGTTGCTCGATGCGGAAGGGAGCCGCCTGGACGCCGTCAGCCGGGACATGCAGGGCTTCTGTTGAGCCGGGTGGAGGGCGGGGCCGGCCGCCTGATCATCGGCATCGGCAATCCCAGCCGGGGTGACGATGCCCTCGGGCCGCTGGCCATCGAGCGCCTGCAAGCCCTGAACCTGCCCGACGTGGAACTGCTCAGCGATTTCCAGTTGCAGGTGGAATACGTGCTGGATTTGGCAGGGCGCGATGAAGTCATCTTCATCGACGCCAGCGTGGACCCGGCGCTCGCGGGCTTCTCCTTCCTGCCCGTGCGGGCACAGCGGGACACCAGTTACTCCAGCCACGCGCTGTCGCCCGCGGCCCTGCTGGCGGCCTACGAACACCACCATGGGCGGCCGCCGCCGCCCTGTCACGTGCTGGCGATCCGAGGCCACGCGTTCGGACTGGGCGAGGGGCTGAGCGCCGCCGCCGCCGCCGCCCTCGAGGATGCCCTGGGCTTTCTGGCGCGCCGCCTGAGCGCGACCTGAGCGGAAATGAAAAATGGCCGCTCGCGCGGCCATTTTTTCGAAGCTGGAAGCTTCAGTCGGCGTACAGCTTCTCCAGCCGTTCGTGCTTTTCCTGCGCCTCGATGGACAGTTCCGCGGTGGGCCGCGCCAGCAGGCGGGGAATGCCGATGGGGTCGCCGGTCTCCAGGCAGTAGCCGTAGGCACCTTCCTCGATGCGCGTGAGCGAGGCGTTGATTTTCTTCAGCAGCTTGCGTTCGCGGTCGCGCACCCGCTGCTCCAGCAGGTTTTCCTCTTCCACCGTGGCGCGGTCGTTGGGGTCTGCGAAGACTTCGTTTTCCTTCAGGTGCTCGCCGGTTTCCCGCGCGTTTTCCAGGATCTCGTCGCGCATCGCTTCCAGCTTGGCCTTGAAGAAGGCCAGTTGCGCATCGTTCATGTAGTCCTTGTCGGACATGGTCAGGACGTCGGCGTCGGTGAGCGGAGCGCCCAGAGGCTTGCGGGGGGATTTACCGGTTTTCTCGGTGGAGGTTTTTGTTTCGCTGGTTTTCATGGGTTTCGCGGGAAGGGTTGCCGTCGCCTGTCTGGCAGCCGGCTTCCTGGGTGCCGGCGGTGGAGTGGGAACAGGCTGTTTAACGGCGGTTTTCGCTTTCACTTGAGGCACAGCCCTGGCGGGGGCCGGTGCGGTTTTTCGGGTGCCCGCCTTGGCCGGGGCGGCTTTCACAGCGGCCTTGGGCTTGGCTGGAGCGGCTTTCGCCGCGGTGGGCTTGGCCGGCGTGGGCTTGGCCGGCGCGGGCTTGGCTTTGGCCGCCACTGTTTTCACGGCAGCTGCCTTGGCTTTCACCGGCGAGGCTTTGGCGGGAACCGTCTTGGCCTTCACGCTCTTCGCGTTGGCGGGAGCCGCCTTCGCCTTGCCGGGTGCCGCCGACTTGGCCTTGGCCGGAGCCGCCTTGACGGGAGCCGGCTTGGCCTTCGCCGTCGCCGCTTTGGCCGGAGCGGCTTTGGCTGGAGCCTGCTTCACCGGCGCCCCCTTGGTTTTCGCTGCGGCGCCCTTGGGCGTGCTCGCCTTGGCCGCTGCTGCCTTGGCGGGGGCCTTGGGCGTGGTCTTCTTCGACGCGCTGGCCGCTACCGGTTTGCTAGCCGGCTTCTTGCCCGACACGCTTGCTTTCGCGGCGGCTACGGCCTTGGTGACAGCTTTCTTGGCGCTGTTCGTCGCGGGTTTGCCGGCCTGCTTTTTGGCTGCTTTTGCCACGATCGAGTCCTCCGTGTGAATGAAGCGCGGGAAAAATCGGTGGCGGATTATGCCATGTTCCCGTCCCAGGCCAAGCCGCTATCCCTTGGCGCGATATAGCCCGAAGGGATCGTCGGGATCGATGCCGTCCATGAAGGGCTTGTCGCGATCGCGATGGGTCAATTGATACATGCAACCCATCCAGTTGCCGATGACCGCCTCGGCCGTGTCGTGCCAGGTGTTGTCCAGATGCGCCGCGATCAGGGCCTCGGGGAATTCCGGCGCCGGCTGGCCCGCCGCGCGCGCGGCCAGCAGGCGGTCGCGCCATTCCAGCAGGATGGCCTGCTCGTGCGGGCGCAGATAGTGCTCGGGGAAGGGCGGGAAGGCGGGCAGGGCGCCCTGGGCATGCAGCAGGGCGTCGCGCTTGTATTCCTTGAGCAGGGAGATGGTGTCGTACTCGGGGTGGCCCTGGAAGAACACCATGCGGATGCCGTCGTGGCTGGTGGCCAGATGTACGCCCACCGCCTCGCTTTCCACCAGCACGCGCAGGCCGGCCGCCTCGAACTGGGCGCGGGAGACGTCGTTCCAGCGCGAATGCGGCACGTCGAAGCGGGTGTTGACGTCCGCCACCAGGGGATGCCGCTGGTCGACCACGCGGTGCGAGAACACGCCCCAGCGCTTGCTCGCCTGTTTCACGCGCGGCTGCCGGTAGCGGAAGTGCAGCACCGCGTGCGTGGCCAGGCAGGACAGCAGGGTGGTGGTGACGTTCGCCCAGGCCCAGTCGATGACTTCGCCCAGGGGCTGCCAGAAGGGTTCCTTCGACAAGTCCTCGCCGGTGACGTTGGCGCCGGTGATGATCAGCGCGTCCAGGCCCTCGGCGCGGATCTTCGCGAACGGCTCGTAATAGCGCGCGATGTGGTCCGCCGCCTTGGCGCCGCGCGGGATGGCGTCGAGGGTGAAGGGGTGCACGTAGAACTGGGCGATCGGGTTGCTCTCCCCGACCAGGCGGAAGAACTGGCGTTCGGTGGCCTCCAGCGCGGCGTCCGGCATCATGTTGAGGAGGCCGATGTGCAGTTCGCGGATGTCCTGGTGCAGCGCCCGTTGTTCCGGCAGCACGATGGTGGTGCCGGCTTCGCGCAGGCGTTGCAGGGCGGGCAGGTCGTTGTGGGCGACGATGGGCATGGCGGTGACCTTAACGTGAAAGTCGCGTCAGCGACTCTCAAAGCCCCCCTCTCCCGCAGGCGGGAGAGGGGTTGGGGGTGAGGGAAACGGACATGACATTCATGCTTCGGGGTGTCTTCTCAAAGGCATGTCCGTTAGCGCTTGCGGGCGATGGCGGCCTCGACCAGGTCCAGGAAATCCGCTTCGTTGCGCACCCGCGCCACCTCCTGCGAGGTGACGGTGTAGCCGTGCGGACCGGCGATCGCCTCGTAGCGCGGCACGCGCGAATGGAACAGGCGCGGGAACACCCAGCGGGTGAAATCGTCGGGCACGATCTGGGCGACGAACTCGACGCCCTTCTCCGCCATGTACACGGGTAGATGCTCGGCCAGGAAGGCCGGGCGGTAATACAGCGGCTTCGGGTCGGACTGGGCGCGGCGGATCAGGGTGTCCTCCTCCTCGCGCGTGGTCACCTGGATGTAGAGGATCAGGGTGTGCTCGGCCAGCAGCTCGATGACCGAGTCGTCCTCCAGTTCGCACAGGCTGCCGCCGACGTCGTTGACGAAGTGGGCGTAGCCGTAGATTTCCCGCGCTTTGCGGATGAACTCCGGCACGTCGCGCATGGCGGCGATCTCCGCCTCCCGGTAGAGGGCCTGGCGCTGGCTGAACTCGGGCAGCGACAGGCCGGCGTGGTCCGGGTCGCCCAGCTTGCCGACGAAGGACAGCACCGGGCCCAGGTCCTCGATCTTGATGTTGTTGCGGATGTCGATCCAGTCGTTGCGCAGCAGCTCCTTGAGGAAGGGCACGGTCATCGCCTGCTGCTTGATCAGATCGAGGATGGGCTCGTCCAGGTAGCGCGTGCCGATGCGGTAGTCGCCGGAGAAATGAAACCAGTCGTGCCGGCGCAGCAGGCCCGAGATATAGGTCTTGCCCACACCGGACATGCCGAGCAGGGTGATGTTCCTGCGCTCCCAGGCGCGGAAGGATTGGGGGGTGAACTTCATGGGGGCTGCCGGTCGCTCGTTGCAACAGTGCAAGTGTGCCCCAGCCGGACGTCGCGGTGAACTCGCGACCGACTGAATCAGGATTTCCCTATCCATATAAAGACCATTGTATTCGAGAAGCATTCTCATTACTATGAGGCCATGCTTACGCCGACCCCTCCCTTCCAGTCCCCGCCGCTGCGGGGCGAGGCGCCTTGCGCGCCGCGTCCCGGCACGGTGCGGGCGGTGGATCTGCTGGGGGATCGGCAGGTCCTGCTGATCGAACATGCCGGCGAGCGGTACCAGTTGCGACTGACCCGCAATGGCAAGCTGATCCTGACCAAGTAAGCGCGCCGCGCGAAGATTTCCTGCAAGCGAGCCAGGGGGCCTGCGCCCCGGTAGCCAGCCAGTGATGACTGTGTTTACCGAAGGGAGTAGTCCATGTCTGCCGCTGCAACCCGCAATATCTGTGCGCGGCATGCCCTGCGCGCGCTGCCCCTGATCCTTGCCCTGGCCGCACCCCCGGTGTTCGCCAGCGAAACAGCCGACGTTGCCGCCCTGCTCAAGCAGATGCAGGAGCGCCTGACCCGTCTGGATCAACGCAACGCCGAACTGGAACAGCGTCTCGCGCAATCCCCGGCGCCGGCTGCGGACGGCGCCAAGCTCGCCGCCCGCGTCGACGTCAAAGTGGAACTGCCCCTGGGCGCCATCGGCGACGCCCAGGGTAAGCTGTTCGCCCACTTCCGCGCCGCCTTCGGTGACGAATCGGGCATGGACCTCATGCAGGCCTGGTACCAGCTCGACATCCGGTCGGCGCCGCGAGCGGCAACCTGGGCCGGGTCGAGGGCACCGTCGGCAAGATCGACCCGTTCGGCTTCTTCGACGGCAACAACATCGCCGACGACGAATCCGAGCAGTACCTCAACCTCGCCTTCATCCACAACCCCCTGCTAGACGCCGGCGGCGACATCGGTGTCGGCGACGATGGCGCCAGCCCAGGCCTGCGCCTGTCCTACATCAGCGTCGGTTCAAGCAACAAGGCCGAACTCATTCCCCTCCCCTCGCGTTCAGCACGGCCGTTCCAATTGAGGACGTCGATTGCATCATTCATGCATATCAATTGGATCAATGACGCAATGCGGCATACAGTACGTCCCACACACGTTTCCCAACCCCGCTGAATCAACCCACCAAGGAGATCGTCAAGATGCAATCCCTGATCAACACCCAAGTGCAACCCTTCGCCGCCCAGGCTTTCCACAACGGCAAGTTCGTCGAAGTGACCGAGAAGAGCTTGCACGGCAAGTGGTCCGTGCTGATCTTCATGCCGGCCGCCTTCACCTTCAACTGCCCCACCGAGATCGAGGACGCCGCCGACAACTACGCCGAGTTCGAGAAGGCCGGCGCCGAGGTGTACATCGTCACTACCGACACTCATTTCTCCCACAAGGTGTGGCACGAAACCTCCGCCGCCGTGGGCAAGGCCAAGTTCCCCCTGGTCGGCGACCCGACCCACGCTCTGACCAACGCCTTCGGCGTGCACATCCCGGAAGAAGGCTTGGCGCTGCGCGGTACCTTCGTCATCAATCCGGACGGTGTCATCAAGACCATGGAAGTGCATTCCAACGAGATCGCCCGTGATGTGTCCGAAACCCTGCGCAAGCTGAAGGCTGCCCAGTACACGGCCGCTCACCCGAACGAAGTCTGCCCGGCCAAATGGAAGGATGGCGCCGCCACCCTGACCCCGTCGCTGGATCTGGTGGGCAAGATCTAAGTCTCGTTCCTCTCCCCCAGCCCCTCCCCCGCCTGCGGGGGAGGGGCGCCACCAAAGCGCAACACCAAGCCGTCACCCTGGCGACGACTTCGTATTGCCCTTTGATTCAGGAGAAACACCATGCTCGACGCCAATATCAAGGCCCAACTCAAGGCCTACATGGAAAGACTCGTGGCCCCCATCGAACTGGTGGCTTCCCTCGACGACAGTCCCAAGTCGGCGGAGATGCGCGGCCTGCTGGAGGACGTCGCCAGCGTCTCCGACAAGATCACCCTGCTGGAAAATGGCGTCGACCCCCGCAAGCCCTCCTTCACCGTCGGCAAGGTGGGCGAGCCCGCGCGCATCGCCTTCGCCGGCCTGCCCATGGGGCATGAGTTCACCTCTCTGATCCTGGCCCTGCTGCAGGCCAGCGGCTACGCGCCCAAGATCAGCGACGAGCAGGTGGCCCAGATCAAGGCACTCAGCGCCCAGCTCCGCTTCGAGACCTACATCTCCCTGTCCTGCCACAACTGCCCGGACGTGGTGCAGGCCCTCAACACCATGGCCGCCCTCAACCCCAACGTCCAGCACGTGATGATCGACGGCGCGCTGAACCAGGCCGAGGTGGAGGCCCGCCAGATCATGGCGGTACCCAGTGTCTGGCTGAACGGCGAACCCTTCGACGACGGCCGCATGTCCCTGGCGGAAATCCTGGCCCGGGTGGACACCGGCGCCGCCGACCGCGAAGCCGCCAGGCTGGCGGAGCAGGCACCATTCGACGTGCTGGTGGTGGGCGGCGGCCCGGCCGGCGCGGCGGCGGCGGTGTACGCGGCGCGCAAGGGCATCCGCACCGGCGTGTTGAGCGAGCGCTTCGGCGGCCAGGTGATGGACACCCTGGCCATCGAGAACCTCATCTCCGTGCCCCACACCGACGGACCCAAACTCGGCCGCGCCCTGGAGGAGCACGTGAAGGAATACGAGGTTGACATCATGAACCTGAAGAAGGCCGCCGCCCTCATTCCCGGCGAGGCGGGCGGCTTCCACGAAGTGCGCCTGGAGAATGGCGCGGTGCTCAAGGCCAAGGCGTTGATCCTGGCCACCGGCGCCCGCTGGCGTGAACTCAACGTGCCCGGCGAGCAGGAATACCGCGGCAAGGGCGTGGCCTATTGCCCGCACTGTGACGGCCCGCTGTTCAAGGGCAAGCACGTGGCGGTGGTGGGCGGCGGCAACTCCGGCGTCGAGGCGGCCATCGACCTGGCCGGCATCGTCGGCCACGTCACCCTGCTGGAGTTCGGCGACGCCCTGCGCGCCGACGCGGTGTTGCAGAACAAGCTCTACAGCCTGGCCAACGTCACCGTCATCAAGAGCGCGCAGACCACCGCGGTGACCGGCGCCGGCGGCAAGGTCAACGGCCTCGACTACACCGACCGCCTCACCGGCCAGAGCCAGCACATCGCCCTGGAAGGCGTGTTCGTGCAGATCGGCCTGTTGCCCAACACCGACTGGCTGAAGGGCACGATCAACCTGTCCCGCTTCGGCGAGATCGAGGTGGACGCGAAGGGCGCCACCAGCGTGCCCGGCGTGTTCGCGGCGGGAGACTGCACCACCGTGCCCTACAAGCAGATCATCATCGCCATGGGCGAGGGCGCCAAGGCCAGCCTGTCCGCCTTCGACCACCTGATCCGGAGTTCGGCGCCGGCGTGAAACCCGCCAGGGGCCATGCGTCCCCTTCGCCGTGCAGTAAGGAGGCGTTGCCTCGCACGCGAGGGAGACAGAGGTACACTGCGGCCATGATCCCGACCACGTTGCGCCGCATTGCGATCCTGTTCGGCCTGCTTGCCGCCAGCGCACTGGCGGAGGACATCCGCGAAGGTGATGGCGGCCGCTCGCTGAGCCGCGGCGAACTGCTGCAACGCCTGGCCGGCGCCGACTTCCTGCTGCTCGGCGAAACCCACGACAACCCGTTGCATCACCAGGCGCGCGCGGCGCTGCTGCGCGATCTGCCCGCGCCGGTGGGACGCGTCGTGCTCGAACAGCTCGACCGTGGTGCCCGCCTGGATCCCGCTCTGCCCCTGGATGAAGCCCTGGAGCGTGCCGGTTTCCAGCGTGGGGCCTGGCAATGGCCTTTGCATGAACCGGTGTTCGTTGCCGCCCGCGAGCGCGGCATGCCGATTGTGGGCGGCAACCTCGGCCGCGCCGACGGACGTCGCATCGCCACCCAGGGCGAGGCGGCCGTGGACCCGGCGCTGGCGGCGCTGCTCGCCGAGGCGCCGCTGTCGGGGACGGCGCAACGCGAACTGGACACCGATCTGGTCGACGGCCACTGCGGCCGGCTGCCCGCCTCCCGCCTACCCAACATGCGCCTGGCCCAGCGCGCCCGCGATGCCGCCCTCGCCCTCAGCCTGCTCGAGGCCGCCGGCGCCCCGGCGTTGCTCATCGCCGGCAACGGCCATGTGCGCCGAGACTACGGCGTGCCGCCGCTGCTCGCGGCGCGCGCGCCCACCGCCAGGGTGGTGAGCGTCGGCTTCGTGGAAGTGGCCGCCGGCGCGACGCCCGATCCGGCAGGGCTGCGCGGTCGCTACGACTATGTCTGGTTCACGCCCCCGGTCGAGCGCGAGGATCCCTGCGCGGGCTTGCGTATGCCCTGAGCGGGCACGGGTGCCAGTGGTAAGCTTCGCGCTTCCCTGCGATGTGCCCAGCCGCTTGACCGCTCCTTTCCTTTCCCTATGCACAGTCGCCGCGCCCGCCGCTAACCGGGTTGGCGCGGGTGCGCCTGCGCGCTGGCCGGTGCTGCTGGTCTGGCTGGTCAGCCTGTTGTTCTGGATCGCCCAGGCTGGCGCCGCCGCGCATGCGCTGGAGCACCTGCATGACGACGAGCACGGTCACCACGATCACGTCGTCGCCTGTGAACTGTGCCTGGCTTACTCCACCGTCGGTGGCGGTCTTTCCGGCATGCCGCCCGGGCTTGTCTCGCCGGAACCGTCTGTTACGCCGGCAGCTCGGGTCGTACGGCCAACGTTCATCCTGCGCGCGGAGCGCGTCCGCATCCGCGCGCCGCCTTCTTCCTCCACGCCGGTTCATTGAGTCGGCCCGCCTCGCGGGCCCCCCATGCCTGGTCCCGCCATCGCGGGCCGGGCAGCCTCATGGAGGAATGATTCATGCGACACAAGCCATTGATCATGGCCCTGGCGCTGGCGCTTGCCGCGCCGGGCGCCGCCCTCGCCGCAACCGAGATCGACCAGTTGCGCGCCGAGTTCGAGCGCAAGCTCAAGGAAGTCCAGGCGGGCTACGAGGCCCGTCTGAAGGATTTGGAAGGGCGCCTCGCCCGCCACGAAAGCGCCGCCAAGGAAGCCGCCGAGGGTGCCCGCCAGGCGCGGGAAGCGGTGCCGAAATCCGCGGGCGGAGGCTTCAATCCGGAAATCTCGCTGATCCTGCAAGGGCGCTACTTCAGCGCCGATGGCGACGGCCACATCACCGGCTTCCTGCCGGCCGGCCATGCGCACGGCCAGGAGAAGGGCTTTTCGGTGGACCACACCGAGTTGACCCTCGGCGCCAGCATCGATCCGTATTTCCGCGGCTACGCCAACTTCGCCCTCGTCGACGACGAAGTGGAAACCGAGGAAGCCTGAGTGGCCACCACCGCGCTGGGCAACGGCCTCACCGTGAAGGCCGGGCGTTACCTGTCCGGCATCGGCTACGTCAACGAGCAACACCCGCACGCCTGGGACTTTGCCGACCAGAACCTGGCCTACTCCGCCATGCTGGGCGAGCACTACGCCCAGGACGGCCTGCAACTGAAGTGGGTGGCGCCGACGCCGATGTTCCTGGAGTTCGGCCTGGAGGCCGCGCAGGGCGCCGACTGGGGCGACCGCAACGGTCTTGGCAGCAAGGCCGCCTTCGTGCACGTGGGCGACGACGTGGGCGTCAGCCATGCCTGGCGCGCCGGCCTGTCCTATCTTCGCGTCAAGGCGAAGGGGCGGGAGGGCCATTGGGACGACGACAACGACGTGGAAGCCGAAACCGAGTTCGACGGCACCAGCAAGTTCTGGATCGCGGATTTCGTCTGGAAGTGGGCGCCCGAGGGCAATCCCAGGTACCGCAATTTCAAGTTCCAGGCCGAGTACGTGCGCCGCGAGGAAGATGGCGATCTTAGTTGCGAGGACAACACGCCTGCCGGCGCCTGCCCGGGAATCACGGATAGCTACGACGCGCGCCAGTCCGGCTGGTATGCCCAGGGGGTCTACCAGTTCCACCCGCAATGGCGCGTCGGTTACCGCTACGACCGCCTGGACGTGGGCTCGGTGGACTTCGGTCCCGCCTTCGCCGGCGTACTGTCGAAGCCCGACTTCACGCCGAAAAGGCAGAGCCTGATGCTGGACTACAACCCCAGCGAGTTCTCGCGCCTGCGCCTGCAGTTCGCGCGTGACGAGGCGGAACAGGGCTTGAAGGATAACCAGATCACCCTGCAATACATCCACAGCCTCGGCCCGCACGGCGCCCACAAGTTCTGAGCGGCCAACGTGGTTCCGCCGGCCGCGGTCGGCGGAACCGTTCAAGGAGAACAGCATGCGTATCGTATCCACCCTCGCCAGCCTGGTCCTGGCCCTGGGTCTGGCCGCGCCGGTTCATGCGGCGCTCGAAGTGCTGGCCTGCGAACCGGAGTGGGCCGCGCTGGTGCGCGAGATCGCCGGCGACCAGGCGCGCGTCGCTTCCGCCACCACCCCCAGCCAGGACCCCCATCGCATCGAGGCGCGCCCCAGCCTGATCGCGCGCGCGCGCAATGCCGACCTGCTGGTGTGCACCGGCGCCGAGCTGGAGGCGGGCTGGCTGCCCCTGCTGCAGCGCGAATCCGGCAATGCCCGCATCCTGCCCGGCAGCGCCGGCCACTTCGAGGCGGCCGACTTCGTCGAACTCATGGACAAGCCCCAGCGCGTCGACCGCGACATGGGCGACGTGCACGCGGCGGGCAATCCCCACCTCCACCTCGACCCGGGCAACGTCGCCCGCGTTGCCGATGCCCTGGCCACCCGGCTGGCGCGGCTGGACGCCGCCAACGCCGCCCACTACGCGGCGCGCAACCGCGACTTCCAGAACCGCTGGCGCGAAGCCATGCAAGGCTGGCGGGTTCGCGCCGCGCCGCTGAAGGGAGTGCCGCTGGCCACCCACCACAAGGACTGGGTGTATCTCGCGCGCTGGCTCGGCATGCGCGTGGAGACCACGCTGGAGCCCAAGCCCGGCATCGAGCCTTCCGCCGCCCATCTGGCCGAGGTGTTGCGGCGCTCACGCGAGCGCCCGGTGAGGCTGATCCTGCACACCAACTATCAATCGCCGCGCGCCAGCCGCTGGCTGGAGGAGAAAACCGGCGCGCCGGCGGTGCGGCTGCCGCACACGGTGGGCGCGACGCCGCGCGCGACGGATCTGATCGCCTGGATGGACGAGGTCGTCGAGACCTTGCTGGCGGCGCTGAAATGAACACCGGCGTGGAATGGAGCATCCTGCTCCCCGCCTTGCTGGCTGGCCTGCTGGTGCTGGCCAGCCACGTGCCCCTGGGGCAGCGCGTGCTCGAGCGCGGCATCATCTTCATCGACATCGCCATCGCCCAGTTCGCCGGCCTGGGCCTCATCCTCGCGCATTTCCTGGGTTGGGAGGGCGGCTGGCAGGGCCAGGCCGCCGCCCTGGTCCTGGCCGCCGTCGGCGCCCTGATGCTGCATGGCACGGAACGACGCTGGCCGCGGTTGCAGGAAGCGATCATCGGTGTGTCCTTCGTGCTGGTCGCCTCGGTCGCCATCCTGCTGCTGGCGCAGGACGCGCATGGCGGCGAACATCTGCGCGAGATGCTGGTCGGCCAGATCCTCTGGACCACCTGGGACGATCTGCCGCTGCTGGCGCTGCTCAACGGCCTGGTGCTGGCGGCCTGGTTCGGCGGCCTGCACAAGTCCGCGCTCGGCTTCTACCTGCTGTTCGCGCTGGCCATCACCGCCTCGGTGCAGGTGGTGGGCGTCTATCTGGTGTTCGCCAGCCTGATCGTGCCGGCCTTGGTCGCGCACGCCAAGCGCTGCGGGCGAGCCCTGCTGGTAGGCTATCTGACCGGCGCGGTGGGCTATGCCCTGGGCCTGCTGGCCTCCGCGCGCTGGGACCTGCCGGCGGGCGCGGTGATTGTCTGCGCCCTGGTGGTCGCGGCCTGCGTGGTGACGGTCTGGCGAAGTATGTTGCGGCCAGTGCCTGGTTGAACGTTAGAGTTGGGCGTGAGCATGAAAAATGGGGGATGACTTCCTCCCATGCTGCGCGTTAGTTTTCCTTGCCCCTTGCCCCTTGCCCCTGAAATGGCCTCCCACGACATCAGCCTCTGGCAACACCCCCACGACTTCGGCACCGAGCGGCAACGCCACGCGGAACGCCGCACGCGCTGGGTGGTGGGCCTGACCTTCCTGACCATGCTGGTGGAACTGGTCGCCGGCTGGCTGACCGGCTCCATGGCGCTGCTGGCCGACGCCTGGCACATGGCCAGCCACGTCGGTGCCCTGGGTCTGGCCGCCTTTGCCTATGCCTTCGCCAGGCGCCACGCCGGCGACGCCCGCTTCACCTTCGGTACCGGCAAGGTCTCCGCCCTGGCGGGGTACAGCAGCGCCCTGCTGCTGGCGGTGGTGGCCCTTTGGATGGCCTGGGAATCCACGCAGCGCCTGTTCAATCCGGTGACCATCCACTATGCCGAGGCCATGGCCGTGGCGGCACTGGGTCTGACGGTGAACCTGGCCAGCGCCTGGCTGCTGCGGGATGAACCCCATCACCATGATCATGGCCACGACGACGACCACGATCATCAACACGCCCACGATCACCCCCACCACGTCGATCACAACCTGCGCGCCGCCTACCTGCACGTGCTGGCCGATGCGCTCACCTCCGTTCTGGCCATCATCGCCCTGGCTGGCGGCATGCTCTATGGCTGGAGATTCCTGGATCCCCTCATGGGCCTGGTCGGCGCGGCGGTCATCAGCCGCTGGGCCTGGGGACTGGCGCGCGACAGCGGCGCCGTGCTGCTGGACGCCGAAGACCACGGACCGACGGCGGCCGAGGTACGCCGCCGCGTCGAGGCCCTGCCGGACCACGAGGTGGCCGACCTGCACCTCTGGCGGGTGGGCCCCGCCAGCCGTGCCTGCATCCTCTCCGTGGTGACCCACGCACCTCGCGCGGTCGAGCACTACCGGCAACTCCTGGCCGACATCGACGGGCTCGACCATGTGACGGTGGAGATCCACCAGTGCAGGGACGAGCGCTGTCTCACCGGCCGGTGAGATGAGCCGCCCCCACCACCCTGCTGGTCATCGGCATCCATCGCGAGGAACTGGCATTCGGCCAGGCCGTCGCGGCGAGCCTGGACCCGGCCAGCGTGCAAGTGCTGGCCATCCCCGACGGCCTATCGGGCCGCCACCCCCGCGCGGATCAAGGCTTCCACTGGGACACCCTGCACCGGGCGCTCTTCCTGCAACTTCGTCCGCATGTACGCGGACAGCAGGGTTTTGACGGGGGGCAGGCCGGCTGCGTCGGCGGCCGTTGCGCAGGTGTTCGCGTTCATCGGGTTGCTTCCATCAGAGGACGGGTTTCGCGGCCATGGGCATGAAGGGCAGCGGTGAGCCGGCGCCGAAGTCGATGTCGCCCGCCGCCAGCCGGCTGAGGCCGTCGGCGAAGCTGGCGAGGCTGGAGCCGCGCAGCATGACGCAGGGCTTGCGCGCCTGCTTGCAGTGCCGCTTGAGCTGGTAATAGGCGGGGTGGCCGACGTTGTCGGCCGGGCAGATGACGGCGTCGGCCTGGCCGAGCAGTTCCGGCAGGCGGGCGAGCGCTTCCTGCTTGCCGCCGTCGTGGTAGATGAACTGGCCGCCGGCCTTTTCCACCAGCTGGCGGTATTTCGCCTGAAGATTGATGCGGCCACCCACGCAGAGCAGGCGCTGGCCGCGCAGCTCGGGGCCGGGACAGGCGTCATGCAGGGCGCAGTCGCCGCAGTCCTGCTCCTCCAGCAGCAGACGTTCCAGGGCATCGCGTCCGTCGCGCGCCTGGCGCAGGTCTTCTTCCAGTTTGCGCTGCGCCTCGCCGAGGCTGGCGAGACGCTCCTCCAGCACCTCCGCGCGCTCCGCCCTGCGCGCCAGAGCGGTGGCCCGCTCCGCGCTGGCGGCGAGCCGCTGTTCGAGTTCGGCCAGGGCGCGGCCGGAGGCCAGGTCATCCACCCGGCGGCGCAGGTCGTCGTTCTCCCGCGCCTTGTCCTCGGCCATGGCCAGAGACTTTTCCAGATAGCGGATGCGGGCCGCGCGCTGCGCGAGTTCGCTTTCGCTTTTCTCGCCGGCGCGCCGCAGTTGCGCCTGCAAGCGGCGCACCTCCTCCTCCAGCCTGGCGACGCGGGCTAGATCGGCGCGCACGCCGGCGCCGACCTGATGCGACAACATGTGGATGTCCTCGTAGACCTGCTGGGTCAGTTCCGGTGTGATCGCTCGGCAGGATGCCGCGCCCCACAGCGCGCCCGCCGCTTCGCCCCGTTCCAGGGCGGCGTTCCAGAGATCGCGCGCGACCGCCTCGCTTTTCGCCTTGGCGAACCGCCCTACCCAGAGGGCATGCTGCCGATCGAGCGCCTTCTGTACCGCCTCGGAGACGGGATTGCGGCTCTTGCAATGCGAGACCACGGTGACGTGGGCATCATAGTCGCCGGCGGATTCTGGAATCACCCCGTGCTTGCGCGCCAGGGCGCGCACCTCGGGCATGGACAGGCAGGTGCCGATGACCGGGCAGAGCAGTTTGTGGTCGAGTTCCCAGATGCGCGGCGGCAGCTTGCTGGCGCGCTGCCTGGGCGCATCGGCCGGACCGGCATTGGCGGCGTCGACTTCGACGACGGGTTCCTCGCGGCCCAGGAAGCGCGCGGTCCAGGACTTGACCAAGTCCTCCCGGGGACCCCAGGCAGGCAGCTCCTGGCTCACCGGAGGCCCCTCATGCCGCTTCTCCCAGGCATTCCCAGGTCAGCCACGGCGTGGGACGCGCCGAGGCGCGCATGGACGGCACCAGGTGGACACGCTCATCGCGCGTCTCCAGGCTTTCCAGGACTTCGTCCAGCAGTCGGCAGCGCTCGCGCAGTTCGGCATCTACGTCCGGCTCGACGGCGATGCGCGCGAGCAGAAGGCTGGCGAGATGGGCGGAACGCGGCCGCCCGGTCTGCATGAAGCAGGCCAGGTGTTCCAGCACGGCGGCCATCAGGTCGGGGCGGTTGTCGGTGGCGGCGGGGAAGGTCATGTCGATTCACCCCGCCTGATGCCGAGCGGCCGACTGCGACGGCGCATCCTGGGCGCGCGGGGTTTCCAGCGGCACCAGGGCGTATACCGCCACTACCATCGTCAGGAACAGGGCCATGCCGGCGGCGCTGCCGCGGAGGACCCACATCAGGGTGTTCAGCCAATCCATATCCGTCTCCTGTGAATAAGCTAGAGATCGGCTGGCTGGGACGGCGTCCTGGCTGGCTGCTGCTAGACCCGCCTCCGCCACGGGGTGGACGGGAAGCGTGCGACGGATATTAAACGAGAACGATTCGCAAACACAAGTATTTTTTCCGTAGCGAATGCGGTGGCGGATTGAGCCTGTGCACGGAAATCGTCGGTCCGTGGGGGCGGGCGCACCCGCGGTTGGTTGGATGATTCGCGGGCGAGCCCACTCCCACGGCACCGCCAAAGGTTCTTCCCGTGCTCATTCGAGATCGCCAACCAAGCAGAAAAAAGCGGGCCCGCGGCCCGCTCAGGTGGCCAGGCGACGCGTCAGGAGCCAAATTCGCCCATGGCGCTTTGCAGGTAGTTCTGCAGGCCCACCTTGTCCAGGAGTTCGAGTTGCGTTTCCAGGTAATCGATGTGCTCCTCGGTGTCCTCCAGGATGTCGTCGAGGACTTGCCGCGAGACGTAGTCCTTGATGGATTCGCAGTAGGCGATGGCTTCCACGTAGAGCTCGCGGCCGCCCAGTTCCAGCTTCAGGTCGCCGGCCAGGCATTCGGGCACGTTCTCGCCGATGTGCAGCTTGTTCAGGGTTTGCAGGTTGGGCAGGCCTTCGAGGAAGAGGATGCGTTCGATGAGTTTGTCGGCGTGCTTCATCTCCTCGATGGATTCCTCGTACTCGTGCTTACCCAGGGCGTTGAGGCCCCAGTTCTTGTACATGCGGGCATGCAGGAAATACTGGTTGATGGCGGTCAACTCGACCGCCAGCGCCTTGTTCAGCAGCTGGATGACTTTTTTGTCGCCTTTCATGGGGGCTCCTTGTCCGTGGTTGCGGTGTGTCCTGGGGGAGCGGCGGGCCGGTGGCTGGAGCTGGCTGAATACTTGGCTAATGGGCTTGCCGCCGCGCGGTCCGGCGGGGTGCCGGTTCGCATCGATTATAGACAAGGCGAGCGCGAACAACCTCCATGACGGAGGTGGGGTGAATGCGGGCGCGGTGCTGGAGCTCGCGACTTGCGCTTAGCCCGCGCAGGACATGCCCCGTGCCTCAGCCGGGCAGTTGCGGCACTCCTTGAGAATGCCGTGCGCGCAGCGCGCGCATTTGCCGCATTCCGAGGCCACGCCCAGGTGTTTGCGCAGCGCGCTGAGGGAATGCACGCCCTGTTCGAACGCGTCGCGAACCTGTTTTTCCGTTACGGCCTGGCAAATGCAGACATACATGGCATGGCTCCGGTGGGGAGGTGGCGCAAGTCTGTCGCTAATGAGAACGGTTGTCAATATGTTTAATTGGGACGCTTGCCACCCCTGGGGGCGGTTCAGGCCAGGGCCGGGGAGGCGGGCTTGCCGGCGGCGGCGTGGGTGAAGTCCTCGAGCAAGCGCCGGACGAAACCCTCCTCCAGACCGGCGGTGATGAAGACGAAACGGCTGCGTCGGTCGTCGTCCGGCCACTCCCGCAGTTCGGCCGGCGGATAGAGCACGTGCTGCACCGCGTGCAGCACCACCGGGGCGTCCTTGCCGGCGACGTGGACGATGGCTTTCATGCGCAGCAGGTTCTCTGCTCGGAATGCCTGCAACATTTCCAGGGCGGCGGCCAGGCCGTCCCAATCCAGGGGTTCATCGAAGCTGAGGCTGAAGGCGCGGATGCGGCCGTCATGAGCGTCCGCCGGTTGCGGCCGGGTCTTGCCGCCGAGCCCGGCGCCGCGCGCGACCGGCCGATAACGCGCATGGGCGAGCCATTTCTCCACGTCCGAGTGCTTGTGGCGGGCGTTGAACAGGCCGACATCGAGGATCAGCGCGGGGTCGATGGCGCCATGTGTGACGATATGTCGGGGCGCGGCGGGATTGAGCGAGGCCAGGCGTTCCTCCAGCGCGGCGCGGGTCTCGGGCGTGGCCTGGTCGGTCTTGGTGAGCAGCAGGCGGTCAGCCACCGCCACCTGGCGCCGCGCCTCCGGGTAGGCGTCGAGCTGTTGCTGAGCGTGCGCGCAGTCCACCGTGGTGATGACGCCGTCCATGCGATGGCGGGCGGCGATCCAGCGGTCGTTGAGCAGCACGTCGAGGATGGGGGCGGGGTCGGCGATGCCGGTGGTTTCGATGATCACCCGGCGGTAGGCCGGCAGCGTGCAGCCGCGCGCCATGTAGAGGTTTTTCAGGGTGGGGCCGAGCGAACCCTGCACCTGGCAGCACACGCAGCCGCCTGAAAGCAGCGCCAGGGGGCCGCGCGTGTCCTCCAGCAGTTGATGATCCAGGCCGATCTCGCCGAATTCGTTCATCACCACGGCGGTGAGCGGCTCCCGACGCAGCAATTGATTGAGCAGCGTGGTCTTGCCGCTGCCCAGGAAGCCGGTGAGCAGGGTAACGGGGAGGAGGTCGGCGGTGGTCATGGGGCGGGCGGGCTACGGACGTTCAGGCCGCCGATTCTATCTCCGGCCGCCCGCACCGGACCGGCGCCTACTTGCGCCGCGCCTTGGCCGGTTTTGGTGCCGCCGCGCCGTCCTCCAGCAGCGAACGTAGCATCCAGGCATTCTTCTCGTGCACTTCCATGCGCTGCGTGAGCAGGTCGGCGGTGGGCTGGTCGTCGGCCGCGTCGGCCACCTTGAAGGCGGCGCGGGCGGTGCGCGTCACCGCTTCCTGGCCGGCCACCAGTTGCCGGATCATGTCGTGCGCCGAAGGCACGCCTTCCTCTTCCTGGATGCTGGAAAGTTCCGTGTAGCGCTTGTAGGAACCCGGCGCCGGATGGCCCAGGGCGCGGATGCGCTCGGCGATCAGGTCGAGGGCGTTCCACAGTTCCGTGTACTGCTGCATGAACATGATGTGCAGGGTGTTGAACATGGGCCCGGTCACGTTCCAGTGGAAGTTGTGGGTCTTGAGATACAGGATGTAGCTGTCCGCGAGCATCCTGGAGAGGGACTCCGCGATGCGTGCGCGGTCCTTGTCGCCGATACCGATATCGATGGCCATGCTGTGCTCCTTGCAGTTAAGCCTCTCGGCTGAGAGGAATGTTGGATCGCTTCACGCCTTCATTTAAGACCAGGCGGAGGAGTTGGTGAAATGAATATAATCTTTCGCATCAATCAATGATGTAGATCGTAACCGCCATGACCCTGCAAGAACTGCGCTATCTCGTCGCCCTCGCCGACAGCGGCCACTTCGGCCAGGCGGCCGAGACCTGCTTCGTCAGCCAGTCCACCCTGTCGACCGGCCTCAAGAAGCTGGAGGATTACCTGGGGGTGATCCTGTTCGACCGTTCCCTCAAGCGGGTGGTCCCCACCCCCATCGGCCGGGAGATCGTCGAGTCGGCCCGCCGCATCGTCGAGGAGGCGGCCCATATCCGCGAGGTGGCCAGTTACGCCAGGGATCCCATGGAGCGCACCGTGCACCTGGGCGTGATCCCCACCCTGGGGCCCTACTACCTGCCCCATGTGCTGACCCGCGTGCGCGAGGCACATCCCGGCCTGCGCCTGCTGCTGCGCGAGGAGATGACGCCGCACATGCTGGCCCACCTGGCCGAGGGCAAGCTGGATGCCGGCCTGCTGGCCCTGCCCATCCAGGATCCCACCCTGGAGGTGAAAGCCCTGTTCAAGGAACCCTTCCTCGCCGCCATCCCCGCCGGGCATGCCCTGGCCAGGGCGAAATCGGTGGACATCGACACCCTGGCGAAGGCCGGCCTGCTGTTGCTGGAGGAGGGCCACTGCCTGCGCGACCAGGCCCTCGACGCCTGCCACCTGCAAGGTTTGAAAAGCGAGGAGATACGCGCCACCAGCCTGGAGACCCTGCGCCAGATGGTCGCCATGGGCCTGGGCGTGACCCTGATGCCCGCCCTGGCCTGCGCGGATTCATCGCCGGTCACGGCGTCGGTGAAGTTCAAGCCCCTGGCCAAGCCGGGCGCGTCGCGCAGCATCGGACTGGTCTGGCGCCGGCGCTCGCCCCTGGCCTACAGCATGGAACGCCTGGCGGAGACCCTGGCCGCCAGCCTGCCGCCGCATACCTTGCCGGTGAAATAGGTCGTCCATGAAAAACGCCCGCCTCCCGGAGGAGGCGGGCGTCGCGGACACTCGGAGAGAACCGGCTTAGCCGAAGGGCTTCGGCTTCGGCGTGTCGATGGCGGAAGGCGGCCGGATACAATGCCCCCGCTTCCACTCCCTACCGCCATGGCCGATTCCATCCTGCACAAGGGCGCCGCGAAAACCGCCCGCATCCCCATCAAGGTCGTGGCCAAACCGCGCCTGAAACTGCCTCCCTGGATCAAGGCACAGGCACCGGCCGGACCGGAGGTGGCGCGCATCCAGTCGTTGCTGCGCAAGGCACGGCTGCATACCGTGTGCGAGGAGGCTTCCTGTCCCAACCTGGGCGAATGCTTTCGCCACGGCACCGCCACCTTCATGATCCTGGGCGATCTCTGCACCCGCCGCTGCCCGTTCTGCGACGTCGGCCATGGCCAGCCGCTGCCGCCCGATGCCGACGAACCCGCCCACCTGGCACATACCCTGGCGGCGATGGGACTGAAGTACGTGGTCATCACCAGCGTCGACCGCGACGACCTCAGGGACGGCGGCGCCGCCCACTTCGCCGCCTGCATCCGCGCGGCAAGGGCAGCCACCCCCAATACCCACATCGAAATTCTTACCCCGGATTTTCGCGGCCGCCTGGATATCGCCCTGGACCTGCTTGCCGCCGATCCTCCGGACGTGATGAACCATAACCTGGAGACCGTGCCGCGCCTTTACAAGGCTTGCCGGCCCGGGGCGGACTACGCACATTCATTGCTGTTGCTTAAACGGTTCAAGGCGCGCTGCCCCGGTGTGCCCACCAAGTCCGGCATCATGCTGGGTCTGGGCGAGACGGACGCGGAGGTGCTGGAGGTGCTGCGCGATCTGCGCGCGCACGACGTCGACATGCTGACCATCGGCCAATACCTGCAGCCTTCCCCGCACCATCTGCCGGTGGAACGTTTCGTACCGCCGGAACAGTTCGCCGAGTTCGCGCGCGTCGCCCTGCAGATGGGCTTCAGGAACGTCGCCAGCGGCCCCCTGGTGCGTTCCAGCTATCACGCCGACCGGCAGGCGGCGGGGGTGTAGGCGTCAAGCCCGGGGGCGGTGGACAGGCTCCACGGCGCGCGCGGTATGGGCGGATCGCGGCGACACCCATGCACAAGCCCCGATTGACGGGGCTTGTTGCATTACAGCGGTGACCGGTCCGGCGCCAACTGCTCCGAAATCAGGCGCTCGGCCTCGCGCATCAGCGTGCGCATCAGGCTGCTGGCGGATTGCATGCCGCCGACGGCCATGTCACCCAGGGGCGCGATGCGCGCGGCCAGGTCCGCGCTCAGGCAGCCGCTCTGGGGCGCGCCCGCCGGCAGCGCCTGGCCGCCGGCCAGGAAACCTTGCTGGAAGCGCGCCAGTTCCCATTGCTGGCGCATGAGGCGGCCGGCGTCGTAGGGGCTGATGCGGCCTTCTTGCAGGGCCTGCTCGATCCAGCGCATGCGTTCCTGAAACGGGGCTGTGCCGGCGGCGGTGGTGCCGGTCTGCGGGATTGGCGCCTGGTACCCGGGCAGGCACGCTGCGTTGCCGGCCTGGGCGCCGCCCGCGGCGAGGGATAAGGTGGTCAGCATGGCAAGGCCCAGATGCTTGAGGGATGAACGGGATTTCATGACGGGACTCCTTGAAGATTGCCCCCGTGCGACATGCGCGGGGGATGGGTCCAGTCTGGGAGCGGCCTGTAAGCCTGGTATTTCTGAACTATTACCGGCTGCAAGCAAATGTTTCAGCGCCAGGTACGCGCCATCTCCAGCAAACGCGCGACGCGCTGCTCGGTGGCCGGGTGGGTGCTGAAGAGTCCTTTCAGGTCGCCGCCGGAGAGCGGGTTGATGATCATCATCTGGGCGGTTTCCGGGTGCATCTCGGCGGTATCCATGCGGGTGCCGCGCGCGTAGGCCTCGATCTTGCGCAGGGCCGAGGCCAGCGCCTCGGGATCGCCGCTGATCTCGGCGCCGCCGCGGTCGGCGCCGAATTCGCGGGCGCGCGAGATGGCCATCTGGATGAGCATGGCGGCGAGGGGCGCGAGGATCAGCAACGCCATCTGCACGATGGCGTTGGGGCGGTCGCGGCCACCGCCGAAGAACATGCCGAACTGTGCCAGCGCGGCGATGGCGCCGGCGATGCTGGCGGAAATGGTGGAAGTGAGGATGTCGCGGTTCTTCACATGCGCCAGCTCGTGCGCCATGACGCCGCGCAGCTCGCGCGTGTCGAGCAGGCGCAGGATGCCCGTGGTGGCGGCGACGGCGGCGTGCTCGGGGTTGCGGCCGGTGGCGAAGGCGTTGGGCTGGACCTGGTCGATGAGATAGACGCGCGGCATCGGCAGGCCGGCGCGGCCGGACAGTTCCGCCACCATGCCGTACAAGGCGGGCGCGTCGGCCGGGCCGATCTCACGGGCGCCGTACATGCGCAGCACCATCTTGTCCGAGTTCCAGTAGGCCCACAGATTCATGGAGCCGCCGGCGAGCAGGGCGATGAGCATGCCGGTGGCGCCGCCGAGCATGGCGCCGACCACGCCGAACAGAGCGAGGATGGCGGCCATGAGCAGGGTGGTCTTCAGCCAGTTGTTGAGCATCGCGTGTCTCCGTGGGCAATGTGGATTCGCCGCGTAGATGCGACAAACACACGGAAATTCAAGATCTTGCGGGGGGGGGTCAGGCGAGCAGATGGCCGGGGCGCAGGTCGTGGCCGGCGAGGAAGGCGGCGACCGGCAGGCGCTTGCCGCCGGCCTTCTGCACTTCGCCGATTTCCAGGGCGCCCTCGCCGCAGGCGACGCGGATGCCATGCCGATCCACCGCCAGGAGGGTGCCCGGCTCACCCGAACCGGCCACCGGCCGGGCGCGCCAGATCTTCAGCGGTTCGCCGTCGAGCAGGCAGAAGGCGCCGGGGAAGGGATCGTAGGCGCGGATGCGCCGGTCCAGCGCGGCGGCCGGCAGGCTCCAGTCCAGGCGGGCGTCGTCCTTGCCGATCTTGCCGGCGTAGGTCGCCAAGGCGTCATCCTGAGGGGTCGCAGCCACCCGGCCCGCCGCGAGTTCCGGCAGCAGGGCGACGATCTCTCTCGCGCCCAGCTCGGCGAGCTTGTCGTGCAGGCTGCCGGTGGTGTCCCCGGCCAGGATGGGGAGGGTGGCGCGCCGCAGCATGGCGCCGGTATCCAGGCCCTTGTCCATCTGCATCAGGGTGATGCCGGTCTCCGCGTCACCGGCCTCGATGGCGCGGTGGATGGGGGCGGCGCCGCGCCAGCGCGGCAGCAGCGAGGCGTGGATGTTGACGCAGCCGAGCGCCGGCAGGTCCAGCACCGCCTGCGGCAGGATGAGGCCGTAGGCGGCCACCACCATGACCTCGGCCGCCGCGTCGCGGATGGGTTGGCGGGCTGCCTCGGTCTTCAGGTTCTCGGGCTGGGCGACGTTCAGGCCGTGCGCCAGGGCGAGCTCCTTCACCGCGCTCATCCGCAGCTTCATGCCGCGCCCGGCCGGCCGGTCCGGCTGCGTCAGCACCAGCGGGATGTCGTGCCCGGAGGCGATGAGCGCCTTCAGCGCGGCGGCGGCGAACTCGGGGGTACCGGCGAAGAGGAGGCGCATTCAGAGAGGGGCAAGGTTCAAGAGGAAAGGTTCGAGAGGCAAGGCAAGGAGCCGACTTCCTTGAATCTTGCGCCTTGTAGCTGAACTTACATCGCTTCCCGCGCCTGTTTTCCCAGTTTGTGGCGGATGCGGGCCTGCTTGAGGCGGGAGAGGTATTCGACGAAGACCTTGCCGTCCAGATGGTCGATCTCGTGCTGGATGCAGACCGCCAGCAGGCCGACGGCGTCGAGCTGGAAGGGCTTGCCTTCGAGGTCCAGGGCTTCGACGCGGATGTGCTCGGCGCGCGTCACCTTGTCGTAGATGCCGGGCACGGAAAGGCAGCCTTCCTCGCGCACCGCCTCGCCTTCCTTCATGACGATGCGGGGATTGATCAAGGTGAGCAGGCGGTTCTTCTCCTCGCTGATGTCCACCACGATGAGTCGCACGTGGCGATCGACCTGGGTGGCGGCCAGGCCGATGCCGGGCGCGGCATACATGGTTTCCGCCATGTCGGCGGCGAGCTGGCGGATGTCGGCGTCGACGGCGGCCACCGGCTTGGCCACGAGGTGCAGGCGCGGGTCGGGGAAATGCAGAATTTTCAGCAGGGCCATGTCGTGTAAGGGCAGTGTATTCCGTGCAAAATTTGACAAAGTGGTTTAAGTTTTGTGCGGACTGAATTATAACGGCCGCAACGCCGCAGCAAGCCAGGAAGGGCAGGAACCATGCGTACACTTGTATTGATCGCCGCCTTGGGCCTGAGCGCCCCCCTCAGTGCAACCGTCCGGGCCGACGAGGTCCGCCTGCAGGAAAACGCGCCGGAGCGCCATGTGGTGGTCAAGGGCGACACCCTGTGGGACATCTCGGCGAAATTCCTGAAGGATCCCTGGCGCTGGCCGGAGGTCTGGCGGCTGAACCAGGAACAGATCAAGAACCCCCATCTCATCTACCCCGGCGACGTGGTCGTGCTGACCATGGAAGACGGCAAGCCCAAGCTTTCGCTGGAAGGTTCCGGCCTGCCGCTGGTCAAGCTCAGCCCGCAGGTCCGCGGCGAGCCCATCGAACTGCAGAACCAGGGTATCCCCGCCATCGAGCCGCGCCTCCTGCTGCCTTACGCCACGGTCGCCGGCATTCTCGACGCGGGCAAGCTGGGTGCCGCGCCGAAGATCCTGGGGACGGCCGATCAGCGGGTAATGATCACCCAGGGTGACATCCTCTATGCCGCCGCCGGCAAGCCGGATACCACGCAATGGAAGGTGGTGCGCCCAGGCCGGCAATTGACCGATCCCGACACCGGCGAAGCCTTGGGGCTGGAGGCGGAAGTCGTCGGACGCGCGAGCACCCTGGTGCCCGGAAACCCGCAGACCCTGCGGCTGGACAAGGCGAATCAGGAAGTGATGTTGGGTGACAGCCTGCTGCCCGACGCGCCCTACGCGTTGGACTCCATGCTCCCGCGCGCGCCGGCCAAGCCGGTGCAAGGCAAGATCATCCAGGCCTACGGCGGATTCAACGCCACCGCCCAGTACGCCACCGTGGTCATCAACCGTGGTCAGCGCGACGGACTTGAACCCGGCCACGTCCTTTCCATCCAGCGTCAGGGTCGCCTGTTGCCGGGCGAGAAGGTGCCGACCGGCGCCTACACCGACACGAAATGCGTCAAGCCCGGCAAGACGTTGACCAGCGACTTCTACGATCCCAAGGAAATGCTGGTCGACTGCAGCACACTGCCGGCGGATGCGCCGAAGCAGGTGGTGCGCTACGCCGACATCGGCTGCCTGAAGCCGGGCGCCAAGATCACCGCCAACGAGTTCTTCGATCCCAAGGAGGTGTACCACCTGCACTGCCGGCCCGAAGAGCGCACCCGCAACCAGGTGCAGTTGCCGAACCATAACGTGGGCGTGCTGTTCGTCTACCGCGTCTACGACAAGGTGGCCTACGGGCTGATCATGCGCGCCGACGGTCCGGTCTACCTGATGGATTCCGTCGCCAGTCCCTGAGCGACGAGCATCTTGAGCGGCCACCCCTCACAGGCGGCCTGGCTCGCCCTTGAGGCCGTGCCCGGCCTGGGCCCCGAAACGGCCGGCCGTTTGCTGGAAGTCTTCACCACGCCCGAGACCATCCTCGGCGCCAGCGTGGCCCAGCTCCGGCCCCTGGTGGGCGACGGCCTCGCCCGCGCCATCGCCGCCGGCGTCGCGCCGGAAGCCACGCGCGCCGGCCTGGAATGGCTGCAAGGCCCCGACAATCACCTGGTCACCTGGAACGACGCGGCCTACCCCGAGCGCCTGCGCGACATTCCCGCCGCACCGCCGTGGCTATACGTGCGCGGCGATCCGGCCTGGCTGGCGCGGCCGATGCTGGCCATCGTCGGCAGCCGCAACGCCACGCCGCAGGGCCTGCGCGATGCCCGCGCCTTCGCCCAGAGCCTGTCGGAGGCCGGGCTGACCATCGTCAGCGGCCTCGCCCTGGGCGTGGATGCGGCCGCCCATGCAGGCGGTCTGGCTGGCCTGGCCGGCAGCGTGGCGGTGGTCGGCACCGGTCTGGACCGGGTGTATCCGGCGCGCAACAAGGATCTGGCGCACCGTCTCGCGGCGGAAGGCGCCATCGTCTCCGAGTTTCCCGTCGGCACGCCGCCGAAAAGCGGCCATTTCCCGCGCCGCAACCGCATCATCAGCGGCCTCTCCCTGGGCGTCCTGGTGGTGGAGGCGGCGCTGGAAAGCGGTTCCCTCATCACCGCCCGCCTCGCGGCCGAGCAGGGCCGCGACGTGTTCGCCCTGCCGGGCTCCATCCATTCCCCGCTGTCGAAAGGCTGCCACCGGCTGATCAAGCAGGGCGCCAAGCTGGTGGAATCGGCCGCCGACATCCTGGAGGAACTGGGCCGGGTGCTGCCCGCAGCGGCGGCCAGCATGCCCGCCAGCGGCGGCGCCGACGCCCTGCTGGAGTGCCTCGGCGGCGGTCCGCTGGCGCCCGACCAGTTGGCTTCCCGCCTCGGCTTGACGGTGGAGGAGGTCTCCGTCAAGCTTCTCGCCGCCGAAATGGAGGGCGCCGTGGCGAAACTGCCGGGCGGTCTCTACCAACGACTATTCCCATGATGTTCGACATCCTCCTCTATCTCTACGACACCTATGTGCATGCCGAAGCCTTTCCGGATGCCGCCCAACTGAGCCGCAAGCTGTCCGCGGCCGGTTTCGAGGACGAGGCGATCGGCGAGGCCCTCGACTGGCTGGCCGCCCTCGATGACCTGGCGCCCGGCGAGGACTGCGCCGTGTCCCAGTCCTTCCGTATCTTCAGCGCGGAGGAGGTCGCCCGCATCGCCACCGAAGGCCGCGCTTTCCTGGGCTATCTGGAAAGCTCCGGCCTGCTCGCCGCGCACGCCCGCGAATGGGTCATCGACCGCGCCCTGGCCCTGCCCGACGCGGTGGTGTCCGGCAACCGCCTGAAGTGGATCGCCCTGCTCGCCGTCTGGAAACTGAAGGGCGCCGGCGAGGTGCTCTGGCTGGAGGATCTGGTGCGTGGCGGCGACACGTCCGACGACGACGCCGAGAGCTGGCAACCTACACTCCACTGATGTCCAAACAACTCATCATCGCCGAGAAGCCATCGGTGGCCCAGGACATCGCGCGGGCCCTGGGCGGCTTCCACAAGGAGAAGGACTACTTCGAGTCCGAGCATTACGTGCTCTCCTCCGCCATCGGCCACCTGCTCGAACTCACCGTGCCGGAAGAATACGAGGTCAAGCGCGGCAAGTGGTCCTTCGCCCACCTGCCGGTGATCCCGCCCCACTTCGCCCTGGCGCCCATCGAGAAGACCGAGGACCGCCTCAAGCTGCTCACCCGGCTGATCAAGCGCAAGGACGTTGAAGGCCTCATCAACGCCTGCGATGCCGGCCGCGAGGGCGAGCTGATCTTCAATTTCATCGCCCAGCACAGCGGCAACAAGAAGCCGGTGCGCCGCCTCTGGCTGCAATCCATGACCCAGGCCGCCATCAAGGAAGGCTTCGCCACCCTGCGCGAGGCGGCCGAGGTGGAGGGTCTGCGCACCGCCGCCATCTGCCGGGCGGAAAGCGACTGGCTGGTAGGCATCAACGGCACCCGCGCGATGACCGCCTTCAACTCCAAGACCGGCGGCTTCCATCTCACCACCGTCGGCCGGGTGCAGACGCCGACCCTGGCCATCGTGGTGGAGCGGGAGGAACGCATCCGCAGGTTCGTGCCGCGCGCCTACTGGGAACTGGAAGGCCGCTTCGCCGGCGAGAAGGGCGAGTACGCCGGGCGCTGGTTCGACGAGAAATTCAAGCGGGACGAGAGCGACGAGCACGCCATGGCCCACCGCCTGTGGGACCCGGCCCGGGCCGAGGCGATCCGCGCCGCTTGCGTCGGCAAGCCGGCGCAAGCCTCCGAGGAAACCAAGCCCTCCAGCCAGCTCTCGCCCCTGCTCTACGACCTCACCAGCCTGCAACGGGACGCCAACGGCCGCTTCGGCTTCTCCGCCAAGACCACCCTGGGCCTGGCCCAGGCGTTGTACGAAAAGCACAAGGTGCTGACCTACCCGCGGACCGACGCCCGCGCCCTGCCCGAGGACTATCTGCCGACCGTGCAGGAAGTGCTGGGCAACCTGCCGGAGGAGTACGCGCCTTTCGCCAAGACCATCCTGCAGCGGAAATGGGTGACGCCCAACAAGCGCATCTTCAACAACGCCAAGATTTCCGACCACTTCGCCATCATTCCCACCGGCACGCCGCCGAAGACCCTGAATGAGCTGGAATGGAAGCTCTACGACCTGGTCACCAAACGCTTCCTGGCGGTGTTCTACCCGGCCGCCGAATATGCCATCACCACCCGCATCACCCGCGTCGAGCAACACGCCTTCAAGACCGAGGGCAAGGTGCTGGTGAATCCGGGCTGGCTGGCGATCTACGGCAAGGAAGCCCAGCCCGAGGACGAGGAGGGCGGCGGCAATCTGGTGCCGCTGGTGTCCGGCGAGACCCTGGACACCCGCGCGGTGGACCTCAAGGCCGCCATGACCCGCCCGCCCGCCCGCTTCAACGAAGCCACCCTGCTGTCCGCCATGGAAGGCGCCGGCAAGATGGTGGATGACGAGGAACTGCGCGCCGCCATGGCCGGCCGCGGCCTGGGCACACCCGCCACCCGGGCGCAGATCATCGAGAACCTGCTGTCGGAAAACTACCTGCACCGGGAAGGCCGGGAACTGGTGCCCACCGCCAAGGCCTTCTCCCTCATCACCCTGCTGCGTGGCCTGGATATCCAGGAACTGGCCTCGCCGGAGATGACCGGCGCCTGGGAATACAAGTTGTCGCAGATGGAACGCGGCAAGCTGTCACGCGACGAGTTCATGGGCCACATCACCGCTCTCGCCCAGGATATCGTCGACCGCGCCAAGCGATACGAGTCCGACACGGTGCCCGGCGACTTCGCCACCCTGGCGGTGCCCTGTCCCAAATGCGGCGGCGTGGTGAAGGAGAACTACAAGAAGTTCGCCTGCCAGGCCTGCGACTGGAGCGCCTGGAAGATCGTCGCCGGCCGCCAGTTCGAGGTCGAGGAGATGCAGGCCCTGCTGAGTGACGGCAGGGTGGGGCCGCTGACCGGCTTCCGCAACAAGATGGGCCGGCCCTTCGACGCCGAGATCCGCCTCAACGACGACAAGCTGCCGGAGTTCGACTTCGGCCAGCCCAAGGCGGGCGAGGAAGCCGAGGAAGTGGACTTCTCCGGCCAGGAAAGCCTGGGCAAGTGTCCCAAATGCGGCGGCCAGGTCTATGAACATGGCGCCTCCTATCTCTGCGAGCGCAGCGTCGGCCCCAACAAGACCTGCGACTTCCGCAGCGGCCAGGTCATCCTGCAGCAGCCGGTGGCGCGCGAGCAGATGCAAAAACTCCTGGCCGAGGGCAAGACCGATCTCCTCACCGGCTTCGTTTCCGCCCGCACCCGCCGCGCCTTCTCCGCTTTCCTGGTGCGCGACAAGGACGGCAAGGTGGGCTTCGAGTTCGAGCCGCGCGAGGCCAAGGCCGGCAAGCGCGCCGCCCCGGCCCCCGCCAAGGAACTGGGCGCCCATCCCGCCGACGGCAAGCCGGTGCAACTCAAGTCCGGCCGCTTCGGCCCCTATGTGCAGCACGGCAAGCTAATGGCCTCCATCCCAAAGGACCGCAAGCCCGAGGATCTGAGCCTGCAGGAAGCCCTCGCGCTGCTCGCCGAGAAGGCGGCCAAGCAGGCGGCCTGAGCCAGCAGCCAGCCCGCGCGCCACGTCAAGTCGACATGAGGGGCGGTGCCGGGCGGGATTGAAGCTGCACCTGATGCGGCGCCGAGCCCCGGAGAATCGGGCACCGCTTTCAGCGCCGATGCTTCTCCCACAACTCGCGGCTGTCGATGGGCGTCATGTCCTCGTTGTGTTTCGGATTGCGGCCCGTGAAGCGCACGTAATCGTAGGGCTGGCCTTCCCAGGTTTCGCCGGTGGTAGTGTTGCGGGTGCCCCAGCGGTCGGTGTGATAGACGCTGCCGCCCTCGATGGACGAGATCCAGTCCTGCTCGCCGCGGATGGTCTGGGTGCGCTTGTAGTCCAGGTAGTCCTGGCTCTTCTGGCGCTCGTCGTAGGCGGCCTGCATCATCTCGCGCACGTCGCGGGCGTTGCCCGCCACCTTGCGTGCCGTCTCCTCCTCCATCCGCCTGAGCCGTTCCATGCCCTGTTTGACGTAATTCCTCACCCAACCCTCGTCCAGCGCATAGGAGCCGAGCATGGCACCGAACAGCGGTGCATAGTCCTCGAAGCGGTCACGTGGCGCCGCCACGGTGATGTGGCGGAAATTCCAGTTGCTGTCGAGGCGCGAGCCGAAGCTGATGCCCAGGGTATAGCCCTTGGTCGGCCCCTCGCGGGTATCGCAGTGATAAAGGAAATCGGCCACCTGTACCGGCCCCGCCGTATAGACCTGGGCCACCTGGGCGGCGATCTGCGGGCGCGGATTCACCTCGAGGAACTTCATGTTGCTGGCCAGCCCCTGGGCGCCGGAGAGGAAGCGCCAGGCCTGGTCCGGCGGCAGGTAGGGCGAGATGGGCACGCCCGGCACGCGCACGCCCAGGTTGGGGGTGATGACGTCGGCGCTGGTTACCATGAAGCTGGGGCTGCCCGCCGGGTCACTGGCGATGAACTGGCCTTTGCCCAGTTCCCTCACCCGCCAGCCGCTCGGAATCTGCAAGCTGGCCGAACCGTCGGCCAGACGATGCGGCTTCAGCGGCGGCAGGGCGGCGCGCTCGCCTGCGCCAGCGGCTTGCGCGGCCTTCATGGCGCGCACATTGGCCAGGATGGTGAGGAGGGTCGGCTTGATGGCCTCGAGCTGGCCCTGCGGCGCCGAAATGGTTGAGTAATGGAAGTGGCCGTCGCGCAGGCTCATCCAGGCCCGCATCTCCCGGCGGCCACCCTTGCCGTCGGCGAAGGCGCCGTCGAACTTCAGGCGGTCGCCCGCCCCAGAGGCCCATAGATTGCTGAGGGCGAGGTCGGGATAGAGCTGTGCGATCTGTGCCACCTGCTGCCGTGCCAGGCTCATCAAGTCGGCGCCCGCCGCGGCGCCGAGCTGCAGGGCCACCTTGTAGCGCAGCGCGGGGTCGGCGACCCGCAGCATCTGCAGATTCCGGTCGCGGCCTTCCTCCGCCTTCCAGCCCGCCGGTAGGTAGAGCACGAAGCCGCCCTGCTGAGTGACCTGCTTCTGCATGGAAGGTGGCGCCGCTGCGCGCGCCGCGCACGCGACCAACAACAGGGAGAGAAACGCGACGCGGCTCAATGACCAGGACAAGCCACTCATGACCGACCTCCTTGTAGTGGGGAAGATGTCTTCATCATAGGGAAACCGCCGGAAAACAGGAGCGCGTCGGGCGGGGCGTGGCCAGCGTGTCGGAATATTTGACCTCCTGCCCCCGGTGCAGCCCTTGGCCGCTGATGGGCGATGCTGGCACGCTATACTGCTCCGCCACCTCTCGTGACGCACCGGCCATGACCTCCGTTCTTCCCGGCGAGCCCGCGCCGCTCCTGCTCTCGGTCATCGAACTGCTGGGCTACCCCAACCTGCGCCCCCTCTATGAGCGCCTGGGCTACCGCGTGCATACCGAATTCGCCGTGCGCAAGGCCATCGCCTTCCTGCGCAAGGAAAAGCCGGCGGTGATCGTCGCCGATTTCTACTTCCAGCCAGATTTCCGCGACCGCGTCAGCAACCTCGAATCCCTGCTGGCGGCGGCCCAATCACTCAAGGGGGTGAAGGTGCTGGTGCTCCACGAGAGCGCCCATGAGCATGCCCTGGAACGCCTGCGCCAGCGCTTCCGCATCGACGCGGCGCTGACCCTGCCGGCGCGTGAGGAGGAAATCGGCGCGCTTATTCGGGGGTGGGGTCCCTGATGGGGGCATCGGCCGGAAGGTGTCGATTTTTTTGACACTTTGCCCCGGAAAAGAATGTTGTGTGGCATAGCGGGCTGTTTATTATGGAAAAAATTATTTGGCATGAAATGTGCTTGACCAATGGTAGGTATTATCCTTGACGTTGGACGCGACCATGAAACGCAAAATTCTCACCCTCGTTCTTCCCTTGGCGTTGTCCAGCCTATCCGCGCAGGCGCAGTTCGTCTTGCCCGGCGCCGGCTACGTGCAGTACGGCGACGCCCAGTCCTACTCCCTGCCCGCCCTGGCCTATGCCACCGATCCCACCAAGACCGGGCCTGGTAATCCCTACTATGTGGTCTCCACGCCGGGCGCCATCAAGGACCTGATCGTGGTTGCCACCGGCGCCGACGGCACCCCGGTCAACACCAATATTGCTGGCATGGATAACGCTTACTCCACGCCCAACGGCTCGGGTCCCATCTATTTCAGCACCGACACTTACACTGATCCTAATCAGGTGGGTGGCAACTTCACCGGCGACAACGCGAACACCTGGGACGCGACCGCGGGTTCCCTGAAGAGCTTCCTGCAGAAGGCGAACGGTGGCTTCGAGGACATGATCTTCTTCTTCAACAACAACCAGACCAACAGCGGTGGGCAGGCGACGCAAAGCTTGGCGGCTTGGGCGCTGATCCAGGTGTGGGATTACACCACTAACCTGAACAACCCGACCCTGCTCGGCACTTACGAACTCGCCAACAAGGTGGTATCCACAAGCACCGGAGAAATGTATCGGCCGATTACTGAAGGCGGGGGTGGCCTGTTCAACGGCAACGTGACCACTTTCGCTTCTGACAATACCAGTGGCGGGCCGAATCAAACCAGCCAGAGAAACCCCAACGCCGGCACCAACATGCAGACCGACTATGTCCTCTCCGGCGGTGCCCTGTGTCTGACCAATACCGGGATTCTGGTGGGCTGCGGCGCCACCTTGCCTGCAGGCGTCACCATCGAGCAGCAGTTCGACCACAACCTGGGCGCCAATCAGGCGGCCTACGCCATCGTCTTCCCCGAGTTGAACACCCTGTTGACGGGCCTCTTCAACTCCAACCTGGATCTCAGCAAGATCACCATGAGCGTCGACTTGCGCATGGGCTGCGCTCCTGGCTCTTCCAACGGCAACCCCACCGATCCAAACACGCCTTACAACGTCTGCAACGGTACGGGCTGGGGTTACGGCCGCGAGATCAACAACGGTTACGAGCAGGTGTTCATCGGCAAGGCCACTACCGTGGTGAATGTGCCCGAGCCCGCCACCCTGGCCCTGCTGGGCATGGGCCTGATCGGCCTGGGCCTGGCGCGCCGCCGCCGCGCCTGAAGTCGACACCGGCACGATACGAGGCCCCCGCAAGGGGGCCTCGTCGTTTTCGGGCGCCGCATCCATCTCCCTGAACCTGGAAACCTTAGTAGGTCATGTGTGGATCGCGCGCATGCCGCGTGGATCTGGGATGACGAGTTGTTGGCGTGAAACACCGCATTGGGCGTCATTGCGAGGAGCGTAGCGACACGGCAATCCAGGGGCTAGACGCGCCCTGCAAAGATCGCCACGCGGAGTATATGCCCGCAGGGCGCTCGCGATAATGGGATGGACGCCCCTTCCGGAACGGCATCGAAGTGCCAAAGTGGAAGTGTCTACAACCACTGAATGGAAAGGGTGTCCGAGATGAAGA
>WOUQ01000017.1 GCA_009772925.1 bacterium
CGCCATCGACCGGACGCGAGGCGCTGGACTCAACCCCGCGTCCCTGCTGGCTTCTGCCGTCCGCATCTGAGGGCATCCTCACTTAACGCGAACTGAGCCTTTCTTTTCCATGGGGGAAGTCGCCCCCCGGGGCAGGTTGACCTGTACGGCGTTCAGGTGCTGCATGGTCAGGGACGCCAGCATGAAGGTGGCCAGTAGGAAGAACATCACGTCGATCATGGCGATGATCTCGATGCGGCCCCGCTTGGGCTGGCGGCTTCTACGCAGCTTCATGACGCGCAGCGTCGTTGGCGGCCCCGGCTTGCTGGGCGTCCAGACGGATGTGGTCCACCAGGCGGGTGCCCAGGCGCTCCATCTCGTCCAGGGTCTGGGCCTGCAAACGGGTCAGATAGTTGAAACCGAACAGGGCGACCAGCGCGATGAGCAGGCCCACCGCCGTGGCGATCAGGGCCTCGGCCACCCCCGCGGTGACGCCACCCGGGTTCACCAGACCGTCGGGACCAATGAGCTGGAAGGACTGCATCATGCCGAAGATGGTGCCGAGGAGACCCAGCAGGGGCGCGGCGGTAACCACTGTGTCCAGCACCCACATGCCCCGCCCCAGCGCTTTCTCGATCTGCTGGGCCTCGTCACCGGCGCGGGATTCCACCCACCAGGCGGGCTTGGCGCGGTTGTCCATGATCACCCGGAAAAAGCGACTGAAGTAATTGCGTGGCCCCAGCGTGGCAAGCTGCCGGTCCAGCTCGGCCCAGTCGAAGCCGTAGGTCTCCACCAGTTGACGCAGCGGCTCGGGCAGCCGGGCGTGGCGGCGGTAGACCAGAGCCTTGTCCAGCATCACCACCAGGGCGGCCAGCGCCAGCGCCAGCAGCGGATAAATGATGGCACCGCCGTGTTTGAGCACTTCAATTGCGGCCTGCAGGTCTTGCATCGTGTTACTCCATCTTGTCCTGAGGGCGAGGGGATTGCCTTGCCTCTCCCCCCGGGAGAGGCCGACGCAAAGCGGCGGGTGAGCGAACCCGCTTGCATCATCACCCGGACTGGGCGCAATCAGGAAGGCAAGGTTCGGGCCGTGGTGGCGGAAAGGCAATGCTAGGAAAGTGCCCGGCACCACGCCATGGGCCAGGACAACCAGAACGCCGGCCGATCTGTACCAGACGGGCGGGGAACCTCCTTCCGCCCCGCGGGCCATAGGCGTGACCCTCACGCCGGCGAGGATCGGCCGGTAACATTGCGCAACCCGCCCACGCTCCCAGCCCATGCTCGACACCCTGCCCCTGCTGCGATCCACCGACTTCCCGGCGCTGAAGCGCGACCGGCTGACCACTCTGCAGGTGAACCTGGGCTACCGCTGCAACCAGAGCTGCCTGCACTGCCACGTCAATGCCGGCCCCAAGCGCACGGAAATGATGGACGACGCCCAGGTGGACTTGATTCCACGGGTGCTGGCGGCGCGCGGGCTCGTCAGCTTGGACCTCACCGGCGGAGCCCCCGAGCTGCATGGCCGCTTTCGCTGGCTGGTGCGGGCGGCGCGGGACTTGGGGGTGAAGGTCATCGACCGCTGCAACCTGACCATCCTGTCTGAACCGGGCCATGAGGATCTGGCCGACTTTCTCGCCGAACAGGGGTTGGAAGTGGTGGCCTCCCTGCCCTGTTACCTGGAGGACAACGTCGATACCCAACGCGGCAAGGGGGTGTACGCCCGCAGCATCGCCGGACTGCAACGCCTGAACGCCCTGGGCTACGGCCAGCCCGGCAGTGGTCTCGTCCTCAACCTGGTGTACAACCCCGGCGGTCCCAGCCTGCCGCCCGCCCAGGCGGGGCTGGAGGCGGCCTACAAGCGGGAACTGGCGGAGCGCCACGGCATCGTCTTCGACCGCCTCTACAGCCTGGCCAACATGCCCATCCTGCGCTTCGGCAGCACGCTTCTGTCCAGGGGGCAATTCCACGACTACCTGGCCCTGCTCAAGGCCAGCCACAACCCGGCCAACCTGGACGGCGTCATGTGCCGCGAACTGGTCAGCGTGGACTGGCGGGGAAGGCTGTACGACTGCGACTTCAACCAGATGCTGGGCCTGGCCATGGAGGGCCCCGCGACCCTGGCCGACCTGCTGGACGCCGACCCGGCCGATGCCACCATCCGTGTCGCGGGACACTGCTACGGCTGCACTGCCGGCCAGGGCAGCAGTTGCGGCGGCGCCCTGGAAGACGCGGGGTGCGGGCCATGAACGATTGGGCCAAACCCCGCCGCTTCGACCGCAACCTCATCGTCATCGGCGCCGGCGCCGGCGGCCTGGTGACGGCCTACATCGCCGCCGCCGTGAAGGCGAAAGTGACCTTGATCGAGGCCCACCGCATGGGCGGCGACTGCCTCAACACCGGCTGCGTACCCTCCAAGGCCCTGATCCGCGCTGCCCGCTTGCTGGCCGACCTGCGCCGGGCCGGGGAGTTCGGCATCCACGCCGGGCCGCCCCGGGTGGACTTCGCCGCCGTCATGGACCGGGTGCGGGCGGTGATCCGCCAGGTGGAACCCCACGATTCGGTGGAGCGCTACACCGCCCTGGGGGTGGAGGTGATCCAAGGCCACGCCCGCCTGACGTCGCCCTGGACGGTGGAGATCGACACGGAGGCAGGGCCGCGCGCCCTCTCCGCCCGCGCCATCGTCCTGGCCACCGGCGCCGCCCCGGTGATTCCCCGCATCCCCGGTATCGACCGGGTGCGCCACGTCACCTCGGACACGGTTTGGAATCTGGACACGCTGCCCGCGCGCCTGGCGGTGCTGGGCGGCGGCCCCATCGGCTGCGAGCTGGCCCAGGCCTTCGCCGGGCTGGGCAGCCGGGTCACCCTGGTGGCCCGCTCAGGCCTGCTGGGCCGGGAAGACGGCGAGGTCGTCGCGCGGGTGGAAGCGGGCATGGCCGCCGACGGGGTGCGCGTGCTCAAGGGGGCCGAACCCCTGCGCTGCGAGGTGCTGGACGGGGAACAGCGCCTGATCGTGGGCGGCGCGGACGGCGAGGAGGCCGTCCCCTTCGACGTCCTGCTCTGCGCCACCGGCCGCAAGGCTCGGGTGGAAGGCTTCGGCCTGGAATATCTGGGCATCCCCCTGACCCGCTCTGGCAGCATCGAGGTCAACGCCTACCTGCAAACCCGCCATCCCAGCATCTACGCCTGCGGCGACGCCGCCGGCCCCTACCAGTTCACCCACGCCGCCGCCCACCAGGCCTGGTACGCGGCGGTCAATGCCGTGTTCTCCGGCCTGCTCGGCCCCATCGGACGTTTCAAGGCCGACTACCGGGTCATGCCCCGCGTCACCTTCACCCGCCCCGAGGTGGCGCGGGTGGGCCTCAACGAAACCGAGGCCCAGGCACAGGGCATTGCCTACGAGCTCACCCGCTACGACCTGGCCGACCTGGACCGGGCCCTCGCCGACGGCGCCGCCCACGGCTTCGTCCAGGTACTCACCCCGCCCGGCAAGGACCGCATCCTGGGCGTCACCATCGTCGGCGAACACGCCGGCGAACTGCTGGCGGAATTCACCCTGGCCATGAAGCACGGCCTGGGGCTCAACAAGATCCTGTCCACCATCCACCCCTACCCCACCTGGAGCGAGGCGGCCAAGTACGCCGCCGGCGCATGGAAACGCGCGCACGCCCCCCAGGGCCTGCTGGCCTGGCTGGAACGCTTCCACGCCTGGCGGCGAGGGTAAATCAAGGAGCGATCATGCGATTCATCGACGCCATCCCCCTGCCCCTGCTGATCGTCCTCACCCTGTTCATGCTGGGCGCGCCCTTCGTCCCCGAGCCCCACCTGGTGGAAAAGGCCCGCATGCTGGCCGAAGGTACCCTCAACCGCCCCATCGACATCTTCGACGTGTTCTGGCACCTGCTGCCGGCGGGGCTGCTGGCGATCAGGTTGGCGAGAATGCGGCGCAGCCAGCCGCCATCCTGACTACGCTCGCACACCACCCCCGCGCCGCAGCCGCCAGGCCACCAGGACCAGCGCGAGGTAGTTGAGCGCCATGAACCACGGCGTGTTCCACGCCAGGCCGTCGAAGCCCTGCTGGGTGATGGGGTACAGCACCGGCACCGGGTAGAACTCGGCGGAATGGGTGAACACGTCGATGACGATGTGCAACCACCAGCCCGCCAGGGCCAGGCCGACGTGCCGGCGCCAGGGCCACAGCAGCAGGGTGGCGGCCCCGGCGATGACGGCGCTGTGCAGGATGCAGTGCAGATGGTGGGCCGCCTCCCCCACCCAGAAGGGCATGGCCGGCTCGCCACCCGGCTGGGCGACGGCGTAGTCGAGCAGGGCCTGGGCGGAACCGCCGCCGAAGGCTGCCCAGGCCAGCACCGGCGCCAGGTGGACCACGTCCGGCAACACCGACAGGCTCACCGCGGCGACCGCCTGGGGGCGCGTCACCGGACGACGACGGGCCAGCCAGCGGATGCCGAGGCCGGCCCAGAGACCGTGGGCGAGGATGTCCATGCCTGCATTGTTGGCCGAAAACGGAAAAGATTCACTGCCGGTCCAAGCGTTTTCCCCGATCATCGCCCGTCATGCACCTGTCCATCATCCTGCCCACTCTCGACGAGGCGGACGGAATCGACGCCGCCCTGGCACCCCTGCAGGCCCTGCGCCGGGCGGGCCACGAGGTGATCGTCGCCGACGGCGGCAGCACCGACGGCACGCCGGCCCTGGCCACGCCCCTGGCGGACCGGGTGATTCAATCAACTCGCGGACGCGCCCGGCAGATGAACGCCGGGGCGGCGGCGGCCGGGGGCGACGCCCTGCTCTTCCTGCACGCCGACACCCGCCTGCCCGAGGGCGCGGCGGAGCGCATCGCCGAAGTCCTCGCCGATCATGCCTGGGGCCGTTTCGACGTGCGCATCGAGGGCCAGCCGGCCCTGCTCGGCGTGGTGGCGGCGATGATGAACCTGCGCTCGCGCCTCACCGGCATTGCCACCGGCGACCAGGCCATCTTCGTCAGCCGCGCCGCCTTCGATGCCGTGGGCGGCTTCCCGGACCAGCCGCTGATGGAGGACATCGAGCTGTCCAAGCGGCTCAAGCGCCTGGACCCGCCGGCCTGCCTCACGGCCAGGGTGACCACCTCCGGCCGGCGCTGGGAGCGCCACGGCGTCTGGCGCACCATCCTGCTCATGTGGCGGCTGCGCTTCGACTACTGGCGCGGCGTACCGGCGCAGCGGCTGGCGCGGCGCTATTACCCGTGAAGCCGACCCGCATCCTGGTGTTCGCCAAGGCCCCCCTGCCCGGCCGGGTGAAGACCCGGCTGATCCCGGCCCTGGGCGCGGACGGCGCGGCGCGGCTGGCCCGCCACCTGCTTGATTTGGCCCTGGAGCAGGCGCGGGCGGCGGCCGTGGGTCCGGTGGAACTGTGCATGAGCCCGGCGCCGGGCCACGCCGACTGGACGGGTATCCCCCTGCCGTCCGGCATCGACACCAGTGACCAGGGCGACGGCGATCTGGGCGAACGCATGGCCCGCGCCGCGAAACATCACCTCGACAACGGCGAGGCGGTGCTGCTCACTGGCACCGACTGCCCCGGCCTCGACGCCGGCCGCCTGCGCGCCGCCGCCGCCCGGCTGGCGGACCACGACGCCGTCTTCCATCCCGCCGAGGACGGCGGCTACTCCCTGCTGGGCCTCAACGCCTTCCATCCCGGCCTGTTCGCCGACATGCCCTGGAGCACCTCGGCCGTGGCCCGTCTCACCCGCGAGCGCATGGCCGCCCTGGGCTGGCGGGTATGGGAGGGGGAGACGCTGCGGGACATCGACACCCCGGAGGATCTGGCCGAAGGTGGCCCGATACCGGGATTTGCGCTTGAATGCAGGCTTTGAAATCCCGACCACGCCATGCCTGAAGCCCCCACCCTGGTCTTGTTCAATTACGACTGGGACCGTGCCGGATTCGCCCGCTGGCACGCGCAGTTCCCCGTGGACAGTGCCGGCTTCGACCTGTTCAGCTTTCCCAGCAACCTGCGACTGGCGGGCTTCGACCTGGAGCGCTTCGTCGATGGCCTGGCGCGCCGCGCCCGACGCCGCGGCTGGCGGGCCGTGACGTCCAACCACGAGCAGTTCGGCGCCCTGGCGGCGGCCCTGCTGGCCGAGCGCATGGGCTGGCCGGGCACGCCGGTGGGCGCGGTGCTGGCCTGCCAGCACAAGCTGCATGCCCGCCGGGTGCGGGAAGCGGTGGCGCCGGAAGCGAACGTGCCTTTCCAGCCCCTGCCCGCCCGCTATGGCGAACCCATCCCGGAGGACCTGGCCTATCCCTGCTTCGCCAAGCCGGTGAAGGCGGCCTTCTCGGTGCTGGCGCGCACGGTGCACAACCGGGAGGAACTGGTGGCCCTGACCCGTTTTTACCCCTGGGAGCTGTGGGTCATCCGCCATCTGGTGGAACCCTTCGAGCGGGTGGCGTGCCAGCGCCTGCCCGAGGCGGGCAGCGCCCACCGCATGCTGCTGGAGCAGCCCGCCGGCGGCCGCCAGTACAACCTGGATGGCTACGTCTTCAACGGCGAGTTGCGGCCCCTGGGCGTGGTGGAATCGGTGATGTATCCGGGCACCCAGGCCTTCATGCGCTTCGTCTATCCCTGCGCCCTGCCCGATGCCGCGCGGACGCGGGCCATCGACGTGGCGCGCCGCTTCCTGGCCGCCGTCGGCTTCGACCACGGCCTGTTCAACATGGAGTTCTTCCACGACCCGGCCAGCGACCGGCTCACGGTGATCGAGTTCAACCCGCGCATGGCGGCCCAGTTTTCCGATCTCTACCTGCGGGTGGACGGCCTGGATCTGCACCGGGTGGCCCTGGCACTGGCGCACGGCCGCGACCCCGCCGCCCTGCCCAGGGCCGAGCCCAGCGCCGGGGTGGCGGCCAGCTTCGTCTATCGCAGCTTCGACCCGGCGGCGCGGCCGCCCATGCCCGGACCGGGCCGGCGCCGGGCCCTGGCGCGGCACTTCCCGGACGCCCTGCTGTTCCACTTCCCCAAGACGCCGGGCCAGATCACCCGGGATTTCAAGTGGCTGGGCAGCTACCGCTACGGCATCCTGCACCTGGGCGGGCGCGACGCCGGCGACCTGGCGACGCGTTGCCAGGCGGCCAGCGACCTGCTCGGCTGGGCGCCGACCTGTGGAACGGCGGGCGGGGTGACCGCGACTAAGCCTGTCCCTGCCTGATCCCTGGAGATCCCCCCATGACGACCCTGCGCATCCTGTTCCTGGCCAGCCTGGCCTTCCTGCTGGCCGGCTGCGGCCCCATGTCCGCCCAGAACCCCGCCGGCGCCTACAGCCCGGTGAACGCGGTGGCCGAGGCCGGCGAGGCCCACCTGCTGCTGGGCGGCGCGGACGTGGTGGCCTATTTCACCGAGGGCGCCTATCGTCCGGGCCGTCCCGAGTTCAGCAGCCGTCACGAAGGCGTCACCCTGCGTTTCGCCAGCGCCGAGCACAAGGCGCTGTTCGACCAGGCCCCGGACAAGTACCTGCCCCAATTCGGCGGCTATTGCGCCAATGGCATCGCCTACGGCATCCCCTGGGGCGGCGACGCCGATACCTGGAAGATCATCGACGGCAAGCTCTACATCTTCGGCGGCCGGGCCTCGCAGGACGCCTTCGAACTCGACGAGGCCGGCAACCTGGCCCTGGCCGAGGGCTACTGGCGGGAGGAAGTGGCCGGCAACCACAGCTTCCTGCAGCGCGCCTGGCGCCTGCTGTGGCGGGTGCCGCACTACAAGAGCGGCGAAGAATTGGCCCAGGCCGTGGCCGTGGCCGCGGCCCGGCAGGCGGGCGGCCCGTGAACGCGCCGCGGCTGATCCAGGTCAGCGCCGCCGACCCGGCGGCGATCCGCGCCGAACTCGTCGCCGGCCTGGAGGCCCCCCACCCCGCCCTGTCCCCCAAGTTCCTCTACGACGCCCTGGGTTCCCGGCTGTTCGCGGCCATCACCGAGCTGCCCGAGTACTACCCCACGCGCACCGAGGCGGCCATTTTCCGCGAGCACCTGGACGCCATGGCCGCCGACCTGGGCCCGGCGCCCACCCTGGTGGAACTGGGCGCCGGCAACTGCGAGAAGGCCGCCCGGCTGTTCGCTGCGCTGTCCGTGCGGCGCTACGTGGCGGTGGACATCTCCGCCGACTACCTGCTGGCCGCCCTCGACCGCCTGCAATACGAGCACCCGGCCATGCAGATGCTGGGCGTCGGCCTGGATTTTTCCGATGCGCTCGATCTGCCGGCCGAGGTGGGCCCCGGCCCCCGCCTGCTGTTCTACCCCGGCTCCAGCATCGGCAATTTCGCGCCGGACGAGGCCCTGGCCTTCCTGCGGCGCATGCACGCCGCCTGCGCCGGCGGCAGGCTGCTCATCGGCGTCGACCTGGTGAAGCCTCTGGAAGTGCTGGAACCCGCCTACGACGACGCCCTGGGGGTGACGGCCGCCTTCAACCGCAACCTGCTATTGCACCTGAACCGCCTGATCGGCGCCGACTTCGCCCTGCACGACTGGCGCCACGTGGCCTTCTTCAACACCCGGGAGTCGCGCATCGAAATGCACCTGGAGGCGGCGCGCGACGCGACGGTGCGCTGGCCCGGCGGCGAACGCCGCTTCGCCGCCGGCGAGCGCATCCACACGGAGAATTCCTACAAGTGGCGCCTCGACGATTTCGCCGACCTGCTCGGCGCGGCGGGCTTCCGCAAGCCCCGCGCCTGGCGCGACGGGCGGGACTGGTTCGCGGTGTTCGCGGCTGAGGCGTGAGTGGGGGTGGGGATGGAGATGCGATTATCGCGGCCAAGGCCGCTCCTACCCGGGCATGCTGTAGGAGCGGCCTTGGCCGCGATAAGCATTCCCTCACCCCGCGCAACTGCGAAACCCGGCATCAACGTCGTTGCGCTCCGGCGTGAAGAAGTTGCGATAGCGCGGATGCGCCATGCGCGGCGCGGTGGCGAGGCTGGCGCCGCGCAGCACCATGCGGTCGCCGAACCAGGGCGCGGAATAGTCGCGGTAGGGGTGAGGCGCGAAGCCGGGGTAGGGCTGGAAGCGGCTGGCAGTCCATTCCCACACATGGCCCCACCGGAAATCCGGCCGGGTGACGGCGGCCAGTTCCCACTCCGCTTCGGTCGGCAGGCGCCGGCCCGCCCAGCGGCACCAGGCCTCGGCCTCGTGCCAGGTCAGATGTACCGCGGCGGTGTCCAGGTCCAGGGCCTGCCAGACGCCGCAGCGGCGCGTTTCCCAGGTCTGGCCGGCGCGGCGCAGGTAGCGCGGCGGGGCGGCCTCGGTGGCCTCCACATAGGCCAGGTAGCGGTGCCAGCTCACCGGCTGGCTGTCGATCTCGAAAGCCGCCAGCGTGACCGGATGGGCGGCGAGTTCGTTGTCGAAGGCGAACCCCGGCCCACTCCAGCCCAGGCTCCAGTCGCCGCCGGGCAGGGCCAACGCGCGGGCCTCCGGCAGGCGCGCCGGCCGCGGGCGCAGGCCGTCCGGCAGGGGGATGTCCAGGGCCTGGGCCATGTAGATGCCCGCCTCGCCGTGCATGTCTTCGTGGAACAGGGCCAGGCGATAGAAGTACAGGCCGGCGTCGGTCTCGGGCGCCGTCTTCAGCAGGGCCAGAGTCTCCTCCAGGCCGGCGGCAAGATAGGCGCGGGTGGCGGCGAGATCCGGCAAAGGCAGGTGCCAGCGGCGGGTGTGCGCCACCCGGCTGGAGTCATAGAGGGCATCAGCCCCCGCCAGGCGGCCCGCCGGCCGGGCGTGGTCCGGCTCGCAGGCCAGGCCTCGGTCCCGCTGCCGGTTGCGGGCGATCCACCAGTCCTGGAACCAGCCCACGTGCCCGGCCTCCCACAGGGGCGGATTGAGCTGGGGCGAATAGGGCACGGGCAGGCTTTCGCCGAGGGCGGCGGCATAGGCCTCCAGCAGGGCCAGGGTGCGGGCGCGGCTGTCGTTAAGGGCGGCGGCGAGCAGGTCGCGGTCGCCCCGGCGCGCGGCTTCGGCGTGGTTGGCATGCATAACGGGAGAACCCACGATGGCTGACGGTTCGAGTATGCCGCAAGTGGTCATCGTCAGCCCCTACCTGCGCGCCGCCAACAACGGCAACTGGCGCACCGCCGAGCGCTGGCGCAGGCATCTGGCAGGGGTCTGCGAGGCGCGCATCGTCGACGCCTGGCCGGACGACCGGGCGGGCGCCGACCGGGCCATGATCGCCCTGCACGCGCGCCGCTCCGCCGCCGCCATCGCCGCCTGGCACGACGTCCATCCGGGCCGGGGCCTGGCCGTAGTGCTCACCGGCACCGACCTGTACCGCGACATCCACAGCGACGACGCCGCCCGCCGTTCCCTGGACCGGGCGCAAATCCTGGTGACCCTGCAGGCGCGCGGCCCCCTCGCCTTGCCCGTCGGAGTGCGCGGCAAAGCCCGGGTGATCTACCAGTCCGTCCCCGCCCGCGCGGCCCTGGCCAAGACCGGCCGCCGCCTGCGCGCCCTGGCGGTGGGCCATTTGCGCGAGGAGAAGTCGCCGGACACCCTGTTCGCCGCCGCCCGCCTGCTGGCCGCGCGCGAGGACATCCTGATCGACCACGTCGGCGCCGCCCTCGATCCGGTCCTCGCCGAGGCGGCCCGCGCCGCCATGGCGGCCGCGCCCGGCTACCGCTGGCTGGGCGGCCTGCCGCACGAGGCGTCCCGGCGCCGCATCCAGCGCGCCCACCTGCTGGTCCATCCCAGCCGCATGGAAGGCGGCGCCCATGTCATCATCGAGGCGGTGGTGAGCGGCACGCCGGTGCTGGCCTCGCGCATCGACGGCAACGTCGGCATGCTGGGCGAGGACTACGCGGGCTATTTCCCTTGGGGCGACGCCCCGGCCCTGGCGGCGCTGCTCACGCGTTGCCGCGCGGACCGGGCGTTTCTGGAGCATCTGAGCAGGCAGTGCCGCGAGCGCGCCCCTCTGTTCGAGCCCGCCGCCGAGGCGGCGGCCCTACGCCGTATGGCGGGCGATTTGTTGAAGAATGAGTCTTCATGTCTTTGATTACACCTGGCCGAGCATGAAAGTCATGCACGTTACCCTCACCCCCAACCCCTCTCCCGCTTGCGGGCGAGGGGAGCGCAGTGAGCCGCTGACGCGGCTTTCACGTTGACCATGCGCGCCGCGGAGCCCCCCATCCTGCGGGACATCGTTTTCATCGGCGGTGGCCACAGCCACGCGGTGGCGTTGCGCATGTGGGCCATGCGCCCGGTGCCCGGCGCGCGTCTCACCCTGATCTGCACCGACACCGAGACGCCCTACTCGGGCATGCTGCCCGGCTTCATCGCCGGCCACTACCAATGCGAGGACATCCACATCGACGTGCGCCGCCTGGCCGAGTTCGCCGGCGCCCGCTACTACCGGGACGAGGTGGTGGGCATCGACCGGGCGGAACGCCGGGTACTCTGCCGCGACCGCCCGCCGGTGGCCTACGACCTCTTGTCCATCAACATCGGCTCCACCCCGCGCCTGGCCCAGGTGGCCGGGGCCGAGGCCCACGCCGTGCCGGTAAAGCCCATCCGCCAGTTCGGCGAGCGCTGGCGCGCCCTGCTGGAGCGGGTGCGCCAGCATGCCGGCCCAACCACCGTGGCCGTGGTGGGCGCCGGCGCCGGCGGCGTGGAACTGGCCCTGGCCATGCACCACCGCCTGCGCCGGGAGCTCCAGGCCCTGGGGCGCGACCCGGACGAAGTGGCCGTGCATCTGTTCAGCGCCGGCGCCGACATCCTGCCCACCCACAACCGCGCCGTGCGCCGCGCCTTCGAAGGCGTGCTGGCGCAGCGGGGCATCGCCGTGCATCGGGACGCGGAAGTGGTGGAGGTCGCCCCCGGCCTGCTCAAGACCCGGCGCGGCGCGACCCTGGCGGCGGACGAGATCGTCTGGGTCACCCAGGCCGGCGGCGCCACCTGGCTGGCTGGCACCGGCCTGGCCCTGGACGCGGCCGGCTTCATCCGCGTGGCGGACACCCTGCAAACCGAGACCGACCCGCGCATCTTCGCCACCGGCGACTGCGCCGCCATGATTGGCCGCCCGCTGGAGAAAGCCGGCGTGTTCGCCGTGCGCATGGGGCCGGTGCTGGCGGAAAACCTGCGCCGGGCCGTGCTCGACCGGCCCCTGAAAGCCTACCAACCCCAGCGCCGCTGGCTGGCCCTGATCAGCACCGGCGATCGCCACGCCATCGTTTCCCGCGGCGCCTTCTTCGCCCGCGGTGACTGGGTGTGGCGCTGGAAGGACTGGATCGACCGCCGCTTCATGGTCCGCTTCAGCGACCTGCCCGGCATGGACGAGATGCAAGGCAAGGCCAAACCCGTCGCGGACGCGATCCCCCTGGAGGCGGCCGAGCAAACCCAGGCCCTCTCGGCGCTGGCCATGCGCTGCGGCGGCTGCGGCGCCAAGGTGGGCGCCAGCGTGCTGTCGCGCGCCCTGGCACGCCTGCAACCGATCCAGCGCGACGACGTGCTCATCGGCCTGGCCGACCCGGACGACGCCGCCGTGCTGCGGGTGCCGCCGGGCAAAGCGGTGGTGCAGACGGTGGATTTCTTCCGCGCCTTCATCGACGACCCCTGGGTGTTCGGCCGCATCGCCGCCAATCATGCCCTGGGCGACGTCTTCGCCATGGGCGCCGAAGCCCAATCCGCCACCGCCATCGCCACCGTGCCGCCGGGCCTGGAAAGCAAAGTGGAGGACACCCTGTTCCAGATGATGTCCGGCGCCGTCTCGGTGCTCAATGCCGCAGGCTGCGCCCTGGTGGGCGGCCATACCGGCGAGGGCCGCGAGCTGGCCCTGGGGTTCGCGGTCAACGGCCTGATGGACGAATCCCTGGCCGGAGTGATGACCAAGGGCGGCCTGCGACCCGGCGACGCGCTCATCCTGACCAAGCCCATCGGCACCGGCACCCTGCTCGCCGCCCACGCCCGCCTGGCCGCCAAGGGCCGCTGGATCGACGCCGCCCTGGCCTCCATGCAGGTCTGCAACCGCGCCGCCGCCGCCTGCCTGATGGCGCACGGCGCCCGCGCCTGCACCGACCTCACCGGCTTCGGCCTGCTCGGCCACCTGGTGGAAATGACCAAGCCCTCCGGCGTGGACGCGGAACTGGAACTCGACGCCCTGCCCCTGCTGGAAGGCGCCCGCGAAACCGCCGCCGCCGGCATCCTCAGTTCCCTGCAACCCGCCAACGTGCGCCTGCGCCGCGCCGTGCGCAACCAGGAAGCGGCCCTCAACCACCCCGTCTATCCCCTGCTGTTCGACCCGCAGACCGCCGGCGGTCTGCTCGCCGGCGTGCCGGCGGACCAGGCCGAGGCCTGCCTGGCCGAACTGCGCCGCCTGGACTACTCCCACGCCGCCCGCATTGGCCGGGTGCTGGCCCAGGGAGAGGCGTTGGAGCCGATCTTCCTGGTGCTCTGACCGGAAAGCGGGGCCGGGCGGCAGGCTCTTACAGTCAGCGACAAACCAGGCTCACCCCACGAAGGGGGGAAGATGCCCAAGAAGGCGAATCTGGAGTCCCGACGGTATGCTTAGTCCACAGACATAGTCCACAGGAAGAAAACCCATGGCCATCATCGTCAATGTAAACGAGGCGAAGGCCCATTATTCCAGGCTGCTGGAGCTGGCCCACGCCGGCCAGGAAATCATCCTCGCCAAGGCGGGGCAACCCTATGCGCGCATGTTGCCGCTCGAGCCCGCCGTAGGCTGTCGGCAACCCGGCCGGCTCAGGGGGCGCGTCGGCGAGGCGTTTTTCGAGACCTTGCCGGACGCGGAACTGGCTGCCTGGGAATCCTGATGAAACTGCTGCTCGACACCCACACCCTGCTTTGGTGGTGGACGGACGACCCGCAACTGCCCGACAGCGCCCGCGCGCTGATCGCCGACGAGGGCAACGAGGTACTGGTCAGCGCCGCCAGTGCCTGGGAGATCGCCACCAAGCACCGGCTCGGCAAGCTGCCGGAAGCCGGCGATGCGATCCCCCGTTTCAACGAACTGGTGGCGGCGGATGGCTTTCTGCACCTGCCGGTGAACTACCTGCACAGCCTGAGGGCGGGCGCCTATGCCATCGACCATTGCGATCCCTTTGACCAGGTCCTGGCCGCCCAGTCCGAACTGGAATCCGCCAGCCTGGTGACGCGCGACCCCGCATTTACCGCATTCGGGACGCGGGTGGTCTGGTAGCGCCTAAACCGGAGGACTTCGGGCGATATCAGACCGGAGCGGTGCCGGTGCTTGTGCCGACGCGGAACCGGCAAAACTGGAAGCCCGAAGAAACGCCGGCCCGACCCCTGACCGACGACAACCGGTTGCCACCCTGGGCCATGACAGGTCCAAGGCACGGCTCTCGGTTTGTGAAAGGCCGCTTCCCTGGATTGTGTCAGTCGGCGCCCGCTTCGAAGTTCACCTACAAGGTAGGGGTACTGTCGGGCCGCATTCGACCATTGCAGCCATTCTGACTTGCTGCTGGCTAAGCGGCAGGAATCTGCATATAGCTGTCGCCTGACGTGGTTGGTCGGTGCGCACGGCGCACCCTACTCGTTCAGACGGCGATGCCGATTTCCGCCGCCACCGGTGTGTAGATATCCACCAACTCCTCCGGCGTGCGGATGCTGACCACTAGGGCGTAGCGGGCGCGGGAGTGCCAGCGGTCCAGCGCCTTGCGGGTGCGCCACCAGCCGGTGACGGGGTAGACGGCGAGGTAGCCGCAATCGGCGAGTTGCTCCGAGGCGCCTTGCCATAGGTCAGAATGCAATGAGCCGAGTTCGCGGGTGTCGGAGCCGACCACCCAGAAGTCGCTGTCGCTGACGCCGGTGCGCTCGTATTCCTCGTCGCGGGCGGCCTGGTTGATGCGCTGTTCGAAGGCTTCGTGGCTTTCCCCAGGCGCCTTGACCCGGAAGCGCAGGCCGTGGGAGGCGTAGCTGAATTTGCCGCTCCAGCCACGTTGGCCGGGATTGGGCTGGATGAAATACGAGAGGGTGACGCGCATTTCGACCTGAGTACCCAGCGGCAATGCACGCAACGCCTCAGCAGGCCAGGGCAGGGCGTGGTAGTGGATGTCGCGGGCGCGGAGGGCGCCATCTTGTCCCTTGGTGAAAGGCTGCATTTCGTCCTGTATCACCAAAGTCAGGGCGTGTTTCGCGCTCCAAAGGGCGTCGTAAAGTTGCGGCACGCCAAAGCCGCAGGTGCGCAGCAACTGGCGTACGTTACCCTTGACCCGAAGGTTACCGGCCGCCGCCTGCATGGCCGGCGTCCATTGCGCCGAATGCACCAGCAGAGCGCGCAGGGTTTCCGGCCAGAGGTTGGGGTAGTGATCTTGCAGGATGGCGGCCATGCGTGCGGCCAGGGCAGTGGCGGCGCTGGTTTCGCCAAAGGGGATGAGAGGTTTCGCGAGCGGTTCGTGGCCGGTGCTCAAGAGTTGCAGGCTGTCGAGGTCTTCCGGGAAGTTGAAGGCGGTATCGAGCGCCCAGTTGCCGCCCTCCAACACGATGTCCGGTTTGTTGGGCCATTTCTGCCGGCCGCTGGTGGGCCAACTGACCGCTGTGCAACTGGTAGGGGCGAGGCCGCCCGGAGGGGCGATCAATACCCGGCCGGGGTAGGTCTCTGCGTCGATCCGCCATTTCTCCGTATGCGCGCCGACGGTGAGGACGTTCCAGGCTTGAGCAGGGTCGTGGATGCCGTCGAGGGTGTTGCTGGCGGGGTAATCAGCAATGTGGGCATGCTCTGCATTGCCGGCGGCTTGGAAGATCAGACGCGACACACCGTCCTCCATGCCGCTGGCCAACTTGTCCAATTGTGCGGACCAGGAGGAAGGCCGGCCCCGGTCGCGGGAGTCGGTGGTGGTGATAGCGGAACAGAAGGCCCGACGGCGGTTGGGCGCGGTGATGCTTACTCTGTCTACTGCTTGACTGTACCGATAGCCATAAAGATGTGGTGGGTTGTTGCCTTCTGGCGGTAAGACCTTTACTGATTCCAGGCAGTGGTCGGGTGCGGGGAAAGGTTGTTGCGCCAGGGTCTCGCTCAGGTCGCCATGCAGGGCAAGGCCGGCCATCGCGGTGCCGTGGCCGTGGTGGTCGTAGGTGCCCCAATCCGGGTGGCAGGCGTGTTTGTCCTGTTCGTCGAGGAATGGCGCGAGCAACGGATGGTCTTCGTTGACGCCAGTGTCCAAAAGGCAGACGGCCGGGGCATCCGGTCCCGGCGGTTGTAGATGTCGGGCGGCTGCATCCACGGCGGCTTGTTGCTGCACCGCATTCATGGCCGTGTAGAAGCTGGCGTTCTCCTTGGCCTTGCGCAGTTCGGCCATACCGCCCAACAGTTGCAGGGAACGGGCGAGTTGATCGCGGCTGCCACGCACCAGGACTACGCAGCGTTCGAGAAAACGCACTTCGTCTTCAGCAACTTCCAAATCCACTTGCACGGCGTGGTTGCGGAAGAAGCCGACTTCATCGAAACCTTCCCCGATGCGCAACCAGATTTCCCACCAGATCGGCGCTTCATCGCGCGGGAACAGATCGGGATCGTCGGTCCAGAGGGCTTCCAGGGCGGCCAGGCGGATGGAGGCGATGCTTTCCACCAGTTTTTTGTTTTTCGGGTGACGTTCCCCTTCCTTGTTGGTGGTGTCCTTGTCTGTGTTGAGATAGGCGTCAATGCGGCGGATGAAGTGGCCAATCTTGCCTTCGGGTACGAACACGGTAGCCAACATCCGATCGGCTTCCTGTTTCACCACTAGGAGTTCGATGTGGCTACGCGCAAAGTCCAGGCTTTCAAAGGCCAGTTCAAAACCAGGGTCGCTTGCGAAGGTGAGATAGACCCCCGCGCCTGCATCGCGGCCGATGGCCTTCTGCTCTGCGATCGTTGCGATTTCTTGCGCCTGTGCCTGTCGCAGCGCTTCCAGTAGTAGCGCGCCATGCTGTTGACGGTCGCGGTTGTTGAGGCGGAATTCGGCGTCGATCTTGCGGCTTGGGGGTCGGTAGGCCTTGGTGATCGCATTGTTGTTGAAGATCAGGTGCGGCAGTTTCTCCGCCATGTATTCCTCCCTTGCTTTGGCTTATCGGTCGTGGATCGCCTTTCGTTCTTCCAGCGTGGCGCGGATGTCGGCCGTCTCCAAGAACGGACGGTCATGCAGGATGGCGTGCTTGATGGCGTCTTCGCAGGCGCGGGTGAGGTCGCCGTGACTCAAGCCCATCGCGGCTGGAATGAGCGTCTTCCAGGCTAGCCGCCGGGTCTTGTAGCCGGCCAGTTTGGCCTTGAGGGTTTCGACGATGAGTTGATCATCCGGGACGGCGTAGCGGATGACGTCGTCGAAACGGCGGAACAGGGCGTGATCCAGGAGGTCCGGGTGGTTAGTGGCGGCGATGAGCAGGCTGTCGGACATGTCTTGCTCAATCAGTTGCAGAAAGCTGTTGAGCACCCGGCGGATTTCGCCGACGTCGTTACCCAGCCCGCGCTGGCCGCCGATGGAGTCGAATTCGTCAAAGAGGTAGACGGCGCGGGTGCGGCGGATGGCGTCGAAGATGAGGCGCAGCTTGGCGGCGGTCTCGCCCATGAACTTGGTCATCAGGCTATCCAGGCGCACTACGAACAGCGGCAGGCTGAGTTCACCGGCGAGAACGGAAGCGGTAAGCGTCTTGCCTGTGCCCGGCGGGCCGACCAGAAGGAGTTTTTTGCGCGGGGCGAGGCCATGAGTGCGCAGCTTCTCGACTTGGCGTTGTTCCCGGATGAGGCGTTCCAGGCGGGCTTGGATGCCCTCGTCCAGCACCATATCGGCAAGACGCACCTTCGGGTAACTCGCTTGCAGCAGGTCCGCCATCTCGCCGCGCGGCTGGACCAGGGGGATGGGTTGCCGAGACTGACGCGATTTGGCCTTGTCGATCAGGTCGCGCAGTTCCAGCGCCAGCTTGCCGTGGCCAATGCGCGCCTGATGGGCTGCCAGTTGCATGGCGACAGTGTTGAACCGTTCCTCATCGCCATCGATATGGGCGCGCAACAGGGCTTTGAGTTGGTCGGAACTGGGCATGGTGTCCAATATCGCGGTATGTGCGGCAGGTAAGGTTACTGAAGCAATTGTCCCTTGTCTTGGCGAACGTGCCCAGCCCTGCCGAAAATGACGCCGCTATTAGAACGGTGCGAATTCGCGGCGTCTCAGGCAAGTGTCAGATTGAAGCGGACGTTCAAACGGCTGTAAGAGTCGGGAGGGCTTGGGGGCAGCTTCTGGCCAAAGGGTTGGATACCACCACCGGCATCGGCCTGCCGCAACCGCGCCCTCAACACCGCCATGTCCCGACGGTGGCATGATCCCCTTGGCCTGCCCCCCATAGCCCGCAGCCACGGCCAGTTGCTCCTCGGTCACGTCCACGCCCAGCAAGCTTCCCGACTCCCCCACCCGTTGCGCCAGGACGTAGACGCGCGGCCCGAGCCGCAGCCCATGTCGAGCATGTTCAAGCCTTGGAGCAGGGTCAAGCAGACCAGGCCACAGCCGCAGTAGCGCGCCGTCCCTTCCTGGTGGATGCGGGCGAGCAAGGGCAAATCCGTTCCGGCATCAGGCTGACGTCGCGGCAGGCGAAGGTGCCCGGGTCGGCGCTGGTTTTCAACGGGTGGGCGTCGTGGTCCTTCACCGGTTCGTGCATCGTGACCTCCTCATCGCGATTCGTCCTCCACCGGCCAGCCCCGGCCGCGCCAGGCGGTCATGCCGCCGCGGATCACCCGGGCGTCGGCGAAGCCGGCCTCGGCCAGTAGCCGGGCGGCCTGGGCGGAGCGGCGGTCGGTGCGGCAGACCAGGCGGATGGGACGGGTCTTGCGGTCTTCCAGTTCAGCCAGCCGGCTGGGCAGTTCTTCCAGGGGCAGGCTCAGGGCGCCGGCGATGTGGCCCTGCTCGCCGGTGAAATCGGCGCTGGGGCGCACGTCCAGCACCAGCACGTCGGCATCGGTGTCGAGGTCCTGCTTCAGGGCTTCCACCGGCAGCATGGCGGGCTGCCGCAGCTTGCGCACCAGGCGGGGCAGGAAGGCCACGGCGGCCAGCAGGGCGAGGGCGATGAGCACGTTGCGGACCATGCCCTCGCCGCCGGCCAGGGCCTCGCGCCCGGCGTGGCCCAGCCAGGTGTAGGCCAGGGCGCCGGGCAGCATGAAGACCCAGGAGGCCAGCACGTAGGCGAGGAAGGGGATGCGCGTCAGGCCCAGGGCGTAGTTGAGCAGGTTGAAGGGGAACAGCGGCACCAGACGCACGAAGGCGACAAAGCGCCAGCCCTCCGCGCTCACCCCGTCGTTGAGGCTTTGCAGGCGCGGGCCGGCCTTGCGCGTCACCCAGTCCGAACCCAGGTAGCGTGCGATGAGGAAAGCGAGGGAGGCGCCTATCGTCGCGCCGGTCAGGTTCCACAGGGTGCCCCAGAACGGCCCGAACAGCGCGCCGCCGGCCAGGGTCAGCACCGAGCCGGGCAGGAACAGCACGGCGGCCAGGGCATAGACGGCCATGAACAGCAGCGGCCCGGCCACCCCGGCGCCATCCACCCAGGCTTGCAGGGCGGCGGCGTCGAAGTGGTCGCGGTAAAGGATGGCGGCGGCGATGGCGGCCAGCAGGGCCAGGCCGATCAGGATGCGGGGCAGGGTTTTGCTCATCGCGGGGCTTCCTCGAAGTTGCGCCGGTTGATGGCGTAGTCGGTGATCTCGCCCTTGAACGGCAGCAATAGCATGCCGTCCAGGCGGTCCACCTCGCGCGGGTCGGTGTGGCCGCGGATACCAATGGTCATGCCCAGGTGGCCGCCGCGCGGCTGGTCGCGATAAGTGCCGAACAACCGGTCCCACCAGGGTAGATTGAAGCCGAAGTTGGAGTTGCACTCGTCATCCTCCACCGAGTGATGCACCCGGTGCATGTCCGGCGTCACCACGAACCAGCGCAACACGCGGTCCAGGCCAGCGGGCAGGCGGATGTTGCCGTGGTTGAACATGGCGGTGGCGTTGAGCAGCACCTCGAAGATCACCACGGCCACAACGGGCGGGCCCAGCACGACGATGGTGGCGAACTTGATGAGCATGGACAGGAGGATCTCGATGGGATGGAAGCGCGCCCCGGTGGTCACGTCGTAATCCAGGTCGGCGTGGTGCACCCGGTGCAGCCGCCACAGGGCCGGCACGGCATGGACCATGACGTGCTGCAGCCAGATGACGAAGTCCATGGCGACCACCGCCAGGGGGATGGCCAGAATGGCGGGAACCTGGAAGTGGTTGAGCAGGCCCCAGCCGTGTTCCGCCGCGAAGGCCGCCACCCCCACCGCCGCCAGGGGAAAGAGCAGGCGCAGCAGGACGGTATTGAGCACCACGAGGCCCAGGTTGCTGGACCAGCGCAGGACCTTGGAGACGGTGAGCGCCCGGCGCGGCGCGGCCACTTCCCACAACGCCACCACGGCGAAGACGCCGAGGAAGAAACCGAGGCGGATGGCCGGTTCATGGCTCAGGATGAAGTGCTCCCCGTTCATCGGCGTCTCCCGGGCGCGCCACGCAGCCTCATTTGCCGCCGCTCCTGATCATGCCGCGCAGGTCCTCGTATTCCTTGCGCACCTTCTCGTTGAAGAGCAGGCCGGGCGGGTCCTTGTTGACGAAGGTGAGCACCTTGCGCCCGGCGGCATCCACCGCGCCGGGGACGGCATGGCTCTGCTGGGCCACCGCGGGCAGGGCGAGCGTCAGAAGAAGCAGGGAAGTGAGCAGTGGTTGCATGGCGATCTCCTCGCGTTGCGTGAGCGTTCGCGGGTCGCAAAACCCGCGCCTGGGTGGCCGGCGCGACCAGCCTCCGGAAGGCTCGGCGTGGCGCGCCGGACCTTCATTCCTGATCCTTCAAACCGTCTCCATCACCACCGGCAAGCCACCGGCGCGCCACTCCGCCACGCCGTCTTCCAGGCGGATGGCCTGGAAGCCTTCCCGGCGCAGCAATTCCACAGCCTCCACCGCCATCAGGCAGAACGGTCCCCGGCAATAGGCCACCACCGGCTTGTCGCGCGGCAGTTCCGCCAGGCGCTGGCGCAGCTCCTCCAGCGGCAGGGAGCGGGCGTAGGGCAGATGCCCGGCCTGGTATTCCTGCGCCGGACGCACGTCCAGCACCGTCAACTCGCCTTCCTTTGCCCGCGCCAAAAGGTCTTCGCGCGAGACCGGCTTCAGCTCGTGGGCGTGTTCCTGCAACTTGGCCAGGGCCGCCCGCAAGCCCAGCAGGCGGTCTTCCGCCAGGGAGCGGATGGCGACCCAGAAATCCGCCACGGCCTCGCTGGAGAGCCGGTAGAAGACGTTCTTGCCGTCCTTGCGGGTCTCCACCAGATGCGCCAGGCGCAACTCCTTCAGATGGGCGCTGGCCAGCTTGAGGGAGATCTCCGCTTCCGTCGCCAGGCGCTCAACCGGCTTCTCACCCTGGGCCAGCAACTCGATCAGTTCCAGCCGCTTCGGGCTGCACACGGCCTTGCCGATGCGCGCGACCTGCGCATAGAGCACGTCCTTGACTTGTCTTTCGGTGGTTTCCATCAATTACTCCAATATTCATTGGAATGTTAGTTGATAAATCGTCAATCCTCAATCCCTATTTCCGCAAGCGCTTTGCGCTCCTTCGCCATTTTCGCTGGCCAGCCAGATCCTGTTCGACCTGGACTGTGGCCCCGGCCACGCCGGCACGGCCAAGAAGGAAATGACGGTAGCCAGGGGTGGTATCGCGGAGTCCGCAAGACCGTAAACCCGAGTGAGCTAGAATTGCCCCACCTTTACTCCAAACCGCGCGCCCCAGGGCGATGGGCGGTTGATCATGGACATCGCCTTACTGCTGTTTCTCATCCTGCTCAACGGCGTCTTCGCCATGGCGGAAATCGCCGTGGTCTCTTCCCGCAAGGCCAGGCTCCAGCGCCTGGCGGAAGACGGCAGTCCCGGCGCCGGCTCGGCCCTGGCGTTACACGCCGATCCCTCCAACTTCCTTTCCACCATCCAGGTCGGCATCACCTCCATCGGCATCCTCAGCGGCGCCATCGGCGAGACGGCGCTGGCCGATCCCCTGGCGGCCTGGCTCAGCGGCTGGGACCTGCTGGCGCCCTACGCTTATTGGATTTCCCTTACCGTGGTGGTGGTGGTGCTGACCTATTTCGCCGTGGTGGTGGGTGAGCTGGTGCCCAAGCGCCTGGCCCTGATGGCCCCGGAAGGCATCGCCTCGCTGGTGGCGCGGCCCATGAATCTGCTGACGCGCGCCACGCGGCCTCTGGTGTGGCTGCTGTCCACCTCCTCCAGCGTGGTGCTGCGTGTCCTCGGCGCGAAACGCAAGGAGGAGCCGCCGGTCACCGACGACGAGATCAACGTGCTCATGGAGCAGGGCGCCGAGGCCGGCGTGTTCCACGAAAGCGAGCAGGAGATCGTCTCCAACGTGCTGCGCCTGGACGAACAGCGCATCGCCGCCATCATGACCCACCGCAGCGACATCTACCTGATCGACCTGGACGAGCCGGAGGAGGAAATCCGCCAGCGCCTGGCCGAGAGCCCATTCGAGCGCATCGTCGTCTGCCGCGATGGACTGGAACACATCGCCGGCATCCTGCGCACCTCCGACCTGCTGCAACCCATGCTGAGCGGCGCCCCCCTGGACATCGAAAGCCGCCTGCGCGAACCGCTCTACGTGCCGGACAGCGTGACCACCACGCAGTTGCTGGAGAGTTTCCGCCAGTCGCGCATGCAGATCGCCCTGATCGTCGACGAATACGGCGAGCTCGAGGGCTTGGTCACCCTCACCGACGTGCTCACCTCCATCGTCGGCGACCTGCCCTCCGCCGAAGGGCCGGACGACATGGACGTGGTGCAAAGGGAGGATGGCTCCTGGCTGGTGGACGGCAGCGTCACCGCGGAACGCCTGAAGTCGGTGTTCGACATCGAGGCCGATCTGCCCGGCGAGGAGGAGAACGCCTACAACACCCTGGGTGGTTTCGTCATGCACATGCTCGGCCGCGTGCCCACCGTCGCCGACCACTTCGACTGGGAAGGCCTGCGCTTCGAGGTGGTGGACATGGACCGCAACCGCGTCGACAAGGTGCTGGTATCCCGCCTGCCGGAAGGCCCGGCCAAACCCGGCGAAGCCTGATCCGCGCCGGCGGAACGGCGGTCCCACTCAGAACGGCGGCGGGCTCTCCAGGGTCAGCGGCCGGGCGCTGACGGGGTGGCTGAAGCTCAGGCGCCAGGCGTGCAGCAGCAGGCGTCCGGCCCGCGTGCGCGAGCTTTCGTCACCATACAGGCTGTCTCCCAGGATGGGGTGGCCGATGGCCTCCAGGTGCACGCGGAGCTGGTGCGAGCGGCCGGTGAACGGCTCCAGTTCCAGGCGCGTGCAACCCGCCGGAGCCTCGCCCGGCAGCACGCGCCAGCGCGTCAGGCTGGGCTGGCCGCGAGGGTCGATGACGCGCCTTGGCCGCAATGGCCAGTCCAGGAAGATGGGTAAATCGATCTCGCCCCAGCCGTCGGCGCTGTCCGGCGGTGCGATGATGCCTTGCACCACCGCCACGTAGCGCTTGTCCACGGCGCGGGCGATGAAGGCGCGGCTGAGTTCGCTCTGCATGGCCTTGCCGCGCGCCATCAGCATGAGACCGGAAGTGTCGCGGTCCAGGCGGTGCACGACCAGCGCGTCGGCGTAATGCGCCTGGGCGCGCGCGCTCAGGCAGTCCTGCTTGTCCTCGCCGCGGCCCGGCACGGCGTGCAGGCCGGCGGGCTTGTCGAGCACCAGCAGGGAGGCGTCGGCGTAAATCGTGGTGAGTGGGGGCAGTGCCACGCGCGGGGTACGAGGTAGTGAGCGGGCCGAAGAAATTACCACGCACATCGTTGGCCGGGGATGAATCCTGCCGTCCGGGAGTGGGAAAATGGAGGCCCGCATGTCCGCTTTCTCCCCATCATGACCTGGCTACGTTCCCTCGCTCTTCTGCTGCTGCTCGCCACCTTGCCGGCGCGCGCCGACTTTACCCTGGATGCCGGCGCCGGCCAGCGCCTGGAGGTGAAGACCTGGGGACGCTACGCCGACGGCCCGCTGTTCATCTGGCTGCTCAACCAGTACGGCGAACGCCAGCGCGCCGACGTCCTGGCCTCCCAGCTCGCCCGGCGCGGCGCGGCGGTATGGCGGGTGGATCTGCTCGACTCCCTGCTGCTGGAGCGCACCGGCGAGGCCATCCGCAACATCGACGGCGAACCGGTGGCCGCCCTGTTGCGCGAGGCGGTGCGCGGCGGCAAGCGGCCCATCGTCCTGGTCGCCTGCGACCGCATGGCCGCGCCCCTGCTGCGCGGCCTGCGCGCCTGGCAGGAGGGCGGCGGCGACAACGCCGCGGTGGCCGGCGCCGTGCTGTTCTTCCCCAATCTCTATCGCGGCACGCCGGTCGCCGGCGAGGCGCCGGAACTGCTCGGCATCGTCGGGGCCAGCAACCTGCCGGTGATGGTCATGCAGCCCGAACTCGGCGCCCACCGCGGCCGGCTGGACGGCCTGCTGCGCACGCTGCGCGGGGCAGGCAGCCCGGCCTATGCCTGGTTCGTGCCGGGGGTGCGCGACTACTACCTGATGCACGTGGAGAAACCCACCAGCGAAAGCCTCGATGCGATGGGTCCGGTGCCGGTCGAGGTGGAACGCGCGCTGCGGGCGACGCCGGAGCGGCTCATGCGTGCCGCCCGCCTGCTCGCCGCGACGCCGCGCCCGAGCGGCCCCGCCGGCGTGGCGCTGGCGCAGGACCGCGCCAGCGCGCCGGCCTACGGCCTCGTCGAACGGCCGCGCCGGCCGGCGCCGGAACTGGCGCTGGGCGACGCGCGCGGCAAGCGTTTCGGCGCCGGCGACCTGCGCGGCCGCGTCACCCTGGTGAATTTCTGGGCGACCTGGTGCCCGCCCTGCGTGCACGAGATCCCTTCCATGAATCGCCTGGCGGCCGCCTACGAGCCGCGCGAATTCGCCCTGGTCTCCGTCAACTTCCGCGAATCTCCCGCCCACGTGCGCGACTTCATGAGCCGGGTAGCGGTGGATTTCCCGGTGCTGCTCGACGTGGACGGCGCCGCCTCCACACGCTGGGGCGTGGTCGCCTTTCCCAGCTCCTTCCTGCTCGACCGCGAGGGGCGCATCCGCTATTCGGTGAACACCGCCATCGAATGGGACAGCGCCGAGGTCAAGGCGGTCATCGACCGCCTGCGCGCCGAGGATCGGCGATGAAAGAGGGGAGGTCGATGAGGAAACTGCATCGCCTTGGGCTCACAAACCAATGGACACACCCTGGTAGGGCGGAAAAGCGAAGCGCCTTCCGCCGTATGCGCCCAGACCGCACAATGCCGTCATGCCGGACTATCGTCGCAACCGCATTCCAGGCGGCACCTATTTCTTCACCGTCAACCTGCTCGAACGCGGCAGTTCCCTGCTCGTCGCGCATTTGCATGATCTGCGCGATGCCGTGCGGACGGTACGCGCCCGCCGTCCCTTCCACATCGACGCCTGGGTGGTGTTGCCTGATCACATGCACGTGGTCTGGACACTGCCAGACGACGACACGGACTATTCGGGTCGCTGGAAGGCGATCAAAATCGCTTTCGCCAAGGCCTTGCCCAAGACCGAACGCCTGTCAGCGGTACGCGCAGCCAAGGGTGAGCGCGGTATCTGGCAGCGTCGCTTCTGGGAACACACCATTCGTGACGAACAGGACTATGTGGCGCATGTCGATTACGTTCACATCAATCCTTTGAAGCATGGCCTGGTGACCAGCGTTAAAGACTGGCCACATTCGTCCTTCCAACGCTGTGTGGCGCGTGGCATCTATGCGCCGGATTGGGCTGGTCAGGGTGTGGAGGATCTGTGCGCGGGGGAGCGGGGAGGGTGATGGCCCCTGCTTCATTCGGCGGAAGGCGCTGCGCTTTTCCGCCCTACTCTTCTGCACCTTCGGCGGGGCGCCCCGGCTTGGCGCCGGGGCGCGGCGTCAGGATTGCCCGACCAGGATGGGCATGCCCAGCAGCGGCCACATGAGGGTGATCGCCAGGGCCAGCACCCCCAGCAGGACCACGCTCAGCAGCAGGCCATGGCGGAAGAACTCGCCGGGCGTGAACTGCCTGGAGTCGTAGGCGATGGCGTTGGGGGCGGCGCCGATCAGCAGCACGAAGGGCATGCCGGCGGTGACCAGGGAGGCGTACATGACCACGTCCGGGGACACGCCCAGGTACTTGGCGATGACCAGGGCCACCGGCAGGACGATGGCGATGGCGGCCACGTTCATGATGAAGTTGGTCAGCACCAGCACGAAGGCGGCGATGCCCATGACGAACACGAACCAGTGGGCGTCCTGGAGCAGGGCCAGCCACTGCACCGCCATCCATTCGGCGGCACCGGTCTGCCACAGGCAGAAGCCGATGCTCATGGCGCCGGAGAACAGCAGGATGATGTTCCAGGGAATCTCCTCCAGATCCTTCACGGAAAGGATGCCGACGATGAAGAACAGCAGGGTGGACACCAGCATGATCGGCGCCCGGTCAATGGGCTTCAGCCCCGGCACCACGCCTTTGAGCGCCATCAGCAGGACGATGCCGAAAACGATGAGGAGCACGGTCTTTTCCCGGGTGGTGAGGGGGCCCAGACCGGCGGACAGTCGCTGCACCGTGTCCTTCAGGCCGGGGATGGACTTCTTCTCCGGCTTGAGGAAGACGATGAGGTAGAGCCAGATGGCGAACACCATGAGCCAGCCGATCACCGCCATGTAGGTGGAGAGCTCGAAGAAGCCGATCTCGTTGCCGGTGAACTCCTTGTACATGCCCGCCGCCGCCGGCGCCCGCGCCGAGCCGAGGAAGGTGATGATGCTGCCGGCGCCCGCCGCGTAGGCCATGCCGATGAACAGGGCCTTGCCGAAGTTGGTCTGCTTGTCGCCCTCGCCGTAGAGGGCATAGATGGCCAGCAGGATGGGGAACATGGTGGCGGCCACGGCGGTGTGCGCCATCAGGTGCGCCAGGGCGGCGGTGACCACCAGGCAGCCGAGCAGGATCATGTTGCTGTTTTCGCCCGCCACGGTGAGCATCTTGTAGGCGAGGCGCCGGGTCAGCCCGGATTTGGTGAAGGCCAGGCCGATGACGATGGAACCGAAGATGAACATCACCGAGGGGTCCATGAAGTCGCGGAAGGCGTCCTTCGCCGGGCGGATCAGGAACAGGGCCTGGAACACGCCGATGGCGATGGCGGTGACGCCGATGGGGATGACCTCCCAGATCCACCAGATGCCGGCCATCAGGAACAGGCCGATGGCGGCCTTGCCCTGCGGACTCAGGGTGAAGCTCTTGCCGGCGGGGTCGATGGCGTCCGGCCAGGCCGGCATGAAATAGACCGCAAGGAAGACGCCCAGGCCGGCCAGCAGGATGAACAGCTTGTTCCAGTCGTAGGCGGGGCCGGACGACTCGATGTGGGGAGAAGTGGATTCAGTCACGCAGCACCTCGATTGCGGCCTGGTTGAAAATGTCGACGATGCGCACGACGCCGGCCACCATGTCGTCCTCCAGCACCGGCAGCATGTGTACGTGATGGGCGATCATCAGGTAGGCGGCAAGCGTGACGGGATCGTCGGTGCGCACGGTGTGCCGCACCGGCGTCATGTGGCTGGCCACGGAAACCTGGGCCAAATGCCGGCACTGGGCGGGGAAGGATTCCTGCCAGAGCAGGGACAGCGAGGAGTCGGCCACCATGGCGCCGCTATACGCATGCTGCGACAGGGTCGCCCGGATGTAATCGGGCATGAGGGCGCGTAGCAGATCGACCAGGCTGAGGAGGCCCACCACCTTGCTCTCGCCGTCGAACACCAGCATGTGGCGATAGCGCCAGCCGCCGGAGGTGTGCTGGCGATGCAGCATGGCGTAGGCTTCCTTGAGCGAAGCGTCGTGGGCAATGCGGGGAAATTCGGCGACGGGTACCAGGATGTCGCGCACGATGCTGGTGATCATGACGGGGGTCTCCTTGCGGGATCGGGTGGTGCGCCGCCAGCTGCGGCCGGCGCAGGATATCACCCCACGAGCGGTGTGGGCAGTGGCCCCGCAAGTCGGCTTGAGGCCGGCGGGCGGGATCGGTGGTAACGTTCAGGCTCCCGTTGCCGGAGGATGGAACCCTATGCAAGACCTGCGCGCGCTGGTGGTGGACGATTCCAAGGTCGGACGCCTCACCATGCAGAGGAAACTGGAAACCATGGGCATCCGGGTGGAACTCGCCGAATCGGGCCCAGAGGCCCTCGACATGCTGTCGCGGCAGCGGCCCGACCTGATTTTCATGGACCACATGATGCCGGACATGGATGGCTTCGAGGTGACCCGCCGCATCCAGGCCAGCCCCGCGCTGCGCGACATCCCGGTGATCATCGTCAGCGGCAACGACGAAGCCGGTTTCGTCGAGGAGGCGCGGCAGGCCGGTGCCTTGGACGCCATGACCAAGCCGCCCGCCACCGAGGCGCTGGAATCCCTGCTCGCCTCCCTGCAGTCACGCGCCGGCGAGCCCGCCGTGGCCACCGCGCCGGCGGCGGCGGAACCCCGCGTGGAGGCCGTCGCGCGGGTGGAGAGCGCCGTGGCCGCGCTGCGCGCGGAGCTCGACGAACGCCTGGCGCGGCAGGCCGCGAGCCTGGACGAACTGGGCCGGCGTCTGGCGGTACTGGCGGTGCGGCCCGCCCCGGACCTGCCGGCGCTTTCGGCCGACCTGGAACAGCGTCTCGCCGCCGGCCTCGCCGGCCAGCAGGCGCGTATCGACCGCCAGGCCGCCGAGTTCGAGACCTTGCGAGAGACGCTGCTGGCCAGGCTGGACGCACAGGCCGGGGAACTGGCGGCGAAGACGGGGTCTCTGCGACAGGACCTGGAAAGCGTCACCGGCGAAGTCGGCCGGCTGGGTGAAGCGCTGCGAGCCGCCCGAACCGAGATCGAAGCGCGCCTCGCCGGGCTGGATGCGGCGCTGGAGACGAGGTCGCGCGCGGAGAGGGTCGAGCACGCGGAGGCGGCCGCGCAAGCCGAGGCGGCTGTCCGCGAGGTGGCCGCCGACCTGGTCGCCGTCCGCTCCGAGTTGGCTGCCTTGCAGGCGCGCCTGGACGAGTCCCGTCTGCGTCAATTCGTGGCGGATGCGGTGGCCGGCAGCGGCCCCGCGCCGGCAACGCGCGACGACGATTCCGTCGCGCGCGACGAGCTTGACCGCTTGCGCGCCGGGTTCAGGCGCCTGACCGGCATGACGCTGCTGGGCGGCGCGCTGCTGCTGGTCATCGCCGTCCTCGCCCTGATGCGGGGATAAGCCGGCCGGGCAAGCCGCCATGCCCATGCCGCTGCCCGGTCCCCAGGTGGACCGGATCGTCTTCCTGCTGGCCTGGGCCGCCTTCGCCAGTTCCGCCGCCCTGCGTCTGGTCGACCCCATGCTGCCGGCGCTGGCGGCGGATTTTCACACCACGGTCGGCGGCGCGGCCATCGTCGTCACCGCCACCGGCCTGGCTTACGGCCTCCTGCAACTGCTGTTCGGCCCGCTGGGCGACCACTACGGCAAGCTGCGCGTGATCACCATCGCCTGTCTGGCTTCCACCCTCGGTGCCGTCGCCTGCGCGGTCAGCCCCAGCCTGGACCTGCTCGCCCTGGCGCGGGCGCTGAACGGCGCCACCACCGCCGCGCTGATTCCTCTCTCCCTGGCCTGGATCGGCGACGCGGTGAGCATGGAGCACCGCCAGGCCACGCTGGCCCGCTTCATGACCGGCCAGATCATCGGCCTGGTCAGCGGCCACGCCATCGGCGGCTTCTTCGCGGAACACCTGGGCTGGCGCTGGGGCTTCGTGTTCCTGGCCGGCATTTACCTGGTGGTGGGCCTGCTGCTGCTCGCCGCCCTGCGCGGCGCGCGCGTCGCCACGCCGGCGCCGGCGCGGCTGCCCGGCCGCTATCGCCTGGTGCTCGGCCAGGCGCATGGCCGCTTCGTGCTGGCCCTGATCTTCGTCGAGGCCATCGCCACCTTCGGCATCATGACCTTTATCCCCGCCTACCTGCACCAGCGCTTCGGGGTGTCCCTGTTGCACGCCGGCCTGGTGGTGGCGACGGTCGGCCTGGGCGGTCTCGGCTATACCCTGTTCGCCGCGCGCTGGGTGCGGGTCCTGGGTCCGCGCCGCCTGGCCCGTAGCGGCGGTGTGCTGCTGGGTGTGGCTTTCGCGACGCTGACCTTCGGCGACGCCTGGGCCTGGGGCGTGCTGGCCTGCGTCTTGCTGGGGCTGGGTTTCTACCAGCTGCACAACACCCTGCAGACCCTGGCCAGCCAGATGGCACCCCAGGCCCGCGGCACCGCCCTGTCCCTGTTCGCCTTCTGCTTCTTCCTGGGCCAGGCCGCCGGCGCCGCGCTGGGCGCGCCGGTGGTCGACCATTTCGGCGCGCAATGGCTGTTCCTCGCCGCCGCCCTGATGCTGCCGCTGACGGGATTCGTGCTGGCGAGCCACATCAAGGCCCGGCATCGCGCGCTGAAACTGGCCGCCCGGGGCGGGGCCGGGTGAACTCGGCGGAACTGACCGAGGAGGCGCTCGCGCGGCGTTTCCAACGCCTGGGTGCGCTGCTCGACGCCCACGCCGAGCTGTGGCGGCCCGCGCCCTTCCACGTGCCGCGGCCAGCCTGGTGCGCGGCGCATCCCGGCTATGCGGCACATCTGCTGGCCCTGGGCGAGGCGGAGGTGGCAAGCCTGGCCGGCGACAACGACGCCCTCGTTGACCTGGCCGGCCGCTTCCTGCCCGAACTCCTGCAACTGCGCGAACTCAGCGCCCTGCCGCGACTGCAAGAACTGCCCGAAGTCCCGGAGGAAAGCGCGTCCCGTCACATGCCGGGGCGCAAGCGCGCGCAGATCGGCGCCTTCGCCGCCGGCGTCGGGCCGGTAGCGCGTCCCGTGCTGGAGTGGTGCGCTGGCAAGGGCCACCTGGGCCGCCACCTCGCCCGGCGCTGGGGAGTTCCCGTGATCAGCCTGGAGTGGGACGGCGCACTGTGCGCCGACGGCGAGCGGCTTGCCGGCGGCGTCGGGCAGACCTTCGTGCATGCCGACGCCCTGGCCACCGCCAGCGCGGGCCTGCTCGCCGGCCGCCACGCCCTGGCCCTGCACGCCTGCGGCGACCTGCACCTGGCCCTGCTGCGCGGCGCGGTGGAACAGGCGGCGCCGGCCCTCGACCTGGCGCCCTGCTGCTACTACCGTATCGCCACCCCCGACTACCTGCCCCTGAACCCGGACGCGAATCTGCGCCTGTCGCGCGACGAACTGCACCTGGCGGTGACCGAGACCGTCACCGCCGGCGTCCGCGAGCGCCGCGAGCGCGACCGCGCCCAGGCCTGGAAGCTGGCTTTCCTGGAATGGCGGGCGGCGCGCCGCGTGGCACGGGATCAGACCTTCAAGCCGGTCGCCGCGGCCTGGATGGCGGCGGGCTTTGCCGCCTGGATCGAAAGGCTGGCGGCGCGGGAGGGCTTCGCCACCGACGCGGCGGCGGACTGGCCGGCCTGGGAGGCCACCGGCTGGCACCGCCTGGCCGAGGTGCGTCGGCTGGAACTCGCCCGCCTGGCCTTCCGCCGGCCGCTGGAAATCTGGCTGGCGCTGGATCGGGCCTTGTTCCTGGCGCGTCGGGGTTACCGGGTCCGCCTGGCGGAGTTCTGCGCGCGTGAGCTGACGCCGCGCAACATCCTGATTTCCGCGCGGCGGATGGCTGCCCCTATCATGGACGCACCCTCGGAGCCCGAGCCATGACCTTGCTCCTCAACACCACCCTCCTGCAGACCGTCGTCCTGCTGGCACTGTCCAATCTGTTCATGACGGTGGCCTGGTACGCCCACCTCAAGCACCTCAACGACAAGCCCTGGTGGATCGCCGCTCTGGTGAGCTGGGGCGTCGCCCTGTTCGAGTACCTGCTGCAGGTTCCGGCCAACCGCATCGGCTACACCCAGCTCACCCTGCCGCAGTTGAAGATCCTGCAGGAAGTCATCACCCTCACCGTGTTCGTGCCCTTCGCCCTGCTGTACATGAAGGAGCCGCTGAGCTGGAATTACCTGTGGGCGGGGCTGTGTTTGATGGGGGCGGTGTATTTCATCTTTCGGGGGCCGTGACTATTTCCGGTGCTTGTGTCGTGGCGCAAGGAGAAGGATCACTTTATCCGGTCATCATTGCTCTCGGCCCGAGCGGGGAATAGTGTGGAGGCCCGACGCGGGCCTTTTCCAGACTTCGCTGTATTCTTCGGGAAGCATGCCGCATTACAGTATGTAACGCATGGGGGAGCATGTCGGTATGCGGATTACGGACTGGCTACGCATCGAGGATGACGTCTTCTTGAGGGTTGGCATAACTTATTGCGGGTTTGCATGCTGAAGTTCGAATGGGACAGCGCCAAGGCGCAATCGAATCTCACCAAGCATGGCGTTTCCTTCGAGGAAGCCGCATCGGTTTTCTCGGACCCGCTCGCGTTGAGTTTCCCCGATCCTGATCATTCTTCCGGAGAGAAACGCTGGGTGACTTTCGGTGTCACATGCTCCGATCGGCTGCTCGTTGTCGCGCATGCCGAGCGCGGCAGGGCCATTCGCATCATCTCGGCGCGGAAGGCAACGCGCCATGAACGAGGAATCTATGAACATGGATAACGATGAACTCAGAAGCGAGTACAAACGCGAAGATTTAGGCAAGGGGGTTCGCGGCAAGTATTCCGCTCGGTTCATGAAAGGCACCAATCTGGTATTGCTTGACGACAGGGTGGCCAAGGCATTCCCTACCGCGGAAGACGTCAATGCGGCTTTGTTGGGTTTGCTTGCCCTTGTGCCGAAAAACCGTACAACAAGTCGAACCGGCGGACGTGTCAAAACACGTCGCTGAGATCGAGCCCGTGCCCATTGACGCAGAGAACATGAGGGGAGCAAGGTGGTAACTCCACGATTGGTCGCAAAGATTGAAGCCGAAGAGCCAAGCCTTCGATTGGCCGTTCTCATCGACGCGGACAATGCACAGGCCGCCGTGATTGAAGGCTTACTCGCGGAGATCGCAAGGTTTGGCGAGGCGACGGTCAAACGCATTTACGGGGATTTCACCTCACCAACGAGTGCATCCTGGAAAAAGGTGCTGCAGCGCCATGCAATCAAGCCGGTTCAGCAATTTGCCTATACAACCGGCAAGAATGCCACGGACAGCACCCTGATCATTGATGCGATGGATTTGCTCTATACGCGTAAGTTCGATGGGTTCTGCCTGGTCACCAGCGACAGCGATTTCACCGGCCTGGCCATGCGATTGCGTGAAGAGGGTTTGTCCGTTCTCGGCTTCGGAGAAAAGAAGACGCCAGAGGCATTTCGTAACGCGTGTCACAAATTTGTGTTCACCGAAGTGCTGCGTCATGACAGTTCGGCTGGTGCGGCCAATCCATCGCCAAACAAGAAGACGGAAGCAGTCCAGACACTCTCCTCTGATGTCCATGGCGAATCTGAGCAAAGACCAGAATTCCCCAGGCAATTTGTTCTGGCTGCCCTTGAGCAATCGATCGACGATGCCGGATGGGCACACCTCGGGACCTTCGGCAGCTACCTCAACAAGCTTCAGCCAGACTTCGACCCCCGGTTGTATGGATACAAGAAGCTCTCGGATCTGGTGAAAGCCAGGCCTGACCTGTTTGTTGTGGAAGAGCGGCAAGCGCCCGGGTCGAATCAGAAGATCCTGTATTTACGTGATAAGTCTGGCCAGCAATAAGCCGGGGACGTGAAGCCCAGGGACCCGAACCTCGTCATCCGTGGCGAAACTGCCCCGACGTCAACGCTCTCGGTGAGGAGACCGCTGCCGCATTTTCGAACCGGGAGGGCGAACGATCACGGGTGTGCCACCGGAGGTGTTTTTTCTGCCTGCCCTTCGACGTACGTTGCTCCGAGGGCGGTGTGACAATCCACGAAGGCTTTGGCGCCACAGGCCCGCAAGGGCATTCGGGCGAGGACCGACAGCACCTGGAGTCACCCAGTGGACGATCTGGTGTCCGGGCACAGGCCAGGAGATTGGTACACCTGTGCCCTTGAGCCGACCCCGCCTGTCGCACCAGAATCGGCGTCCCGGACTTTCGAGGTTTCCCGATGAACACCCTGCTGCACCTGTTCCTGATGCTGTTCGCCGGCGCCGCCCTGGCCGCCGGCATCCCCGATCCCCAGGTGGTCAAGGTGAACGACCGCATTCACGCCCTGATCGGCCCCCTGGAATTCCCCAATTCGGGCAACCAGGGCTACATGGTCAACAGCACGGTGATCGAAGGGAAGACCGGGGTCATCCTCATCGACACCGGCTTCAGCGACGAGATCGGCGCTCACCTCGCCCGCCACGTGGCCAAGCTCACCCGCAAGCCGGTGAAGGTGATCATCAACACCCATCACCACGGCGACCACACCTTCGGCAACGCGGCCTTTCCCGGCGCCCTGGTGATCAGCTCCGAGATGTGCCGCAAGCTGCTCCTGGAGGGCGAGGCGGAATGGCTGGCCACCCTGGAAAGCGCCGTCGGCCGCAAGTTTCCCAATACCCGCGCGGTGCCCGCTACCCAGGTCTACGCCAACAAGACCCGTACGGACCTGGAGATCGATGGGGTCAAACTGACCTTCTGGGTGCCCGAAGCCGCCCACACCGCCGGCGACATGATGATCTGGCTGCCCGAGGATCGGGTGCTGGTGGCGGGCGATGTGCTGGTGCAGGACATCATCCCGAATTTCCGCGATGCCAACGTCCGCCTCTGGATCGATACCCTGGCGGAAGTGAAGGCCCTGCCTGCCAAGGTCATCATTCCCGGCCACGGTCCGCTGATGAGCGTGGAGGATGTGGCCCGCATGCATCTGCGCATGGCCAAGCTCTATGCCGGCATCCAGGCAGGTTACAAGGCGGGCCTGACGGACAGCGAAATCCGCAAGCAACTGGACCTTTCCGAGTGGCGGCCCCTGCACCGCTTCGCCGAGCAGATGGGCGGCAACATCAACCGCGCGTATCTGGAGATCGAGGCGGAGTCCTTCTGATTTTCCTGCCCCGCGCGCCGTCGCGGCAGGTGGGTACGAAGAAACCGTGCTTGTAGGAGCGGCCTTGGCCGCGATGCGGCATGCGAATTTCGCGGCCCTCCTCGATCGCGACCAAGGCAGCTCCTACAGCCCGCGTAGGGCGTAGCGCTCCTGCGGCAACGCCTCATTTGCCCTTGCCGAGCAGATCCTTCAGTCCCGCGAACGGGTTGTGGCTGGCCGCCGTGGAGGGCTGGCTGGAGGCGCGGGTTGGCGCGATGAGCGGCGCGTCCAGGTCGCGCGAATGCTCCGCGTCGTGGCAGTACAGGCAGAGCAGCTCCCAGTTGCTGCCGTCCGGCGGGTTGTTGTCGTGGTTGTGGTCCTTGTGGTGGACGGTGAGCTGGGCCAGGTTGCGGCTGTCGAAGGTCCGGCCACAGCGGCCGCACACCCAGGGAAACAGCTTCAGGGCCTGGCCGCGATAGGTCTCGGCGCGGGCGTCGGCCTGGCGGCGGGCTTCGGCGACGACGCGGTCGAGGCGGGCGTGGTCGGGCTGTTTGGACATGGCGTTGACTCCCAAATGGGCACGGATACCGCCATGTTAGAATCGCCACCTCGTTTTTTCCGGAATTTTCCTCATGTTTTCCGCCAGCCAGACCCTCGCCAACACCGATCCCGAGCTGTGGGCCGCCATTCAGGGCGAAAACCACCGCCAGGAAGAGCACATCGAGCTCATCGCCTCCGAGAACTACGTCAGCCGCCCGGTCATGGAAGCCCAGGGCTCCCAACTGACCAACAAGTACGCGGAAGGTTATCCCGGCAAGCGCTATTACGGTGGTTGCGAGTTCGTGGACTTGGCCGAGCAGCTGGCCATCGACCGGCTGAAGAAGCTGTTTGGCGCGGATGCACACAACTACGCCGCCAACGTGCAGGCCAACTCGGGCTCCCAGGCCAACCAGGCGGTGCTCATGGCCTTCTGCAAGCCCGGCGACACCATCATGGGCATGAGCCTGGCGGAAGGCGGCCACCTCACCCACGGCATGGCTCTGAACATGTCCGGCAAGTGGTTCAACGTGGTGTCCTATGGCCTCAACGCCAAGGAAGAGATCGACTACGAGGCCATGGAGGCCAAGGCGCGCGAGCACAAGCCCCGCCTGATCATCGCCGGCGCCTCCGCCTACGCCCTGCGTATCGATTTCTCCCGCTTCGCGAAGATCGCCAAGGAAGTGGGCGCCATCTTCATGGTGGACATGGCGCACTACGCCGGCCTCATCGCCGCCGGCGTCTATCCCAACCCGATTCCCCATGCCGACGTGGTCACCTCCACCACCCACAAGACCCTGCGCGGGCCGCGCGGCGGCATCATCCTGATGAAGGCCGAGCACGAGAAGGCCATCAACAGCGCCATCTTCCCCGGCCTGCAGGGCGGTCCGCTGATGCACGTCATCGCCGCCAAGGCTGTGGCCTTCAAGGAGGCTGCCAGCAAGGAATTCAAGCACTACCAGGAACAGGTCGCCGCCAACGCCCTGGTGATGTGCAAGGTGCTCATCGAGCGTGGCCTGCGCATCGTCTCCGGGCGCACCGAGAGCCACGTCTTCCTGGTGGACCTGCGCGCCAAGAACCTCACCGGCAAGGAGGCCGAGGCCGCCCTGGGCCGCGCCCACATCACGGTGAACAAGAACGCCATCCCCAACGACCCGCAGAAACCCATGGTCACCTCCGGCATCCGCATCGGCACGCCGGCCATGACCACCCGCGGCTTCAAGGAACTGGAGGCGGAGAAGCTGGCCCACCTGGTGGCCGACGTGCTCGACGCCCCCAACGACGAGGCGGTCATCGCCCGGGTGCAGGCCGAGGTGGCCAGGCTGACGGCGGCGTTTCCGGTGTATGGGAAATAACAACGGGAAACGGGAAAAGGAAAAAGGGAAACGCAACGGCGCGGTCCACGTTTCCCGTTTCCCTTTTCCCCTTTCCCGCCTTGCCCCATGAAGTGCCCCTTCTGCGGCGCCTCCGACACCCAGGTGGTGGAAACCCGCCTGTCCGAGGATGGCGCCAGCATTCGCCGCCGCCGCCGCTGCAACGTCTGCGACAAGCGCTTCACCACCTATGAAACCGCCGAGGTGCGCTTCCCGGCGGTGGTGAAGCGGGCCAGCGGCGAACGCCAGGATTTTTCCCGCGACAAGCTCCAGGCCGGTTTCCGCAAGGCCCTGCACAAGCGGCCGGTGTCCACCGAGCTGATGGAGGCGGCCATCGACCGCGTGGTGCACAAGGTGCTGGCCCTGGGCGAGCGGGAGATCGACTCGCGCATGATCGGCGAGTGGGTCATGGCCGAGCTGAAGCGCCTGGACAAGGTGGCCTACATCCGCTTCGCCTCGGTTTACCGCGCTTTCCAGGACGTGGATGACTTCCGCGACGTGATCCGGGAAGTCGACAAGGACGTCAAGTAGGCCGCGTGTTCAACGCCGCAGACCATCTCCACATGGCCCGGGCCCTGCGCCTGGCCGAGCGGGGCCTGTACACCACCACGCCCAACCCCCGCGTGGGTTGCGTCCTGGTGCGCGACGGCGAAGTGGTGGGGGAGGGCTGGCATGAGCGGGCCGGCGAAGCCCACGCCGAGATCCATGCCCTGCGTCAGGCGGGAGAAAGGGCCCGCGGCGCCACCGCCTACGTGACCCTGGAGCCGTGCAGCCACCATGGCCGCACGCCGCCTTGCGCCAACGCCCTCATCGACGCGGGGACCGCGCGGGTGGTGGCGGCCATGCGCGACCCCAATCCCGAGGTGTCCGGGCGCGGCATCGAACTGCTTACCCTGGCCGGGGTGCTTGCCGAGGTGGGACTCATGCAGGCCGAGGCGCGGGAGCTCAATCCCGGCTTCGTCAGCCGCATGACGCGGGGACGCCCCTGGGTGCGGCTGAAGACTGCTTCCTCCCTGGATGGCGCCACCGCCCTGGAGAACGGCGTTTCGCAATGGATCACCGGCCCCGCCGCCCGCGCCGACGTGCAGCGCTGGCGCGCCCGCTCCTGCGCCATCCTCACCGGCGTCGGCACCGTCCTGGCGGACGATCCGCGCATGGACGTGCGCGATCTCGACATCGGCCGCCAGCCGCTGCGCGTGATCCTCGACAGCCGGCTGCGCACGCCGCCGACGGCTCGCATCCTGCATGGGGGCGCGCTGATCGTCTGCCAGGATGCCGGCGACGGCCCGCCACGGGCCCTGCTGGACGCGGCTGCCACGGTGCTGGAACTGCCCGGCCCGGACGGCCGGCCCGACCTTGCCCTGTTGCTGGAAGAACTGGCCCGGCGCGGCGTCAACGAGCTGCATGTCGAGGCCGGCGCCACCCTCAACGGCGCCCTCCTGCAAGCGGGCCTGGTGGACGAGTGGCTGGCCTACTTCGCGCCTTCGGTGCTGGGTCATCGGGCGCGCGGCCTGTTCGACCTGCCGGCGCTCACCGACATGGCGGGCCGGCGCAACCTCCAGCTGGCCGACGCCGCCGTGGTGGGCGCCGACCTGCGCCTGCGCCTGCGGCCCATTTGAACATCCTGAAGGAATCGCCATGCCCATCAGTCGAAATCACGTGGTCACCCTGCACTACCAGGTCACCGACAAGTCGGGTGAGGTGGTGGACGCGGGGAGCGAACCGCTGGTCTACCTGCATGGCGGCTACGGCGGCCTGTTCGACGCCCTGGAGGTGGCCCTGCAGGGCAAGTCCGTGGGCGACGCCTTCCGCGTCGAACTCACCGCCGAGGAAGCCTTCGGCGACTACGACGAGACCCTGGTGAGCGTCGAACCGCGCAGCGCCTTCCCGAAGGACATTAAAGTGGGTACGCGGGTGGAGACCGAGGACGAGGACGGCGAGCCCATGCTCTTCACCATTACCGCCATCGAGAAGAACCAGGTGGTGGTGGACGGCAACCCGCCCCTGGCCGGCCTCGACCTGGTGTTCTCCGGCACCGTCGCCGCGGTGCGCCCGGCCACGGAAATGGAGATCGCCGCCGGCGCGCCGGACTGAGATGGCGGCATTCAAGGACCATTTTTCCACCCGCTCTTCGGGCTACGCCGCCTTCCGGCCCGGCTACCCGGCGGAGCTGTTCACATACCTTGCCCGCCTGACCCCGCGGCAAGACCTTGCCTGGGACTGCGCCACCGGCAGTGGTCAGGCGGCGCGGGGGCTGGCCGAGCATTACACCCGCGTATGGGCCACCGATGCCAGCGCCGCCCAGATCGACGCGGCGGCGCCCCACGCCGGGGTCGAGTTCCGGGTGGCGCCGGCGCAGGCCTCGGGCCTGCCGGATCGCAGCGCCGATCTGGTCACCGTCGCCCAGGCCGCGCACTGGTTCCACCTGCCGGCCTTCTACGCGGAGGTCCGCCGGGTGCTGAAGCCGGGTGGTTTGCTGGCGATCTGGTGCTATGAGCGCCTGGCCACCGAGCCCGCCCTGGATGCCATCGTCGAAGAGTTCTACGGCGGCCTGCTCGGCCCCTACTGGCCGCCGGAACGCCGGTTGGTGGAATCAGGCTACCGGGATCTGGACTTTCCCTTTGCGGAGGTGCCAGCCCCGGCCATTCCCATGACCGCCAACTGGACCCTGGACCAGTTGCTGGGTTATTTCTCCACCTGGTCGGCCGTCAAGGCCTACCAGCGGGCCACCGGCGAGGACCCCCTGCCGGTCTTGCGTGAACGCCTCGCGTCGGCCTGGATTTCCCTTGATCAGGCCAAAACCATAAAATGGCCGCTTTCCGTGCGCCTTGGCCGTATCTAGGCGCCCATTCCCCAGGCTCATTTCCAGGGTTTCCCATGTTCACCGGCATCATCCAGGCCGTCGGCCACATTTCCCATCTTTCCGAATCCGGCGGCGGTGATGCGCGGGTTACGGTCGCCGCGGGCGGGCTCGATCTGAACGACGCCCAGTTGGGCGATTCCATCGCCTGCAACGGCGTCTGCCTCACCGTGGTGGCGAAGACCCCGGAGAGCTTCAGCGTCGACGTTTCCGGCGAGACCTTCTCCTGCACCATCGGCTTCGCCCCCGGCGACCGCGTCAACCTCGAAAAGGCCATGCGCCTGTCCGACCGGCTCGGCGGCCACCTGGTCTCCGGCCACGTCGACGGCGTCGGCGAGGTGACGCATTTCGCCCCGGTGGCTGGCGGCGACGGCAGCTGGCGCCTGGACATCCGGGCGCCGGGAAAGCTGGGCCGCTACCTGGCGCCGAAGGGCTCCATCGCCGTCAACGGTGTCTCCCTGACCGTGAACCGTGTGCAGGGCACCGAGTTCTCCATCAACCTGATTCCCCACACTCTGGAGCAGACCATGCTCAAGGACCTGCAGCCGGGCATGAAGGTGAACCTGGAGGCCGACATGCTGGCCCGCTACGCGGACCGGCTTCTCCATTACGTCAACGAGCAGGATAAAGACTGATGAGCCTCGCCCCCATTCAGGAAATCCTCGCGGAGCTGAAGGCCGGCCGCATGGTCATCCTCGTCGACGAGGAAGACCGGGAAAACGAAGGCGATCTGGTCATGGCCGCCGAGCACGTGACGCCGGAGGCCATCAACTTCATGGTCAAGCATGCCCGCGGCCTGGTCTGCCTGACGCTGACCGACGCCCGCTGCCGGCAACTCGGCCTGAAGCAGATGGTGAGTGACAACCAGACCCCCCACGGCACCGCCTTCACGGTTTCCATCGAGGCGGCCGAGGGCGTCACCACCGGCATCTCCGCTGCCGACCGGGCCGTCACCATCCAGGCGGCGGTGGCGAAGCACGCGGTGCCCGCCGACATCATCCAGCCCGGCCACATCTTCCCGCTGCGCGCCCAGCCCGGCGGCGTGCTGGTGCGCGCCGGCCATACCGAGGCGGGCTGCGACCTGTGCGCCATGGCGGGCCTGGAGCCGGCCTCGGTGATCTGCGAGATCCTGAAGGAAGACGGCACCATGGCGCGCCTGCCGGACCTGCTGGAGTTCGCCAAGGAACACAACCTGAAGATCGGCGCCATCGCCGACCTCATCCATTACCGTGCCGCCCACGAAAGCCTGGTGGAGCGCTCCGGCGAGCGTGAGATCGCTACGCCCTTCGGCCCCTTCCGTATGGTGGTGTACCGCGACAAGATCAGCCGCGCCACCCACCTGGCTCTGGTTCGCGGCGAGATCGACGCGGCGCGGGAGACCCTGGTTCGCGTGCATGAACCGGTGTCCCTGATCGACGTGCTGGATATGGGTGGCTCCGGCCACGCCTATGCGGTGCCGGCCGCCCTGAGGATACTCGCCGAGGCCGACGCGGCCGGCACGCCGGGCGCCATCGTCTTGCTGCACCGGCCCGAATCCGCCGACGAACTGGCGGCCCGCGCCCTGCCGGCGGAGATTCCCGCGCCGGCGCGCAAGTTCGACCTGCGCAACTACGGTACCGGCGCCCAGATCCTGCGCGATCTCGGCGTCGGCAAGATGAAACTCCTCGCCACTCCCCGCAAGATGCCCGCCATGGACGGCTTCGGACTGGAAGTGACCGGCTACTACGAAGGAAACTGACATGGCCCGCTACGACAAGATATTCGAATACGAACCCAATCTGGACGGCAAGGGCCTCAAGGTTGGCATCGTCATGAGCCGCTTCAACCTCGATGTCTGCGAGGGACTGCTGTCCGCCTGCACCGCCGGTCTGCTCAAGCACGGTGTCGCCGCGGCGGACATCAAGATTGGCACCGTCGCCGGTGCCCTGGAAATCCCGCTGGTGCTGAAGAAGATGGCCGAGTCCGGTCAGTTCGACGCCCTGGTGGCCCTGGGCGCGGTGATCCGCGGCGAGACCTACCACTTCGAGATCGTCTCCAACGAGATGGCCAGTGGCATCACCCGTGTCAATCTGGACACCGGCGTGCCCATCGCCAACGGCGTGCTCACCACCAACACCGACCACCAGGCCACCGAACGCATGTCGGAGAAGGGCCGGGAAGCTGCCAGCACGGCCATCGAGATGGCCAACCTGCTGAAGGCGATATGACCGCTGCCGAATCGGGCAAGGCCAAACGCGGCCCCAGCCCGCGCCGGGTGTCGCGCGAGCGGGTGCTGCGCGCCCTCTACCAGTGGCAGGTGGCCGGCGGCGACTATGCCGGCCTGCTGGTCCAGGCCGAAGTCCACGATCCCGAGGAGACCGGCGACACCACCCAGCCCCATGAGGGCTTCCTGCGCGAACTGCTGGACGGGGTGATGAAGCAGGCGGCCAGCCTGGACCAGGCCCTGGCGCCGCATCTGGACCGGCCCGTGGCGGAGCTGTCGCCCATCGAGCACGCCATCCTGCTCATCGGCGCCTTCGAGCTCACCCACAGCCTGAACGTGCCCTACAAGGTCTGCATCAACGAGGCGGTGGAACTGGCCAAGCTGTACGGCGGCACCGACGGCCACAAGTTCGTCAACGGCGTCCTCGACAAGCTGGCGAAGGAGACCCGGCAGGTGGAAATCGAGGCCGCGCAACGCGCCTGAGAGCCGTCGGCGATGCCCTCCGAGTTCGACCTTATCGCCCGTTACTTCAAGCGACCCGCCGCCAACGCGGTGCTGGGCGTGGGCGACGACGCCGCCCTGCTCGCCCCCACAGCCGGCGCGGAACTGGTGGTATCCACCGACATGCTGGTGGCCGGCCGGCACTTCCTGGCGGAGGCCGATCCTTATCACCTGGGCCACAAGGCCCTGGCCGTGAACCTCTCCGACCTCGCCGCCATGGGCGCGGTGCCGCGCTGGGCGACGTTGTCCCTAGCCCTGCCCGAGGTGGACGAAGCCTGGCTGGCGGCGTTCAGCCGCGGCTTCTTCGAGTTGGCCGGGCGTTTCGGCGTCAGTCTGGTGGGGGGCGATACCACCCGGGGGCCCCTCAACCTCTGCGTCACCGTGCTCGGCGAGGCCCCCGCCGGTCGCGCCCTGCGGCGCAGCGGCGCGCGGCCGGGCGACGGTGTGTGGGTGTCCGGCGACCTGGGCGGCGCGGCTCTGGCCGTGTGCCATCTCAACGGGGAACTCGTGCTCGACGCGGCGGATGCCGAGCTCTGCCAGGTCCGTCTGCACCGGCCCGAACCCCGCGTGGTGCTGGGCGACATGCTGTGCTGCGTGGCCCACGCCGCCATCGACATTTCCGACGGATTGCTGGCCGACCTCGGGCATATCCTGGCAGCTTCCGGCGTCGGCGCGGAACTCGAATTCGACCGTCTGCCCGCGCATCCGGCGCTGGCGCCGAAGCGCGCCGACCCTTTGGTGCGGCGCTGCCTGCTGGCGGGTGGCGACGATTACGAGCTGTGCTTCACGGCGCCGCCTGAACGGGAGCAAGCGATCCTCGCCGTGGCCGAGACGGCGGGCGTGACGGTGACCCGCATCGGCCGCATCACCGACCAGGCTGGCTTGCGCCTGCTCGACGGGGCGGGCGACGCCATGCAGATCCGGGAGCGGGGTTTTGACCATTTCGCCTGAAACCTCGGGCGGCATGGCAAGGCCCACCCCGACCTTCCTGTTCGCCCACCCCGCGCATTTTCTCGCCCTCGGCTTCGGCGCCGGCCTGTCCCCGAAAGCGCCGGGCACGCTGGGCACCCTGGTGGCTTTCCCGCTGTTCTGGCTGCTGGTGGACAACCCGTTCTACTGGGTCTGGATGGCCGCCTTCCTGGCCGTGGGGGTTTGGGCCTGCGGCATTGCCGGCCGCAACCTGGGGGTGCACGACCACGGTGGCATCGTCTGGGACGAGATCGCCGCCTTCCTTCTGATCCTGCCGTTCACGCCGGCCACTCCTCTGGGTTTTGTCCTCGCCTTCGCCTTGTTCCGCCTGTTCGATATCTGGAAACCCTTCCCCATCGGCTGGCTGGACCAGCGGGTGCATGGGGGGCTGGGGGTCATGCTGGATGACCTGCTGGCGGCGGCCTACGCACTTCTTTGTCTGTTGGGAGTTTCCGCATGGATGTGAGCCAGGAAGAACTCGAACGTTTGGCCGCCGATCTGGGCCAGTCCCTGTTGCGCCGTGGCTGGCGCCTGGCGGTCGCCGAGTCCTGCACCGGCGGCTGGGCGGCCCAGGCCCTCACCTCGGTCGCGGGCAGTTCGCAGTGGTTCGAGCGGGGCTTCGTCACCTACAGCAACGACGCCAAGATGGAAGTACTGGGCGTGCACAACAAGACCCTGGTGCAGTTTGGCGCGGCAAGCGTGGAAACCGCCCGCGAAATGGCCGAGGGCGTCCTCGCCCACAGCCGGGCGCAGGCCGCCTTCTCCATCACCGGCATCGCCGGGCCCAGCGGCGGCACGCCGGACAAGCCGGTAGGCACCGTATGCTTCGCCTGGGCGCGCAAGGGAGAGGCCACCGTCACCGGCCGCGAATCCTTTTCCGGCGACCGCCGGCAGGTGCGCGCGCAGTCGGTGCGCCATGCCTTCGGCCGCATGCTGGCGCTCATGACATAATCCGCCGGCCGGAAAACACCGCTTTCATTCAGGAGGAATTCCCCATGGACGAGAACCGCAGCAAGGCCCTGGCCGCCGCCCTGGCCCAGATCGAGAAACAGTTCGGCAAGGGCTCCATCATGCGCATGGGCGACGGCAGCATCGCCGACGATATCCAGGCGGTGTCCACCGGTTCCCTGGGCTTGGACGTGGCCCTGGGCATCGGCGGTCTGCCGCGTGGGCGGGTGGTGGAGGTCTACGGCCCGGAATCCTCCGGCAAGACCACCCTGACCCTGTCGGTGATCGCGCAGATGCAGAAGCTGGGCGGTACGGCGGCCTTCATCGATGCGGAGCACGCCCTCGATCCCCAGTACGCCCAGAAGCTGGGCGTGAACGTGGGTGAACTGCTCATCTCGCAGCCGGATACCGGCGAGCAGGCCCTGGAAATCGCCGACATGCTGGTGCGCTCCAGCGCCGTCGACGTCATCGTCATCGACTCCGTCGCGGCGCTGACCCCCAAGGCGGAAATCGAGGGCGAGATGGGCGACTCCCACGTCGGCCTGCAGGCCCGCCTGATGAGCCAGGCCCTGCGCAAGCTCACCGCCAACATCAAGCGCACCAACACCCTGGTCATCTTCATCAACCAGATCCGCATGAAGATCGGCGTCATGTTCGGTAGCCCGGAGACCACCACCGGCGGCAACGCGCTGAAGTTCTACGCCTCGGTGCGCCTGGACATCCGCCGCATCGGCGCCATCAAGAAGGGCGACGAGGTGGTGGGTTCGGAAACCCGCGTCAAGGTCGTGAAGAACAAGGTCTCCCCGCCCTTCAAGGAAGCCATCTTCGACATCCTCTACGGCGAAGGCGTGTCGCGCGAGGGCGAGATCATCGAGCTGGGCGTGGTCCACAAGCTCATCGACAAGTCCGGCGCCTGGTATGCCTACCAGGGCGAGAAGATCGGCCAGGGCAAGGACAACGCCCGCGAATTCCTGCGCGAGCATCCGGACATGGCGGCCGAGATCGAAGCCCAGATTCGCGAGAAGCTCGGCGTCAAGCCCGCCGCCGCCGCGGTGTGAGCCTGCGCGAGCGAGCCCTGAACCTGCTGGCGCGGCGGGAGCACAGCCGCGCCGAGCTGGCGCGCAAGCTGGCTCCCCATGCAGAAGGCGAGGATCTGGACACTCTGCTGGAAGGCCTGGAGCGGGAGAACCTGCTTTCCAATGCCCGCTTTGCCGAGATGCTGGCCCATGCCCGCGCGGGGCGCCATGGCAGCCTGCGGCTGAAGGCGGACCTGCGCGACAAGGGCGTGCCCAACGAGGTCATCGACGCCTCCGTGGCGGCAGCGCGGGATAGCGATCTGGAAGCGGCCCGCGCTGTCTGGCGGAAGAAGTTCCGCGCCTTGCCCCGCGACGCCGCCGAGCGCGCGAAACAGATGCGCTTCCTGGCCGGGCGGGGATTTCCCGCCGACGTGGTGCGCAGGGTGGTGGGCGGCGAGGAAGACTGAGCACCCCGCTGCGGCGGGGTCTACAGGCGGGCGCGCACCAGTTCGGCGATTTCCTGGTCTGTGAGTACGATGGGGTTGGTCTTCATGCTGGAGCCCCGGCTGTGGGCGACGATGCGCTCCACGTCCGCGGCATCCACTCCGTACTCCGCCAGGCGTGGCAGATGCAGCCGCCGCGTCCAGTCTTCCAGGATTTCCACCAATGCGTCGCGGGCTTCCCCGTCCGGCATATCGCGGCCGGCGAGCAGGCGCCCGACATCCGCGTATTTCGCCAGGGCAAGGTGATCCGGCGAGCGTTCCACCAGGGCGGCGATGTTGACCCGGCTCGCCTCGGCTACCAGGGTGCCGCACACGACCCCGTGGGGGATGGGAAAGAAGGCGCCCAGCGGCGCCGCCAGGCCATGTACCGAGCCCAGTCCCACCTGGGCCAGGGTGATGCCGGAGAGCAGGGCGGCATAGGCCATTGCGGCCCGCTGCCCGGCCGCGTTGCCCGTGCCTTCGTACCACGGCAGCAGGGCATCCCGAGCCTTTTCCATGCCTGACAGCGCCAGGGCGTCGGTGAAAGGATTGGCCTTGGCGGAGACGTAGGATTCGAGAAGCTGGGTGAAGGCATCCATGCCGTTGGCGGCCAGGACCCGGAGCGGGCAGTCGGCCAGCAGGTCCGGGTCGATCACCGCGTATTCGGCCACCAGTCGTTCGTCACGGAAGGATTTTTTGAAGCCGTCCCGGCCCTGCCGGGAGAGCACCGCATTCTTGGTGGCTTCCGATCCCGTGCCCGCCGTGGTGGGGACGGCAATGAAGGGGGTGGCCGGACCCCGATACGGCAGTTCCGGTCCCACGCCTTCGAGATGCTCCATCACCGAGTTGCCCGGCCGCAGCAGGCCGGCGATCGCCTTGGCCGCGTCCAGTGCGCTGCCGCCGCCGATTCCCAGGACACAGGAGAACGCGCTGCCCCGGTTCTCCCGCACACATGCATCCACCAGTTCCGGCGAGGGTTCGCCGGCAACCTGGAGCATTTCCCAGGCGATGTCTCGCGCCGCGAGTTGCTGCTCCAGATTCCGCCAATGGGGACCGGCAACGAAGGAGCGAGCCCCGGTGACGATGAGTACCCGGCGGCCATGAGCGGCCACCAGATCCGGAAGCATGGCCATGCGGCCACTGCCGAACTCGATGCGCGGCAAGCGGGCGAGGGCGAAGTTGAAAGACATGGCGGAGGTCCTGACAGGCTGGGCTTCCCATCCTAGTCGAGGCTGTCTATTTTGAAAGTGAATGGGAAGGGTGTTGACGCTAAGAAGCGGGGAATGTATAGTCTCGCTTCTCTCGAACGCGGGGTGGAGCAGTCTGGCAGCTCGTCGGGCTCATAACCCGAAGGTCACAGGTTCAAATCCTGTCCCCGCAACCAGTTTCACAGTTCTTTAACAAATTACTTACAGCCTTAAGGTGTGGGCATTGGGTCGAGTGGAATTCATTCTGGGTGAGGATCTGGGGTGAAGGAAGCGAAGAGAA
>WOUQ01000018.1 GCA_009772925.1 bacterium
CCATGATCGGTAACCTCCTTTCCGCCGGTTACCTTCAATTTGAAGCAACGTTCCTTCCTGACTACCTCCTTCGGTTACATTCTTTGTGAGTCAATTCGGGGGCATGATCCATGCGGGCGCCAACCCAGGTTTGGCGCTAGACTTGATACAAGTTGCACGGTCTTACAGGAAACCAAGAGGATGTCGGGTGAGTCCTTGTTGGTCTGGCCACGACGTTCCTAACGAGTTGCGCGCATGTTCAATGACCCCGCGAATCCGGGTGCTTCCCGGCATACCCTAAGGGATATCGATCCCGGCACAAGACGTTACCGGGAGTGTGTAGAAACACCAAGGCATGTCCGGCTTCGCGGAGGCTTCTTCGCGTGGTTGCGGGCGGGCCTGCTGATGCTGCTTGTATGCGCCGCCGCGCCGGCATGGGCCAGCAAGGCGATCCAGTTCGAGTTCAACGACATCGACGGCAAGCAGGTTCGACTGGAGGACATGCGCGGCAAGTGGGTGCTGGTGAATTTCTGGGCGCCCTGGTGTCCCCTCTGCTGGGCGGAGGTGCCCACGCTCAACAAGATGCACAAGCGCGGCGATTTAGTGGTGATCGGTGTTGGCCTGGACTATGGGCCGGACGCCGACATGGTGCGCACCACCGCGAAAAAGCATGGCCTCGAGTTCATCATCGTCGCCGGCGGTTCGCGCCGTGACGCCTCCAGCCCCTACCGGCAGGTGGGGCCGGTGGATTTCTTCCCGACCTCCTATCTCTACGACCCCACCGGCGACATCGTCATGTTCGTGCCGGGCCAGGTACGGGAATCGAAGTTGCGGGTGTTCATCGACGACTGGACGCGGAAAAACACGAAAAAAGGCGGCGGCCGCTGAAGCGTCGCGTGTACTGCCTCAGCGCCGCAGGATCGCCAGCCAGCGCCACAGGTTGAGCATGGCCGACAGCGACGCGGCCACGTAGGTCAGGGCGCAGGCGGTAAGGATGCGGCGCGCAGCGGGCAGGTCGCGGGCCTCCAGCACGCCCAGCTTCAGCAGGGGCAGCGCGCGGCGGAAGCTGGCGTCGAACTCCACCGGCAGAGTGACCAGATGCACCACCGCGGCGGAGAGGAAGCCGGCCGCGCCGATGAGGGCGGTAACCAGGCCACCGCCGGGCCGACGCGAGAGCAGCATGAACACCGGCGTGATCAGCATCAAGACCGCGCCCAGTTTTTCCGCGCCCTGCGCCACCCGCACCAGGCGCGTGCGCCAAGTCAGGGGCTGGTAGCCGGCCTGATGCTGCAGGGCGTGGCCCACCTCGTGCGCGGCGACGGTCAGGGCGGTGAGCGAGCGGCCCTGGTAGTTGCCCGCGGACAGGCGCACGGTGCGGCTGGCCGGATCGTAATGATCACCCTGCTCGGTGATTTCCACGCGGACTTCAGTCAAACCGTGTTCGCCCAGCAGCCGCCGCGCCAGACTGGCGCCGGTGTGGGTGAACTCGGCGCGTTCTCCCGCATGCCGGCGCAGCACGGCGTTGGCCCACCAGCCGGGCAGCACCATCAGGACGAGAAAGACGACCAGGGCGAGGAGGTACAGCATCTCAGACAGTGAACGCGAGGGTGGTCAACGGTTCACGTCCACCACGTAGCGTCCGGTCACCCGCCCCGCGAGGATGTTCCCGGCGGCCGCGACCGTTTCCGACAGGCCGATCACCTTGACGATGCCAGCCAGGTCGGCCGGCGTGATGCCCGCCGCCAGCATGGCCCAGGCCGCCTCGCGGCGGGCCCGGCTGGCATAGACCGAGTCGATGCCATAGAGCGTGACGCCGCGCAGAATGAAGGGCGCCATGCTGGCCGGGAAATCCATGCCCATGGCCAGGCCGCAGGCGGCCACAGCACCGTTGCGCTTCACCTGGGCGCAGGCGTTGACCAGGGCGTGGCTGCCCAGGGCGTCGACTACCCCGGCCAGGCGTTCTTTCTGCAAGGGCTTGCCGGGCGCCGCGAATTCGGCGCGGGGCAGCACTTCGGCGGCGCCCAGGCTCTTCAAGTAAGCCGCGTCGTGTTCCTTGCCGGTGACCGCCCACACCTGGAAGCCCGCGCGGGCCAGGAGCAGCACGGCGACGGAACCGACGCCGCCGGTGGCGCCGGTGACCAGGATCGGGCCGTCTTCCGGCTTCAGACCGTGCAATTCCAGGGCCTGCACGCACATGGCGGCGGTGTAGCCGGCAGTGCCCACGGAAGCGGCCTCGAAGGGGCCGTAGGGCGCGGGCAGCTTCACCGGCCAGGCGGCGGGTACGCGCACGTACTGCGCCAGGCCGCCCCAACGCGTCTCGCCCTGGCCCCAGCCGTTCACCACCACCGCGTCACCGGCCGAGAAGTCCAGGCTGGACGAGCTTTCCACCACTCCGGCCGCGTCGATGCCGGCCACCATGGGCCAGGTGCGCACGATGGGGCTGGTGTTGCCGATGGCCAGGGCATCCTTGTAATTGAGGGTGGAATGGCTCACCCGGATCAGCACCTCGCCTTCCGGCAGGGCGGCTTCGTCCAGATCGGCGACGCGGGCGGAAAAGACGGGCTGGTTGTCCAGCAGCAGGGCTTGGAAAGTCATGTCGCTTCCTTAAGGTGAAAGTCGTGTCCGCGACTCTCGAAGCTCCCCTCTCCCGCAAGCGGGAGAGGGGCTGGAGGTGAGGGAACTCGCATGGCCGACTGACGTTTCATTTAGGGTCGGTTACCTGGACATGCGAGTTGGCGGTGAGGGCGTTGATGCTGGCGCGCATGCGCCAGACCATGTAGAGACCGGGCACGGCGGCCGCCACCGAGAACAGGAAGAAGGCCGGCCAGCCTGCGGATTCGGCCAGCACTCCGGAGACGGGGCTGACATAGATGCGGCCCACCGCCGCCAGGGCCGAGAGCAGGGCGTAGTGGGTAGCGGTGTAGCGATGGTTGCACAGGCCCATGAGCAGGGCGACAAAGGCCGCTGTGCCCATGCCGCTGGTGACATTCTCGAAGGCGATGGCCGCCATCAGCAGGGTGTCGATGTCGCTTTCGTGGTCGAGGGCGACGAAACCCAGATCGAAAGGCGGCAGCACGAAGCTGCCCCAGGCGCCCTTGCCCAGCACCGCCAGCGCGTAAAAGCCGAAATTGGAGAGGAGTTGCAGTACACCGAAGGCGAACAGGGACTGGAACAGGGAGAGGCGCAGCATCAGCGCGCCGGCCAGCAGCGCGCCGAAGATCGTCAGCCAGATGCCGATGATCTTGTTGACGATGCCCACCTCGGCCTGGGTGAAGGCCATGCCCTTGATCAGGAAGGGCGTGGAGAGGCTGCCGGCGAAGGCGTCGCCCAGCTTGTACAGCACGATGAGCAGCAGGAAGGCCCAGGCACCGGGCTGGCGGAAGAAGCTTTCCAGGGAGCGGTTGAGCGTCTCGAAGCCCGCCCGGCGCGCGGCCCAGGCGCCCATCGGCAGGGCCAGGGCGATGCCGGCCAGGACGAACAGCAGCTGCACCCATTTGTTGGCGTCGTGCGGATCCAGCCCCAGGCCGATGAGCAGCCAGCGCGACAGAAAGGCGCCGGCCAGCACCCCGGCCAGCAGGGCCAGGAAGCCGAGCAGTTCGCGCACCGGGTCGGAGGCCAGCGACTTGGCGGCACCGGCGGCCTTGGGCAGAGTGAGCAGGGACACCACCGCTGCCGCCACGAAGATGCCCGCCATCACCCGGTACACGGCGCCCCAACTGCCCCACTGCTCCGCCCAGATGAGGGCGATGCCGCCGGACAGGATCATGGCGACGCGGTAGCCGAATACCGACATGGAGGCGCCCAGGCCGCGCTCGCGGGGTTCCAGCATGTCGGTGCGGTAGGCGTCGATGACCACGTCCTGGGAGGCGGACAGGAAGGCCACCCCCACCGCCGCCGCCGCGAACAGCAACGGCTGGGCCGCTGGCGTCAGGCCGGACATCCACCACAGCATGCCGGCCAGGGCCAATTGCGTGAGCACCAGCCAGCCGCGCCGCCGCCCCAGGAAGGGCGGCTCGAAGCGGTCCATGAGCGGCGCCCAGAGGAACTTGAAGGTATAGGGCACCCCCACCAGGCCGAGAAAACCGATGGTGGCGATGTCCACCCCATCCACCGTCAGCCAGGCCTGCATGGCCTGGCCGGTCAGCGCCAGCGGCAGGCCCGAGGCGAAGCCCAGGAAGAGGACGGCGGCGAGGCGGTGGAAGGAGGCGAGGGAGGTCAAGGTCAACGGATGCCCACCAGGAAGGCTGCGGGCGGCAGGATCGGGATGCCACGCCAGGGATGCATGTTCACCAGATGTGGATCGCTGGCCACGACCAGTTCGGCTTGGGCGGCCTCCGCCAGCGCGAGAAAAATGTTGTCCTTGGGGTCCGGGCAGTCCGTGACGGTTTGCGTTACCGCCAGCAGCACGGCGCGTTCACCGAAACCGGTGATGAAAGCCTCACGCTCGGCGCGGGGGGCATAGCGGTCAAACTTCTCCCGCAGCAACACCGTTCCCAATTCCGCCAGAGTTTCCGTGCAGGCGCAGACCTCGAACATCAGCAAAGCCTTCTCCAAGGCCAGAGCAGGCACGGATCGGGGGCGTATGGCCGCGCTCACCAGCACGCCCGTATCCACCACGATGCGCCTAGCGAAGCTCATGCACCAGGCGGTTGATATCTTCTTCGGTCAAGGCAGCTGCCTCGGGCGTGGCGGCCAGCTTCTCCCGGTATTGGGCATACCAGCGCGCGGCCTCCTCGCGGCGCTTGCGCACGTCTACCAGTTCCTTCATGTCGTGCTCGGATACCACGTAGGCGACCGTCCGACCGCGACGGGTGACTTCAATAGGCTCCCGCTGGGAACGGTCGATCAATTCGCCAAAGCGGTTTTGGGCTTCCACCGATGTCACTGCAATCATGGCAATCTCCGTCAATTAGCTAGTTCGTTCAATATAGCCAGTCTAGCCATTGTGGACGCTTTTGCCCAGCGGGTAGGTTTGTTCTGTCCCGCAACCCACGCAGCACCTTCACGCTCAAGGGCGACTCGGGCGCAGCCCGATATGGAATCCCGTCTAGTCCAGAGCGTGGTCGTAATCCACCACCAGCGGCGCGTGGTCCGAGAAGCGTTGTTCCTTGTACACGAACGCGCGTTGCGCCTTCGCCGCCAGGCCCGGCGTGGCGATCTGGTAGTCGATGCGCCAGCCCACGTTCTTCGCCCGGGCCTGGCCGCGGTTGCTCCACCAGGTGTAGGCCTCGCCAGTGTGGTCGGGGTACAGGCGGCGGTAGACGTCGACCAGGCCGAGGTGCTCGAACACCCGCGTGAGCCAGGCGCGTTCCTCGGGCAGGAAGCCGGAATTCTTCTGGTTCGACTTCCAGTTCTTCAGGTCCTTCTCGGTGTGGGCGATGTTCCAGTCGCCGCACAGCAGCAGTTCCCGGCCACCTGCGACCAGATTATCCAGATGCGGGAGGAAGCGCTCCATGAAGCTGAACTTGGCCGCCTGGCGCTCGGGGGAACTGGAGCCGGAGGGCAGGTAGATCGAAATCGCCGCGAAATCTTCGAAACGGAGCTCAAGATATCGGCCTTCCCGGTCGATATCCTCGATGCCGAGCCCCTCTACGATGCTTTGCGGGGCATGTCGGGTATACAGGCCGACGCCGCTGTAGCCCTTCTTCTCGGCGCAATGGAAGAAGCCGGCCAGGCCGGGCGGGTCGCGCATCTCCGCCGTCAGGTCGGCGGGCTGGGCCTTGAGTTCCTGGAGGCAGATCAGGTCGGCGTGCTGGGCGGCGAGCCAGGGGTAGAGGCCCTTCGCGGCGGCGGAACGGATTCCGTTAAGATTCAGGCTGATGACGCGCATGGAATGAGGATAGGCAGGGTGCAGAGTTTCAAGACCGAGTTTCTCGATTTCGCGATTCGCCAGCAGGTATTGCTGTTCGGCGAATACAAGACCAAGGCCGGACGCATGAGTCCGTACTTCTTCAATGCCGGCCTGTTCAACGACGGCCTGTCGCTGAAGCGGCTCGGGGAATTCTACGCCAAGGCCATCGACGCCTCCGGCCTGGCCTACGACGGCCTGTTCGGCCCCGCCTACAAGGGCATCCCCCTGGCGGCGTCAGTGGCCATCGCTCTGGCCTCCGCCGGGCGCAATGTGCCATACAGCTATAACCGCAAGGAAGCCAAGGACCACGGCGAGGGCGGCAGCATCGTCGGCGCCCCGCTGCGCGGCCGCATCCTCATCGTCGACGACGTGATTTCCGCCGGCACCTCGGTGCGCGAGTCGGTGCAACTCATCCGCGCCGCCGGTGCCACCCCCTGCGCCGTGGCCATTGCCCTCGACCGCATGGAACGGGGCCTGGGCGAGTTGTCGGCGGTGCAGGAGGTGAGCCGGGATTTCGGCCTGCCGGTCATCAGCATCGTCGATCTGGACGATCTGGCCGCACATTTCGCCGGCAAGGCGGAATGGCAGGCCACCCTGGGCAGGATCCACGACTACCGGGCCGCCTATGGCGTCGCGGCGGCCTGACCGATGAAATATCGCGCGCTTCCCGCTCTCTTGGTCCTGGCCAGTCTGGTGATGCCCGGCGCGGCCCAGGCGCAGACCACCTATCGCTGGGTGGACGAGCAGGGCCGCGTGCATTACGGCGACGTCATGCCCAGCAAGGACGCCGGTCTGGGCAACGTGGAACTGGACAAGCAGGGCCGCGTGAAGAAGGAAACCCCGCGTACCCGCCTGAGCCCCGAGGAGCGCGCCCGCCTGGAGGCGGAAGAGCGCCGGCGTGAGGAAGCCCGGCGGCTGGAGGAGGCGCGGCAGCGGCGCGATCGCGCCCTGGTCACCACCTACGTGAACGAGGCGGAAATCGATCTCGCCCGCGACCGTGCCCTGGACCAGGAGGAGGCCAACCTCAAGGGTCTGCGCATCCGCCACAAGGCGGCCACGGACAAGCTGGCCGCCGCCAACGCCCAGCTCGCGCCGCACGCGGGCAGCCAGGCGGCGCCCCGCGCGGCCGTGCAGATGCGCGACGAAGCCCGCGCCGAACTGGCCAAGCTGGACAGCCTCATCGCCCAACGCGAAAAGGCCAAGGAGGACCTCCGCCAGCGTTACGAGGCGGACAAGCTGCGCTATCGGGAACTGCGCGCCAGGCAGCCGCGCTGAGGCCGCTCAGCCCAGTTTTTTGCGCAGCAGTTCGTTGACCTGGGCGGGGTTGGCCTTGCCCTTGCTGGCTTTCATGACCTGACCGACCAGGGCATTGAAGGCCTTCTCCTTGCCGGCGCGGAATTCCTCCACCGACTTTGGATTGGCGGCCAGGACTTCGTCGATGAGCGGCTCGATGGCGCCGGCGTCGGAGACCTGCTTCAAGCCCTTGGCTTCGATGATGGCGTCGGCCTCCCCGCCTTCGTTCCACATCGCCTCGAACACCTGCTTGGCCAGCTTGCCGGACAGGGTGCCGTCCTGGATGCGCGCCAGCAGGCCGGCGAGTTGCCGCGCGGAAATTCGGCTGGCGGTGATGTCCAGTTCAGCCTTGTTCAACGCAGCGGAGAGGTCGCCCATGATCCAGTTCGCGGCCAGCTTGGCACTTCCCTCACCCCCGGCCCCTCTCCCGCTTGCGGGCGAGGGGAGTGAAGCAAGAGTAGCCTCGAAATACTCGGCCATGGCCCGGGAGGCGGTCAGGGTGCCAGCGTCGTAGGCGGACAGACCTAGTTCTTCCCGGTAGCGGGCCTGCTTCTGCTCCGGCAGCTCCGGCAACCCCGCTTTCACCACTTCGATCCAGTCCTCGTCCAGCCTCACCGGCAACAGATCTGGATCGGGGAAGTAGCGGTAGTCGTGGGCGTCCTCCTTGCTGCGCATGGCCCTGGTCTCGCCGGTGTCCGGGTTGAACAGCACGGTGGCCTGCTGGATCCTGTGGCCGTCCTCGATCTGTTCGATCTGCCAGCGCACCTCGTAGTCGATGGCCTGTTCCAGGAAGCGGAAGGAGTTGAGGTTCTTGATTTCCCGCCGGGTGCCGAACTCGGCCTGGCCCCTGGGACGCACGGAGACGTTGGCGTCCACCCGGAAGCTGCCCTCCTGCATGTTGCCGTCGCAGATGCCGATCCAGGTCACCAGGGTGTGCAGGGCGCGGGCGTAGGCCACGGCCTCCTTGGCGGAGCGCATGTCCGGTTCGGAGACGATCTCCAGCAGCGGGGTGCCGGCCCGGTTCAGGTCGATGCCGGTCATGCCGTGGAAGTCTTCGTGCAGGCTCTTGCCCGCGTCCTCTTCCAGGTGGGCGCGGGTGATGCGGATGGTCTTCTCTTCGTCGCCGACCTGGATGCTCAGGTGGCCGCCCTCGACGATGGGCAGCTCGTACTGGCTGATCTGGTAGCCCTTGGGCAAATCCGGGTAGAAGTAATTCTTGCGCGCGAACACGTTGGTACGGTTGAGTTTGGCGCCGATCGCCAGTCCGAAGCGGATGGCCCGCTCCACCGCGCCCTTGTTCAGCACCGGCAGCACCCCGGGCAGGGCGATGTCCACCTGGCAGGCCTGGGTGTTGGGCTCGGCGCCGAAGGCGATGCTGGCGCCGGAGAAGATCTTGGACTGGGTGGTGAGCTGGGTGTGGACTTCCAGCCCGATGACGGTTTCCCACTGCATGGTCAAATTCCTTGCGGTGCGCGCGCGTGCCAGTCGGTCGCCAACTGGTACTGGTGCGCGACGTTCAGCATGCGCGCCTCGCCGAAATAGTTGCCGATCAGTTGCAGGCCGATGGGCAGGCCCTGGCCGTCGAATCCGCAGGGCAGGGACATGCCGGGCAGTCCGGCCAGGTTCACGGCGATGGTGTAGATGTCGGACAGATACATCTGCACCGGATCGTCGGCCTTTTCCCCCAGCCGGAAGGCGGTGCTGGGGGCGGTGGGCCCCAGGATCACGTCACAGGCCTTGAACGCCTCGGCGAAGTCATTGGCGATCAGCCGGCGCAGGCGCTGGGCCTGGATGTAATAGGCATCGTAGTAGCCGTGCGATAGCACGTAGGTGCCGATCATGATGCGGCGCTTGACCTCAGCGCCGAAGCCTTCGGCGCGGGTCTTTTCGTACATGTCGGTGAGGTCCTTGTACTCTGGGGTGCGGTAGCCGTAGCGCACGCCGTCGAAACGGGACAGGTTGCTGGAGGCTTCGGCAGGGGCCAATACGTAATAAGCGGCGACCGACAGGCTGGAGTTGGGCAGGCTCACTTCCACGGTCTCGGCCCCCAGCTTGCGATACTGGGCGATGGCTGCCTCGACGGCCCTGGCGGTGTCGCCGCTCAGCCCCTCGCCGAAGAATTCGCGGGGCAGGCCGATCCTCAGGCCGGCCAGAGGCTTGGTCAGGTCGCGGGTGTAATCCTCCTGCGCCCGTTCCAGGCTGGTGGAATCGCGCGCGTCGAATCCGGCCATGACGTTGAGCAGCCAGGCGCAGTCCTCCGCGGTGCGCGCCATCGGCCCGCCCTGGTCGAGGCTGGAGGCGAAGGCGATCATGCCGTAGCGCGAGACCACGCCGTAGGTGGGCTTGAGGCCGGTGATGCCGCACAGGGCGGCGGGCTGGCGGATGGAGCCTCCGGTATCGGTGCCGGTGGCCGCCGGCGCCAGGCCCGCCGCGACGCAGGCGGCGCTGCCGCCGGAGGAGCCGCCGGGCACGCGGGAGGAGTCCCAGGGGTTCTTCACCGGGCCAAAGTAGCTGGTCTCGTTGGAGGAGCCCATGGCGAACTCGTCCATGTTGGTCTTGCCGAGAGCGGGCATGCCCGCTGCCTTGAAGCGCTCGATGACATGGGCGTCGTAGGGCGAGACGAAGTTGGCCAGCATCTTCGAGCCGCAGGTGGTGAGCCAGCCCTCGGCGCAGAAAATGTCCTTGTGCGCGATGGGCACGCCGGTGAGCGGCCCGGCCTGGCCTGCGGCGCGGCGCGCGTCGGCAGCGTCGGCTTCGGCCAGGGTCTTGTCCGCGTCCACGGTGATGAAGGCGTTGAGGGTGGGATTCAGCGCCTGGATGCGGGCCAGGTAGTCCCGGCAAAGCTCGACGCTGGAAGCCTTGCCGTCGGCGAGGAGGGTGGAGAGGGAGCGGAGGGTGTGATCAAGCATGGGAAGCTACGCGGGGGAAACGGGAAACGGGAAAAGGGAAACGGGAAAAGGGAAACGCGTCGTGCCTTACCTTTTCCCGTTTCCCTTTTCTCTTTTCCCGCTCTTTATTCAATGACCTTGGGTACCAGATACAGCCCGTTCTCGGTCTGCGGGGCGACGGCCTGGAAGGCTTGCCGCCGGTCGGGCTCGGTGACCGCGTCGGCGCGCAGGCGCTGGGTCAGGTCCTGGGCGTGGGACATGGGCTCGACCCCGGCGGTGTCCACCGCCTGCATCGCTTCGATGAGGCCGAAGATGCCGTTCAACTGGGTCTGGTAGCCGGCGACCTCTGCCGCGTTCACGCGAATGCGGGCTAGTTTGGCGATGCGTTGGACGTCGTCGATGCTTAGCGACATAGGATAAGCGGACTTAATAGAACAAGCCGGCTAGGTTATCATACGCCGCTATTTTTCCGACCTTCGGGACCCCATTACATGTTCGGACTCCTCCGCGGCTATTTCTCCACCGATCTGGCGATCGACCTGGGGACCGCCAACACTCTGATCTACGTACGCGGCCGGGGCATCGTGCTGAACGAGCCCTCCGTGGTGGCCATCCGCCAGGAAGGCCTGACCGGCAAGAAGACCATCCAGGCGGTGGGCATCGAGGCCAAGCAGATGCTGGGCCGCACGCCCGGCAACATCCAGGCCATCCGGCCGATGAAGGACGGCGTCATCGCCGACTTCAACATCACCGAGCAGATGCTGAAGTTCTTCATCAAGAAGGTGCACGACACCCGTCTGTTCCATCCCAGCCCGCGCATCATCATCTGCGTGCCCTCCGGCGCCACCCAGGTGGAGCGCCGCGCCATCCGCGAATCGGCCATCGGCGCCGGCGCGCGCCAGGTCTATCTGATCGAGGAGCCCATGGCGGCGGCCATCGGCGCCGGCATGCCGGTGGCCGAGGCGACCGGCTCGATGGTGGTGGACATCGGTGGCGGCACCACCGAGGTCGGCGTGATTTCCCTGGGCGGCATGGTCTACTCGACCTCCTCGCGGGTCGGTGGCGACAAGTTCGACGAGGCCATCATCAACTACATCCGCCGCAACTACGGCATGCTCATCGGCGAGGCTACCGCCGAGCAGATCAAGAAGGAAATGGGCTCCGCCTTCCCCGGCTCCGAGGTGCGCGAGATGGAGGTGAAGGGCCGCAATTTGGCGGAAGGCATCCCGCGCAGCTTCACCATCACCAGCAACGAGATCCTGGAAGCCCTCACCGAGCCCCTCAACACCATCGTCTCCTCGGTCAAGTCTGCCCTGGAGCAGACCCCGCCGGAACTCGGCGCCGACATCGCCGAGAAGGGCATGGTGCTCACCGGTGGCGGCGCCCTGCTGCGCGACATCGACCGCCTGCTCATGGAGGAAACCGGCCTGCCGGTCATCATCGCGGAAGACCCGCTGTCCTGCGTGGTGCGCGGCTCCGGTCGCGCCCTGGAGGAAATGGATCGGCTGTCCACGGTGTTCACCAACGATTGAACGGGGTGAAGGGGGAAGGGAGAAGGGTAAAGGGTCCATGGCCCTGACTGCTTTCACCCTTCCCCCTTCACCCTTATCCCTTCTCGTCCCCCATGTCCCCCACCTCCCATGCGCCGATGTTCGTCCGGGAGATGGGGCTGCCGCTGCGCTTCTCCCTGTACGTTCTGCTTTGCCTGTTCCTGCTCGCCCTGGACGCCCGCTACGCTGCCCTGTCCGGCCTGCGCGCCGGGCTTAATACCGTCCTCCACCCCGTTCAGATGGTCTTGGCCCAGCCCTGGCATTGGCTGCGAGGGGCCGGCGGTTTCTTCGTCACGCACGGCGAGGTGAGCGCAGAAAATGCCGAACTGCGCCAGCGGGAGGAACGCTTGCGCGCCGATCTGCTCGATCGACGGGCGCTGGCCGACGAGAACGCGCAATTGCGCGCCCTGCTTGCCCTGCCGCCGCGGCCCGGCGTGATTGCCGTGGTGGGGGAAATCCAGGCCGCGCTGCCCGACCCGTTCGCCCGCAAGGTGGTCATCAACCGCGGCGAAGCCCATGGCCTTGCCGCCGGCTGGCCGGTGGTGGATGCCGCCGGGCTGGTGGGCCAGGTCACCCGCGTGTTCCCCTGGACCGCCGAGGTCACCCTGCTGACCGACCGCGGCCAGGCCGCGCCGGTGCAGAACCAGCGCAACGGCCTGCGCATCATCGTTTCCGGCCAGGGTTCCGACAGTCTCCTGGAGGTGCGTTTTCTCGACGCGCACGCCGATCTGAAGGCCGGCGACCTGCTCTATACCTCCGGCATCGACGGGGTGTATCCCGCCGGCATCCCGGTGGCCGAAGTGGTGCGCACGGAACAGCCGCGCCACTCACCCTTCGCGCGCGCCCTCTGCCGACCCCTGGGCGGGGTGGGCCAGTATCGGCATGTGCTGGTGCTCAAGCCCGAGCCTGCGGCCGCCCCGACGCAGCCGCAACAGCCGTCGCCGCGCAAATCGCCGGAGTCCCGCCATGCCCCGCGCTGAACCCGGCATAAGCAAACCCCTGCTGCCCCAGGGCGCGGAACTCGTCGCGCCACCGACGCCGGCGCGCGTCTATGTCAGCCTCGCCATGGCCCTGGCGGCCACGCTGCTGCCGTGGGCGGACGGCATGCTCTGGCTGGTGCCGGACTTCACCCTGATGGCCCTGCTCTACTGGAGCATCCGCGCGCCCCGCCTGGCCGGGTTGGGCGTCGCCTGCCTGCTCGGCCTCGTTACCGATGTCGCCGCCGGTGTGCTCATGGGCCTGAATGCGCTGGCCTATTGCGCCGCCACCTTTGTCATCCTCATGGTGCGCCGCCGCCTGGAGGGCTTCGATGTGCCCCGCCAGGCCCTGCAGCTGGCTCCGCTGTTGCTGGGCAAGGAGGCGCTGGTGTTGCTGGCCGGCCTCATGCTGGGCTTGCCGCAGGCGGACTGGCGCTGGCTCGCCGCCGGCCTTGTGGCGGCGCTGCTGTGGTTGCCCCTGGCCTGGCTGATGGACCGCCTCACCGGCTATACCCGCGTGGCGGCCCAGGGCGAAGCAGGCCCGCGCGTCCGCGTTTGAATTCGCCCACAGCACGCCCGTGAGCAGCCTGCGCCTCATCAACCCGGAGCTGGAGTTCCTGCGCTACCGGCGCCGCATGGAGATCGCCGGGGTGGGCGCGGCACTGCTCTTCCTGCTGCTGTTCGGGCGCTTCGTCTGGCTGCAGCTGGTGCAGTACGACCATTACCAGTCCCTGGCGGAAAACAACCGCATCTCCCTGCTGCCGGCGCCGCCTACGCGTGGTGTCATCTACGACCGACAGAACATGGTCTTGGCGCAGAATTTCTCCGCCCACACCCTGGAAATCACGCCCTCCGAGACCGGCGAGAAGCTGGACGCGGTGATCGACCGACTCGCCGAGATCGTCGAAATCGAGCCGGGCGACCGCAAGCGCTTCCGGAAGATGCTGGCGGAGAGCAAGAACTTCGAGAGCATTCCCATCCGCAACCTGCTCACCGAAGAGGAGGCGGCACGCTTCGCCGTCAACCGCTACCGCTTCCCCGGCGTCGAGGTGAGCGCGCGCCAGTTCCGGCAGTACCCCATGGGCCCCGGCTTCGCCCACGTCGTCGGCTACATCGGCCGCATCGGCGAGAAGGACAAGACGCGCCTGGAGGAGGAGGGCCTCTACGCCAATTACAAGGGCAGCGACCACATTGGCAAGCTTGGCATCGAAGCGCGATACGAGCGCTGGCTGCATGGCCGCACCGGCATCGAGAAGGTGGAGACCGATTCCGGCGGCCACGCCGTGCGCCTGCTGTCACGTACCGAGCCGGTGGCCGGCTACAACATCTACCTGCATCTTGACGCCCGCCTGCAGCAGGTGGCGGAGCGGGTCTTCGGCGACTATCGCGGTGCCCTGGTGGCCCTCGATCCGCGCAACGGTGCCGTGCTGGCGCTGATGTCCAAGCCGGGTTTCGACCCCAACCTGTTCGTCGACGGCATCGACACCCTGACCTGGCGCGAACTCAACGACTCGCCCGATCGCCCCCTCATCAACCGCGCCTTGCGCGCCATCTATCCGCCGGGCTCCACCATCAAGCCGTTCATGGGCCTGGCCGGCCTGGAACTGGGCCTGCGAAGGCCAGGCGACAGCATCGTCGATGCCGGCTACTTCAGTCTGCCGGGCAGCAGCCACCGCTACCGGGACTGGAAGAAGGAGGGGCACGGTGTGGTGGATCTGAAAAAATCCATCGCCCAGTCCTGTGACACCTATTATTACCAGCTGGCGCACCAGATGGGGATCGAGCGCATGGCTGATTTTCTCGGCAAATTCGGCTTCGGCGCGCGTACCGGTGTCGATCTGGACGGCGAGTTGGCCGGCCTGATGCCAACGCCGACCTGGAAGCAGAAACGCTTCAAACAACCCTGGTGGCCGGGCGAGACGGTGATCGCCGGCATCGGCCAGGGCTACATGCTGGCCACCCCCATGCAGTTGGCCATGGCCACCATGGCCCTGGCCAACGGTGGCGTCCTCTACCAGCCGCAGTTGATCCGCGCCTGGCGCGAGCCGATCAGTGGCCGCGTGGCCTACGCCGCGCCGCGGCGGGTCGGCGAGATTCCGCTGAAGCCGGCGCATCTGGCGGTGATCCGCCAGGCCATGATCGAGGTCATGCTGCCCGGCGGCACCGCCGCCCGCTCCGGCGCGGGGGCGCCCTACGGCATCGGCGGCAAGACCGGGACTTCCCAGGTCATCGGCATCAAGCAGGGTGCCCGCTACGACGAGAAGCGCATCGCCGCGCGGCATCGCGACCACGCCCTGTTCGTCGCCTTCGCGCCGGCGGAGGCGCCCACCATCGTCGTCGCCGTGATGGTGGAGAACGGCGGCAGCGGCAGCGGCACCGCCGCCCCCATCGCGCGCAAGGTGCTTGACTACTGGCTGTTGGGCAAGCTGCCGACCGTCTATGAGCCGGAGGAACCCGCCGACGCTCCGATTCCGGAGGAGGCCGAGGACAGCGGTAGGGCGGAAGCCGACGTGGTGGTGGCGATACCGGCGGAGGATCTGACGCAATGATCCGGCGTCTGCTGCTGCGCGTGGTCGCCCATCTGGACGGGCCGCTCATGGCCATGTTGGCCCTGTTGCTGCTGGTGAGCGTCGCCACGGTGTTCAGCGCTTCCGGCGAAAACGTCGGGCGGGTGATCGACCATCTCGTCAACATGAGTGTCGCCCTTACCGCCATGCTGCTGATTTCCCACGTACCGCCCCAGCGCCTCATGCAGTTCGCGCCGCCGGCCTATGTTCTCGGCCTCCTGCTGCTGCTGGCGGTGGCGTTGTTCGGCATTGTCGTCAACGGTTCGCGGCGCTGGCTGGATCTGGGCATCACCCGCATCCAGCCGTCCGAGCTGATGCGCCTGGCGGTGCCGATGATGCTGGCCTGGTATCTGCAATGCAAACAGGAAATTCTGAACTGGCGGCATTTCGCGGTGGCGTTCGCGCTGCTGGCGGCGCCCCTCGCCTTCATCGCCGAGCAGCCCGATCTGGGCACCACCCTGCTCATCGGCGCCTCCGGCTTCTACGTGCTGTTCCTCGGCGGCCTGTCATGGAAGGTGATCGGTGGTTTCGCCGTCGCCGCCGGGGCGGCCCTGCCGCTGGCCTGGAACACCCTGCTGCACGACTACCAGCGCCAGCGCGTGCTCACCCTCATCGACCCGGCCTCGGACCCGCTCGGGGCGGGTTATCACATCATTCAGTCCACCATCGCCGTGGGCTCCGGGGGTGTGGTGGGCAAGGGCTGGATGGCGGGCACCCAGACCCACCTGGATTTCCTGCCGGAGCGCACCACCGACTTCATCTTCGCGGTGTTCTCCGAGGAGTTCGGCCTCATCGGCAACCTGTTCCTGCTGCTGCTCTACGCCGTCATTATCTGGCGCGGCCTCTGGCTGGCGGCCAGTGCGCCCTCCCTGTTCGGCCGCCTGTTGTCGGGCGCCATCATGTTCACCTTCTTCACCTATGCCTTCGTCAACATGGGCATGGTCTCCGGCATCCTGCCGGTGGTGGGGGTGCCCCTGCCCCTGGTCAGCTACGGCGGCACCTCCATGCTGACGGTGCTCCTCGGATTCGGCATCGTGATGAGCGCAGCGAAGCATAAAAAGCTTGTAAAAACATAGCGGATACGCGCTACACTTGGAGCGCTTTATTACGTGCTGCAAGCCTGATGCCCATGACCCGCCCGACCCTGCTGATTCTGGCCCTCGGCCTCGCCCTCGCCGGTTGCGGTACCGCCCCCAGCAAAACCGCGGAAAAAGAGGCGACGCCGGTCCTCCCCCCCTACAAGGGCGGCGGCTATTACAAGGATGACGGCCCCGGCGCGAATCCGCCCACCAACTTGGCTGATATTCCCGACGCCACGCCGCGCTGGGAGCCCTTGCACCGTTTCGCCAACGCGCCTTACCGGGTGCTGGGCCGGGATTACGTCCCGGTTTCCGGGAATCAGCCCTACAAGGCTCAGGGACTGGCTTCCTGGTATGGCCGCAAGTTCCATGGCAAGTCGACTTCCACCGGCGAGCCGTACGACATGTACGCCATGACCGCCGCTCACCCGACCCTGCCGCTGCCCAGCTACGCCCGTGTCACCAACCTGGAGAACGGCAAGTCGGTGGTGGTGCGGGTCAACGATCGCGGCCCCTTCCACAAGGGCCGCATCATCGATCTCTCGTATACCGCCGCCTACAAGCTGGACGTGCTCAAGGGCGTGACGCCGGTGGAAGTGGAGGCAGTGTTGCCGGAGGACGCGCCCACCAGCTTCACCGCCCTTGCGGACGCGCCCTTCGCGCCTCCCGCCCAGGCGATGGTGGCATCGGCCAAGCTGGAGACGAGCGCGCCGGAGGCGGTGCCTGAACGCGTGCTGGTCGCGGCGGCCCCGGCCACGCCGGAGGTGCCGGTTGCCGGCGCCGGGCCCGTCTATCTGCAACTGGGAGCCTTCTCCCGTCTGGATACGGCGGATGGCCTGATGGCGCGCGCCAGCGCCATCCTTTCACGGGAATTTCCCGGCGTACTGCGGCTGCAATCCAACGGTCTGCACAAGGTTCAGGCCGGGCCGTTCACGCCCGGCGCGCAGGCCGAGCGCGCCGCCGCGCTGGTCCGCGAGGAACTCGGTATCCGGGCATTCCGCGTCAGTGAAGGCGCCCAGGCCGCGATTCCCGCGCCCGCATCGACGCCCGCATCCGTTGCCGCGTCCACAGAAGCCGTCCCCAAGCAAGCGGCGCTCCCGCTCGCGGCCGCCCCCGCTGTTCTCCCGGTCACGCCGGGCCTGTATCTGCAACTGGCCGCGTTGTCCTCGCCGGCCGCCGCCGACGCTTATGCCGAGCGGGTGCGGAGCCGTTATGGCGATGCGCTGCCGGGCGTCACCCGCATCAACACCGACAGCCTGTTCAAGGTCCAGGCCGGCCCCTTTGCCACTCCGGAGGAAGCCCAGCGCGTGGCCCTCGCCTATCAGCAGGACTTCGGCGTGCGGCCTTACCGGGTCGTGCGCTGAAGCGACCCGGAGCGCGCCCGCCAGCATCCGGCGGGGAACCCGGCGCGCCGTGGCGGGTCCGTCCACAAGTCCGGCGCGCCGGGCCCATTCCCGATTCCACTTGTCTGACCATCCACCACCCATGAAGCCGTTGCGCCTGATTCCCTGTCTTGCCCTGTCCTGTCTGAGTCTCGTCCTGCCCGCCCGCGCCGCCCTGCCGGTGCCGCCGCCACCCCAGATCGAGGCGCGCGCCTGGTTGCTGATCGATGCCGCCAGCGGCTTGCCGCTGGCGGAAAAGAACGCCGATGCGAAGGTGGAGCCGGCCTCGCTGACCAAGCTGATGACCGCCTATCTCGCCTTCAGCGCCCTCAAGGAGGGCCGCCTGAAGCCGGAGCAGACCCTGCCGGTCTCCGAGAAGGCCTGGAAGGCCGAGGGCTCGCGCATGTTCCTCGATCCCAGGAAGCCCGCGCGGGTGGACGACCTCTTGAAGGGCGTCATTGTCCAGTCGGGCAACGACGCCTGCATCGTGCTCGCGGAAGCCATTGCCGGCTCCGAGGAAGGCTTCGCCTCGATGATGAACCAGACCGCCAAGCGGCTGGGCATGACCGGCACGCATTTCCTCAATTCCACCGGCCTGCCGCATCCCCAGCACATGACCACGGCGCGCGATCTGGCCAAACTGGCCGGCGCCCTGATCCGCGATTTCCCGGAGCATTACAAGCTCTATTCGATGCGCGAGTTCGCCTACAACGGCATCACCCAGCCCAACCGCAATCGCCTGCTGTTCATGGATCCCAGCGTCGACGGGGTGAAGACCGGGCACACCGAGAGCGCCGGCCACTGCCTCATCGCCTCGGCCCAGCGTGAGCGGCGCCGCCTGCTCAGCGTGGTGCTGGGCGCCGGGTCGGACAGCGCGCGCGCCATGGAAAGCCAGAAACTGCTGAACTACGGCTTCCAGTTCTTCGAGACCGTGAAGCTCTATCCCGCCAACCAGACGGTCGCCAGCCTGCGTATCTACAAGGGCAAGGGCAGCCAGGTGAAGGCCGGCTTCCTCGGCGATTTCCACGTTACCGTGCCGCGCGGCTCGGCCAGGAACATCCAGGCCCAGACCGTAACCCAGCAGCCTCTGCTGGCCCCGGTCCGGCGCGGCCAGCGCCTGGGCACCCTGCGCGTGTCGGTGGATGGGCAGCCGGTGGGCGAGTACCCGCTGCTGGCCCTGGAGGACATCGCCGTGTCCGGCATCCTGGGGCGTGGCTGGGACAACATCCTGCTGATGTTGAGGTAAGGCGGGGAGTGCGAATTAGCGAGTCGGTAGTGGAGAGTAGCGAGTAGGATTTCCCCCCACCCTCTCTCCTCAGCACACAGCATGCCGACCGTCTATCTCAACGGCCAGTTCCTGCCCTTGGAGGCAGCCCGCGTCCCGGTCATGGACCGGGGTTTCCTGTTCGGCGACGGGGTGTACGAGGTCATACCCGTCTACGACCGCCGCCCCTTCCGCCTGGAGGACCATCTGGCGCGCCTGCGCGCCAGCCTGGACGGCATCCGCCTGGGCGATCCGCATTCCGCCGCCGAGTGGACCGCGCTGATCGAGCGCATCGTCGGCGACGCACCCTGGCCCGACCTCGGCGTCTACCTGCAGGTCACGCGCGGACCGGGCCCGCGCGACCATGCCTTTCCCCTGGAAATCCGCCCCACCGTCTTCCTCATGCCCCTGGAACTGCCGGCGCCACCGCCGGCCCTGATCGAGCATGGCGTCGCCGCCATCACCGCCGAGGACACGCGCTGGAGCCGCTGCGACATCAAGGCCACCTCCCTGCTGGCCAACGTGCTGCTGCGCCAGCTTTCGGTCGACGCCGGCTGCGCCGAAACCCTGCTGATCCGTGACGGCCAGCTCATGGAAGGCTCCGCAAGCAGCGTTTTTCTGGTGCGGGACGGCGTCCTCCTGGCCCCGCCGAAGACGCCTCTCATCCTGCCCGGCATCACCTACGACGTGGTTCTCGAACTCGCGGCGGCGGCACACATCCCGACCGCGATCCGCGCCCTGTCCGCAGCCGAGCTGCGCGATGCCGACGAGGTCTGGATCACCTCCTCCACCAAGGAGGTCCTCGCCGTCACCCGCCTGGACGGCACACCGGTTGGCAACGGCCAACCCGGCCCCATCTACCGCCGCATGATCGCCCTCTACCAGACCTACAAGCACACCGTCATGCGTGGAAAGGCGGCGCCGTGAGCGAAGCGGACAGCCTGCTGGAATTTCCCTGCGACTTTCCCATCAAGATCATGGGCGAGCGCCATGACGACTTCGCGCGCGACATCCTGGCCCTGGTCCTGCGTCACGCCCCCGACTTTGCCGCCGAGAGCGCGGAACTGCGCGCTTCCTCGACGGGCCGCTACATCTCGCTCACCTGCACCATCCGCGCCGTCTCGCGCGCCCAACTGGACGCGCTCTACCTCGAGTTGAGCGGCGACCCGCGGGTCAAGGTGGTGCTGTGAGCGGTGATCGCCGAGGCCAGTGAGCGCAGCCCGGCCATTCCCCTTCGACCGGCTGGCGGGCCGCGGCATCCCGGTCACCTGGCTGCTGATTGCCGTCAACCTGCTGGTGTTCGCCGCCATGCTGGGCTTCGGCGCCGGCCTTTGGCACACCGACAACAGCGTGCAACTGGCCTGGGGCGCCAACTTCGGCCCCGCCACCAAGGACGGCGAATGGTGGCGCCTGGGCAGCGCCATGTTCCTGCACTTTGGCTTTCTGCATCTGGCCCTGAACATGTTCGCCCTCTGGGACAGCGGCCGCCTGGTGGAGCGCGTGCTTGGCCCCGCCCGCTTCCTCGCGGTGTTCGCCGCCGCCGGACTGTTCGGCAACCTGCTCTCCCTCATCGTCCAGGGCGATCGGGCGGTGTCCGGCGGCGCTTCCGGCGCGGTATTCGGCGTCTACGGCGCCCTCCTCGCCATCCTCTGGCTGGAGCGGCGGCATCCGCGCGCCGGTGAGTTCCGCCCCCTGTTCCTGGGCGCCGTCCTCTTCACCGGCATCAACATCGTCCTGGGCTTTCAGATCACCGGCATCGACAACGCCGCCCACATCGGCGGCCTGCTCGCCGGCCTGCTGGCGGGCGCCGCCCTGGCCCGCCCCGTCGACGCCGAGGCGCCGCGCCGGCGCGCCTGGCGGCCGCTGCCGGCGGCGATCCTGGTTGTGGCGGCGGCGGGACTCGCCACCCATATCCCGGAACCGCGCTACCGCTGGAGCGAGGAATTGCGCGCGCGCGGCGAGATCGGCCAGTTCCTCGGCGCCGACGCGCGCCTCGGCGTGCGCTGGGGACGACTCATCGGCCGGGCCAGCCGGGAGGGCATGAGCTTCGACGAACTGGCCGGCCACCTCGAGGCGGAAGTCAGTGACCCCTACGAGGCCAGCTTCGAGCACCTGGCCCGCCTGCGTCTCGATCCCGACGCCCCCTCGGCCCCCGCCCTCGCGGCCCTGCGCGAATACGCCGAAACCCGTCGCGACGCCGCCCGAGACCTGGTCGACGCGCTGCGCGCGCATGACCCGGAACGCGTGCGCGAGGCGCTCGACAGGGCCAGCGGCGCGGCCACCCAGGCCGCCTCGCGCGGCGAGTGAGCCGGGCCGGCCAGGCCGTGGCGTGCCAGAATGCGGCCATGCCACATCCGCCCACCCCGCGCCACCTCGGTCGCGTCGACTACCTGCCCACCTGGGAGGCGATGCGCGCATTCACCGCCAAGCGCGCGGCCGACAGCGAGGACGAAATCTGGCTGCTGGAACATCCGCCGGTGTTTACCCTGGGCATGGCCGGCAAGCGCGAGCATCTGCTCGCCGACGTCGGCATTCCAATCGTTCCCATCGACCGCGGTGGCCAGGTGACCTACCACGGCCCCGGCCAGATCGTCGCCTACCTGCTGCTCGACCTGCGCCGCCTGGGCTACGGCGTGCGCGAACTGGTGCGGCGCATCGAGCAGGCGGTGATCGACCTGCTGGCGGACCATGGCGTGCAAGGCGAGCGCCTGGCCGGCGCGCCCGGCGTCTACGTCGGCGGCGCCAAGATCGCCGCCCTCGGCCTGCGCGTGAAGCAGGGCTGCACCTACCATGGCCTGGCGCTGAACGTGGACATGGACCTCGCCCCCTACCGCGCCATCAATCCCTGCGGCTACGCCGGCATGGCGGTGACCCAGCTCAGGGATCTCGTGCCGGATGTGCGCCAGCAGGAGGTCGAGGCGGCGCTGGCGCGGGGGTTGCTCGAGAGGATTTACGGCGGCTGATGGCGAGCGGGGAATGCGCGATGGGTTCGCGCATCCCGCTTCACGCCCAAGGTAAGGTCGAACCGCGACTCCGCGCCAAAACGGCGCGGAGAATCCGCTTACTTCGCGGGCGCCGGCGCGGCCGGCATGGCGGGCATCGCCTGCATCAGCTTCAACAGCATCGCCGGGTCGATGGCCGGCAGCATCTGCGGCGCGTTCATCATCTGTCCCCAGTTGCCGTAGGTGCGCGGATCGGCGCCGGCGCCCATCCAGTTCATGTACAGGTTGGGGTTCATCGGCGCCATCATCGTGTTCATCGCGCCGGGACTCATGGGCGCCTGCATCCAGTTGCCGTACATGCCGGGATTCATCATCTGCATGGCCGGCGACCACATCTGCGGGTTGAGCGGAGCCTGCAGCCAGTTGCCATACATGGCCGGGTTGGCGGCCATGCCGGCCATCTGGGTGTACATCCTGGGGTCCAAGCCCGCCCCCATCCATTTCATGGCGATGGAGGGGTCGCTGAACTGCATGTAGTTCTGCATGCTCGCCGGATTCATCAATCCGCCCATCATGCGGACATAGGTCGCCGGGTCCATGCCCATCTGGGCGAGGGCGGCGCTGGTATTGGGGTTTGCCATGGCATTGGCCCAGGCCATGAAGGCCTGGGGATCCTTGAACGCGGCCGTGTTCCGGGTCGGGTCCAGCATCTGTTTGGCCAGGGCATCGGCGGAGGCGGGAATGGTCGCGGGAGCGGGGTCGGCGGCAAAGGCCGGAAGGGCTGCGAGGCACAGCAGGGGGATCAGGGATTTCATGGGGGGTTCCTTTCGGAATGCTACAGGCGGGGAGGAAGGCGCCGGAGGAGAGGGAACAAGGCGCCGGGATTGGGCCAGCGAGGAATCGATGCCGGGCCACGACATTTCGCGGCGTCCGACTTGCGCATGGTGACAGATTATCGGTGGCGGGGCATGGGTTTCGGTGACCAGGCAGCGATCCTCACGCACGCAAAGGCTGTCTACCAATCAGGTGAAGAGCCGATAGCCCTGCTGGATAGCGGGGGAAATGCTGCGGCAACGAACTTCGAGCGGTGCTGTTGAGGGCTGGGCCATGGGCCGCGTTGCCGCGTTCCACCGTCGGATCAGTGCTTCCCGGTACTGCCGAATCCCCCCTCGCCGCGGTCGCTGGCGGCGAAATCCTCCACCACCCGGAATTCCGCCTGCACCACGGGCACGATGACCATCTGCGCGATGCGCTCGAAGGGCTGCACGGTGAAGGCTTCCTGGCCGCGGTTCCACAGCGAGACCATGAGCTGGCCCTGGTAGTCGGAGTCGATCAGCCCCACCAGGTTGCCCAGCACGACGCCGTGCTTATGGCCCAGGCCGGAGCGCGGCAGGATCATGGCGGCGTAGCCGGGGTCGGCCAGGTGCATGGCGAGGCCGGTAGGGATCAATTGGGTTTCGCCGGGGTTGAGCACCACCGGTGTGTCCAGGCAGGCGCGCAGGTCGAGGCCGGCGCTGCCGTTGGTGGCGTAGTGGGGGAGCTGCTCACGGACGCGCTCGTCCAGGATTTTCAGGTCGACGTGCATGGGTTTACTGGTAGCGGGTGTTGTAGAGCTGGGCGATGTGGGCGATGAGCCGGCGCGCCTGGGTGCGCTTGTCGGCCTGTTCGAGGACGTGCTTGCCGGCCTCGTCGAGCAGGATGAGCTGCACCGCGTCGGCACCCACGGCCTCGGTGACGTCGTTGGCGACGATGAGCGGCAGGTGCTTGCGCCGGCGCTTGAGCTCGGCGTATTCCTCCAGGTTCTCGCTTTCGGCGGCGAAGCCCACGCAGAAGGGCGGCTTGGGCCGGCTGCTGATGTTGGCCAGGATGTCCGGGTTGGGCGCGAGTTCCAGGGTGAGGATGTGGGCGTCCTTCTTGATCTTCTGCTCGCTGCGGTTGAGCACGTAGTAGTCGGCCACGGCGGCGACACCGATGAAGATGTCGGCCGCGTCGGCGGCGGCTTCCACCGCCGCGAGCATCTCCTGGGCGCTGCTTACCGCGACGGTTTTCGCCTCGCGCGGCGGCGCAAGACAGGTGGGACCGCTGATCAGGGTGACTTCCGCGCCGGCCTCCAGGGCGGCTCGTGCCACCGCGTAGCCCATCTTGCCGGAGCTGGAATTGGTGATGCCGCGCACCGCATCGATGGGTTCGAAGGTGGGGCCGGCGGTGATCAGCACCTTCAGCCCGCTGAGACGCTTGGGCTGGAAGCGGGCGTCCAGGGCCTCCAGCAGATCCTCGGGTGCCAGCATGCGGCCGAAGCCCACCTCGCCGCAGGCCTGCTCGCCGCTAGCCGGGCCCAGCAGGGTGACGCCGTCGGCCTTGAGTTGCGCGGCGTTGCGTTGCGTAGGGGGCGCTTCCCACATCTGCCGGTTCATCGCCGGCGCCAGCAGCAGCGGGCAATCGCGCGCCAGGCAGAGGGTGGAGAGCAGGTCGTCGGCGCGGCCGTGGGCCAGCTTGGCCATGAAGTCGGCGGAGGCGGGGGCGACCAGGATGGCCTCGGCGCCCCGGGTGAGGTCGATGTGCGCCATGCCGTTGTCCACCCGCTCGTCCCACAGGTCGGTGAACACCGGGTGGCCGGTGATGGCCTGGAAGGTGGCGGCGCCGACGAAATGCCGTGCCGCCTCGGTCATCACCACCTGCACGTCGAGGCCGTCCTTGACCATCAGCCGCGCCAGTTCCGCCGCCTTGTAGGCGGCGACGCCGCCAGTCACGCCGAGCACGATGCGTTTGAGTTCCATGGGTGTCCGCGCCTCGTTGATGGGTTTCGTGGCGAGCCGGTCGCCGCCGCGAAAATCGGATTCTAGGCTAACCCGCGTAGCCCAGGCGGGCCGAGATGCGCTGCGCCGCTTCCTGAACCAGGGGCACCCACTCCGGCCGGCGCCGCTCCATAGGCGCGGACACGGACAGGCCGGCCACCGCCGCGCCGGCCGCGTCCCGCACCAGGGCGCCGATGCAGCCGACGCCCAGTTCCGCCTCTTCGTCGTCGAGGGCGTAGCCACGCGCGGTACAGGCGCCCACGTCCTCCAGCAGGGTTTTCAGGTCGGCGCGGGTGTTGGCGGTGTAGGCGGGCAGCCGGGTGCGCTTTGCGTAATCGCGGATGGCGGCGGCGCCGATCTCTCCGAGCATGAGCTTGCCCACCGCGGTGACGTGCAGGGGCGCGCGGCTGCCCACCACCTGTTCCACCCGCATCATGCGGTTGGGGGTGAGCCGTTCGACGTAGACCACCTCGTCGCCCTGGCGCACGGTGAGGTTCACCGTCTCACCCACCTGGTCGCGCAGCCAGACCATTTCCGGTCTGGCCATGGCGCGCACGTCCTGGCCCACCCGCGCTTTGGCAGCCAGGCTGAGCAGGTGGGGGCCGAGGCGGTAGTGGCCCTGCTCGTCGCGCGCCACGAAGTCATGCTCGATGAGGGCGGCGAGGATGCGGAAGGCGGTGGAGGGGTGCAGGCCGGTTTCCGCCGCCAGCACCTTGAGGGAGGCCCCGCCGTCCTCGGCGGTCAGCGCGTCGAGCAGGGCGGTCATGCGGTCGATGACCTGGATGGAGGAGGTTTTGGGTGTGTCCATATTTCACATTATGAAATCAAAACTGCATTGTGAAAAGCATAGCAATTAAGTAGAGTATTTCCATCCCCATCGACCCCGTGGAGTTTCGCCATGATCGCAGCCACCCAACCCGCCGAAATCGCTCCCGCCTTTTGCCAGGGCATCCAGTATTACGGAACCAGCTGGCCGGGCTTCGCGGAACACGCGGCCAGGCCCGCCATCGCCGAGGGCGGCAAGGCCATCGTCGGCGCCAATGCCCCCGGCGCCGCTTACCAGACCCTGCTGGCCGCCGACGCGCTGCGCTACCTGACCCTGCAGGTCTGCGGCGCCAAGGCTTCCGGCCACCCGGGCGGCTTCGCCTCCAGCGCCGAGGCCTACGCTTCCCTGGTCATGCTGGGCCACACCAACATCGTCACCGAAGTCGGCCACCACGCCCCCGGCTTCTACTCCGCCATGTTCCTGGATCGCTCCCTGGAGGACATGGGTATCCACACGGTGCAGCAAATGCGCGACCGCTTCCGCGAGAAGCATGGTCTTTTGGGCCACCTGTCCGGCGCCATCCCCGGCCTGCTCGCCCCCGCCGGCCCCCTGGGCCAGGGCCAGCATTTCGCCATGGCCGGCGCCCTGCTGCATCCCGGCGTGCTGTTCCCGGTCACCATCGGCGATGGCGGCATGGGCGAGCCCTACGTGCTGAATGCCATGATGCACTTCAACACCGCCTACCCGAAGGCGACCAACTATCTGCCGGTGCTGATCTGGAACGGCTACAGCCAGGAGCACCACGCCATGTGTTCCACCTGGAGCAACGAGCAGATGACCGCCTACTGGAAGGGGCATGGTTTCGAGAGCGTGTTCCTGGTGGACGCGAAACAGTTCGACGACCAGGATCAGGCGGGTGCCTACGTGGACAGCACCGCCTTTTCCTTTGACCGGCGCCTGGCCTTCGCGGGGGCCGTGCTGCAGGCTGCCGACCATGCCGCCAAGCAGGCCCTTTCGGGCCGCCGCGCGGTGCTCATCGTCAAGCAGTTGAAGGGTGCCGGCGTGCACAAGCTGGGCGCCAAGGCCCACAACCTGTATCCCGCCGACACGCTCGATGCCGAGCCTATTGTCGAGGGCCTCAAGCGCCGCGCCCTGAGCCCGGAGGCCTGGCAACGGGTGCGCGACAACTTCTCCCGTGCCGGCGGTGGCCCCGCCGCGAAGACCGTGGTCACCGAACACGTGCTGGACATCGCGCCCCTGCCCGCATTGCCCATGCGGGAGTTCGCCCAGGGTGACAAGCAGGTGCCCGCCACCGCCTTCGGCGCCCTGGTGGCGGCCGTCGGCCAGGCCGATGCCCGCTTCGTGGTGACCAACGCCGACGGCAACGAAGCCTCCGCCATGGCCAACATCAACCAGGCCCTGAAGATCCGCCACCCGGTGGAGGACGCCCTCTACAACCAGGCGCCCGGCGGCCAGGTCTACGAACCGCTCAACGAGGACGCCTGCGCCGGTTTGGCCGCCGGCCTGGCCCTGTTCGGCGCCCGCTCGGTGTGGCTGTCTTACGAGAGCTTCGCTATCAACGGCTGGCCCATCGTGCAGACCGTCACCCAGGCCATGGCGGAACTGCGCCGCAAGACCCCGTCCTTCGTCTGCATGTTCACCGCCGGCGCCCTGGAGCAGGGCCGCAACGGCTGGACCCACCAGCGCCCGGAGATCGAGAACTACTTTGCCGCCCAGATGCGCAACGGCAACGTCTATCCGCTCTTCCCCTGCGACGCCAACCAGATCCAGGCGGCCTACGCGTGGGCCCTGGGCACGCACAACAAGGGCATCGCCATCATCGCCTCCAAGAGCCCGCTGCCGGTGTACACCACTCTGGACCAGGCCCGGCAAGGCGTGGAGCAGGGCGCCGTGACGCTGCATGAGTCCGCAGGCGGCGACAAGACCGTGGTGTTCGCGGTGACCGGCGACATGGTGCTGCTGCCGGTGTTCGAGGCCAAGGACAGGCTGGAGGCGGCGGGCCGCCGGGTGCGCATCGTTTCCGTGGCCAACCCGCGCCGGCTCTACCGGCCCACCGACGTGGCCTGGAACACGGTGTCGGAGCCGGATGGCGGCTTCATGGCCGACGCCGACTTCGACGCCTTGTTCGACGGCGACGTGCTGATCGGCGTCACCGGAGGTCCCTCCGGCCCCCTGGAACCCGTGATGCTGCGCACCCGGGCCGCCCGGCGCGACGTGTTCGCCTGGCAGCGCGGCGAGACCACCGCCAGCGCCGGCGAGATCATGGCCTTCAACGGCATGACGGCGGAGGCGATGGCGGCACGGGCGATGGCGCTCCTTGGCTGAACGAAGGGTCCCCCCTTTACTAAAGGGGGGACACCAAGCTCCTCGAGCAGATACGACATGCCCACCACCAAGATCATCGTCCTTGACGACGACCCCACCGGTTCACAGACGGTCCATGCCTGCCTGCTGCTGACCCGCTGGGATGCGGCCACCCTGCAACAGGCCCTGCTCGATGAAGCGCCCTTGTTCTTCGTGCTCACCAACACTCGCGGCATGGACGCGGCGCGGGCCGCCGCCGTCACCGGCGAGGTCTGCGACCACCTGAAGCGGGCCCTGGCGGACCTGAAGGCGGCGGGGCACCACATCCAGCCCATCCTGGTGAGCCGTTCCGATTCCACCCTGCGCGGCCACTACCCGGTGGAGACCGACGTTATCGCGGCAAAGCTGGGGCCCTTCGACGCCCACTTCCTGGTGCCCGCCTTCTTCGAGGGCGGCCGCTTCACCCGGGACAGCGTGCACTACCTGCTGGTGGACGGGAAGCCGACGCCGGTGCATGAAACCGAGTTCGCGCGGGATTCCGTGTTCGGCTACCGCCACAGCTATTTGCCGGACTACGTCGAAGAAAAGACCCGCGGCCGGATCAAGACTGGCGAGGTGGAACGTTTCCGCCTGGAAGACGTGCGCGGTGACGTCACGGCGCGGCTGCTCGGATTGACCGGCAACCGCTGCTGCGTGGTGGACGCGGAAAACCAGGCGGACCTCAACCATTTCGCCGACCAGGTCGAGGCCGCCGCCGGGAAGGGCAAGCGCTTCCTGTTCCGTTCCGCCGCCAGCCTGCTGACCGCCCTGGCCGGGCTGCCACCGCAGCCGGTGGCGGCGGAGGCCATGCACGCCTACACCCGGGGTGGCCTACCCGGCGCGGTCATCGTCGGCTCCCACGTGCAGAAGACCACGGCGCAACTGGAACGCCTGCTGGCCGAACCCGGTGTGGTGGCCGTGGAAGTGGAGGTGGACCGTATCCAGCCCGAGCGGGATCTACTGCTCACGGAAATCCTGGAGCGGACCACCGCCGCCCACGCCGCCGGCCTCACCCCGGTGGTGTTCACCAGTCGGGTGGAGCGCCAGTTTCCCGACCAGGCCGAGCGCCTGGCCTTCGGCGTGGCCGTCTCCGCCTTCCTCATGGAGGTGGTGCGCGGCCTGCCGCCCACCCTGGGCTTCCTCATCAGCAAGGGCGGCATCACCTCCAACGACGTGCTGTCCGATGGCCTGGCCCTGCGCACGGCGCGGGTGCTGGGCCAGGTGCTGGCCGGCTGCTCGGTGGTGCGCTGTCCGGCCGACCATCCCCGCTTCCCGGACCTGCCGGTGGTCATCTTCCCCGGCAACGTGGGGGACGAGGCCGCCCTGGCGACGGTGGTCCGGCGTTTTTCGGAGAAACCCGCTGCGGGCGGCTCCGCCCGGCATAATCCGCGGCATGAAGCCAGCCTTTCTCTCTGAGCTTTCCGCCGCGCTGCCCGCCCACGCCCTGCTGGCGGAGGCGGAGGCGCTGCGCCCCTACGAGTGCGACGGACTGTCCGCCTACCGCCAGGTGCCTCTGGCCGTGTGCCTGCCGGATACCCTGGAGCAGGCCCGGGCGGTGCTGCGCGCCTGCAAGAGCCACGGCGTGCCGGTGGTGGCCCGGGGCGCCGGCACCGGGCTTTCCGGCGGCGCCCTGCCGCTAGCGGACGGGGTGATCCTGTCCCTGGCCCGCTTCAACAAGATCCTGGAAATCGACCCGGCCAACCGCCTGGCCCGGGTCCAGCCGGGCGTGCGCAACCTGGCCATCTCCGAGGCCGCCGCGCCGCACGGCCTGTATTACGCGCCGGACCCGTCCTCGCAGATTGCCTGTTCCATCGGCGGCAACGTGGCGGAGAACTCCGGCGGCGTGCATTGCCTGAAATACGGCCTCACCGTGCACAACGTCCTGGCGGTGAAGATACTGACCATGGACGGCGAGCTCATCGAACTGGGCCTGGCCGCCCTGGACAGCCCGGGCTACGACCTGCTGGCCCTGATGAACGGCTCCGAGGGCCTGCTGGGGGTGGTGGTGGAAGTCACGGTGAAGCTGCTGGTGAAGCCGGAACGCTCCCAGGTGGTGCTGGCTGCCTTCGATTCCGTGGAGGCCGCCGGCGCGGCGGTGGCGGACATCATCGCCGCCGGCATCCTGCCCGCCGGCCTGGAGATGATGGACAACCTGTCCATCCGCGCCGCCGAGGACTTCGTCCACGCCGGCTACCCCACCGAGGCGGCGGCGATCCTGCTGTGCGAACTGGACGGCGCCAACGCGGAAGTGTCTGAACAGATCATGGCGGTGCGGGAAGTGCTGCTGCAGGCCGGCGCCGGCGAGGTGCGCACCGCCGCCGACGAGGCCCAGCGCCTCAGGTTCTGGGCCGGACGCAAGGGCGCCTTCCCGGCGGTGGGCCGCATCAGCCCCGATTACTACTGCATGGACGGCACCATCCCGCGCAAGCACCTGGCTTTCGTGCTGCGCCGCATCGCCGAACTCTCCTCCCAATACGGCCTGCGCGTCGCCAACGTCTTCCATGCCGGCGACGGCAACCTGCATCCCCTCATCCTGTTCGATGCCAACCAGCCCGGCGAGATGAAGAAGGCCGAGGACTTCGGCACTGACATCCTCAAGCTGTGCGTGGAAGTGGGCGGCACCGTCACCGGCGAGCACGGCGTCGGCGTGGAAAAGCTGGACGCCACCTGCAGCCAGTTCGCGCCGGAAGAACTGGTCCAGTTCCACGCCATCAAGGCCGCCTTCGACCCGGCCGGCCTGCTCAACCCCGGCAAGGCCGTGCCCACCCTGCACCGCTGCGCCGAACTGGGCCGCATGCACGTCAGCGGCGGCAAGTTGCCGTTTCCTGAACTGCCGAGGTTCTGATGGAAGCGGAACTCATCGAGCGGGTGAAGCAGGCGGCCGAGACCGCTTCGCCCCTGTGCATCCGCGGCGGCGGCAGCAAGACGTTCTACGGACGCCATTGCGATGGGGAGTTGCTGGATGTTTCCGGCCATCGCGGCATCGTCAGCTATGAACCTTCTGAACTGGTCGTTACCGCTCGCGCCGGCACGCCCCTGGCGGAAATCGAGGCGGTGCTGGCGGAACACGGCCAGTTGCTGCCTTTCGAGCCGCCCCACTTCGGCCCCGGCGCCACCCTGGGCGGCATGGTGGCCGCCGGCCTGTCCGGCCCGCGCCGGCCCTGGGGCGGATCAGTGCGCGACGCGGTGCTGGGCGTCAGGCTCATCAACGGGCGCGGCGAGGCCTTGCGCTTCGGCGGCCAGGTCATGAAGAACGTGGCGGGCTACGACCTCTCCCGCCTGATGGCTGGCGCCCTCGGCAGCCTGGGGGTGCTGCTGGAGGTCTCCGTCAAGGTGCTGCCGCGGCCCGCCGAGGAGCGCACCCGGATGTTCGAGCTGAGCGCCGAGGCCGCCGCCGCCCGCCAACTGGAGTGGGGGCGGCTGCCCCTGTCCCTGAGCGGTACCCTGTACGAAGGCGAGCGGCTTTACGTGCGCCTGTGCGGCAGCGCCCAGGGGGTCGCGGCGGGGCTCGAAGTCCTCGGCGGCGAGGCGGTGGCCGATGCGCCCTGGCAGGCCGTGCGGGAGCAGACCCTGCCCTTCTTCCAGGGCGAGGCTCCGCTCTGGCGCATCTCCCTGCCCGCCGCCGCGCCCGCCCTGAACCTGCCCGGCGCCTGCCTGACCGAGTGGGGGGGCGCCCTGCGCTGGCTGCGCACGGACCTGCCCGCCGAGCTGGTGCGCCAGCGGGCCGCCGCCCTCGGTGGCCACGCCACCCTGTTCCGCGGCCACGACGGCCGGGGCGAGGTCTTCACGCCCTTGGCGCCGGCCCTGCTGGCACTGCATCAAAGGGTGAAGCGGGCCCTGGACCCCCAGGGCATCTTCAACCCCGGTCGGATGTACGCGGGACTCTGATGCAGACCAAGCTGGCCGATTTCATCCGCGACACCCCCCAGGGCCGGGAGGCCGACGCCATCCTGCGTTCCTGCGTGCATTGCGGTTTTTGCAACGCCACCTGCCCCACCTATCAATTGCTGGGCGACGAGCTGGACGGTCCGCGCGGCCGCATCTACCTGATGAAGCAGATGCTGGAGGGCAATCCGGTGTCCGGCGTGACCCGGGATCACCTGGACCGCTGCCTCACCTGCCGCAACTGCGAGACCACCTGCCCATCGGGCGTGCAGTACGGCCGTCTCGTCGATATCGGCCGGGAACTGCTGGAGAAGCTGCATCCCCGTCCGGCCAGCCAGCAACTGCTGCGCGCCGGCCTGCGCAAGACCCTGACCAGCGGCACGGTGTTCGCCGGACTGCTCAAGCTGGGAAGGGGGGTGCGCTGGGCGCTTCCGGCCACCCTGCGGGAGCATGTTCCCGCCTCCCCCTTGATCCCCCCGCCCTCCCCCGTCAAGGGGGAGGGGGCAGTGCGTTCGATGCTGGTCCTGGAGGGCTGCGTGCAGCCGGCCCTGGCGCCGGAGACCAACGCCGCCGCCGCGCGGGTGCTGGCCCGGCTGGGCATCCGCCTGATCGCCGCGCCGGAGGCCGGTTGCTGCGGCGCCGTCGACCAGCACCTGGCGGCGGCGGAAGCGGCTCGCGCCGCCATGCGCCGCAACATCGACGCCTGGTGGCCCCACATCGAGGCCGGCGAGGGTGGAAACATCGAGGCCATCGTCATGACCGCCAGCGGCTGCGGCAGCCAGGTGAAGGAGTACGGTCACCTGCTGCGCGACGATCCGGCCTACGCGGACAAGGCGGCGAAGGTTTCCGCACTGACCCGGGATCTGTCCGAGGTGCTGGCGGCGGAGGACCTTTCCGCCTTCAAGGCGAGCCAAGCCCGCCGCATCGCCTTCCACCCGCCTTGCAGCCTGCAACACGGCCAGAAGGTGCGCGGCGTGATCGAGGCCATGCTCACCGGCCTGGGCCACGAACTGGTGGCGGTGGACGAGGCTCACCTGTGCTGCGGCTCCGCCGGCACCTATTCCCTGTTGCAGCCGGAGATCGCCGGCCAGTTGCGGACGCGCAAGCTGTCCAACCTGCAGGCGCGCGGCCCGGAACTCATCGCCACCGCCAACATCGGCTGCCAGAACCATCTCGCCGCCGCCAGCGCGGTGCCGGTGGTGCACTGGATCACCTTGCTGGAAGCTGGTAGCCGGTAGCGCGTAGCTGGTAGCCTTGAATTTCCGCGCCAAAGGCGCGCAAGACTCGCTACGAGCTACCCACTACAAGCTACCTGCTAAAGGGAGGATTCATGGCCATCACCGATTGGCCCGAGGGCGAGCGGCCCCGGGAAAAACTGCTGGACAAGGGCGCGGCGGCCTTGTCCGACGCGGAACTGCTTGCCATCTTCCTGCGCGTGGGGGTACCGGGAAAAAGCGCGGTGGACCTGGCGCGCGACCTGCTCAGCCATTTCGGCGGCCTGACCCGCCTGTTCGCGGCGGAGCAGGCGGCTTTCAGCGCCTTTCCCGGCATGGGGCCGGCCAAGTTCGCGCAGTTGCAGGCGGTGCTGGAAATGTCGCGGCGGGCCTTGGCCGAGGAGATGCGCTTCGGGGATGCCCTCAACTCCCCCGCGGCGGTGCGCGACTGGCTAAGGCTGAAGCTGTCCGGCTTGCCCCACGAGGTCTTCCTGTCGGTGTTCCTGGACGCCCAGAACCGGGTCATCGAAGCGGAGGAGCTGTTCCGCGGCACGCTGACGCAAACTTCGGTCTACCCGAGGGAAATCGTCAAGCGCGCCCTCGCCCACAACGCCGCCGGGGTGATCCTCGCGCACAACCATCCCTCCGGCGTGGCCGAACCCAGCCAGGCCGACCGCTGGCTGACCGATCAGCTGAAAACCGCTCTGGGCCTAGTGGACGTGAAGGTTCTGGACCATTTCATCGTCGCCGGCGGGACGGGGTGCTCGTTCGCCGAACGCGGTTGGCTTTGACCAATCGACGGGCTTCCTGTATAAAGGCCGACTTTCCGTTTCAGTATCGTTCTGGGGTATTCATCATGGCCCGTGTATGTCAGATCACCGGCAAGAAGCCGATGGTGGGGAACAACGTCTCCCACGCCAACAACAAGACCAAGCGTCGTTTCCTGCCCAACCTGCAGTACCGCCGGTTCTGGGTCGAGAGCGAGAACCGCTGGGTTCGTCTGCGTGTTTCCAATGCCGCCCTGCGTCTGATCGACAAGAAGGGCATCGATGTCGTCCTGGCCGATCTGCGCGCCAGCGGCGCCGCTTGATAGGAGTCCATCATGGCTAAAGGCGGACGCGAAAAGATCAAGCTGGAGTCCACTGCGGGCACCGGCCATTTCTACACCACCACCAAGAACAAGAAGACCATGCCCGGCAAGATGGAGATCAGCAAGTTCGATCCCGTCGCCCGCAAGCACGTGGCTTACAAGGAAACCAAGCTGAAGTAAGCGCTGAATTCAGCGATTTCCTCACACCAACAAAAAACCCCGCCTCGGCGGGGTTTTTTGTTGGGCCTGCCGCTCAGGCGTAACTGCGCAGGCGCAGGGAGAACCGCGCAAGCGCCTCGATGCCGCTGGCCTCGGCCCTCTGGCACCAGTCCTGCAACTGGCGCACCAGCTGCTCGCTGCTGGCGGTGGAACGACCCCACAGAGCGGTGAGTTCCTGGCGCATCTGGTAGAGGGTCTTGAGCCGCTCGTTTTGCGCCAGTACCGAGAGCAGTTCAGCCTTTTCCAGCGGCTTGAGGGCGTTCTGGTCGAGGTTGAGCCAGCGTCTGACGCGGGCCAGATCGGGCAGCGCGCCGCGCATGTTCGACAATTCCTGCGCGTAGGCCCGCTTCATGCTGCGGCTGTAGCGGGTGAGCACGTCGTAGCGGTGGGTAATGATGGCGTGCAGCAGGTCTGCATCGCAGAAGTGCTTGATCTCGCCCCAGCGCACCTTGGGCGCCACCTTCTTGACGCTGGCGAGGCCGAGGATTTCCAGGATGCGGATATAGGCCCAGCCGATGTCGAATTCATACCAGCGATTGGACAGCCTGGCGGAACTGCCGTAGGCGTGGTGGTTGTTGTGCAGTTCCTCGCCGCCGATGAGGATGCCCCAGGGCAGGATGTTGGTGCTGGCGTCCTCGCAGGCGAAGTTGCGATAACCCCAGTAGTGGCCGAGGCCATTGATGACGCCGGCGGCGAAGAGGGGAATCCACAGCATCTGCACGGCCCAGATGCTAAGGCCGATGGGGCCGAACAGGACCACGTCGATGACCAGCATGAGGGCGATGCCGAGGCTGGAATGGGGGGTATAGACATGGCGCTCCAGCCAGTCGTCGGGGGTGCCGCGACCGTAGCGCTCTAGGGTATCCTGGTTTTTCGCCTCCGCCCGGTACAGTTCCGCGCCTTCCAGCAAGACCTTGCGGATGCCGAGAACCTGGGGACTGTGAGGGTCTTCCGCGGTTTCGCACTTGGCGTGGTGTTTGCGATGGATGCTGGCCCATTCCTTGGTGACGATACCGGTGGTCAGCCACAGCCAGAAACGGAAGAAGTGGCTGACCACAGGGTGCAGATCCAGGGCCCGGTGGGCCTGGGCGCGATGCAGGTAGAGGGTGACGCCGGCGATGGTGACGTGGGTGAGGGCCAGGGCTAATAGCACATAGCCCCACCAGGGCAGTTCGATCAGGCCGTTCAGATAGGCAGGCATTCAGGGACGCTCGCGCGGGAGTAATGTGCTCATTCTACGCCTCACGATGTCGGCGCATCGGATCTTGCGGCCAGGTGTACGACCCTTTGCGGGAAGGGGATTTCTATGTTTTCCCGCTTGAATGCGGCCCAGATCGTCCAGTTCAGGTCGGATCGCAGGTTGAGTTCTCCCTCTTCCGGGTCGCTGATCCAGACCACCAGTTCCAGGTTGATGCCATTGTCACCAAAGGACTGCAGCCGGACCCTCGGCGCCGGAGATTTAAGCACCCGGTCATTGTCGAACGCGATGTCCAACAACAGGGCACGGATCTTCTCCAGGTCGGAACCGTAGGCCACCTGCACTGGCAGCAGGATCTGATTGTCCTTGTCGGAAAGGCTCCGGTTGATCACCGGATTGATGATCATGGTTTCATTGGGAATGATGCTTTCGCTGCCGTTGAGGGCGCGCAGCACCGTGTAGCGGGTAGCGATCTCCTTCACCTCGCCATAGTGCTCGTTGACCTGCACCATGTCGCCGATGCGGATGGACTGGTCCAGCAGCAGGGTGAAGCCGGACACGTAATTGGCGGCGATCTTCTGCAGGCCGAGGCCGAGGCCGACGCCCAGGGCGCCGCCGAACACCGACAGCACGGTGATGTCGATGCCCACCAGGGGCAGGGCGATGAGGACGGCCAGGACGATGAACAGGCTGCGCGCGAGCTTGCTGAAGGCCAGGCGCAGATTGGGCGTGAGGGGCATGGCGCCGATCAGGCGGCTTTCCAGCAGATGCGCCAGCCACAGCGCGACCATCAATGTCAGCGTGACCGACAGCAGCCCCACCAGCAGCGTGTACAGGGACAAATGCTGCTTGCCGGCGTTGAAGCCGACGGCATCGAGGGCGGCCACCGCCTCGTCGAGGTAGCCGGTGAGATGCAGGGCGAACACGATCCACACCAGCCAGGACACCGTCTTCTCCACCACCTGCAGGGCGCGGCTGGGGCGCAGGATGCGCCGTAGCAGGAAGAAGCAGCCCTGGATGGCGATGAAGGACAGCAGCAAAGGCATGACCAGGTTGAAGACGTGCACGCTCTGCCAATGGCCAAGGATGACGCGGCCGATCAGCACTGCGGGCAGCAGGGCGGCGGGCAGGATCAGGCGATTCCAGTCGGAATGGGTCAGGTGGCCGCGCAGGCCATCCTGGGTCTCCGTCCACTGACGCAGCCGGTACACGGCGAAGCCGATGACCAGGGCGATGGCCGCCAGCACGGCGACCTCCGTCCACATGGCGGCATTGCCGAGGGTATCGATCAGGGGGGCGATCAGATTGCTGGGCGTTTCGGAAAGATTCACGGTCGATCCTGTCGGGGATTCAGGGGCAGGGAATGGATTTTGTGCCGTCTCCAGTTGGCGGCATAGGCCTCCGCCAGGGTGGCGTGGCCACGCAGCAGCAGCAGGTTTTCCGAGTTGCGGAACTGGGCGGCGTGGGTGAAATTGAAGGAGCCCGTGATCACCGCGGCGTCGGCCGTGCCGTTGTCGATCACCATGACCTTGTTGTGGGCGGCGGCGTGGTCCGCGTCGATCCATACCGGGACGCCCTGCTCCGCCAGCCAGACCACCCGGCTGGTGGCCACGCTTTCCATCTGCTGACGATCGGCGATCATCTGCACGTCGACACCGCGCCGCTTGGCATCCACCAGGGCCTGGGCGATGTCCTTGTGGGTGAAGCTGTAGGCCTGCACCAGTACCTGTTTGCGGGCCCTGCGGACCGCTTCGACCACCAAGGCGCCGGCATCGTCGCCCGGCGTGAAGGCCACCTCTACCGAGCCGCGGGCGTCGAGGCGCAGCGGCTCGCCGGCACCGGCAACAAGGCTGGCCAGGGCCAGGACGATCAGGAATACGGCACGACTCATGCCCGGTGTTCGAGCACGGCCGCGAAAAACCCGTCGGCGCCGTGAGTCGCCGGCTCCAGGCGGAAATAGGTGCCCATTTCCAGGGGGATTTTCTGGGCGGCGAGCACCTCGCCGGCCGGCAACACGCGGAATTCGGGATGCGCTGCCAGGAAGGCCTCGACGATGGCCTCGTTTTCCTCGGCGAGCAGGCTGCACGTGGCGTAGACCAGGCGGCCACCGGGCTTCACCAGGCTGGCCGCCGAGGCGAGGATGGCGGTCTGCTTGGCGTTCAGCTCCGCCACCGACTGCGGGCTCTGGCGCCATTTCAGGTCCGGGTTGCGGCGCAGGGTGCCGAGGCCCGAGCAGGGGGCGTCCACCAGCACCCGGTCGAACTTGCCGGCCAGGCGCTTGACCTTGGCATCGCGTTCGTGGGCGATGAGTAGGCCCTGTACGTTGGAGAGGCCGGAGCGGGCCAGGCGGGGCTTCAGCCTGGCCAGGCGCTTTTCCGAAACGTCGAAGGCGTACAGGCGGCCGCTGCTGTGCATCAGGGCGCCCAGCAGCAGGGTCTTGCCGCCGGCGCCGGCGCAGAAGTCGCACACCATCTCGCCCCGGCGCGGCGCCAGCAGGAGTCCCAGCAACTGACTGCCCTCGTCCTGCACTTCGAAGCTGCCGTCGAGGAAACGTCCGTGCTTTTGCAGGGCCGGCTTGCCTTGCAGGCGGATGCCCAGGGGCGAGTAGGGCGTGGGCGCGGCGGCCAGGCCTTCGCCGGCCAGTTCCGCCAGCAAAGCGTCGCGTCCTGCCTTCAGGCTGTTGACGCGCAGATCCAGCGGCGCCGGGCTGTTGAGGGCGGCCATGAGGGCGGGCAAGTGATCACCGTATTGGTCATGCAGCCGCTCATGCAGCCAGTCGGGCAGGTCCAGGCGGATCGCTTCGGAGTGCTCGTCCAGCTTCGCGCCCTTGAGGCCGCGCAGCCATTCCAGGTCGTCCTTGTCCACCAGGAATTCGAACTCGCGCAGGTTGCGGCCGCCATGGCGGGCCAGCCAGGCCAGCAGCAGGCGGCGGGGCGTGGCAGGCGCGGCCAGCGCTTGCAGGCTGCGCAGATGGCGCAAGACGCCATACACCTCCTCGGCGATGAAGGCCCGATCGCGGCCGCCCAGCTTCGGATAGGCGCGGAAGTAGGCGGACAGGCGGACGTCGGCGGGTCGATCCAGTTCCAGCACTTCCGCCAGGGCGTCGATGGCGGCGGTCAAATCCTGGCCGGGCGTTTCAACCCGGCGCTCGGCTGCGCGCCGGCCGGACACGGACTTAGGCGCCGGCATGGTTCTGTGTGCCGCGATCGGCCAGCAGAAAGTCGAGGAATGCCCGCGCCACCGTGGAAATCTGGCGTCCGGCGGGATAGACCGCATACCAGTGCCGCTGGATCGGAAAGCCCTCGGCATCGAGCACGGCGAACTGACCGGGTTGATGCAGCACCAGGGTATGGCCGGACAAAGCGGACAGGCCCAGGCCGGAAAGGATGGCCTGCTTGATCGCCTCGTTGCTGCCCAGCTCCAGGCGCGGCCGAATCTCCAGGCCGCGTCCCAGGAACAGGCGCTCGATGGCCTTGCGCGTGCCGGACCCGGCCTCGCGCATGATCCACGGCTCCTGGGCGAGGCGTTCCAGGGTGATGCGTTTGGCTCCGGCCAGCGGATGATCCGGCGGCGCCAGCACGACAATGGGATTGTCCATGATGGGCATGGCGACCACATCGACCTCATCGGGTGGCGTGCCGAGCAGGTAGAGGTCGTCCAGATTGTCGGTCATGCTCGCCAGCACCTGCTCCTTGTTGGTGACGCGCAGGGATACCTCGATGCCCGGATGCTGCTTGCTGAACGCCCCCAGCAAACGGGGCGCGAAATAGGAGGCGGTGGTGATGGCCATCAGCCTCAGGCGTCCCTTGCGCAGGCCCTGGCGTTCGGCCACCGACATGGCATAGCGGTCGAGGATGGCGAAGATGTCGCGGCTGGCCTGGGCCAGTTCGCGCCCGTCCTCGGTGAGCAGCACCTTCTTGCCTACCTGCTCGACCAGCGCGGTGCCCACCGCGTCGCACAGCTTCTTCATCTGCATGGACACCGTCGGCTGCGTCAGATGCAGTTCCTCGGCGGCGCGGGTGAAGCTGCCAAGTCGGGCGATCGCCTCGAAGATCTCAAGTTGTCTGAACGTGCTGTGCCGCATGGTTTATGCTTGCCGTCTCGGCCGCCTCGCGGTGGCGAGGGAGAGGGTAACAGAATAGATTTAAATCTATCACGTCAATAGAAAATCGTGACTGTTATTTATGATTTGATGTGCGCATCATCCGCAGACCTCCAAATCGACAAATCGGTCGATGAGGTTCAAAGCAATCCCGAGATTAAGGAGCTTACTCATGGCTGTGAAGACGTATAGCGCTGGCGTGAAGGAATACCGCCACACTTACTGGATGCCGGACTACACCCCGCTGGACACCGACCTCCTGGCTTGCTTCAAGATTACCCCCCAGCCTGGCGTCGACCGTGAAGAGGCCGCCGCCGCCGTGTGTGCGGAGTCTTCCACCGGCACCTGGACCACGGTGTGGACCGACCTCTTGACCGACATGGATTACTACAAGGGTCGCGCCTATCGCATCGAGGACGTGCCCGGCGACGATACCGCCTTCTACGCTTTCATCGCCTACCCGATCGACCTGTTCGAAGAGGGCTCCGTGGTGAACGTGTTCACCTCCCTGGTCGGCAACGTGTTCGGCTTCAAGGCGGTGCGCGCCCTGCGCCTGGAAGACATCCGCTTCCCCATCGCCTACGTCAAGACCTGCGGCGGCCCGCCCCTGGGCATCCAGGTCGAGCGCGACATCATGAACAAGTACGGCCGTCCCATGCTGGGCTGCACCATCAAGCCCAAGCTGGGTCTGTCCGCCAAGAACTACGGCCGCGCCGTGTACGAGTGCCTGCGCGGCGGCCTGGACTTCACCAAGGACGACGAGAACGTCAACAGCCAGCCCTTCATGCGTTGGCGTCAGCGTTTCGACTTCGTCATGGAAGCCATCCACAAGGCCGAAGCCGAGACCGGCGAGCGCAAGGGCCACTACCTGAACGTCACCGCCCCGACTCCGGAAGAGATGTACAAGCGTGCCGAGTACGCCAAGGAAATCGGCGCACCCATCATCATGCACGACTACATCACAGGCGGTTTCTGCGCCAACACGGGTCTGGCCAACTGGTGTCGTGACAACGGCATCCTCCTGCACCTGCACCGCGCCATGCACGCCGTGGTCGACCGCAACCCGCACCACGGCATCCACTTCCGCGTCCTGACCAAGATCGCCCGTCTGTCCGGCGGCGACCACCTGCACACCGGTACCGTCGTCGGCAAGCTGGAAGGCGACCGCGCCTCCACCCTGGGCTGGATCGACCTGCTGCGCGAATCCTTCGTGCCGGAAGACCGCAGCCGCGGCATCTTCTTCGACCAGGACTGGGGTTCCATGCCCGGCGCCTTCGCCGTCGCTTCCGGCGGCATCCACGTCTGGCACATGCCCGCCCTGGTCACCATCTTCGGTGACGACTCCGTTCTGCAGTTCGGTGGCGGCACGCTGGGCCACCCCTGGGGCAACGCCGCCGGCGCCGCCGCCAACCGCGTCGCGCTGGAAGCCTGCGTGCAGGCCCGCAACGAAGGCCGCCAGCTCGAGAAGGAAGGCAAGGAAATCCTCAGCGCCGCTGCCTCCCACTCGCCCGAACTCAAGATCGCCATGGAAACCTGGAAGGAAATCAAGTTCGAGTTCGACACCGTCGACAAGCTGGATATCGCCAACAAATGACGTCGCGCCGAAGGCGCGACGTCATCCCGGACGGGTCTCAAGACCGGTCCGGGATCCAGATCACACGAGTTGAAAGGAATCCTGAAATGGCTGTACAAGCTTATCGTTCGACCAAGAAGTTCGAGACTTTCTCCTACCTGCCGCAGATGACCCCGGATCAGGTGCGTCGGCAGATCGCCTACTGCATCAGCCAGGGTTGGAACCCTGCCGTCGAGCATACCGAGAAGGGCACCACCGCTCGCGTCAACTTCTGGTACATGTGGAAGCTGCCGCTGTTCGGCGAGCAGTCCATTGATGCTGTGCTGGCCGAAATCGAGGCTTGCCATCGCGAATTCCCGGACCAGATGGTTCGCTTCGTCGCGTATGACAACTATGCCCAGAGCCAGGGCATGGCGTTCGTGGTCTATCGCTGATGTTCGGCGGGGGCGGCGGCACGGCTTGTCCGTCCGTCGCCCATGATTCTTCCCGCATGCGGTTTGGTGCGGAGGCGGGCCGCGCAGGTTCGCGTCCGCAGCAAGCCTTAACACAGTTCGAGGTAAGTGATGACACAAGCCGCATATAGCTCGGCCAGCGCCACCCTGTCTGGGCGCGAGTTGGCCCTGAAGCGTCGCAAGGCCATGGCCTTGCACGGCAAGACCGCCGCCGTCAAAGGCGCGGATGCGCGTCAGGCATTGACCCGGCGCGTCGCCCCGGCCGCCATGCCGGCGGCCCCGACCGCTCCCGGCGTCGCGGTCGCGTCCCAGGTTGACGCCGCCGCCATGCCGGACTCCGCGCTGATCGCCCAACTCCGGGCCGCCAACGCGCCCAAGGCCAGTCGCGCCCGTCGCGAGGCGCTGAGCCTCGCCGGCAAGGCCGCCTTGCAGCCCACCGTCAGCCGTCCGTCGGGTCACGTGCGTACCACGCGCCAGCCCGTGGCCGCCGCCGAACCCGCCACGACCTGTGGTTGCGGTTGCAACGGCGCGCCGGGTGGATGCGGCGCCGCGCAAACGCAAGCGGCCGCCGAGGTGCGCGAGGCTGCGGTTTCCAGTGTCGCCACGCAGGTCGTCGTCGCCAGGACCATTGTCGAGCCCACCGGTCGTGCCCTGGCTCGCGCCCGTCGCGCGGCGCTGGCCCAGGATGGCAAGGCCGGCCTCAAACGCGTCGCCCAGGCCACCAAGATCGCCGCCACCATGCCCGAGCAGGATTGGCAGGCCGCCATTGCCAAAGGTGCCACCGGCCGCCAGGTCGCCATGCAGCGCCGCCTGGTGCAGTCCCTGGCCGGACGCGTCGGCGCCAGCGGCGAGTCGCGCCCGAGCGGACGCATGAAGGCTCGCCAGACCACCCCGGGGCCGGCCAAGGTGGAAGAGGGCCACACCCTCTCCGGCCAGTCCGTCACCGGCACCCAGGTGGAGCGCAGCAAGAAGGTCACCGGCAACGAACCCGGTTCCTGCCGCGCCATCACCGGCACCGAATACATCGGCAACGAGCAGTACACCGACCTCTGCGACACCCGTCCGGCTCCCGCTCCCGCGAAGGTGGGCGTGGGTAGCACGCTGAGCAGCCGCACCGTCACCGGTACCGAGGTGGGACGTTCCAGCAAGGTCACGGGCGACGAGGTAGGCGCCTGCCGCGGCATCACGGGTACCGAATACCTGTCCGCCGAGCGTTTCGACGAGTTCTGCGCGACTCGTCCGGCGCCGGTTCCGGCCAAGGTGGGCATGACCCGAAGCGAGAAGGGCAAGACCGTCTCGGGCACCCTGGTGGGCCGCTCGGACAGGGTGACGGGCGACGAGCCCGGCGCCGACCGCGCCATCACCGGCACGCGCTATATGCAGCCGGCCGCCGACACCGCTCCGGACAAGGTCGTGGTCACGCATACCGCTCAGGGCAAGCCGGTCACCGGCACCGCCCTGGGTCACACCGCCAAGATCACCGGCGACGAGCCCGGCGCCTGCCGGGGCATCACCGGTACCCAGTATCTGGCCACCGAGCAGTACCAGGAACTGTGCCAGAGCACGCCGCCGGCCACGCCGCGCAAGGTCAGCGTGATGTCTTCCAGCGGCAGCCAGACCGTGTCCGGCACCGAGGTGGGCCGCTCCGGCCAGGTCACCGGCGACGAGCCGGGTGCCTGCCGCACCATCACCGGCAGCCAGTATTACAACAGTGGCGATTTCGCCGAACTGTGCAAGACCCCGAGCCCGCGCAAGGTGGGGGCCATGCAGACCCTGGCCGGCCGCACGGTGACCGGCACGGAGGTGAACACCAGCCCAAAAATGTCCGGTGACGTGAGCAACGGGTGCATTCCCGTCACCGGTATGGACTATGTCGGCGCCACACAGACCGTGTGCGCCGAAAGCACCCAAGCGCAGCCCGTGGCCAAGGTCGCGGTGGATCAGACCTGGCGCGGCCAGCCCATCACCGGCAGCCTGCCCGGTCGTTCCGGCAAGGTTACCGGCGACGAGTACGGTAGCTGCGCGCCCATCAGCGGCACGCCCTATATCGGGCGCGGCCAGTACGGCGGTTTCTGCGCCGCGCCCGAAGTGGCGGCGCAGGCAGCCCGCGTCCGCGACAGCGCGGTGATTCCCGCCACCGCCGTGACCGGTGACCGGCCCGGCGCCGGCGGCTCCGTGGTCACCGGCGACGGGCGCGGCGCCTGCGGCCCGGTCAGCGGCACGCCCTACATGGGGCCCGACAACGGCGCCGGCCAATGCGCCGCCAGCGGCCGCTTCGTGTCCCGCGCCCGCGTCTGGGACGAACCCGCCCGGCCGCCCGCGCCCATCGACTTCAGCATCGTCTCCCCGGCGCGTCAGGCCTGGGAGCGCGGTACCCAGGCGGTGACCGGTACCGGCTACAGCGGAGAGCGCATCACCGGCCCGGTCAACAAGGCCGGCGGCCTGATCACCGGCACGCCGGAGTTCCGCCACATGGGTGCCGCGGCTTCCCAGGCCGAACAGGCCGAAGTCGTCGCCGCTGCCCTGCGTCTCACCGGCGAGGGTAGCCAGGCCGGCACGCACATCACCGGCGACGCCTGGCATGCGCAAGGCCGTGTTACCGGTACCGAGGGTGCCTCGAGTCTGTCCCGCAACATGTCGATGCGCGGCAACCCGCGCGGCGTTGGGGCGAATGCCCAGGTGTTCCGTGAAGTCGAGCGTCCCGAAGTGCCGGAAAGCCGCATTACCGGTTCCGCCGGCAACAGCCCAAAGGGCGCGGTGGTGACGGTCTCCGGCGGAGCACGCGCTTAAGCAGCGGATCATGAACACGCGCAAACGACTTGCCGCCATGCGCCAGGCCGGGGTGGTCACCCCGGCGGAGGCGCCCGCCAATCCGGCTTGCGTCATCGGCCCGGGGCAGCGTTGCGAGCACGCCCTGGTGGATCCGGAGCTCAACCGGCGCCTGTATGCCTACGAGTCGCGAGTGCGCGGCCGCTTCGCGGCCATCGCCGACACCCTCAAGGTGTTGTCCTCGCTCCAGCACGAGTTGAATTTCGTAGCGCGGGCGCAGAACCTGGCGCGCGAGTGCCTGGGCTACGAACTGCCCGACGCGCTGCTGCAAGATGCCTGGGTGACCGGCCTCGACCTGCGTGCCCTGCATGCCCACTGCATCTTCAAGAGCTTCAAGGCCTGCGTCGAACAAGCCGACGCGGATCAGGCGCCGTGGCGGGAACGCATGCGACTGGACGAAGACTTCTTCCAGTCTTGCGGCTATCACACCCTGGATATCAGCCCCTGCGCGGACGGCCGCCTGCAGGGCCTGCTGCCCTTCGTGCTGCGGCTGGCGCCCAACGACGCGGTGCGGGTCAAGGCCTATGCCGGCGCGATGTTCGACGTCGAAGCCGACGTCGCGGACTGGACGCAACGGGAGCTGGACCGGCTCACCGGCGGCATTCCCGGCGGCGAACAGGGTAATTACCTGAAGGTCGCGGTCTATCACCTCAGCACCTCGCATCCCTGCCAGCAGGGCTGCGCCGCGCACGGCAGCAACGACGCCACGGCCATGGATGCCGCGCTCGGCCGGCTGGTCGAGCTGCGCGCCGCGGTGGAGAACACCTTTGGACTGGGCGCGGCCCCCGACATCCTGCTGATCGGCATGGACACCGACCTGGACGCCATCCGCATCCACGTGCCGGACGCCGACGGCAACATCAACCTGGCGCGTTACGTATGCAACGCCACCCTCTATCGGGAAACCCTGGGCATGCTGCCGGAAACGGCGCGCGGCCACATCGAAGCCACGCTGGCGCGCGTCGAAGGCGCTTCGCCCTGCGCGCCGGGCATGCGCCGCCTGATTCTCGCCCTGCTGGAAGCCAACCTCTCGCAGATCGAGTACGTCATCCAGCATCACGCCGGACGCTACGCCGTGATCGGCCACAACGAGCGCTTCATCTGCGCCGGCGAGGCGATGAGCGAACTACAGTTGCGCAACAAGTTCTACTTCGCCCACCTCGACACGGTGGAGGAGGGCGCCGCCGACATGGACGTGGGCATCAAGATCTTTAGCGGCCTGAACGTGAAGCACGGCATGGCCATTCCCATCCTGGTGCACTTCCATTATTCCTCGCGCGTGCCCGGCGCGCGCGAACGCGCGCTGCTGCGCTGCCGGCGGGTGAAGGCCGCGATCGAGTCGCGCTACGCCGATCTGCACACGCAAGGACTGCTGCGTTGCCAGATGGCGGTGAGCGATCTGCAAGGCGGCGAGCGCGCCAGCTTCGTCGAGGACGAGGTCGAAGATCATGGGCATTGAGAGAAAGGCTGGCTTGGGGACCGTACGATGAAGATCATGCGCGTGGAAAAAACCCTGGTGTCGACCAATCGCATCGATACCTTCGGTCATCGTCCCCTGCTGGTGGTGCAGGAAAAGGCGGGTGGTGCCCGCAGCGTGGCGGTCGACGCGGTGGGCTGCGTACCCGGTGACTGGGTGATCTGCGTCGGCTCCTCGGCCGCGCGCGAGGCCGCCGGCAGCAAGGAGTTTCCCTCCGACCTGACCATCGTCGGCATCATCGATCACTGGAACCCGGAGGCGGCCTGATGGAAATCATGCGCGTGGTCGACGAACTGGTCTGCACCCGCCGGGTACCGGGCCTGATGGCTTCGTCCTTGCGCGTGTTGGAGAGTCAGCAGGGCGCGCTGTCGGTGGCTACCGATCCCGTCGGCGTGCCCGCCGGCAAATGGGTGTTCACCAGCAGCGGCAGCGCGGCGCGTTTGGCGATGAAGGATGTGAAGGTCATGACCGACCTGACCATCTGCGGGATCATCGACAACTGGGATGAATGAAGGTTTTGGACGGCGAAGCCGGACAGGAGTTGTGGTTAGGGACGCGATCTCCCGGCAATGCGAGTGGTCGTGAACTTGTTTTCAATGTTGTTCCTAAAAGGAGTAATGAAATGGCAGAACGTATGGGTATTGCGCTGGGCATGATCGAAACCCGTGGCCTGGTGCCCGCGATCGAGGCGGCCGACGCCATGACCAAGGCCGCCGAAGTGCGCCTGATCGGTCGTCAATTCGTCGGTGGTGGTTACGTCACCGTGCTGGTGCGTGGTGAAACCGGCGCC
>WOUQ01000019.1 GCA_009772925.1 bacterium
AGTGGTCGGCTCCTCGCATGGATCCCCGTCTCCTCGTCGTCCTCGCGTTCGATACTCGCTCAGGTGCGGGAGCGCGTCGACCGGTTTTTCAACAGCCTGTTAGCGAGCCGGCGCCGACGATGACCTGGGACCTCTTCTGCCGCGTCATCGACAACTACGGCGATATCGGCGTGACCTGGCGGCTGGCCCGCCAGTTGGCGCGCGAACACGGCATCGAGGCGCGCCTGTGGGTGGACGACCTGCGCGCGTTCCAGCACATCCGCCCGGAGATCGACCCGAACGCCGACTGCCAGCGCCTGGACGGCGTCGAAATCCGCCGCTGGTCCTCGCTGCCGCCCGAGGAAGAACCCGGCGAGGTGGTCATCGAGGCCCTGGCCTGCGAACTGCCGGAAGCCTTCATCGAACGCATGGCGGCGCGGCGGCGCAAACCACTGTGGATCAACCTCGAATACCTCACCGCCGAAGACTGGGCGCGCGGCGTGCACGGCCTGCCCTCGCCGCATCCGCGGCTACCGCTCACCAAGTACTTCTTCATGCCCGGTTACACCGCCGACAGCGGCGGCCTGACGCGGGAAGCATGGCTGCGCGACGAGCGCGAGGCCTTCCGCGCCGACCCGGCGGCGCAGGCGGCTTTCTGGCGCGGACTCGGACTGCCGGCGCGGCTGCCGGAGGAGACCCGGCTATCCCTGTTCAGCTACGAGAACGTCGCCCTGCCCGGCCTGCTGCAGGCCTGGGCGGGGGACACCCGGCCCGTGCGGGTGCTGGTGCCGGCGGGCCGCATCCTGCCTCAACTCGCCACCTGGTTCGGCCTGCCCGCGCCGCCCGCGCCGGGTACCGGACTGGCGCGCGGCGCCCTGTCCCTGCACGTTCTGCCGATGCTCGACCAGGACGCCTACGACCGCCTGCTGTGGGCCTGCGACCTCAATTTCGTGCGCGGCGAGGATTCCTTCCTGCGTGCACAGTTCGCCGCCCGTCCCCTGGTCTGGCAGGCCTACCGGCAGCAAGAGGAAGCGCATTTCGCCAAGCTGGAGGCCTTTCTCGACCACTATTGCGCCGAAATGCCGACCGGCCTCGGCGCGCCGACCCGCGATTTCTGGCGCGCCTGGAACCGCGAGACGGACCTTGGGGCGCTCTGGCCGGCCTGGCGCGCGGCCCTGCCGGAACTCGAACGGCACGCGCAGGCGTGGTGCGATCGCCTCGCCGGACAAACCGATTTAGCGTCCAACCTGCTGATTTTTTGCGAGAAAAAGTTAGAATAGCGGGCTTTTCAAATCCCCACCCAGGAATTTCCCGATGAAAACCGCACAAGAACTCCGCGCCGGCAACGTCATCATGGTCGGCAACGACCCGCTGGTCGTGCAGAAGGCCGAATTCTCCAAGTCCGGCCGCAACGCCTCCGTGGTCAAGATGAAGTTCAAGAACCTGCTCACCGGCGCCGCCAGCGAGACCGTCTACAAGGCCGACGACAAGTTCGACACCGTCACCCTGGAGCGCAAGGACTGCACCTACTCCTACTTCGCCGACCCCATGTACGTGTTCATGGACGCCGAATACAACCAGTACGAGGTGGAAGCCGACAACATGTCCGACGCCCTGCCCTACCTGGACGACGGCCTGCCGGTGGAAGTGGTGTTCTACGAGGGCAAGGCCATCTCCATCAACATGCCGACCACCGTCGTGCGCGAGGTGGAATACACCGAACCCGCCGTCAAGGGCGACACCTCCGGCAAGGTCATGAAGCCCTGCCGCATCAAGCCTAGCGGCCACACCATCCAGGTGCCCGCCTTCGTCGAAATCGGCGACAAGATCGAGATCGACACCGCCACCGGTGAATACAAGAACCGGGTGAAGTGAACGACGGGCCCGGCGGTTCGTCCGCCGCGCACCCCGTTCAGGTCTCGCACACCCCGCCAGGAGCAACCGGCGCCTCCGCGCCGTAGCTCATGCAGGCCAGGTTCTTCAGCACCGCGCGCAGGCGTTCCGTCGCATGCGCCAGATTGGCCTCAATGACCTCCGGGGAAATGCCCTCCGCACTGTCGCCGCGGCCCGCCGCCCAGTTCACGCACACCGCGATGGCGGCGTAGCAGAGGCCGATCTCGCGCGCCAGATACGCCTCCGGCATGCCGGTCATGCCCACCATGTCGGCGCCGTCACGCGCCAGGCGTTCGATCTCCGCCCGCGTTTCCAGCCGCGGCCCCTGCACCACGGCATAGACCCCCGCGTCCAGGCAGGGCTCGGCGGCCCGCTCCAGGGCTTGCAGGCAGCGCTGGCGCATGTCCTCGCAATAGGGCCAGGTGAAATCCTGGTGGGAAACCTGCTTGCCGTTGTATTCGGCGAAGGTGCATTCGCGGCCGTGGGTGTAGTCGATGATCTGGTCCGGCACGCAGAAGCAACCGGGCCCCAGTTCCGGGTGGATGCCGCCGACGGTGGCCACCGACACCACATGGCTCACCTTCTGGGCATGCAGGGCCCAGATGTTGGCGCGATAGTTCACCAGGTGGGGCGGAATGTTGTGGCCATAGCCGTGGCGCGCCAGGAACACCACGGGATGCCCGCCCAGGGCGCCGAACGTGAGGGGGCCGGAAGGCTCGCCATAGGGCGTGCGGATGACCTGCCGGTGGGTGATGGAAAGTCCGGGCAGCTTGGTGAGCCCGCTACCGCCGATGATGCCCAACATCACTCCTCCTTCAATGCATAAATTCCCGGCAGGTTGCGCCACAGGCCGTAGGCGTCCATGCCCATGCCCAACACGTAGCGGTCGGGCAGGGTGAGTCCGACGAAGTCCGCCGCCACCGGCTTGTCGCGGCCGATATCCTTGTCCGCCAGCACCGCGATGTGCACCTCGGCGGCGCCCAGTTCCAGCAGCTTGGCCTTGGCCGCCGCCAGGGTGTGGCCTTCGTCCAGGATGTCGTCCAGCAGCAGCACGCAGCGCCCGCTCAGGTCCTTGCGCGGCAGCACCGACCATTCGATCTCGCCGCCGCGAGTACCGTCGCGGTAACGGGTGGCGTGCAGGTAATCGAACTCCAGGGGAAACGCCAGACGGGGCAACAGCTTGCCGGCGAACACCACCGCCCCGCCCATGATGCACAGGGCGATGGGAAAGCGGTCGGCCAGGGCGTCGCCGATGCGGCTGGCAAGCCGGTCCAGAGCCAGCTCGATCTCGGTGGCGCCGACAATCAGTTCAGAGCGGTTGAGGATGGACCAGGCGTCGGTGAGGCGTTTATCCATGGCTACAGGGTGAAAAGTTTGCCGCGACGTTCTCCCCCTTTTGTGAAGGGGAAAATAGAACCGGGATGCCAGGCACGCCTAGCCCGCCACCCCGCGCTGACGGCGCGCCTCATAGAGACACACGCCTGTCGCGACGGAAACGTTGAGGCTTTCGACCTGGCCGAACATGGGGATGCGCACCAGCAGGTCGCAATGCTCCCGTGTCAGGCGGCGCATACCGGCGCCCTCAGCACCCAGTACCAGGGCGACCGCACCGCTGAAATCGGCGTCCGCCACGGTGCCGGCGGCCTCGTCATCGGTGCCGACGATGAGCATGTCGCGGTCCTTGAGCTCGCGCAGCGTGCGCGCCAGGTTGGTGACGGTGAGATAGGGCACCGAGTCCGCCGCCCCCGAGGAGGCCTTGATGGCCACCGCGGACAGGCCGGCGGAGCGATCCTTGGGGGCGATCACCGCATGCACTCCGAAGGCGTCGGCGCTGCGCAGGCAGGCGCCCAGGTTGTGGGGGTCGGTGACGCCGTCGAGCACCAGCAGCAGGGGCGGCTCGGCCAGTTCCTCGAGCACCTCGTCCAGATCCTTGGCGAGCTGGATGGGATCGGCCAGGGCCACCACGCCCTGCGACTTGCCGCGCGCCATTTCCTCCACCCGCGCGCCATCCGCCAGCACCACGCGCACGCCCTTGTCCTCGGCGGACTTGATCAGATCCTTGGCGCGCCGGTCACGGCGGGTTTCGTCCAGGTAGATGACCTGGATGCTCTGTGGATGGTGGCGCAGACGCGAGACGATGGCGTGGAAGCCGTGAATGACCTGGCGCTGGCTCATGGCAGACCTCCCAGGACGATGGGGCAGGATTGGATCGCCACGCGGAAGAAGAGCTGGATTGCCGCGTCGGCTTCGCCGCCTCGCAATGACATCTCCATCGGCGTCATCGCGAGGCCCGCAGGGCCGTGGCGATCCAGATTGGTAACGACGGTTGGCATGTGGCCCATCCGCATGATCCTTGCTCTTATCGCCGCTTGCCGGAACGCTTCGCCGCCTGGGTCGCCGGCTTGACCACGGGAATCTCGTCCTCCACCAGGGCGAAGTCGATGCGGGTGGTCTCCATGTCCACGCGCACCACCCGGATGCGCACCTTGTCGCCCAGGCGGAAACGCTTGCCGGTGCGCTCGCCCATCATCTGGTGGCGGGCGGCGTCGAAGTGGAAGTAGTCCTGGCCCAGTTCGGTGACGTGCACCAGTCCCTCGACGAAGACGTCGTTGAGGGCGACAAACACCCCGAAGCTGACCACGGCGGAGATGACGCCGTCGAACTCCTCGTTGAGCTTGTCCTGCATGTAGTAGCACTTGAGCCAGGACACCACATCCCGCGTCGCGTCGTCGGCGCGGCGCTCGGTCATCGAACAGTGCATGCCCACCGCCGACCAGTCGCCCGGGCTGTAGGTCTCGTTCCTCAGGCAGGCTTTGATGGCCCGGTGCACCAGCAAATCCGGATAGCGCCGGATGGGCGAGGTGAAATGGGTGTAGGCCTCGTAGGCCAGGCCGAAATGGCCCACGTTGTCGGGGCTGTAGATGGCCTGGCGCAGGGAGCGCAGCAGCACGGTCTGCAAAAGCTGCTCGTCGGGCCGGCCCTTGATCTTCGCAAGCAACTCGGCGTAGTCCTTGGCATGCGGATCGTCGCCGCCGGTCAGGAAGAAGCCGAACTCGGCGAGGAACTCCTGCAGGGCTTTCAGCTTGTCCGGCGTCGGTCCCTCGTGCACGCGGTAGAGGGCCGCGTGCTTCTTCTTCGCCAGGAACTCCGAAGCGCAGACGTTGGCCGCCAGCATGCATTCCTCGATGAGGCGGTGGGCGTCGTTGCGGGAAGACGGCACGATGCGCTCGATCTTGTCGTGCGCGTCGAACAGCATCTTGGTTTCCAGGGTTTCGAAGTCGATCGCGCCGCGAATCCCGCGCGCCTTCAGCAGGACCTTGAACAGCTTGTGCAGATGCCGCAGCGGGTCCATCAGCCAGGCTTGATCCTTGGGCGGCTTGCCGGCGGCGGACAGCCAGTCCCACACCTGGTTGTAGGTGAGCCGCGCCTTGGAATGCATGACGCCGGGGTAGAAGCGGAACTTCCTGATGTTGCCCTGGCCGCCGATCTCCATCTCGCACACCATGCACAGCCGGTCCACCTTGGGATTCAGCGAACACAGGCCGTTGGAGAGTTCCTCCGGCAGCATGGGAATGACCCGGCGCGGGAAATACACCGAGTTGCCGCGCTCGTAGCCTTCCTGGTCCAGGGCCGCGCCCGGCCGCACGTAGTGCGACACGTCGGCGATGGCCACCCACAGGCGGAAGCCGCGGCCTTCCGGCTGGCAGTACACCGCGTCGTCGAAGTCGCGCGCATCCTCGCCGTCGATGGTCACCAGCGGCAGCTCGCGGATGTCCTCGCGGGCCAGGCCGTCGACCGGCTCCAGATCCTTTTTCGTCACGCCCTTGGGCAGCTTCTTGGCCTGAGCCAGCACCGCCTTGGAAAACTCGTGCGGCAGATCGTGCTTGCGCAGGGCGATCTCGATCTCCATGCCCGGATCGGCGTAATTGCCCAGCACCCGCGACACCTTGCCCACCGGCGGCGCGTGCCGGGTGGGCTGCTCGACGATCTCCGCCATCACCACCTGACCGTTGGAAGCGCCCAGGTCCTGGTGATCGGGAATCAGGATGTCCTGGCTGATCTTCTTGTTCTCCGCCACCACCCACTGGTAACCGCGTTCCCGATACAGCCGGCCCACCAGCGTGGTGTTGGCCCGCTCCAGGACTTCCACCACCTTGCCTTCCTTGCGTCCGCGCCGATCCTGTCCGTGCTCGCGCACCATGACGCGGTCGCCGTGCAGCACGCCGCGCATCTCCTTCTCCGGCAGGGCGATATCGCCGGAGCCGTCGTCGGGAACGAAGAAGCCGAAGCCGTCCTTGTGGCCCTCGACGCGGCCCGCCTTGACCTCGATCTTCTCCGGCAGGCAGAGCGCCCCGCGCCGGTTGAACAGCAACTGGCCGTCGCGCTGCATGGCGCGCAGCCGGGCAGTGAAGGCCTCCGCCTCATCGGCTTCGATGTCCAGGCGGAAGGCCAGGTCGTCCGGCTCGACGGGCTCGCCCGCCTCTCCCAGCAATTGCAGGAGGAACTCGCGGCTGGGCAGGGCCTGGCCGTACTTGGCCCGTTCACGTTCGAGGAAGGGATCCTGCCAGCGCAGGGATTTCTGGCCGCGCCGGGGCTTTTTGCCGTCGCCGGGTGCGGCCGCCTGGACCGCTTGGGAAGGTTCGGTTTTAGCTTTGGAAGATGTTTTTTTCGTTGACATAAAAATGGGGAGATCGTTAAGATGCGCGCCTTCTTGGCCCAGGTGGCGGAATTGGTAGACGCACTAGGTTCAGGTCCTAGCGCTCGCAAGGGCGTGGAGGTTCGAGTCCTCTCCTGGGCACCAAGTCAAACAAAAAGCCGGCTTTTCAGCCGGCTTTTTTCTTTTTGCCGGACGTGAACGGCGCTCATCTTATCACGCACACCACCCCGGCAGTCGGGCTTGCCACGGTTTCCAGGTTCAGGCCAGCCCACCACCACACCCTCGTAGGTCGGACTTCGGTCCGACCCCCGCAACCACCAGGATTGCCACGTCGGCTTCGCCTCCTCGCAATGACGGTGGGGAGGCAAGTCACGCCGCGGCCGCCACCGCGGGCGGGATGCGCTCGATGAGGCGCGGGTCGAAGGGTTTGGGGATGATGTAGTCGCGGCCGAATTCCAGTTTGTCGAGCTTGTAGGCTTGCAGCACTTCGGCCGGTACGGGTTCGCGGGCGAGGTCGGCGAGAGCTTTGGCGGCGGCGATCATCATGGGCTGGGTGATGGCCTTGGCTCTCGCGTCGAAGGTGCCTTTGAAGATGTAGGGGAAGCCAAGGACGTTGTTGACCTGGTTGGGGTAGTCGGAGCGGCCGGTGGCCATGAGGGCGTCGTCGCGGCAGGCGTGGACCTGGGCGGGGGTGATTTCCGGGTCGGGGTTGGCCATGGCGAAGAGGATGGGCTTGGCGGCCATGCTTTTGACCATGTCCTGGCTGACCAGGTTGGGACCGGAGACGCCGATGAACACGTCGGCGCCGGCCATGGCGTCGGCCAGGCTGCGCAGGTCGGTGGTCTTGGCGAATTCCTGCTTGTGGGCGTTGAGGTCGCTGCGGCCGCTGTGGATGACGCCTTTGCTGTCCACCAGGGTCATGTTGGCCTTGTTGCCGCCCATGGCGATCAACAGGCGCATGCAGGCGAGGCCGGCGGCGCCGGCGCCCAGGCAGACCAACTTGATGTCGGCGAGCTTCTTGCCCTGGATTTCCAGGGCGTTGAGCAGGCCGGCGCACATGACCACGGCGGTGCCGTGCTGGTCGTCGTGGAAGACGGGGATGTCCAACCTTGCCTTTAACGCTTCCTCGATCTCGAAGCAGTGGGGCGCGGCGATGTCTTCCAGGTTGATGCCGCCGAAGGTGGGGGAGATGTTGACCACGGTTTCGATGAAGCTTTCCACGCTGGGGGCCTGCACTTCGATGTCGAACACGTCGATGCCGGCGAAGCGCTTGAACAGGATGCCCTTGCCTTCCATGACCGGCTTGCTGGCGAGCGGGCCCAGGTTGCCCAGGCCCAGGATGGCGGTGCCGTCGGTGATGACCGCCACCAGGTTGCCCTTGTTGGTGTAGCGGTAGGCGTTGGCCGGATCCTCGGCGATCTTGCGCACCGGTTCGGCGACACCGGGGGTGTAGGCCAGGGACAGTTCGTATTGGGTGGCGCAGGGTTTGGAGGATTCCACCGAGATTTTTCCGGGACGGGGAAACTCGTGGTACTCCAGGGCTTTCTGGTTCAGGTTGCTCATGTCTCTTCCTCTCGATGGCGGATCGTTTCGGTCGCACCGCCCTTTATAGGCCATCGCAAGGGGGCGCGTGGGCGCAGTTTATATTGCTGCATTGCAAAAAAACAGGCAGGAAAAAGGGAAAACCCTGGATTGCCGCGTCGGCTTCGCCTCCTCGCAATGACGGCGTAGGGGTGTCATCGCGATCCCGCAGGGCGTGGCGATCTCTCTGCTCAGGTGTCAAGCGACACCAGGAACTGATCCCCTAGCGACATCAGGAACTGACCCCCTGGGTTAAGCCAACGTTGGCCGATATGGGGTTTGTCTCAGCGGGCTCCCCAGATAGCCAGATTCCAGCATCGCCCAGGCCAGCGTCAGGGCAGCGGCGCTGCGGGAGTCCTGGGTCTCTTGCTGGAAGCGGTGCATGGCTTCCAGGACAATTTGCATGGATGCCTCCTGGCTGGGCCCCCAGAATCCCCGACCTCCTCGACATCGCCGATGACGACGCGGCGGACGTGGACGGCGCTGTCATCACCGTCCGAGTTTTTGTTTGCGGCGGCGCGGCTCATGACGACTCCTAACGGTCCGCGCGCTGCACGGTCCGCGCCGTTTTCAGGACGCTGATAGCGTCCTTGAAGGCCGCCACAGGATCAGGGAAAACCCGGTCATCTCCGTCGAGCACGGTCCGGTCGAAATAATTCACCCGAGCCCACCAGATGCTTGACGCCGTCCTCCACGTCATCCGTGATCAGGGTGGTGACGGGGCGCTGGCCGAAGAACTCGATCCAGAAGCCCAGGCGGTTGGCGAAGGCGGCGTCGCGGCCGCTGGAGGCGGCGATGACGGCGCCGGCCAGGGAGGAGAAGCCGAGATCAATCATGGCCGGCCTCCTTGCGGTTGACCAGATCGAGGATATTGTCGATCAGGGGTTCCAGCCCAAAAGCGGCGGCGTTGATGCGCCCAGGCATCGCGCATGGAATGGAGGCCGAATGCCCGAGCAGGTACGCCACGCCCTGGGCCTGGGCCTGGGCCGGGACGTCCCAGAACTCGAAACGGTCGCTGGCCTCTCCTCGGGGAGGGTGATGCCCTCGCCGAGCATGGCCAGCATCTGCTCCAGGAGGTCTTCCAGTCCCCAGGCGGCGGCGCGGACACGCTTCGGGCACCACGCACGGGAGGTCGGCGCTATGGCCGAGCAGATGCGCCACCCCGCGCGCCTGGGCGGCGAGCCGATTGAACTGGTCGTTATGATCGAGGGAAATGAAACGGCCACCTCGCCGGCGAGGCGAGGTGGCCAGAAGATACTGACTTTTGCATGTATGACTCCTTAAAACGCCGAAGAAAGAACCGATGGTTTTGTGCATCGGTACATTCCGTCGGAACGGCGCTTCAGAAGTCGTGCTGGTGGGTGCTGACGGGGTCGAACCGCCGACATTCGCCTTGTAAGGGCGACGCTCTACCAACTGAGCTAAGCACCCGTCAGAAAGACGTCTAGTTTACAGCGTCTTTCAGCGCTTTGCCAGCACGGAATTTCGGAACTTTCGCGGCCTTGATCTTGATGGTGGCTCCTGTGCGGGGGTTGCGGCCGGATCGGGCGGCGCGCTTGCCTACGTAGAAGGAACCAAAACCCACCAGAGTGACCATCTCGCCTTTCTTCAAGGCCTTTTTTACGGCGTCCATGGCGCCATCGAGGGCACGTCCCGCGGCCGCCTTGGAAATATCGGCGGAGGCGGCGATGGCATCGATCAATTCGGATTTGTTCACGGAGTCCCCCTTTCAATGGATGAAGGCACGCAGGCGCAAGCCTGCGCGGGGTTTTATAGAACCCGGCAACCCCAGTGTCAAGCGCCTTCTGGCCGGAAAGCCCCGTCAATGCTTGATTACGGCGGGGGGCTCGGTGGCCGGCGGAAGCGGTGTCGGGGTCTCCGCCGCGACCCTCGCCTCGGCGATGGGTTCGGGCATGCGCTCCAGGGTCGCCTCCAGCACCTGTTCGATCCACTTCACGGGCTGAATTTCCAGGCGGTTCTTGATGTTGTCGGGGATCTCGACGAGGTCCTTGACGTTGCCTTCGGGGATCAACACCTTCTTGATACCGCCGCGATGCGCCGCCAGCAGTTTCTCCTTGAGGCCGCCGATGGGCAGCACCTCGCCGCGCAGGGTGATCTCGCCGGTCATGGCCACGTCGCAGCGCACCGGAATTCCGGCGAACACCGAGACCATGGCGGTGGTGATCGCCGCGCCGGCGGAAGGACCGTCCTTGGGCGTGGCGCCCTCCGGCATGTGGATGTGCATGTCGTTCTTCTCGAAGGCATCGGCGGCGATGCCCAGGGCAGTGGCCCGGCTGCGCGTGACCGTGCGCGCCGCCTCGATGGATTCCTTCATGACATCGCCGAGTTGGCCGGTGCGGGTGATGTTGCCCTTGCCGGGCATCATGGAAGCCTCGATGGTGAGCAGTTCGCCACCCACCTCGGTCCAGGCCAGACCGGTGACCTGGCCCACCTGGTTGTTCTTCTCCGCCATGCCGTAGGTGTAGCGCTGCACGCCGAGGTACTTGTCGAGGTTCTTGGCGGTGACGCTGATCTTGCCCTTGGCCTTCTTCAGGGTCTGGGCGGTGACCGCCTTGCGGCAGATCTTGGAGATTTCCCGCTCCAGGCCGCGCACGCCGGATTCCCGCGTGTAGTAACGCACGATGTCGCGCAGGGCGCTTTCGGCCACGTGCAACTCGGTGTCCTTGAGGCCGTTGTTCTTCATCTGCTTGGGCAGCAGATAGCGCTGCGCGATGCTGATCTTCTCGTCCTCGGTGTAGCCGGACAGGCGGATCACCTCCATGCGGTCGAGCAGCGGGGCCGGAATGTTGAGGGAGTTCGCGGTGGCGACGAACATCACGTCGGAGAGGTCGTAGTCCACTTCCACGTAGTGGTCCTGGAAGGTGTGGTTCTGTTCGGGGTCCAGCACCTCCAGCAGGGCGGAGGATGGATCGCCGCGGAAGTCCTGACCCATCTTGTCGACTTCGTCCAGCAGGAACAGCGGGTTGCGCACGCCCACCTTGGTCAGGCTTTGCAGGATCTTGCCGGGCATGGAGCCGATGTAGGTGCGCCGGTGGCCGCGAATCTCGGCCTCGTCACGGACGCCGCCCAGGGCCATGCGCACGAACTTGCGGTTGGTGGCGCGGGCGATGGACTGGCCGAGGGAGGTCTTGCCCACGCCGGGCGGCCCGACCAGGCAGAGGATGGGTGCCTTCAGCTTGTCCACCCGCTGTTGCACGGCCAGGTATTCGACGATGCGTTCCTTCACCTTCTCCAGGCCGAAGTGGTCGGTGTCGAGCACGTCCTGGGCGTTGTCCAGACTCTTGCTGATCTTGGTCTTCTTCTTCCAGGGCAGGTTGATGAGGGTCTCGATGTAGGTGCGCACCACCGTGGCCTCGGCCGACATGGGCGACATCATCTTCAGCTTCTTCAGCTCGGCCTCGGCCTTCTTGGTGGCCTCGCGCGACATGTGGGCAGCCTTGACGCGCTTGTCGAGCTCGTCCAGATCCTGGCTTTCGTCGACATCGCCCAGTTCCTTCTGGATGGCCTTGACCTGTTCGTTCAGGTAGTACTCGCGCTGGCTCTTCTCCATCTGGCGCTTGACGCGGCCGCGGATGCGCTTTTCCACCTGGAGGATGTCGATCTCGGTTTCCATGAAGCCCATCAGATGGTCCAGGCGGGCCTTCAAGTCGGTCATTTCCAGGATGGCCTGCTTCTGCTCCAGCTTCAGCGGCAGGTGGGCGGCGATGGTGTCGGTGAGCCGGCCGGCGTCGTCGATGCCGGCCAGGGAAGCCAGGATCTCGGGCGGAATCTTCTTGTTCAGCTTGACGTAGTTGTCGAACTGGGCCAGCAGGGCGCGGCGCATGGCCTCGATCTCGGAATCCTCGGCGCCGGTTTCCGGCAGGGGCTCGCCACGCGCCATGTAGTGCGAACCTTCGTCGATGAATTCCTCGACCTGGACGCGCTGGTTGCCTTCCACCAGCACCTTCACGGTGCCGTCCGGCAGCTTGAGCATCTGCAGGATGCTGGCGATGGCGCCGATCTCGTAGAGGTCCTCGAAGGCGGGTTCGTCCTTGGCGGCCGACTTCTGCGCCACCAGCAGGATGTGCTTGCCCGCGTCCATGGCAGTTTCCAGCGCCTTGATGGACTTCGGCCGGCCCACGAACAGGGGGATGACCATGTGCGGGAACACCACCACGTCGCGCAGCGGCAGCAGCGGCAGGGTGACGGCTTCGGTGAAATGGGTAGTCTGGCTCATGACGTTCTCCGGCGGATGCTCCGCCTCCTCGGTTCGAGCTACATGACGCCGCCGGGTCGGATTTCAACCCGGCGGTACAAACGGTTTTTCAGCCGGCGGCCTTGGCCTGCTCGGCATACAGCAACAACGGCTTCGACTCGCCGCTGATGGATTTCTCGTCGACCACCACCTTGCTCACATCCTGCATGCTCGGCAGTTCGTACATGATGTCGAGCAGGGACTGCTCGATGATGGAGCGCAGGCCGCGCGCGCCGGTCTTGCGCTTCAGCGCACGCTTGGCGATGGCGGTGAGGGCCTCGTCGCGGAATTCGAGGTCGGCGCCTTCCATCTTGAACAGCTTCTGGAATTGCTTGACCAGGGCGTTCCTGGGCTCGGTGAGGATCTGTACCAGGGCCTTCTCGTCGAGTTCCTCGAGGGTGGCGATGACCGGCAGACGGCCGACGAACTCGGGGATGAGGCCGTACTTGATGAGGTCTTCCGGCTCCACCATCTTGAACACCTCGCCGACGTCCTTGCTGTTGTCCTTGGACTTCACCTCGGCGCCGAAACCGATGCCGGATTTCTCGGTGCGGTTGCGGATCACCTTGTCGAGGCCGCTGAAGGCGCCGCCGACGATGAACAGGATGTTGGTGGTGTCGACCTGGATGTATTCCTGGTTCGGGTGCTTGCGCCCGCCCTGCGGCGGAATCGAGGCGACGGTACCCTCGATCAGCTTCAGCAGGGCCTGCTGCACGCCCTCGCCGGACACGTCACGGGTGATGGAGGGGTTCTCCGAGCGACGCGAAATCTTGTCGATCTCGTCGATGTAGACGATGCCGTTCTTCGCCTTCTCGACGTCGTAATCGCACTTCTGCAGGAGCTTCTGGATGATGTTCTCGACGTCCTCGCCGACGTAACCGGCCTCGGTCAGGGTGGTGGCGTCGGAGATGACGAAGGGCACGTTGAGCAGGCGGGCCAGGGTCTGCGCCAGCAGGGTCTTGCCGGAACCGGTGGGGCCGATGAGCAGGATGTTGCTCTTCGCCAGCTCGACCTCGTCCTCCTTGTTGCCACCCGGATTGCGCAAGCGCTTGTAATGGTTGTAGACGGCCACCGCCAGTGCCTTCTTGGCGAGGAACTGGCCGATGACGTACTGGTCCAGCACCGCGCTGATTTCCTGCGGCGTCGGCAGTTTGTCGCCGCTCTCCTTCTCCGGATCCTTGCCGACGTCCTCGCGGATGATGTCGATGCACAGGTCCACGCATTCGTCGCAGATGAACACCGACGGACCGGCGATGAGCTTGCGCACCTCGTGCTGGCTCTTGCCGCAGAAGGAGCAGTAGAGAAGTTTTTCGTCGCGGTCCGCCATGGTTCAGTCCTGTTAATACCTGATTATTTAACTCAAGTTTACGCGGCGTCGTTGCGATTGGCCAGCACTTTATCGGCCATGCCATAGGCCACCGACTGCTCCGCGCTCATGAAGTTGTCGCGCTCCGTGTCCCGCTCGATGGTCTCGATGGACTGGCCGGTGTGATCGGCGAGGAGCTGATTCAGCTTTTGCTTGAGGTAGAGGATTTCCTTGGCGTGAATCTCGATGTCCGTCGCCTGGCCCTGGAAGCCGCCCAGGGGCTGGTGGATCATCACGCGGGAGTTGGGCAGCACGAAGCGCTTGCCCTTGGCGCCGGCGGAAAGCAGGAAGGCGCCCATGCTGGCGGCCTGACCCACGCACAGGGTGGAGACGTCGGGCTTGATGAAACGCATGGTGTCGTAGATGCCCATGCCGGCGGTAATGGAGCCGCCAGGGGAGTTGATGTACAGGTAGATGTCCTTGTCCGGGTTTTCCGACTCGAGGAACAGCAACTGGGCCACCACCAGGTTGGCGCTCATGTCGTTGACCGGCCCCACCAGGAAGACCACCCGCTCCTTCAGCAGGCGGGAGTAGATGTCGTAGGCGCGCTCGCCGCGGCCGCTCTGCTCGATGACCATGGGGATGTACCCCAGGCCGGAAGGTTCCTGCGTCCAGTGGCTCATCAGGCGGTTCCCATCAGTTTTTCCAGCGGGGTCGTCTTATCGGTGACCTGGGCCCGCTCCAGCACCCATTGCACCACGTTCTCTTCCAGCACCAGGGCGCGCGCCTCCTTGAGGCGGGAAGCGTCCTGATAGTACCAGCCCACCACCTCGGCAGGGTCCTCGTAGCTCTGCGCGAACTCGTCCACCATGGCGCGCACCTGATCCTCGCTGGCGGTGATCTTCTGCTCACGGATCAGGGCCTCCATCAGCAGGCCCAGTGCGACGCGGCGCTTGGCCTGCGGCTCGAAGATGTCGTCGCCCAGCTTGATGTCCTGTTCCTTGAGGCCGCGCGCCTTCAGGTCGTTGAAGGCCTTTTCCTTGAGGCCCTGCTGTTCCATGGCCACCAGGCTGCCGGGCACGTCGAACGGCGTGGTTTCCAGCAGGCCGTTCAACACCTGCTCCTTGACCTTGGCCAGTACCCGGCGCTTCGCCTCGCGCGCCAGGTTGCCGCGGATCTCCTCGCGCAGCTTGGCCACGCCGCCCTCGTGGATGCCCAGGCTTTGCGCCATGGCCTCGTCCACCTCCGGCAGCACCGCCTCGTGCACCGACTTCAGGGTGGCCTCGAAGCTGGCGGTCTTGCCCGCCAGTTCCTTGGCGAAGTAATCGGCGGGAAAGCTCACCTCGAAGGTCTTGCTCTCGCCCGCCTTCATGCCCGCCAGGCTGCCCTCGAAATCCTTCAGGGTACGGCCTTCGCCGAGGATCACCGGAAAGTCCTTGGCCTCGCCGCCGGGGAACAGCTCGCCGCCGATCCTGCCCAGGTAGTCCACGTGCACGCGGTCGCCCTCGCGCGCCGCGCGCTCCACCGCGTGGTACTGCACACGCTGCTTGCGCAGCACATCCAGGGTGCGGTCGACGTCGGCATCACTCACCTCGACCACGGGACGACTCACCTTGATCTGTGACAGGTCACCGACCTGGATTTCCGGGAACACCTCGAAGGTGGCGACGAAAGCGCCGTTTTCGCCGGGCGCGAAACGCGGGTAGCCGGCCACCGCCAGCTTGCCGGCCTGCACGGCCTCGCCAAACTCGCGGTTGAGGGCCTCGCCCATCACCTCGCCACGAATCTCGTTGGCATAACGCGCCGACACCAGTTTCATGGGCGCCTTGCCGGGACGGAAACCGTCCATGCGCACGGTGCGGGCCACCTTCCCCAGGCGCTTGCGCACTTCCGCCTCCACCTCCTCCTGGCTGAGGTTGAGGGTGACACGGCGGTTGAGTCCTTCCAGAGTTTCCACGGTTGCAGTCATAAGGTTTTCCTTGAACGATCAATATTCATGCCAACTAATCCTTTCGCCGGGTTGCACCCCGGGCCGCGTCCCGCGAACGCTCCAGCCGCGCGCGGCGTCTGCGAAAAACGACAATCGCCACGCGCCTGGCTTGAATGCAACCCGGACTGGTGCGAAAGGGGGGACTCGAACCCCCACGCCATAGGCGCTGGAACCTAAATCCAGTGCGTCTACCAATTCCGCCACTTTCGCGAAAACGGCCAAGTGTAAACTACGCGCCCCCTCACCGCCAGCCGCGAGACGCGGCGACCCAGAGGCAACCCTTTGTTTTTATTGGCATCCGTTCAATGAATACGGCCCACCTGGTGAACGCCGGGCATTACGAGAACTTCCCCGTGGCCTCGGTCTTCCTGCCCGCCCGGCTGCGCCCGGCGGTGCGCGCCATCTACGCCTTCGCCCGCAGTGCCGACGACTTCGCCGACGAGGGCGAGCATCCGGCGGCATGGCGTCTGGCTCGGCTGGCGGAATACCACGCCCACCTGCATGGCCTGGAACGGGGAGAGGATGTCGATCACCCCGTGTTCCGGGAACTCGCTCCCCACATCCGGGCGCACGGCCTGCCCTATCCCCTGTTCCACGACCTGCTCGCCGCCTTCGAGCAGGATTGCGTGAAAACCCGCTACGCCCATTTCGGCGAAGTCATGGACTACTGCCGCCGTTCCGCCAACCCCATCGGCCGCTTGTTGCTGAAGCTCTACGGCGACGAGGACGTGAAGCACCAGGCCTGGTCCGACGGCATCTGCTCCGCCCTGCAACTCATCAACTTCCTGCAGGATGTAGCGGTGGATTACCAAAAGGGCCGCATCTACCTGCCCGAGGACGAACTCGCGAAATTCGGCATCAGTGAACGCCAGATCGCCGAAGGCCGGGTGGATGCCCTCTGGCAGCAGTTCATGAAGGGCCAGATCGAGCGCGCCCGGCGCATGCTGCAGGCCGGCGCCCCCCTGGGCCGCGCGCTGAAGGGCCGCATCGGCCTGGAGATGCGCCTCATCATCCTGGGTGGCGAACGCATCCTCTATCAACTGCACGCAAGCCGAGGCGACATGTTCCATCAGCGTCCCAAACTGGGCTGGAAGGATGGCGTTGTCATGCTCCGCCGCGCCCTCTTCCCCGGCGGTGGCCGCGCGGCGCGGGGCTCGTCCTGCGCCAGCGGCGGCTGCGGGCACTAGGCAGCATGGACCCGCACACCTATTGCCAGGAGAAGGCCGCCGCCAGCGGCTCGAGTTTCTATTACAGCTTCCGCTTCCTGCCGCCCGAGCGGCGCCGGGCCATCACCGCTTTCTACGCCTTCTGCCGGGAGGTGGACGACGTCGCCGACGAATGCCGCGATGCGGACCTGGCGCGGGCCAAGCTGGCCTGGTGGCGGGACGAGGTGGCGCGGCTGTATGCGGGCCGGCCGGAGCATCCGGCGACGCGGGCGCTGGCCGAGGCCATCGGCCCCTTCCACCTGCCCGAAGATGCCTTCGGCCAGATCATCGACGGCATGGAGATGGACCTGGGCACGGTGCGCTACGCCGACTTCAAGCAGCTCAACCTCTACTGCCACCGCGCCGCGGGCGTGGTGGGGGAAGTGGCGGCCCTGATCTTCGGCAGCACAGTCGACAAACCTATCGACCGCGCCACCCTGAAGTACGCGAACCGTCTGGGGCTGGCCTTCCAGCTCACCAACATCATCCGCGACGTCGGCGAGGATGCCCGCCGGAACCGCATCTATCTGCCCCAGGATGAGTTGGCGAAACATGGCGTGACTGAAGCCGACGTGCTCGCGGGCCGCATGACCGAGAACTTCCGGCGGCTCATGGAATTCCAGTACCAGCGCGCCACCCGAACCTACGCCGAGGCCCTGGCCCTGCTGCCGGAAGCTGACCGCAAGGCACAGCGTCCCGGCCTCGTCATGGCGGCGATCTACCGCGCCCTGCTGGAGGAGATCCGCGCCGACGGCTTCCGTGTGCTCGACCGGCGCACCTCCCTGACGCCCCTGCGCAAACTGTGGATCGCCTGGCGGACCTGGGTGACGGCGTGATCACCCCGGCGGGCGTAAACCCCGTCGCCATCGTCGGCGGCGGCTGGGCGGGCCTGGCCTGCGCCGTGGAACTGGCCGCCGCCGGCGTGCCCGTGCAACTGTTCGAGGCCGCGAAGCAGCTGGGCGGCCGCGCCCGCCGCGTCGAATGGCAGGGCATCGACATCGACAACGGCCAACACCTGATGGTCGGCGCCTACCGCGAGACCCTGGGCCTCATGGGTCGCCTGGGCACGCACAACTTCCTGGAGCGGCGCCCGCTGGAATTGCGCGTGCCCGGCTTCGTGCTGCGCCTGCCGCGCCTCCCGGCGCCGCTGAACCTGGCCGCCGGCCTCGTCCTCGCGCGCGGGCTGAGTTGGCGCGACAAGCTGGCGGCGGCAAGGCTCATGCATGACCTGAAGGAACGCGCCTTCCGCCTGGCGCACGACGAGGCCGCCGCCGACTTCCTGCGCCACCAGCAACAACCGGCGAATCTGGTGGAGCGACTGTGGGGCCCGATCTGCGTCGCGGCGCTCAACACGCCGGTGGAGATCGCCTCGGCGCAGGTGTTCTGCAACGTGCTGCGCGACAGCCTGGCGGGCGACCGGGCGGACAGCGACCTGGTCCTCAACCGGGCCGACCTCGGCCTGCTGCTGCCGGACGCGGCGGCGGCCTTCATCGCCGGCAAGGGCGGGCGCGTGGAGACCGGCCGCAAAGTGGAATTCCTCGCCCGCGAGCAGGGCGGCTTCCGCCTGGCGGGGCCGGACGCACTCGCCGAGCGGGTGGTGGTGGCGGCGCATCCTGCCCGGCTGCCCGACCTGCTCGGCCGGCTGGCCGGCGCCGAGCCGGTGCTGGAGCAGCTCGATGGCCTCGCCTGGCAGCCCATCCTTACGCTCTGGCTGCATTTCGCCACGCCGCCGCGTTTCCCCTTTCCCATGCTCGGCCTGGGCGGCGGCCAAGCCCCCTGGGCGTTCGAACGCAACGACCTGCATGCGGGCCTGGTGGCCATCGTGGTGAGCGCCGAGGGCCCGCATCTGGCTAAGCCGGCCGAGACCCTGCGCGACGAATACCTGGAGCTGCTGGCCGCGCAACTCGGCCCCCTGCCGCCTCTGCTGGGCTGGAAGAGCATCGTCGAGAAGCGCGCCACCTTCGCCTGCGTGCCGCGTCTGCGCCGTCCCGACAACGCCACGCCCGTCCCCGGCCTGTATCTGGCCGGCGACTACACCGCCGGGGATTACCCCGCCACCCTCGAAGGCGCGGTCCGTAGCGGCATAAAATCCGCCAGACTGATCCTGGAAACCGTCACCTGAGCCGCCCTCTTCACCCTTCACCCTTCACCCTTCACCCTTCACCCTTCACCCTTCACCCTTCACCCTTCACCCTTCACCCTTCACCCTTTTCCCTTTTCCCTTTTCCCTTTTCCCTTTTCCCTTTTCCCTTTTCCCTTTTCCCTTTTCCCTCAATGCCCTACACCCCCGCCCCCGACCTGCTGCATCACCGCGTCATCCTCGTCACCGGCGCCGGCCAGGGCCTGGGCCGCGCCACCGCGCTGGCCTGCGCCCGCCACGGCGCCACGCTGATCCTGCTGGGACGCACGGTGGGCAAGCTGGAAAAGGTGTACGACGAGATCGTCGCGGCCGGCGGTGCCCAGCCCGCGATTTTCCCCATGGACCTGGGCGCCGCCCGGGATGAGGATTTCCAGGCCATGGCCCAGGCCATCGGCGGGCAACTGGGCCGACTGGACGGTATCGCGCACTGCGCGGCGGCCTTCGAGGCGCTGCGGCCGCAGTCGCTGGAAAGCGTGGAGGAATGGCTCCGCCTGTTCCGCGTCAACGCCGCCGCCCCGGCGGCCATCAACCGCTGCTGCGCGCCCTTGCTGGAAGCCCGCGGCGACGCCTCGGTGGTCCTCGTCGGGGAGACGCACGGCCACACGCCGGCCGCCTACTGGGGCGGCTTCGCCGTGTCCAAGGCGGCGCTGGAGGCCTACTTCCGCGTGCAGGCCGACGAGTGGTCGGACAGGGGCCCGCGCATCAACCTGCTCATTCCCGGCCCCATGCGCTCCCCGCAGCGCGCGAAGACCCATCCCGGCGAGGACAAGTCCGGCCTGCCCGGCCCGGACGAACTGGCAGCGCGCTTCCTCTACCTGCTGGGGCCGGACAGCCTCGACGTGCGCGGCCAGGTCCTACATGGCGCCGCCGAGCGCGATGAGACCTAGGAACCCGACGCGCAGGGTTTGCAGAAACGTCTTTGCAGGTAGGCACTGAACTCCGCGGCCACTTCCGGGTGCTGCAGGGCGAATTCCACCGTGGCTTCCAGATAGCCCAGCTTGCTGCCGCAGTCGTAGCGGGTGCCGGTGAACTCGTAGGCCAGCACCTGCTGCTCCTTGAGCAGAGCGGCGATGGCGTCGGTGAGTTGCAGTTCGCCGCCGGCGCCGCGCTCGATGTGGCGCAGGTGGTGAAAGATCTGCGGGGTCAGCACGTAGCGACCGACCACCGCCAGGTTGGAGGGCGCCTCAGCCGGCTTGGGCTTCTCGACGATCTGGTTGACGCGGCTGACGCGCTCGGCCATCGGCGAGGTGGCGACGATGCCGTAGGACCCGGTCTCGGCGGGGTCTACGTGCTGCACCCCGACCATGGAGCACTGGTAGTAGGTGTAGAGGTCACACATCTGCTTGGTGGCGCCCGGTTCGCCGGCGATGAGGTCGTCGGCCAGCAGCACAGCGAAGGGCTCGTCGTTCACCGCCGGCTGCGCGCACAGCACGGCGTGGCCGAGGCCCAGGGCTTCGGCCTGGCGGATGTAGATGCAGTTGACGTTGATGGGCAGCATGGCGCGCAGTTCTTCCAGGGCGCGCAGCTTGCCGCGGGTTTCCAGTTCCACTTCCAGTTCGTAGGCCTTGTCGAAATGATCGGCGATGGCCCGCTTGGTGCGGCCGATGATGAAGATGAGATCGGTGATGCCGGCCGCCATGGCCTCTTCCGCCGCGTACTGGATCAGCGGCTTGTCGACGATGGGCAGCATTTCCTTGGGATTCGCCTTGGTGGCGGGCAGGAAGCGGGTGCCCATGCCGGCGGCGGGGAAAACGGCCTTCGTAACTCGCTTCATACGTGCTCCTCGAAGGCCGTTTCAGTGAAGGCCCTTGTACACGACAGGGTAAACCTGCGCAGCAGGTTAAGCCCGCCTTGCGGGCGGGCCGTAGCTAACACGGCCTTGGTGACGCGTTTCATGATTCAACAACTCCCTTCAGTAATTCCAATAGTTCGTCCTGATCGAGCACCTTAACGCCCAGTTCTTCCGCTTTCTTTAATTTCGAGCCCGGCTCGGCGCCGGCGACCACGTAATCGGTCTTCTTCGACACGCTGCCGGCCACCTTGCCGCCCAGGGCCTCGATCCGCGCCTTGGCTTCCTCGCGTGACAGGTCCGGCAGTGTGCCGGTCAGCACGAAGGTCTTGCCGGCCAGCGGCAGGTCCTCGCGCGGGGCCGGCTCGCCGTCCACCCAGGCCCCGGCATGTTGCAGCGCCAGGATGACAGCCTGGTTATGGTGTTCGTCGAGGAAGGCGCGGATGGAGGCGGCGACCACCGGGCCGACGTCCGCCACGGACTGCAGCGCCGCCTCGTCGGCGGCGAGGAAATCCGCCATGCGGCCGAAATGGCGGGCCAGGTCCTTCGCCGTCTGCTCGCCCACATGGCGGATGCCGAGGGCGTGGATGCAGCGGCCCAGCGGCCGGCCACGGCTGTCCTGGATGGCCTGGATCAGGTTCTCCGCCGACTTGTCGGCCATGCGCTCCAGACCGGCCACCTGCTCGCGGGTGAGTGGGTAAAGATCAGCGGGAGTGGCCACCAGGCCCCTGTCCACCAATTGGTCGACCAGCTTGTCGCCCAGGCCCTCGATGTCCATGGCGCGGCGCGAGGCGAAATGCAGGATGGCCTGTTTGCGCTGGGCCGGACAGGCGAGGCCGTTGGTGCAGCGCGCCGCCGCCTCGCCCTCCAGGCGCAGCACCGGGGCGCCGCACTCCGGACAGGTGTCGCGCATGCGGAAGGGCTCGTGCAGGGGCGTGAGCGGGTCCCGCAGCGGCCGCCGCTCCAGCACCACGCCCACCACCTCGGGAATGACGTCGCCGGCCCGCCGCACGATGACCGTGTCGCCGACGCGCACGTCTTTGCGGCGCACCTCGTCCTCGTTGTGCAGGGTGGCATTGGTGACGGTGACGCCGCCGACGAAGACGGGCTTCAGGCGGGCCACCGGAGTGAGGGTACCGGTGCGGCCGACCTGCACGTCGATGGCCTCCACCGTGGTCAGCTCCTCCTGCGCCGGATACTTGTGGGCGATGGCGAAGCGAGGCGCGCGCGCGACGTAGCCGAGGACCTCCTGGTCCGCCAGGCGGTTGACCTTGTACACCGCGCCGTCGATGTCATAGGGCAGGGAGGCGCGGCTGGCGCCGAGCTTCTCGAAGAAGGCCATGAGCCCGCGCACGCCGCGAGCCGTGTCGCGCTGGGCGGCCACGGGAAAACGCAGGGCGGCCAGCCAATCCATGATGCCGCCGTGCGTCGCCGGCAAGTCCGCGCCCTCCACCTGGCCGACGCCGTAGGCGAAGAAGGACAGGCGGCGCCGGGCGGTGACGCGGGAATCGAGCTGGCGCAGGCTGCCGGCGGCGGCGTTGCGCGGATTGGCGAAGGTCTTCTCGCCGCGTTCGCGGGCCTGCGCGTTCAGCCGCTCGAAATCGCGGCGCAGCATGAGCACCTCGCCGCGCACCTCCAGCACGCGCGGCGGGCGCTCGCCGATCAGGCGCATGGGAATGGTGCGCACGGTGCGCAGGTTGGCGGAGACATCCTCGCCGGTATAGCCGTCGCCGCGCGTGGCGCCACGCGCGAACAGTCCGTCCTCGTAGCGCAGGGTGATGGCGAGGCCGTCGAACTTGGGCTCGACGGCGTATTCGACCTCCTCGTCCGGGCGTCCCAGGCCATCGCGCACGCGCCGGTCGAAGGCCGCCACCTCCGCCTTGGAAAAGGCGTTGTTGAGGGACAGCATGGGCAGCGCATGGGCGACCTGGGCGAAGTCCTGCAGGGGAGGCGCGCCCACCCGCTGGGTGGGGGAGTCAGGAGTGAGCAGTTCCGGGTAACTGGCCTCCAGTTCCTGGAGTTCCCGCAGCAGGCGGTCGTATTCGCTGTCGGGAATGGAAGGGGCGTCGAGGACGTAGTAACGGTAGTTGGCCTCGTCGATCAGGGCACGGAGCTCACGGGCGCGCTGTTCCTCCTCGCGCCTCACCCCTCTCGCCTCACACGAACAGCCTGAGCGCCCGCTCGCCGCCGGCGGGGATGCCCCGCGCCTCCATGCGCGCATAGAACTGCGTCAGACGGGCGCGGTCGCGGCTCAGGCTGTCCTCGCTGACGGGCCGGTTGTTGTCGGCGACCAGGCGGCCCTCCAGGCGCCAGGCCAGATCGAAACCCAGCCGGGTCATGCGGTCGAACACGGCGAGGCCGTCCGCCACCCGCGGCACGTCGAACAGCAGGGTGACGCCGTGCGTGGTGAGGCCGCGGCCGTCGCGTGGGAACGGCTCTTCTTCCTGGTTGGCCAGGATGAACAGGGTATGGCCGAACTCATCCTTGGCGTGGAAGGTGCCGTCCGCCTCAAGGCTGAGGCGGGCCTCCTGCGCCAGGCTGTGCATGGCTTCGCTGGTGAAGGGCCGGCTTTCGGCGGAAATGACGTTGAGGCCGATGAGCACATCGACGTCCATGCAGAACAGGTCGAGGTCGCGCGCCAGCTTGAGGGCGCCTTCCTTGTCGGCGCAGGTCACCGCGCCGCCCTGCTCGGCGGCGAATTCGTAGAGCGCGCGGCAGAAGGCTTCGAGCTGATCGAGCGATACGGCGCCGCCGCGGTCGGCGAGTTGCAGGCCGAATTCGGCCACGCCATAGACACTGCGCGGATGGCCGCTCAAGGCTTCCCAGCCAGCGTCCGGCTTCTCGCCGAAGGCGCGGATCGGCTTGCCGATGCGCCGGAGGGTAGCGAGCAGGGTGCCGAAATTGGCCGCCTGTGGTGCGGCGAACTTGACGCGGGCGATGTATTCGATGGCCGTGTCCAGGGGGCTGGCCTTGCGCGGCGCGACTTCCTCGGCGGCGGGAGCAGCCGCGGGAGCGGCAGGGGCGGGAGCCCGTGGCGCGGGGGCGGGTTCAGGCCTGACGACCGGTGCCGGTGGCGGTGGTGGCGGTGGTGGCGGCTCGGGCTCGGGTTCCCGCGCGGGGGGCGCTGCCTTGGCCGGGGCTTCCGTATGGGTGACGGCGGGGCGGGGCGGCTCCGGTTCGGGCGCCGGCGACAAGGCGGCCGTATCCAGCTCATCCAGGAAAGACTTGGCAAGACGGGCCGGATCTCGCACCGGCTCGGGCAGCGGCGCCTCCGCCTGGGCCACGGCGTGGCGCGCCTCGGGCGCCGTCTCGGTGTCGTCGCTCAACTGGATACCACTGTTCGCGCCAGGTCGCGCATCCTCCAGCACCGACTCGCCGAGCATGATGTCTTCCCGCTTGTGCGAGAACATGCGGTCGGCCTCCCGGCGAAACTTGCGTTCCTGCAGGATGTTGTAGAGGACGATGATGGCGATCAGGCTGACGCCGACGATGGCCAGGACGATCTGCAGCGTCGTCATCATGGGCGTTTTACCTCCGTGGGGGGCGCGATGCCGGATTCCATGACATGGAAGAATACTTCGTTGCCGCGCACCATGCCGAGTTCGAAGCGCGCCCGCTCGTCGAGGGCGTCATAGCCGGAATGCAGATCGCGTGCCTCCGCCGCGAGCTGGATGTTGCGCGTCTCCAGGGCCTGGTTGGCAGCCTTCTGAGCCTCGATCTCGCGTTCCAGTTCCCAAACCCTCAGCCAGCTGCCCTTGCCCAGCCAAAGCGGGTATTGCAGCAACACGATCAACACGGCCAGGGTCCAGGCAAGCCCGCGCATCTCATCTCAATTGATAAAAGGCATCCCGGCCGGGATAGCGCGCGCGCTCACCCAGTTCCTCCTCGATGCGCAGCAACTGGTTGTACTTGGCGATGCGGTCGGAGCGTGACAGCGAGCCGGTCTTGATCTGCAGGGCGTTGCTGCCCACCGCCAGGTCGGCGATGAAGGCATCCTCGGTCTCGCCGGAGCGGTGCGAGATGACGGAGGTCCAGCCGGCGCGCTTGGCGGTCTCGATGGCGTCGAAGGTCTCCGACAGGGTACCGATCTGGTTGACCTTGATGAGGATGGAGTTGGCCACGTTTTTCGCGATGCCTTCGCGCAGAATCCTGGCGTTGGTGACGAACAGGTCGTCGCCCACCAGTTGCACCTTCTTGCCCAGCTTGGCGTTCTGCAGGGCCCAGCCGTCCCAGTCGTTTTCGGCGCAGCCGTCCTCGATGCTGACGATGGGGTACTTGTCCACCCAGGCGCCGAGATAGTCGACGAACTCGGCGGAGGTGAGTTTCAGGCCCTCGGACTCGAGCACGTAGCGACCATCCTTGTAGAACTCGCTGGAGGCGCAGTCCAGACCGATGAGCACGTCGCCGCCCGGCGTGTAACCGGCGGCGGCGATGGCGTCCATGATGAACTTCAGGGCTTCCTCGTTGGACTTGAAGTTGGGCGCGAAACCGCCCTCGTCGCCGACGGTGGTGGGATGGCCGGACTTGTCGAGCAGTTTCTTCAGGCTGTGGAACACCTCGGCGCCCATGCGCAGGGCCTCGCGGAAGGACCCGGCGCCGGCCGGGATGACCATGAACTCCTGCATGTCGACGCTGTTGTTGGCATGCGCGCCGCCGTTGACGATGTTCATCATCGGCACCGGCAGGTGCATCGGGCCGGCGCCGCCCAGGTAGCGGTACAGGGGCAGGCGGACGTCCTCGGCGGCGGCGCGGGCGGCGGCCAGGGAAACCGCCAGGATGGCGTTGGCGCCCAGGCGGGATTTGTTCTCGGTGCCGTCCAGATCGATCATGGTCTGGTCCAGCAGGTGCTGTTCCTCCACGTCCAGGCCGAGGATGGCCTCGGCGATCTCGGTGTTCACGTGTTCCACGGCGGTGAGCACGCCCTTGCCCAGGTAGCGGGTCTTGTCGCCGTCACGCAGTTCGATGGCCTCGCGGCTGCCGGTGGAGGCGCCGGAGGGCACGGCGGCGCGGCCCAGCACGCCGGATTCGAGAAGCACGTCGGCTTCGACGGTGGGGTTGCCGCGGGAATCCAGGATTTCGCGGGCGATGACATCAACGATAGCGCTCAATTTCTTTCCTTTTCTGGTTTCGCGGGCGGCTGTTGGCCGTCCTTTTACAGTCGGGCTTCGATAAAGCCCTTTTGCTTCACCAAGGCATCGATTTCCTTGAGTGTGAACAGCAATTCCTTCATCCGATGCAGCGGCCAGGCGTTCGGTCCGTCGGACAGGGCCTTGGCCGGATCCGCATGGGTCTCGGCGAACAGGCCGGCCACGCCCACGGCGACGGCGGCGCGCGCCAGCACCGGCACGAACTCGCGCTGGCCGCCGGAACTGGTGCCCTGTCCGCCCGGCTGCTGCACGGAGTGGGTGGCGTCGAACACCACCGGGCAACCGGTCTCGCGCATGATGGCCAGGCCGCGCATGTCGGACACCAGGGTGTTGTAGCCGAAGGACACGCCGCGCTCGCAGACCATGATGGTATCCGCCCCGCCGTTGGCGGCCTTCGCCTTGTCCACCACGTTCTTCATGTCGCCGGGGGCGAGAAACTGGCCCTTCTTGATGTTCACCGGCTTGCCGCAGGTGGCGACGGCCTCGATGAAGTCGGTCTGGCGGCAGAGGAAGGCGGGGGTTTGCAGCACGTCCACCACCGCCGCCACCGGGGCGATCTCGTCTTCGGAGTGGACGTCAGTGAGGACCGGCACGCCGATCTGTCTCTTCACCTCGGCCAGGATGCGCAGCCCCTCCTGCATGCCCAGGCCACGAAAGGACTTGCCGGAAGACCGGTTGGCCTTGTCGAACGAGGACTTGTAGATGAAGGGCATGCCCACCTCGGCGGTGATCGCCTTCAGCGCGCCGGCGGTATCCAGGGCCATCTGCTCGGACTCGATGACACAGGGCCCGGCGATCAGAAAGAGGGGGTGATCCAGGCCGACTTCAAATCCGCACAATTTCATTCCGGCTTCCTCTTCTGCTTGGCCAGGGCCGCCTCGACGAAAGCCTTGAAAAGCGGATGGCCGTCGCGCGGGTTGGAGGTGAATTCCGGATGGAACTGGCAGCCCACGAACCAGGGGTGGACGTCGCGGGGCAGTTCCACCATCTCGCACAGGTTGGTGCCCGGCGCCCGCCCGGCCACCTTCAGGCCGGCCGCTTCCAGCCTGGCGAGCAGGCCGTTGTTGACCTCGTAGCGGTGACGGTGGCGCTCGACGATTTCCGGCTTGCCGTAGATGGCTTGCGCCAGGGTGCCCTCGCCCAGTTTGCAGACCTGGCCGCCCAGGCGCATGGTGCCGCCCAGGTCGGAATTGGCGTCGCGGTGCTCGATGCGGCCGTCCTTGTCCTGCCATTCGGTGATCAGGCCGATGACCGGATAGGGGGTTTCCGGCTCGAATTCCGTGGAATGCGCGCCTGGCATGGCGGCCACGTCGCGCGCGAACTCCACCACGGCGAGCTGCATGCCCAGGCAGATGCCCAGGTAGGGAATGCCGTGCTCGCGGGCGTAGCGGATCGCGCAAATCTTGCCCTCGGTGCCGCGTTTGCCGAAGCCACCGGGCACCAGGATCGCGTCCATGCGGGCGAGCGCCGCGCAGCCTTCCTGTTCGAGGGTCTCGGAATCGATGTAATGGATGTGGACGCGGCTGCGGGTGTGGATGCCGGCGTGCGTCAGGGCCTCGGACAGGGACTTGTAGGACTCGGTCAGATCGACGTACTTGCCGACGAAGGCGATATCCACCTCATGCTGCGGATGCTCGAGGGCGTCGACCAGCCGCTTCCACACCGACAGGTCGGCCGCGCGCGCCAGCAGGCCCAGCTTGTGGCAGACGATCTCGTCCAGCATCTGGTCGTGCAGCATGCCGGGAATCTTGTAGATGGAGTCCGCGTCCAGGGCCTCGATCACCGCCTCCGGCATGACGTTGCAAAACAGCGCGATCTTGCGCCGCTCTTCCGGCGGGATGTGGCGGTCGGCGCGGCACAGCAGCACGTCGGGCTGGATGCCGATCTCGCGCAACTCCTTGACCGAATGCTGGGTGGGCTTGGTCTTCAGTTCGCCGGCGGTGGGAATGTAGGGCAGCAGGGTCAGGTGGATGTAGCAGCACCCCTGCTTGCCTTCCTCGATGCCCATCTGGCGGATGGCCTCCAGGAAGGGCAGGGATTCGATGTCGCCTACCGTGCCGCCGATCTCGATGATGGCCACGTCGGCACCCTCGGCGCCGCGCTTGATGTAGGTCTTGATCTCGTCGGTGATATGGGGGATGACCTGCACGGTCTTGCCCAGGTACTCGCCGCGCCGCTCCTTCTTGATCACCGACTCGTAGATCTGGCCGGTGGTGAAGTTGTTGCGCTTGCCCATCTTGGCGCGGGTAAAGCGCTCGTAGTGGCCCAGATCCAGGTCGGTCTCGGCGCCGTCCTCGGTGACGAACACCTCGCCGTGCTGGAACGGGCTCATGGTGCCCGGATCGACGTTGATGTAGGGATCGAGCTTGAGATGCGTCACCCGCAGGCCGCGGGATTCGAGAATCGCCCCGAGGGACGCGGCGGCGATGCCCTTGCCGAGGGAGGACACGACACCACCGGTAACGAAGATGAAGCGAGGCATAAATTTTGCGAATGCAGGGATGGCGAATGATACCGGAAGGCATCCACCCCCTCAAAGGAAACCCCCCAACCGGGGTTCAGGCTGGTGGCTCGTCCGTGCTTCCCAAGCGGACCGGATAAGTCACGTAAAGCAGTTTGAGTCCGGATGCCCGGATGCGGGCAAGCAGGGCCGAGACCTGTTTGTCGCCGGCGAAGAACTCCACCGCTTCGGGCAGGGTGCCGGCCAGTTCGAAGAAGTGCTCCTCGCGCAGGCCGTGGCGGCCGAAGCCGGCGCTGGCGCGGAAGGCGGTGCCGCCGGGGATGCCCAGTATCCGCGCCTGCTCGAACAGCCAGTCGACGATGGACTGATGCTGGTGGCGCATCCCCTCTGTGGTGTAGAACCGGACGCAGAGCATTTCCATGGTCAGCCTTTCACGAGGGCATAGCTCCACACCCCCAGGGCGGTGAGGACAAGGGATCCGAACAGGTGGGCAGAAGCGGCCGCCAATGCCCAGGCCAGTTGGCCCCGGCTGAGCAGCGTGAACACCTCGGCGGAGAAGGTGGAGAAAGTGGTGAGCCCGCCGAGGAAGCCGGTGATGGCGAACAGCCGCCATTCCGGCGGCAGACCGGGATGCTGGGCGAAGTAGGCGATGGCGAGGCCGACCAGGTAGCCGCCGAGCAGGTTGGCGGCGAGGGTGCCGTAGGGCAGCGCCGGCGACAGGGCATTCAGCCACAGCCCCAGGCCCCAGCGCAGCCAGGCGCCGAGGGCGGCGCCCAGGCCGATGGCGAGGAATGCGGTCATCGTGGTGCGGGGTAAGAAGCAAGGGGGATGCAACAAGCCTGCCCCTCAACCACCGCGGCGCTTTTTCTCCTCACCCTTTCCTCCTCACTCCTCACCAGATCAAAGCCAGACCATCAGCCCCGTCTCGAAGGGATGCGTGAGCATGTCGTGGTAGGGATAGACGCGCACGCGATAGAGCAGCTTGCCGCACATCTCGGGGGTGAGTTCCAGGCTGAACAGGGATTCCTTGCCCGCCCAGCCGTCCGGCACCATCGGCAGGGCCTGCAGGTCGCGGTCCTGGCCCTGCTTGGAGGCGCGCCCGACCAGGATTTCGACGCGCACGTCCTCCGGCGCCAGGCCGTTGAGATGGGCGGCCACGCGCAGATGCATGCTTTCGCCGAAGCCGAGGCGCTTGACCGGCTCGTCGACGCGGCGCAGGGAGACGCCGCCCCAGGCATGGCTGACCTTGGCCTTCCAGGCGGCGACGCTCTGGCCGGCGGCGAAACCGTTCTCGGAATAGCGCCGCCACTGGCGCGAAGCGGGGCCGTAGAACTTGTTGACGTACTGGGTGACCATGCGCGTGGCGTTGAAGCGCGGCAGCAGGGTGGTGATGGAGCGCTTGGCCATGCGCACCCATTCCGTGGAAAAGCCCAGCTCGTGCCGCCGGTAGTACATGGGGATGACCTGGTCCTGCAGGATTTCGTAGAGGTCGCGGCTGTCGTCGCGGTTGCGGCGGGCGTCGTCGAAGTATTCCGGCGCCGGCTTGATGGCCCAGCCGTTGCTGCCGTCGTAGCCCTCGTCCCACCAGCCGTCGGTGAGCGACAGGTTGATGACGCCGTTCATCGCCGCCTTCATGCCGGAGGTGCCGGAGGCCTCCAGGGGGTAGATGGGGTTGTTCAGCCAGACGTCGCAGCCGGACACCAGGCGGCGCGCGAGCCCCAGGTCGTAGCCCTCGACCATCAGCAGCTTGCCCTCGAACTCGGGCCAGCGCGAGATCTCGTGGATACGGCGGATCAGCTCCTGGCCGGGGGTGTCGGCCGGGTGAGCCTTGCCGGCGAAGATGAACAGCACCGGCCGCTCGGCGTCGGAGATGATGGCGCGCAGCCAGTCCATGTTCTCGAACATCAGGGTGGCGCGCTTGTAGGTGGCGAAGCGGCGCGCGAAGCCGATGGTGAGCACGTTGGGATCGAGCGGGTTGGCGTGCTTGAGCATGCGCTCGAGGTGCGCCTCGGAGCCGTGGTTGCGTGCGTGCTGCAGGGTGACGCGGTGATGCACGGAGTGCAGCATCTGCGCTTTCAGGGCCTGGTGCACCGACCAGAAGTGGTGATCGGGGATGCTGTCGATCTTGTCCCAGAACTGGATGTCGGTGAGGCGCCGGCGCCATTCGTAACCCAGCTTGTTGTCGAACAGCTCCTGCCATTCCTGGGCCAGGAAGGAGGCGACGTGCACGCCGTTGGTGATGTAGTCCATGGGCGACTCTTCCGCCCGCACCTGCGGCCACATGTCGGACAGGATGTGCGAGGAGACGCCGCCGTGGACGCGCGATACGCCGTTGTGGTGACGCGAGCCGTGCAGGGCCAGCTTGGTCATGTTGAAGTCCTGGCCGTGGCCGGCGCCGCCCAGCTTCATGAACTCCTCGCGCGACACGCTGAGTTCATTGCAGCACTGGCTGAAGTAGTCCCAGATCATGTCCTCGGCGAAGTGGTCGTGGCCGGCCGGCACCGGCGTGTGCGTGGTGAACACGGTGTTGGCGGCCACCACCTCGAGCGCGGCCTGGAAGGAGAGACCCTGGGACACCTTGCGGCGGATGCGCTCCAGCACCAGGAAGGCGGCGTGGCCCTCGTTGATGTGATAGGCCGTGGGCTTGACGCCAAGCTGCTCGAGGGCGCGAATGCCACCCACGCCGAGGATGATTTCCTGCTGGATGCGGGTGTGCTTGTCGCCGCCATACAGTTGGTGGGTGATGTAGCGGTCCTCGGCGCGGTTGCCGGGCAGGTCGGTGTCGAGCAGGCACAGGCGCACGTGGCCGATGCGCGCCTCCCACACCTTGACCTCCACCTTGCGGCCCGGCAGCTCGATGTGGATGTGGATTTCGTGCCCCTCCTCGGTGAGGGCGGGGTGCACGGGCAGGTCGTCGAACTCGGAATCGGTGTAGGTAGCGATCTGGTTGCCGTCGTTGTCGATGCGCTGCGAGAAGTAGCCCTGGCGGTAGAGCAGGCCGACGGCGATGAACGGCAGGCGCAGGTCGGAGGCGGCCTTGCAGTGGTCGCCGGCGAGGATGCCGAGGCCGCCGGAGTAGATGGGAAAGCTCTCGTGGTAACCGAATTCGGCGCAGAAATAGGCGATCAGGTCGCCCGGCTTGAGCTCCAGCGGCACGTCACGGCGCAGCGGCTCGCTCATGTAGGTGTCGAAGGCCGACAGCACGCGGTTGTAGTTGCCGAGGAAGATATGGTCCTCGGCCGCCTCGGTCAGCCGCTCCTCGTCCACCCGCTTGAGGAAGGCCTTGGGGTTGTGGTTGACGGCGTCCCACAGGCCAGGGTGCAGGCGCGCGAACAGGGTGCGCGTGGGCCGGTCCCAGGCATACCAGAGGTTGTCCGCCAGCTCGGACAGCCGCGACAGGCGGCGGGGGATGCGCGGATTGACTTCGACGATGAACGGGGTGCCGGGCTTCATTGTTTGTTCTCCTGAGCGGCTAGCGGGCAGCGGGTAAGCTTGGATCAGCGCGCCGAAGGCGCGGAAACATTCATCTACTGGCTACCCGCTGACCTTGATGAAATGCTCGCGGTAGTAACGGAGCTCGGCGATGGATTCTTGAATGTCGGCCAGGGCGGTGTGGCTGTTGGCCTTCTTGAAGCCTTCCTTGAGCTCCGGGCGCCAGCGCGCGGCCAGCTCCTTGAGGGTGGAAACATCCAGGTTGCGGTAGTGGAAATACGCCTCCAGCTTGGGCATGTGGCGCGCCATGAAGCGGCGGTCCTGGCAGATGGAGTTGCCGCACATCGGCGATTGCCGTTCGCCCACGTGCCGTTTCATGAAGGCGAGGACGCGCTGCTCGACCTCGGCCTCGGTCAGGGTCGAGGCCTTGACCTTGTCGATGAGGCCGGACTTGCCGTGGGTGCTCTTGTTCCAGTTGTCCATGGCGTCGAGCACGGCGTCGTCCTGGTGCACCACCAGCACCGGCCCCTCCTCCACCACGTCCAGATTCTTGTCGGTGACCACCAGGGCGATTTCCAGCACCCGGTCCCGGTCCGGATCCAGTCCGGACATTTCCATGTCGATCCAGACCAGATGGGTCTCGTTTTGCGCCATTGCTGCCTCTTGCCGGGTGCGGGGAACAGGGCGGGCATTGTGGCATAATCGCCCGAACTCCCGCACATCGACGCTAATGCCTTCATTCCAAAGCATTTTTCTTGCCGCCGTGATCCTTTCCAGCGGCCTCCGCCTGTGGCTGCTGCTGCGCCAGATGCGCCATGTCTGGCGGCATCGCGACACGCCCCCGGACGCCTTCCTGGGCATCATCCCGATCGAGGAACACCGCAAGGCGGCCGCCTACACCCTGGCCAAGGCACGTCTGGGCCTGCTGCACCTGGTCCTGGAAACCGGCCTGCTGCTGGTCTTCACCCTGGGCGGCGGCCTGCAATGGCTGCACGACCTGCTCGCCGCCCACCTGTCTTCGCCCCTGCTGGTGGGCACGGCGCTGCTGTTGGGCCTGGGCCTGATCAGCGCCGCCGCCGAACTGCCGCTGTCGGCCCTCGCCCAGTTCCGCGTCGAGGCCCGCTTCGGCTTCAACCGGCAGACCCCGGCCGGCTTCGTCGCCGACCTGGCGAAGCAGACCCTGCTCGGCCTGCTCATCGGCGGCCCGCTGCTGCTGCTGGTGCTGTGGCTGATGGGCGTGATGGGCGAGAGCTGGTGGCTGTGGGTGTGGGGCGTCTGGATGGCCTTCAACCTGCTCATCCTGGCCGTCTATCCCACCTTCATCGCGCCGTTGTTCAACAAGTTCACGCCGCTGGAGGACCAGGGCCTGCGCGAGCGCATCGAGCAACTGCTGGCGCGCGCCGGCTTCCGCTCCAACGGCATCTTCGTCATGGACGGCTCGCGCCGCTCCAGCCACGGCAACGCCTACTTCACCGGGCTCGGCCGCAACAAGCGCATCGTCTTCTTCGACACCTTGCTGGCGCGCCTCGAACCGGCGCAGATCGAGGCCGTGCTGGCGCACGAACTGGGGCATTTCAAGCACCGCCACATCGTCAAGCGCATCGCCTTCCTGTTCGTGCTCTCCCTGGTCCTGCTGGCGGTGCTGGCCTGGGTGAAGGAAGCCGGCTGGTTCTATGCCGGCCTGGGCGTGGCCAGCCAGACCGACGCCACCGCCCTGGCCCTGTTCTTCCTGGTGCTGCCGGTCTTCCTGTTTCCCGCCACGCCCGTGATGAGCCTGTATTCGCGCCGCCACGAGTTCCAGGCCGACGCCTTCGCCGCCCGCCAGACCGATCCCGCGCATCTGGTGACGGCGCTGGTGCGGCTGTACCGCGACAATGCCGCGACGCTGACGCCCGACCCCTTGTATTCGCTGTTCTACGACAGCCACCCAAAAGCCGTGGAGCGTATTGAAAAGCTTGAGCGTTTCGGTCAACAATCCGTCACCCCCCAACCCGCATGAGGTGACCGCCATGCAACGCCTGCTCCCCCTGACCCTGATGTTCCTCTCCGCCAACGTCCTCGCCGGCCCCTTCGACAAAGGTGACGCCAAGCAGGGCAAGACCACGCACCAGAAACTCTGCGCCGACTGCCACGTCGCCAAGTTCGGCGGCGACGGCAGCAAGATCTACACCCGCGCCGAGCGCCGCGTGAAGAACGCCTCCGCCCTCGCCCAGCAGATCACCGCCTGCAACGCCATGCTCGGCACCAACCTGTTCCCCGAGGATGAACTGCATCTTGCCGCCTACCTCAACGGCCAGTACTACAAGTTCAAGTGATCCCCCGGGGAGTGGGGAATCCCCGCCCATTTCCCATTTCCCATTTCCCATTTCCCATTTCCCATTTCCCGTCACCCGTTTCCCTCCCCCATGACCGACACCTTCTGCGACCTCTCCAAAGGCAAGTGCAAACCCTGCGAAGGCGGCATCCCGCCGCTCTCCGACGATGAAATCGCCGGCCTCATGCCGCGCCTGGCGCAGGACTGGAGCGTGGCCGACGGCAAGCTGCGGCGCGACTTCAAGTTCCGCGACCACTACATCACCATGACCTTCGTCAACGCGGTGGCCTGGGTCTCCCACCAGCAAGGCCACCACCCCGACCTGACGGTGGGCTACAACACCTGCCGGGTGGAATACGTCACCCACGCCATCAACGGCCTGTCGGAATCGGACTTCATCTGCGCCGCCAAGATCGACGCGCTGTTCGAGCTTTGAGCCGTCTTGCCGCTCGCCAGGCGGGCATGCCTGCCTGATGCCTTCCGGCCGCGTCGTCGCCGCCCACGGCCGCCACTTCCTGGTGGACGATGGCGAGGGCGTGGTGGAATGCGTGATGCGCGGCAAGAAGGGGGGAGTGACCTGCGGCGACCGGGTCGAGTACCAGCTCACCCATGCCGGCAGCGGCGTCATCGAGCGGGTCGAGCCCCGCGCCAATCTGCTTTACCGCTCCGACGAGCTGCGCGAGAAACTGATCGCCGCCAACGTCGATCTGGCGGTGGTGGTCACCGCCGCGGTGCCCTGCTTCCGCGAGGAGTTGCTGATCCGCTGCCTGGTGGCCTGCGCGGCGGCGGACATCCCCGCGCTGATCCTGCTCAACAAGACCGACCTGCCGCAGACCGCCGCCCTGGCCGAGCACCTGGGCGCCTACCGGGCTCTGGGCTATGAACTGCTCGCCGTGTCTGCCCTGGGCGATCTGCGCGAACTCGAAGCCCGCCTGGCCGGCCGCACCAGCGTGCTGGTGGGCGGCTCCGGCATGGGCAAGAGCAGCCTGCTCAACCGCCTGGTGCCCGGCGCCGACGCCGTCACCGGGGAGATCTCCCGGGCCCTGGACGCCGGCCGCCACACCACCACGCACGCGCGCCTGTACCGGCTGCCGGCCGGCGGCGAGGTGATCGATTCACCCGGCATGCAGGAATTCGGGCTGCGCCACCTGGACGCCGCCGCCCTCATGGCCGCCTTCCCGGAAATCCATGCGCGCCTGGGCCAGTGCCGCTTCTACAACTGCCGGCATCTCGGGGAACCCGGCTGCGCCGTACGCGCGGCGGTGGACAGCGGCGCCATGATGCCCCTGCGCTACAAGGTGTATCAGTCACTGCTGGGACAACGGGCATCGATGCACTGAGCCCGGCGCCGAAGGTGGCGCGCCCTACTCAGGCCAATGCTTGATGTAGCGCTTGAGCAGGGCGTTCTCGAAGTTGGCTTCCTTCAGGCAGGCGCGCGCCACGTCATGAAAGGAGATGACCCCGGCCAGCCGGTTGCCGTCCAGCACCACCAGGTGGCTGGTGTGACTCTTGGTCATGGCGTCGCGGGCGTAGTCGACGGAATCCTCCGGCGTCACCACCAGGGGTTCCTGCTCCATGATGTCGCTGACCTTGTAGCCGGTCAGGCAGACGCTGTCGCGGTGCATGCCGCGCACGATGTCGCGTTCGGTGATGAAGCCGACCAGGGTGCCCTCGCGCAGCACCACCAGGGAGCCAATGCCGCGCTCCACCATGCGCGCGACCGCCTCCGCCACCGTGGCGTCGGGGTCGATGCCGTGGATCTCGCCGGCGGGTTTCACGTCCAGGACTTCGCGTATCTGCATGTTGCGCTCCTTGTTTCGGGGAATCCGCGCCGGGCGGACGTTCAGCGCGCCAGGCCCGCTTCCACCTGATCGCGTTTGTCGCGGCCGACCAGCACCTCGATCAGCGTCAGGGCGAAATCCATGGCGGTGCCGGGGCCGCGCGAAGTCACCACCTTGCCGTCCACCACCACCGCGTCGCGGCGCTTGTCGGTGCGCGGCAGATCGAGACCGTCGAGCACGCCGGGATAGGCGGTGGCCCGCCGCCCGTCGAGCAGGCCGGCCGCCGCCAGGGCCATGGGCGCGGCACAGATGGCGGCGGTGTGCTTGCCGGCCGCCGCCATCTTGCGCAGCAGGGCCTGGATGCGGGGGTCGTCGCGCAGATGGTCGGCGCCGGGCAGGCCGCCGGGCAGGGCGACCAGGTCGTAGTCCTGGCCGAGGGCCTCGTCCAGGGTGGCGTCGGGCTGCACGCGCGTGCCCCGGCTGCCCAGCACCAGGCCGGGTTGCAGGCCGGCGGTCACCACCGAGATGCCGGCGCGACGCAGGAGGTCGATGATGGTAACGGCTTCGAGATCCTCGAAGCCGTTGGCGAGGGGCACGAGCACGCTGGGCATGGGCAATCCTTTCAAGCCAGGTTCAAAGCGCGAGCAGCCGGTCGGTTTCATGCACCGCGCGTTCCGCGCAATCGCCGATGGACAGGCCGTTGAGGTAATTGCCCACCAGGGCCAGCGGTTCGCCGGCCAGGCGGGCGTCAAGGTCGCGCATGCGGCGCGGATGATCGACGCCGGGCGCGGGCAGGCGGTTGAGAGTTTCCCGGACGTGCACGAAATCGGTGGGCGACGCGCCGAGGACCTCGGCGGCGCGGGCGATCTTGGCATCCCGGTCGAGGCGGCCGGGCCGGAAATGGAAGGTGAAGCCGCGCAGCCGCGCATGCGGCACGGGATCGCGGGTGACCACCGAGTAGAAATCGTCGTCGTCGCCGATGAGCCCAGCCACCGCCGGCAGGCCGGTCTTCTCCGCCGGCAGCACGACGCCCAGGGCCTCGCTGCCGGACATGGGATAGATGGCGAGGACGCCGGCGAGTTCGGGATGCGCGGCTTCCAGCAGGGTGGCGGCGATGTCCACCGGCACGGCCAGCAGCAGTTGCCGGCAGGCCAGCGCTTCGCCGCCGGTCTCGACGCGGTAGCCGCGTCCGTCGCGCGCGATCGCGCTCACCAGCGCGCCGGTGCGCGTGGCAAAGGGCGCGTCCTGCGCAAGGGCTTCGAGCAGGCCCTGCAGGCCGCCGGGAAAGGTGTACTTGCGCGGCGCCGCCTGCATGCGCGGCTTGCGCCGGAACAGCCACTCGGCGGGAAAACCGTCGGCCGACTGCGACAGCACCGCGGCGAAGGCCGGGCCAAGCAGGCGGCGGTAGTTGCCCTTGCCCAGCAAACCGCCAAACCAGGTGGCCACGTCGCGCCCGGGCTTGGCCTTGCCGAGGCCGAAGGGCAGTGACAGCGCCGCCTCCAGGAAGCCGAGCCGCTTCAGCGGCGAACTGGTGCCGCCCTGCCGTTCGAGGAAGCGGTAGCCCAGTTTCTCGCGCGTCAGCAGGTCGCCCAACCGGCCGCGCTCGGCGAGGGCTTCGAGCAGGGGCGCATAGGAGTTGTAGGCGGTGTGGGCGCCGAGTTCCAGCCAGAAATCGGCTTGCGGCCGCCAGGTGTGGATGCATCCGCCCAGCCGGTCGGAGGCTTCCAGCAGGAGCACGCGGCGGCCGGCGCCGGCCAGACGGGAAGCGCTCACCAGGCCGCTGGCGCCCCCGCCGATGACGATGCAGTCATAGGGTTCCATGGCGGCTACCTTACCGCCCCCGCTTGTCCGCTGGCAATGTATGCTGTGTCTTGGCGTCACCGCGCGGCGCGGCGAAATTTTCGTGCGGCCGCTCTCTCATATCGCCAGCCCAACGCAGGAGTCCCCCATGAAATCCGTTTTCGCCGGCTTCCTCGCCCTCACCCTGCTCACCGCCTGCGCCACGCCGAACCTGCCGCCCGGCCAGGCCAGCCTGAAGCTGCACCAGCCTCTCGTCATCCCCGCCGACTCCGCCAGCGTGCGCCTGCAATACGGCCGCGTGGTGGCCTTCAACGCGGTGCAGGAACAGGATCCGTTCTGCATCTTCGTGATCAACACCGTTTCCGAACGCGAGCAGACCGTGCAGCCCGGCACTTTCGCCGTCACCTCCATCACCCGAACCGTCGAGCCGGTGGCCACGCTGCCGGCCTATCCCGAGTTCCAGGTCATGCGGGCCAGTATGGGCAATGGCAGCGGCGGCGGCCGTCCCACCCTGCTCTATTACAAGACCCTTTTCCGTCTGCATGACGCGACCCAGCCGGTGCGCGCGCTCCATTGCATGAGCAACCAGATGGCCTCCGGCAGCCCCTTCCTGCGCCATCTCACCCCGGCGGAAATCCGCCAGGCCCTGGGGCCCCTGTTCACCCTGGAGCTGCCGATCTGACCGGGGGTCGCGTGCGGCCGCGCTTCCGCCGGTACAATGCGCCGTGAGTCCTTAACGTGAAAATCGCGCAAGCGATTCTTGAAGCTCCCCTCTCCCGCTCGCGGGAGAGGGGCTGGGGGTGAGGGAAACGGGCATGACTTTCATACTCAGTGGTGTCATACAAAGTCGTGCCCGTTAGCATTGGAAGCATCATGAGCAACATCGACTATCTGGCCATCACTGCCAGCGGCGAGGATCAGGTCGGCCTGGTCCAGCGCTTCACCAGCCGCATCGCCGAGGCGGGCTGCAACATCGAGGAATCGCGCATGGCGGTGCTGGGCGGCCAGTTTGCCATCCTCATGCTGATCTCCGGTCCCTGGAACGCCCTCTCCAAGCTGGAGGACCGGCTCGACGGCATCGGCGAGGAACTCGGCCTGGCCATCATCCGCAAGCGCACCAAGCCGGCGGAGCGGAAGACACCGCTGGTGCCCTATCGGGTCAACGTGGTGGCCATGGACCACCCGGGCATCGTCCACAGCCTGGCGGATTTCTTCGCCCGCCAGGGCATCAACATCGAGGAACTGACCACCGAGACCTACCCGGCGCCGCACACCGGCACGCCCATGTTCTCGGTGAACATCACCATCGGCGTGCCCGCCGACATGCACCTGCCCACCCTGCGCGGCGATTTCTTCGACTACTGCGACAACCTGAACCTGGACGCGGTGATGGAACCGGCCCGCGGATGAAGACGCCGCAGGGCCGGGCGCGCTATCCCGAGGACGAAAAGCGGCTGGCCTGGTTGCCGCTGCTGCTGGAAATCCAGCATCTCACCGACCAGGGCGTGGCCGCCGCGATCCAGTCGGACGGCCGTCGCCTGGCCTGCGCGCGCGGCTGCGCGGCGTGCTGCCGCAGCCATGTCGACATCCCCGTGTATCCCCTGGAACTGATGGGCATCGCCTGGTTCGCGCGCGAGCGCCTGGACGGCGAGGTCCGCGCCATCGTGCGACGCCAGTTGCTGGCGCATCGCGACCTCGGCGCCTGCCCGTTCCTGGTCAACGAGGCCTGCGCCATCCACCCCCTGCGCCCCATGGCCTGCCGCCAGTTCAACGTGTTCACCCGCGTCTGCGCCACGGGCGAGGATGCCTATCACACGCGGCGCGGCGACGTCATGCAGCCCGACCGCAAGAGCAAGGACCAGGCCTTGCGCGAAATGCTGCGTCACCACGGCGTCAGCGACGGCCGCGAGCGCCGTCGTCTGGTGGAAAGCGGCGAGGTGCACCGGCTGGCGCAAAGCCTGCGGCAGATCCGTTGGGAAAACCTGGCGGCGCACATGGCCGCCGCGAGCTGATGCGCCGGCTCGCCGCTCTCGCTTGCCTCGCGCTGCTCGCGGCCACGGCGCGGGCCGACGTCGATGCCGACTTCTCCGCCTGGCTGCGTGAACTGTCGCGCGAGGCCCAGACGCGCGGCATCTCCGCCACCACCTTCGAGGCCGCCCTGGGCGACGCGCAGCCGATTCCGCGCGTGCTGGAACTCGACCGCCGGCAACCGGAGTTCGCGCAGACCTTCTGGAACTACCTGGATGCGCGCCTCACCGACAAACAGATACGCCAGGGTCGCGACATGCTCTGGACCCACCGCAAGCTGCTGGCGAGGATGCAGGCCAGGCACGGCATTCCGCCCGCCCTGCTGGTCGCCCTGTGGGGCATGGAAACGCGCTACGGCGCCTACACCGGCAGCTTTCCCATACCCGCGGCCCTGGCCACCCTGGCGCACGACGGCCGGCGCGCCGCCTTCTTCCGCGAGGAACTGTTCAACGCCCTGCGCATCCTCGAGGACGGCCACATCGCCGCCGCCGACATGACCGGCTCCTGGGCGGGCGCCATGGGGCAGTTGCAGTTCATGCCCTCGACTTTCCTGGCGCACGCCGTCGATGCCGACCGCGACGGCCGCAAGGATCTCTGGCGTTCGCTGCCCGACGCCTTCGCCTCGGCCGCGGGCTACCTGAGCGTCCTGGGCTGGCGCGCGGACGAACTGTGGGGGCGCGAGGTACGCCTGCCCGCGGGCTTCGACCATGCCCTCGCCCACCCGGAGAACAAGCTGCCGGTGCGCCGCTGGGCGGCCCTGGGCGTCACCACCGCCGAGGGCAAGCCGCTGCCCAGGTCGGACATGGCGGGCGCCATCCTGCTGCCGCAGGGCCATGCCGGGCCGGCCTTTCTGGTCTACCGCAACTTCGAGGTGATCCTGACCTGGAACCGCTCCGTGCATTACGCCCTCAGCGTCACGCTGCTGGCCGATCGCCTGCGCGGCAGCGAGGGCCCCCTGCTCGGTCGCGACGCCGACAACCGCACGCTGAGCCGCGAAGACATCCTGGAGCTGCAGGACCTGCTGCTGCGCCTGGGGCACGAGCTGGGTGAACCGGACGGGGTCGCCGGGCGGCGCACGCGGGACGCCGTGCGGCGCTTCCAGAAAGACGCCGGGCTGCCGGTCGATGGTTTCGTCTCCCACAGCCTGCTTGAGCGCCTGCGCGACTCCCACGCCGACGCAGGGCAAGCGACGCCGGTCGGCATGTCGCTTTCCTGAGGCGGATTGCCGCTTCCGCCGTTCCGACCGCCCGTCGCACTGTCGCGAGGACACCGGGCCATGCGAACATTGGCCGGCGCGACCGCTGCGCCGCCCTGCCCCGCCTGACCACGCTCCCCGCATGTCCACCCTGATTCCCAGCCTTTCTTCCTGCCTGTCCCGCATGACCTCGGGCGAGAAGCGCTTCGCCCAGCGCCTGGAAGCCAAGCTGGAGGACGACTACCTGTGCTGGTACGACGTGCCGGTGGGGCCGGCGCAACTGCATCCCGACTTCATCGTCCTGCACCCCCGGCGCGGGCTCATCGTCCTCGAGGTGAAGGACTGGAAAGCCGACACCCTGCGCGCCATGACCCGTGCCCAGGCCACCCTGCTCACCGCCGACGGCGAGAAACAGGCGCCCAACCCGCTGGAGCAGGCGCGCCAGTATGCGCACGCGGTGGTGGACATGCTGGAGCGGGATGCGCAGCTCACCTTCTCCAGCGGCAGGATGCGGGGCAGGCTGCTGTTCCCCTGGACCTACGGCGTCGTCCTCGCCGCCATCAGCCGGCGCCAGTTCGAGGCCGCCGGCCTGGGCGAGGTACTGGAGGGGCATCGCGTGATCTGCCAGGACGAGATGAGCGAATCGGTCGATGCCGAAGACTTCCAGCGCCGGCTCTGGGAAATGTTTCACCTGGGCGGCTACGGCCATCTCTCGCTGCCGCAGATCGACCGCATCCGCTGGCACCTGTTTCCCGACCTGCGCCTGCCCTCGGCGCAGATCGGCCTGTTCGACGAGGCCGATGCGGCCAGTCCCGACCTCATGCGCGTGCTCGACCTGCAGCAGGAACAACTGGCGCGCAGCCTGGGCGGCGGACACCGGGTCATTCACGGCGTCGCCGGCTCCGGCAAGACGCTGATCCTGGGCTATCGCGCCGAACACCTGGCGCGGGCCTGCGCCAAGCCCATCCTGGTGCTGTGCTACAACAAGGCGCTGGCGCGCCGGCTGGAACACTGGATGCGGACGCGCGGCGTCGCCGAGAAGGTGCACATCGGCACCTTTCACGCCTGGTGCCACCGCCAGCTCACCGCCTACCATGTCGGCCTGCCGGCCGGTGACGCGGGCGATCGCGCCTATTTCGACGCCCTGGTGCAACGCGTCATCGAAGGCGTCGACCGCCAGCTCATCCCGCGCGCGCAGTACGACGCCGTGCTCATCGACGAGGGCCACGACTTCCGGCCCGAATGGCTGAAACTGGTGACGCAGATGGTGGATCCGCGCACCGATTCCCTGCTGGTGCTCTATGACGATGCGCAGTCCATCTATGCCACCGGCAAGCGCCGCGATTTCAGTTTCCGCGGCGTCGGCATCCGCGCCCAGGGCCGCACCACGATCCTCAGGGTGAACTACCGCAACACGCGGGAAATCCTCCATTACGCGCTGCACGCCGCGCAACGCATCCTCGCCCCCGCCGAGGCCGCCGAGGATGGGGTGCCGCGGCTCGCGCCGCTGTCGGCCGGACGTCACGGCGACGCGCCGCAGGTGGTGCGCCTGCCCAGCCTGCGCGAGGAGGCCGCCTGGCTGGCCAAGCAGCTCAAGGCCGCGCATCGCGCCGGCACCGCCTGGCGCGAGATGGCGGTGCTCTACCGGCATTACGAACCGGTCGGCCAGACCGTGAACAGCGTCTTCCGCCTGGTCGGCATCCCCCTCACCTGGAAGGATGCGGTCCGCTTCGGCGCGCGCCAGGACACGGTCAAGCTGCTGCCCTTCCATAGCAGCAAGGGCCTGGAATTCTCCCTGGTGGCCATTCCCGGCATGGGGCGGGAAGCCGCGGACGACGACGAGGAAATGCGCCTGTTGTACGTCGCCCTGACCCGCGCCACCGAGAAACTGTTGCTCACTGGCACCTGACGTCGGCCCTGGCGCGATTGCGCCCGGGTGCTTTAACTTATTGATCCTGCAAGCTATGCTGTAACCGTAACGTCATCACATCGTCTCTCGTCGCATGGAAATCAAAGCTTTCACGTCCGTCCTCTCCGCACCGGCCACGGCCGCGGGGTTATCGCGTGCGGTGGCCGGCAAGAACGCCGCCCAGGGCACGGCGTCCGATGCGGGACAGCAGAAAGCCGAGGATGTGGAACTGGCCCGGCGCGAGGAAGCGCTCCGGGCCGCCCGCGAAGCGACCAGGGTCGCGGCAGCGCGGTTCCACAGCGGCGGCAGCATCGAGTTCGAACAGCAGGAAGGCACGCGCGTCATGCGCGTCCTCGACAGCAAGGACGTCCTCATCTACCAGATGCCGCCCAAGGGACAACTGATGCTGGTGCGCGCCGAGGACGTCGACGCGGGCCATGCCATCGACCGCGCCTGAGTCGGAATTCGTCGGCTCGCATAGCGGCCAGCCGGCATACGCCAGAAAGCAAAAAGCCCCTCGACGAGGGGCTTTTTTCTGGCTGGGACTGTGTCAATTGCCCGGCGAGCCGCCCGCCACCACGGTCAGGGTGTCGCGGATGACGCCCGGCGCCTCGACGATGCGCATGAAGTTGCCCATGCCCACGTTCGGCCAGCCCAGCGCGATGCGGAAGCGGGCGAAGAGGTGGTTCACCTTGTTGTCCACCACGTAGATTTCATAAGGCAGGGCGGCAATGTTGTCGGCGCCGATGGTCTTCACCCACCAGCCCTCGCCCTCCTTGGGATCGTTCAAGGCCACGCCGAACACCGCCAGCTTCTTGTCCGGCTGGATGATTTCGTAGACCTTCGCGGTCTTGCCCAGGCCGCGCGCCAGATTCTCCTGGATGGTCTTCACCGCGTCCTCGAAGGACAACTGCTCCATCAGCAGGTTCTTGTCCGACTCGAAGCCTTCCATGCCGAACATGTACTGGTAGTCGGCGAGATCCTTGGCATCGACGCTGCCACCTGTCGGCTTGCCGGCACCCAGGGCGCGCGCGAGTTTTCCGTGCGCCGCCTTCACCGAACGGTCGGCGAGCGGATACTGCTTGCGCAGATAGGCGCGCAGCCAGTACTCGACGTTCTCGTAGGACACCGTGCCGTCGCTCTTCACGCCGACGCGAATGGGGGCACCGACGATGGCGGCACCGCCGATGCCACGGATCGTGTTCAACAGGCCCGGCTCGGTGGCCACCACGACGCCGTAGCCCGGCAGGCCGGACGGCGCGTATTTGCCGATGACGTTGAAGCCGCCCTTGCTCAGCTTGCCTTCGACCTGGGCCATGAGGCTGTTGATGTCGCCAGCCGGCAGCTTGCTGCCTTGAAAATACGGGCTGAGGGCCAGCGCCAGAGGCGCCCAGAACAGCAGGGCCAGTACCGCGAACATGCGCTTCATGGTGTGATTCCGTATACAAACAAACAATGGTGCATTCTAAACAAAAAAGCCGGGGAAGCCCCGGCTTTCTTGCGGAAACAACGCCTTATCAGAACTTGGCGCCGTAGGAGACGCCGAAGGAATCCTGGTACATGGTGTTGTCGATACCCGCCGTGGCGCCCTTGCCCTTCACCGTGTTCTCGAAGGCGTGCATGTAGGCCAGGGACAGTTCGCCGCCGCCCGCCAGGGTCCAGGTGGCACCCAGGGTGACATGGTCCGTGATGACGCCAGGCGCGAGCATGTTGAAGAAGGTCTGGTCACCCTTGTATGGCTCATCGTTGTAGATGTAGCCGGCACGCAAGACCAGGTTCTTGTCGTATTGGTAGGCTACGCCCAGCTTATAGACGTTGATGTCTTCCCAGCCGAAACCGGCACCGTTGTCGGCACCCAGGGGGCCACCCTCATTCGCCTTGTTGGACAGCGACTTCACACCGTCATATTCAATGCGCTGGTAGTCGAAGGCCACCAGCAGCTTGGGGGTAGCCTGCCAGGCCAGACCCACGCCCCAATTCGCGGGAATATCAAAATCGCCCTGCTCGGCGAACAGGCCCTTGTAGTCGTCGAACTCGTCCATGTAGGTCTTCGACTGATACGTCGCGCCCAGGGTCAGGGTCGGCGAAACCTTGCCGGTCCAGCCCAGGCCGAAGCCATAACCGAAAGAGCTGTCGTGGCCCTTGTTGGTGCACTTGTTCGCGTCGATAGAAGCGCCAGGAAAGCCGCACATATTCTGGATGCCGAACATCTCGAAGCGCTGATAGGCCAGCTTGGCGCTGATGCCGACGGAGTGGTTCTCGTTGAGCTTGAGGGACAGAGTCGGTGCAATGAAAAGCTGGGACAGGTCGATACCCGCATTACCACTCCCCAGCGTAGCAACACCACCGCCTGGAGGGGGCAACAACAGCACGGTATTCAGTTTCTTGTAGTCGGTGGCCATCCCCCCCATGCCATAGACCGACACCCCCACTGACATGTCATCGCGGATCATGCGGTTGTAGCCGAACTCGGGCATGAAATAGTTTTCCGAGTCGTTGGCGTCAAAGGTGACCCCGCCAATCTCCGACTCCCGCTGCGGCCGGAAGTAATCGATACCCACGTCCCAGCGATTCCCCACCAGCACCATGTTGGCCGGGTTGGTGGCAGCGGCTAGCAGGCTGTTGAAAAACCGGTCGACGCGCTCCCGCACCTGAGCGAGTATCGAACGCGAGGACGACGAGGAGACGGGGATCCATGCGAGGAGCCGACC
>WOUQ01000049.1 GCA_009772925.1 bacterium
CGCTGGGGGAGGGGGGAGCGGAGCTGGCGTAAACCGTGACCTGGGGAGCGGTCAGGGTAGCGCAGACGAGGCCACCGGCTTGGGGACCAGCCGAGGCGGGAAGGGAAGTTGCAGGCACGGTCGGAACGACCGGAGTGACCTGCAGGGACACTCGGGCGAGGTCAGCGCTCAGGGGTGGTGCAGCTGACGGAGTTTGGGGGGTAGTGGAGCTCGTCTCCAACATGGGCCCAATCCGGGAGCGGCGAACGACACTGCCCAGGGGATATGGGGTAGCCGCGCTGGGCACGGGGGTCACGGCAGTTGCCGCGGGAAGGCTGGCAACCGGGGTAGCGGGGGCAACCAGTGTCAGGGCCACACAGGCCGGCAGAGACGCAGGGCCGGAACGGGCAGCAGGGGCGAGCAGGCCCGTGGGGAGGGAAGAGCTCATTGGAGCCGAGGGCGGGGGAATTCGAGTGGCGGCTGGGGGCTGCGAGGAAGTCTGCCGCGATTTCTCGCTGGGGGTGCGCTTAGACGTGGCGACCGGGGCCGCAGCACGTGGGGGCCAAGTCGTCGAGGTAGTGGGGACAGGGGCAGCAGGCTCCACGACGACAGACTCCTCATCAGAGGAGATTATGCCCGCGTCGATCACCATGTCGGTGTCGGCGGGGGTGTCCGCGAGAACAGCGGGAGGGGCTGGGGGAGCAAGGGCTTGGTAGTTGCGCGGGAGAAGCGCAGCAGGGAAAGGTGGGGGTAGGGCATGCGGATAGGTGGGTTGGAGTTTGGGTCGGACTGGTGAAACCAGTCGGCCTCGGCGTCGGCGGGGTCAGCGTCAGCCTGGGGGTCCTGACTAGTGTTGGCGTTGGCATCCCAGTCAGGCTCCTGGGTGTCGGCTCCGCTGGAGCTCGGGGGGTTGGCCTGCCTATTGGCGTGCTCCTGGAGCAGTCTAACCTGGGCTTCCAGGGTGGCGACATCCTGGGCACAGGCGGCGAGATGGAGTTGGAGGAGCCGGTAAGGGACCACGACCACGCAGTAGCCTGCAAGGTGGTCCAGGGCATCACCCATGGAAAGGGGATTGCCCACGGCGCAGTAGGCCGGAGCAGGAGCCGAGGGCGGCGCAACCCTTTTGGCCAGGTCGAGGAGCGCTGGGAGGGTGTTAGCTGCCCAGAGGCCGTTGGGCACTCGGTGCAGGGTGCAGCTCGGGGGTGGGGGCACTGGGGAAGGGGAGGTGACCAGACCGGCAGAAGCCGAGGTCGCGTCCATTGGCTGGGTGGAGCCGCTGGACAGGGGAGCAGAGATCTGCGGCTGGGAACCGCCAGCAGATGGGAGG
>WOUQ01000050.1 GCA_009772925.1 bacterium
CGCCTGCAATTCCGCCGTGCCGACCAGTCGCACGAAATCGGCCAGCGGCCTGTCGGCACTGACTGCGACCGTGCCGGACGGCAGCACGTCGAGTGCCGCGTAGATTTCGTTGCCGATCTTCGCCAGCTCGATGTTGCGCAGGCTGTGGGTATCGCCGCTATGCACGTTGCGCACGACGATTTCCACCACGCCGTCCTCCGCCTGTTGCTGGCGCAAGGTGTAATCCGCCAGCGTGCCCACCAGCCCCGCCATGTCGATGCCCTCCCCGCCGTCGAGCAGATTGTTGCCGTTGCCGCCCACCAGCAGGTCGAAGCCCGCGCCGCCGTAAAGCCGGTCGTTTCCGGCATTTCCCGACCAGCCGGTTTCCTGTAGCGTCATGAGCGAAGTCAGGCGCAAGGTGCCGTCCGCGTCGATCAGATCGTTGCGGTTATTGGCGTGGCGCGCCAGGTACAGCAGCCCGTCCGCCCAATTGCCGCCGCCGTGGATGTACTGGCTGCCGATGGCGACCAGATCGTCGCTGGCGCTGCCCCACACGCGGGTTATCAGGGCGCGCATGTGCGCTTCCACGGTGTGGGTCTGCGTCAGGGAAGGCAGCAGGTGCGCGGCGAAGTAATCGTAGGCCGCCTGCGCCAGACCGTGCGCGGACGGGTAGGCGTTCGCAATCGCGTTGCTTGTCGCCGCGCCGGGCAACTGGCCGGTGAGCGCATTGAACAGCAAGGCGATGTCTTCGAGCGTGCGGTAATCCTGCTCGACCAGCCCGATCCGCGAGTCGTCCTGGCCGCGCTCGTGCGCCGCGCGCGTCCAGGCGCCGCTGAAGGTGGCGCCGCTCATATCCGCCAACTCGCTTTCGGCGGGCGTGAAACGCGCCACCATCTGCCCCTGGCTGTTGAGCGCGAACGCCCAGCTTCCGGCATCCGAGGCGCCGCCTTGCAGGATGTCGTCGCCGTCGCCGCCGTACAGGGTATCGTCGCCGATGCCGCCGACCAGCCAGTCGTTGCCGGCATCGCCGTAGAGGGTGTCGTTGCCGCCCTTGGAGCCGACGGTGTCGTTGCCGCCGCCGCCGCGCAGCACGTCGTTGTCCTCGCCCATCACGATGAACTGGACGGCGTCGTCGCCCACCGCGAAATTGCGCCCGCTGCCGCCCAGCACGCGGCTGGCGCCGATGATGATGGCGAACTCCACGTTGTCCAGTTGCAGCGTCGTGCCCGAAGGCAGGGCGCGCGCGTCGATGACCAGCGCCTCCTGGCGTTGCGGGTGCGCCGTGTCGGACTCGCCGGTGCCGCTGGCGCCGGTGATGATGACCG
>WOUQ01000051.1 GCA_009772925.1 bacterium
CGCACCGCCTGCTCAGCTGGGTTGTTGGAGAAGGGGACGTTGTGATCGGATGCAAAGCGCCAGACATCGTCGGCATGGGTTCGCAATCTGTCGATCAGGTTGAGGGCCTTGCTCTGCCTGGTGCGCCCGCGCTTGCCGGAAGGCGGCGCGCGCGGATTGACGGCCTCGCCCTCGGCGAGAATGGCGTCGTAATCCCGCCGGTAGAACGCCAGACGATCCGGGGTGAGCGCGCAGTCAGCCTGATTCACTTCGTGACAAGCGGCAACCAACAACTCGATCAGGCGGTTGGCCCAGGGTTGCTCCATCTCTTCGAAGGCGTAGGTCAGTTCGCGCAGGTGATGAGCGTTGCACAACGCATGGGCGCAAGCCAGGTCCCGATAAGGTTTCCATCCATCGTGCACCAGAGTGCCGGCAAACTCGCCCAGGATGCCGAAGGCGTCGAACGCCTTCTTGCCGCGGTTGGCATGGCAGCCGATCCAGGTCATGACGGTCGTAGCCAGCACATGTAGCCAATAGAGCGTGCCACCCACCTTCATGCCCGTTTCGTCAGCATGGGCGACAGGCGCGGTCTTGAACGCCTCACCCATCGCCGCCACCGTTGGGGCGAGAATCTGCCGGGCTTCTTCGTTGATCGCCAGCACCGTGGCATCCGACAGGGGCAGGCCAAACAGGTCGCCCATCAGATCGCCGGTGCGGGACACGGGCATCATGTGGTGATGGGTCAGTTGCACGACGGCGGCTTTCAGGCGTGGACCATACTGTACGGGAGCCGATACATCAGACGGGAATTCGCCACGATGTGTCTTGCCACACGCGCAGACTGCTTCGAGCGCCTGATGTTCGGTGACGTCAAAGTGCAGAGGCGGGATGTCAAATACCTGTCGCACCTCAACAACAACGGCATTCTCAAGAGCAGCGCCGCAGGCGTCGCAACGCTCCGGCGGTGCATGGGGCTCGATGTGATCGGGCGTTTCCGTCTGCTTCAGCGTGTGCCCCGGATGCCCCTTCTGGCCGCCGTTGGGCTTCTGTCCGGGCTTACGCTGCGATTTGGGCTTGGGGCGGTTAAACCCGTCCAGGGATGGCGGCTTGCTGGAGTTGCGACTGTTCTTCGCCAAGCGCCCTTTGAGTTCGGCAACCTCGGCTGTCAGCAACTCAACTTGCTTCGTCAGCACTTGAACCCGCGCAAACAGCGCACGGATCAGGTCGTCCTTCTCCGCGTGGCTGTATCGATCAAGATTGGGCAGTTCTTCCATGCCCTCCTTTATCGGCTTTCGCCGCCTTTCCTTAACCCCGGAACAGC
>WOUQ01000052.1 GCA_009772925.1 bacterium
TGACCTGCTCCCCCGAAACTCTCACGTAGTAGAGTTGGGTCCGTTCGGGGAGAACGGACATGAAGCGGAAGCGATTTAGCGAAGAGCAGATCATCGAGATCCTGAAGCTGCACAGTGCTGGGGCGAAGCCTGCGGATCTGTGCCGCCAGCACGGGATCAGCGAGACGACGCTGTACAACTGGCGAAGCCGCTACGGCGGCATGGAAGTATCGGACGCCAAGCGGCTGCGCGCCCTCGAGGAGGAGAACCGGAAGCTGAAGAAGCTTCTGGCCGAGGCGCACCTGGACATGGCGGCGCTGAAGGATATCGCCTCGGGAAAGTTCTGAGGCCTGCAGTGCGGCGCCGTGCGGTGGACCACGTACAGCGGGTCCACGGTCTCAGCCAGCGCCGGGCCTGCAGGCTGATCGGGATGGACGTGAGCAGTTGCCGGTATCGATCACGGCGGGCCGACGATGGCCCGTTGCGCGAGCGGCTGCGGACTCTGGCGACGCTTCGTCGCCGGTTCGGCTACCGGCGACTGGGATGGCTGCTGGATCGGGAGGGCACGAAGGTGAACCTGAAGAAGGTCTACCGGCTGTACCGAGAGGAAGGCTTGGCGGTGAAGCGTCGGCGAGGCCGCCGCCGGGCCATTGGCACCAGGGCTCCCCTCGTCGTGCCACGGGAGCTGAACCAGCGGTGGTCACTCGACTTCGTCAGCGATCAGCTCGGCAACGGCCGGCGGTTCCGGCTGCTCAACGTGATCGACGACTTCAACAGCGAGTGCCTGGCGGCGATCCCGGACTTCTCGCTGTCAGGCCTGAGGGTGATCCGCGAGCTGGAGGCCATCATGGCGGTTCGCGGCAAGCCGGTGACGATCGTCTCCGACAACGGCACGGAGCTGACCAGCAATGCCGTGCTGCGCTGGGCGGCCGAGCAGGGCATCGAGTGGCACTACATCGCGCCCGGAAAGCCCATGCAGAACGGCTTCGTCGAGAGCTTCAATGGCCGGATGCGCGACGAATGCCTCAACGAGCACGTCTTCACCACACTCGCCGAGGCTCGGCGGATCGTCGAGGCCTGGCGCATCGACTACAACACGGTCAGGCCGCATGGCCGTCTGGGGCGGTTGCCTCCGGCGGTGTTCGGCGCTACGCGCAGACCCGAAGAGCAACGGGGCGGGACGCTGCGCTCGATCGGGGGCTTCGCGCCCCGCCCCGTCGCACCATCAACCACCAGAGCAAAAGAAAAACAGACTCAACCTGCCGACGTGTGAAAAACGGGGAGCAGGTCA
>WOUQ01000053.1 GCA_009772925.1 bacterium
AATGGCGCCGAGCGAGGACCTGACCTGGTTGTTCGCGGCCGCGACCGTGGAATTGACAGCCACAAAATCCGTTATCCTGGCCGTCGGCGAAGTTCTGTCCACCAGGAAATTCGCGGAAGTCCCTGGTTGCGCGTTGGCGGCCCTGTCCGTCGCCCTGGGGACTATCCGGTAGTTGATACCATCCGCCCAGGCGGGCAGGCCGGTGCCCACGGACCAGCTGCCGGCGGTCAGGGTGGTGGTGGCCCAGACTATGGTGTTCTGCCAGGCGCCGGACACCGGGTTCCAGTACGTGGCCGGATACCGCAAGTCCTGTATGGTTATTTCGTTCTTATCCAGCAGGCCGGGCGCGGCGTCTGAAGCGGTGCCTGAAATCTGGGTTATAAGCTGATAGGCAAGCGGGGCGGGCGCGGTGACGCCGGAATCAGGCGCTGTGAGATCGTAAACAACGGTGTTCCCGATCAGCTCAATAGCCTGCTCTTCGCCGGCCACGCCGAATCCTTTGGAAAGGAAATAATACGATGTATTGTCGGTCCAGGCCGAAGTGGAGATATTGCCGCTCCATTCCCAGGCGCGGCTCGAATCGCCCAGGATGGTCACATTGGTCGCGTTGAAATAGACGCGCGGCGCGGCCTGCGCGGAGCCGGGCGCCGAGAAAGAGCTGCCGTACCAGTAGAAACCGTCTGTTTTCCTTTCAACCGAGGTCCTTATGTCGGCGGTGCCCGAACCGGTGAACTTCGTGGCGCCGCCTGAAATCACCTGCGCCTTGGTATTCGCATGGAGGCCGTCCGCCGGGGAGTTAATCCATGTCTTGGGGAAAGGCGCGCTATACCTGAAATTTACCCGCCAGATAATCGCCTCTATATTGCCGGCCTTGTCTATAGTGTAAGCCCTGACAGAATACCAGGCATTATTCCAGTTCCAGACGCCGTCGGGCACATTATAGGTCCAGTCCTGACCGGCCAGGGCAACCGCCGCATCAGGCAGCCAGGTGGTGTTGTTGTTCTGCCAGTTCGTGCCGTCGTAGGACCAGGTTATGGCGCCGCCCTGCGTGGTGCCGGTATAGCCGAACTGGACATAAACCCTTTGAACCTCGCCGGGCGGGGTATCCGCGGCCGTGCCGTTCACCTGCGACAATGGCGTTTCGCCGTAGGTGACGCCCTCGGCCGGGACCGTAATAGTGGAAGCCGGGGCGGTAAAATCAGCTTTTACATTGGTAGCTGTGGAGTAAACCAGCTCGGTATTGCCGGCCCGGTCCACGGCAT